>CAJUCD010000001.1 GCA_910585045.1 uncultured Bacilli bacterium
TTACTCATATAAAAACCTCGTTTCTATGTCCAAGAAACGGGGTTCATGTCATTTTAGAAAGTGCTTGTAGTAAAATATAAATAATAATCAATTAAAAAACATATTCTAAAATATTTCTAAAGTTTAATTGATTATTTATTAACATATTTTCACCTGTTTCTTTTTTTATTATATCATATCTTAATTATTTTTGCAAAATAGTTGTTTTTCCCATTATATGGTTTTTGATTTGAACATAATCGGTGGCATATATATTGCCATCATTGTTTATGTCTGCTGCTAGGAGATATGCTCCAGATAGATTAGTTTTGCCCATTATGTGATTTTTTACTTTAACATAATCAGTGGCATATATTTCCCCATCACCATTAACATCACCTTTTATAACAACTGTATAATTATATTCAGTATTATTAAAATATAAAGTAAACTTCATTCCTGTTGCTATTAATCCAGAATTAATTTCTATATTGGAAGAATTTTTAAAACTTTTTAATATTATATTATTGCTCGCAATTTGTTCTTTAATCTTTTTTACGTCTGTCCCTAAAGCAAACCCTATAACATAACCATTTGTTTTCTTTAAACCTAATTTTTGTAAAACTTCACTTTCAGTAATTAAATCTGTACCCCTATTAACTGTAACATTTGTTTCCAAACGCATTTTGCCAGTTCCTATTATAATATCAATATAGACTTTAGCTGTACCAGGATTTATAGCAACTATTTCTGAATTCTCAGTTTTGATAATATTAAGATTTGATACTGATAAAAGATAATTTAAACTAGTGTTAGGATTACTAATTATTGGAGCTTTTACTTTAAAATTTAAGTCCATGCTAATATTTTTCGTATTTGTTATACTGATAATGCCTTTTGATAATGAAGCTTGATTAAGTAAAGCTAAATCATGAAAATCTTTAGCATATCCGCCTGCTCCTAAAAGATTGCTATTATCATGATTATTAAAATAAACATTTACTGGTACTTGGTAAGTATTGTTTATAAGTTGAATACCTATAAAGCCTCCAACATTAGTTTGACCTTCTACTTTACCTTCAGCAAAACTATTTTTAATGCTAGCATTTTGATTAATTCCTATAAAACCTCCAACATTTTTAGATGCTTTTACATTTAAGGAAGAAGAACAATTGTCAATAACTGTGGTATTATTAACATTACCTATAAAGCCTCCTGTTGAACTTAAGCTATTTAAAGATGTTCCTTCATTAGTAACTGTACCACTTTTTAATCTAATATTAGTTAAAGTTATATTTTCAGCAACATTAGCTAAGCCTCCTAAATAGTCTTTTTTATTACCAATTACTGTAATATTTTCAATATTTAAGTTTTCTATTTTAGTATGACTATTAAAAGTTCCTATAAAATTAAATATACCCGTTCCATTGCTTTTTATATTAGATAAAGTCTTGTTGTTACCATCTAAATTACCTTCAAAATTGAGAGAAGGATAGGTACTTATATTGCTAAAATCTATATTAGTAGCTAGTTTATAATATTTGTTAGTAGTATCTATACTCATTAAGTAAAGGAATGTATTAGCATCCTTTATTAAATAAGGACTTTCTTTAGTTCCATTACCATCAAACTCCGTAAACTTAACATTAAAAGTTACGCTGTTTGTGGTTTCACTAGTAACATTAATTGTAATACCAGAATTAGAACCATCTGAGAAAAATATAGTTTGATTGTCAAATGTAGAATTATTTAAATCAATATCTTTACCAAAGGTTTTTCTTTTCATGTTTAAAGGAGCAGCAGATAAGTCTCCTAATCCTTGTCCTAACCCTGTTTCTCCTGGACGAAAAACATATATATGATCATTTCTACCATTATTGCTTCCATCCCCATTACCATTATATTTATTTTGTTCATTAACTCTATAAATTATAATACCACTAGAATCAGCACAATAGCTATCATATGTATTTAGTTTTTCATAGTATTCTACTATAAAGTATTCTTTAGTTATTCCTGGTATTTCAATTTTAATAGCTCTTTTTTCATTTGGGTCAATAAAATTAGGCTTAGATATAGTAATATTTTCAGTTGATTTATTTACTACAGGGATAGAATTATGCCATTTCATAGCTGAACTGAATTCACTTGTAAAATATGTTAAAAATCCTTGAGGATTAGAGCCAATAACACTACCCATTACGTCATAAAAACCTACAGGTTTAGAATTAGAGTTTCCATAACGGTATAAATCACGATAACCTAAAACATGGCCGAATTCATGAATAATTGTTCCATAATTTCCTTTATGAAGAGAATATAAACCTGCTACTTCTGTGTAGTCATCAGCATACAATAAAGTATAAGCATTAACACCTTTTCCTAAAATGGTTTCAGTTATACCTGTGTTTGATGATTCATGAGCCCATAATATGTCGCCCCAATTTATAGTTGTTGGTAAATTTTTTTGACCCTCAACTATAAAAGATATTGCATCTATTTTATTATCTCCATCAGTATCTAAATTAGCAGCAGTTACTCCATATGCTGATACTTGATCTTTTATGTAAGCAACTGCATTATTAATTAGTTCTTTTTCTCTAAGAGCACCTTCAGCTTTGTCTTTATAGCCTATAGGATTTTTAGTATTATATGCTAAATAATATCCTATAGGATGAGCATCTTGATATGATACTACTTTACCATTAACTTTTGGAAAAATCTCTGTTGTAATTGACATTTTTCCATAACTTTCTCTTTCAAAATATTTTTTAAATGATGGTACTTGAATAATTCCTTTTACACTATCCATATCGAATAAAGTATCACTGTTATATATTATATTAGCATTTTTGACGCTTTCTTCATCATCTAAATGATGAATTACATTTTTATCACTATCACTAAATTCTATAAATACAACAATGTTTTTAATATTTCGTACTGCTGCTTTTGTAGTACTAGAAGCTAAAATTTTAGTAGTAGAAGTATTTTCAATTGTACTTATTTTACTAAGTGTTACATTAGATGAACTTATAGATAATAACAAAAAAATGGCTACTAATATTTTAGATAGTCTTTTCATTAGAAACACCCTTCTTTATTTTATAAATTAAAAATACTATAATACCCGTAGTTAAAACTATTATACTACTTAAAACATATATAATTATATTTTGATTTTCACTTTTTGCCTCTGGACATGCTTTAAATTCATTATATAGTTGAATTGTATTTTCAGTTTTTTCATATAAATATTTTTTGATTGTTCCATCCTCTTTTAAAACATTTAAAAGACAGTAATTATCACTATTAAGTTTAGAACAAGTAATTTCTGTTTCGTTAATATTTATTGTATCGTTCTTATTATTATCTCTTTCACTTATTAAATAATCTTTGTTATTTATTTTTATTTGGTTTATTTTATCTTCAATTTTATGATTATCTTTGTTAAATAAATAAAAGCTCTTTTCTCCTTTTTCATTAATACCATATATTAAACTTATATCTTCTTTGGTAAAAATAGTAATTAAATTATTATCTATATTAAGTTCATTATTTGTAAAACCTTCTAAAGTTGGAATACTACTAACATTTCTTATAATTCCTATTTTATCATCTTTATAATTTAAGTATACAAGTGGTGTTTCATCAACATAGGCTTTAATAGTATAAGTTTTTTTGGAACCATTTTCAGCTGTAACAATTATATCGATAGTATTATTTCCAACTGATAATTTTGTTTCACCTAGGCCTGTGATTTTCGCTTTAGAATCTGATGCTTTGCCTTCTATTATTATTTTTTCTGTACTAGCTGGTAAATTTAATGTATACTCAGTTTTATTTTTATCAAATTTAGGAGATAGCTCGCCTATGTTAATACTTAAAGAAGATAAATTATTATCACTAGATTTCTTATCGGCACTTCCTGATGTATTTGGTTTTGATGGTGATGTAATATTTACTGAAACACTGCGAGATCCTGGATTATAAATATTAGCATCAGAATCAGAAAATCCTGTAGCTGGAGTAGCTGTTATTGTTACTTTACCACTTCCACCTGCTGTTACTTTAATGCTAACATAGTTTTGCTCTACCCAAACACTAGATTGAGATAAAGTTCCATTAGATACTGATAAATTTACTCTACCAATACAATCGCCACCAACGCTTATAGTAAAAGAACCATTTGGAGCTACAGAACTAGTTTTAGAGCTCATATTAAAGGATGCAGCATTAACTGTATTAGTCCAAAGTACTATTGTTAGTAAACTAAAAATTATTAACTTTATTTTTTTCATATAAACTTTACTCCTTTTTTCTTATATTTAATTATATATATGAGATAGAAAAATTAGAATTTTGACTAAAATAGTTATTTAATATGGGCAGTAATTATTGTGTAACTATAAGAGTTAATTGTAATGATAATGTTTTCAATTTCACAATACCAGTTCTTACCTTTTTTATAAATGTAACAACTGTTATCCATTATTTTTTCTTTCAAATATTCTACAACATCAATGTTATTTAATCTTAAATTTTTTTGGATTCTTATAATTCCCATATCAGTGGTGTGAATTTTATCAATATTATTTAATAGTTCTTCTTTTGTCATTTTTCGCCTCTTTTGTTATATTATAACAGAAAAAAAACAAAGGCGCTATAAATTCATTTTAGTTTCGTTGTAATTGCTTCCAAAATTCAGATACTTTTAAATATAGTTCGTTGGGATTATCAATATTTACTTCATGGCCTGAAGCGTTAATTAAGTTCACTTGGATATTTTTAATTTTTTTTTTAGTTGTTTTAAACTCTTAATATTAGCTTTATCTTTAGTTCCACACATCAATAAAGTGGGACAATTTATATTTTCTAAATTTTTTACTAAATTAATATTTTGCAGAGAATTAAATAGTCTACAAAAGTCTTGTTTGCTAATACCAATGTTTTTAAATGTAGATTCAGGCATAAATTTAAAAATAATATTCTGAATAGTAAATAACACTTTAGATATTTTATAAGGTGTACCAATTAAAACTAAAGAGTTTACTTTTTCAGGATGCCTTTTAGCATATTCTAAAGCTATTATACCACCCAATGAGAGTCCGCATAAATTTAACTTATCTTGATAATTATTTAAAATATTCTCAAAATTATTGTATAAATTAGAATAAGTTACACTTTTATTATTTAAACAATAAAGATTAGGTATTTCTACTAGAATACCATCATTGTTCAAATGTTTTTGTACATCATTCCATGATTGATTATTTTGACCTAATCCATGAATTAATATATTAATCATTTTTTTGATGTCCTTTTATAAAGAATATAAAAGCGATAATAATTAAAATAATGCCACTTATAACATTAGGTAAGTTACTTCCTTCATTTGGAATATTTAAAATATTGTTACAAAAGGGATTACTAATTATAGTACTTAAACCAAGAAGAATTAAACTTATAGATATTTTATAATATTTATTAATTTTTACAAAAGATATTATTAAGATATCAACCCATAATATACTAAAACAAAAACTGGCAATAATTAAACTGTCTATTAACCAATCACCTTTATTAACATAATTAATAGTTAATAATAATAAATTAGTTAGCATAGTGAAAACTAAAGATACTTTAATTAATTTGCATTTGCTCTTTTTGAATAAAAATGGTAAAGTCGTAATTGTAAAAGAAATAGCTATACTTACTAAAACAATTAAAAACCAGGAAATAGTTTTATTAATTATTAAATTACATATAAAACATACTATTATCCCTATTAAATAACTAATATTTAAAGAATTTATTAACCATTTTTTTATAGTGCGATATTTCTTTATTTCTCTTTTTTCTTCATTTAAAGCTTCATCATCACAGGCCATAAAAAACTCATGTTCACTAATTTTTAAAATACTACATAATTTAGAAATAACAGTTATATCTGGATAACTAATTCCTCTTTCCCATTTAGATATTGTTGTTGGAATAACATATAGCATATTTGCTAATTCCTCTTGTGTTAATTTTGCTTCTTTTCTTTTTTCCACAATATATTTGCCAAAGCTCTTTTTGTCTTGCATATAAATCTCTCCTTTAAAACCATTTTATAAATATTGTTAATTTTAAGCAATGGCTTGTTAGGCTAGTATATTTTTAGAAAAATTTATTTGCAAGTAAATCCTTGAAGTTCTAAAACTTGTTTTAATTCACCATATTTAGTGTCTTTAGTGACACCTAAGCTTGCAAAATAACTACCATCCATACCTGAGTTTAATCTTATTCCTTCTTCTGTACTAGTAACCTTAGACTTTCCTTGCATTTCAATCATTTGAATTAAATTTTCTTTATCTACTAATGATACCCCTGTTAAATTAATATCTACAGTTATATCTATATCTTTTATTTTATCTTTTTGAAGACTAATTTCAAGTGTAGATTTAGATGGGTATTCATACATAGTTCCAATGGTGTTACAAGTTAAATAAGAAACTCCTTTAGTATCTATAACGGCTGATATGGCAATTATTAGAATAATTACCATTATAACATGTCTTATTTTCATTTAATGCCTCCTATTTAATTTCTTTTAAAATTTCTTCTTCACTAGTTGCTCCCACAAAAGTTTTGATTATTTCACCATTTTTCAATATAAAAATCGTAGGAGTAGCTTCTATATTATATTTGCTAGCAGTTTCTTTAGCTTCTGTTTCATTAGTATTTAATATGGCAACTTTAATATCATTGTTGTTTTTAGCAAGACTTATTAAGGTTGGAATCATAGTTAAACATGGAGGGCACATATTTGATGAAAACTCTAAAACTACAGGTTTATCTGACTCTAATACTTCCTCTTGAAAATTAGTATCGGTTACTTTTATAATTCCTACTTCTTGTAATTCAGAATCTGTGGTTTCAGCGCTGTCTTTAAAATAGTAAAAAAATGTTATAGCACATAAAGCTAAGATGAAAATAGTGAATTCTACTATTATTTTAATTTTTTTCTTGTCCATAATTCTATTCTCCTATCTAATTATTCCTAAAATACCATTGTATATATTCCATAAACCACTAAGTATTAAAATACTGCCTGCGATTTTGTTTATGATATTATAGTGTTTTTTTATAAAATCAAAGGTCTTTTTTATTTTTTCAATAAATATAGTTGTCATAATAAAAGGAATAGCTAAACCTAAAGAATATAAAAATAGTAATAAAGCTCCTTTTATGATAATGCCTGTTGTACTAGCTAATATGAGGGCTGATGATAAAAATGCTCCTACACAAGGTGTCCATGATAAAGAAAATATAATACCAAAAAATATTGAACTAAATAAATTTAATTCTTTTTTATCTTGTTTAATACCACCAGACTTATTTAAAAACTTGATGATAATTAAACCCATATAGTTTAGACCAATTATAATTAAAAATAAGCCTAAAATAATATTAATATAGCTTGAATATTCATGAACTAATTTGCCTAAAGAACTAGCAAATATTCCCAATAATATAAAGATTAGACTAAACCCTGAGGTAAAACCTATAGCATTAATAATTGATTTCTTAACATTTTTACTTTCTATTCCAAAATAAGATATGTATATAGGAATGACTGGTAATATGCAAGGTGATATAAAAGAGGCTAAACCCTCAATAAATGTTATAATATATTCCATCTAACTACTCCTTATTAATTAATATCTAAATTTATATATTTTTATTATAACACTAAAAAAAGGAAACTGCTATAATATTCAACTCTTATTAGAAGAATAAATTATTATTTCCTATTTTTAATTAAATTATTTTTGAGTACAATGACACTCAGGATTTTCACATGTACAATTAATATTATAGCCACTAGCACATTCATCAGTACAAGTACATTTCCATCTTTTTAAAGTTGGAAAAATTGTACTACAATGCTCTTTCATTTCTTCATAAGTCACTCCAGTTTGGGAACTATACTTTGAACAAATATCTATATATTCTTCCATTGTAACTTTGTTAACAAACTCTCCTGATTCATAGCAATATTTGCAATAATCCATATTAATGCTTCCATCTTTATTAGTGCCTAATTGTTCATTTGAGGTTATAGGTATACTACAACTTTGACATATTTTATTTTCCATTTTAATTCTCCAATTATTATATTTTTACTTTTTATTTATATTAGCTTCTTCTTGCCATTTAGCTAATATCTTATTTATTTTATCATCTGTTATTAAATATTTTGTATAGCCAGCATTACATAATTCTCTATAGCTTTTTAATACTTCTGTAGGAATATCACTTTTCTTTTGAATTCCATATTTAGGTGCTAATAAACATATATTGATTTCTGACACAAGTTCATTAATGACGTCTTCTAGACTCATTAAACTATTTTTTGTTACATATTCTAAAAATTCTGAAAAACTGATATTATTTGGTGCAATAGAAAAAGTATTATTTGCCAAACTTATTTCAGCAATATTTAATGCTCTTCTTTCTTGGTATGGTTTACCAACAATTAAGAAGCTTTTAGGAGACAATCCTATTCCTGCTAATACTTTAAGACTGTAATTAAAATTTTCATAGGTATTAGTAGCTTCTGTCTCTATTAAAATCTTTTCTTCTGGAACACCTGCTTCCATAGCAATTCTTTTAAATATCTCAGCTTCTGTTTTATTAATAATTCCTTCTGTACCTTTACCACAATTGCCTGTAAAAATAATATATTCTCCATATCCTTTATGGTATAGTTCGGCACATTGTTTAGGAACAGTGTCAAGAATACTTCCTAGACCCATGATACATTCTGATTTTATAGGTTCATTTTTTAAGCAAAGATAATTCCATAAGTTTTCAATATTACTTTTAGTTTTTTCATCCATAATTTATACCTCTAATATATTATAGCATAAAAAAAGTAAACCTGTTTAAAAATTAGGTTTACTAATATATTTATACATAATTATTTTACTTTATTTTCTATTTCAATTAAACGACCATATTCGAAAACATAAGATAAACTAAATAAAAATAATATTTCTACAATATCAAATAATTCAAAATCTATATTTGTTTCGGCAGTTAGAAGATTATTAAAAATCATTCCTCCTATAGTTGGTAATATTATTGCGACAATCATAAGCCAAGCCATCTTTTTTATGTGATTAACATTTTCTAAAGTAAATGGAGTTTCACCTAAATATAGGTTTTTAAATAGATTATTTAAATGTTTTAGGATTAGAGATATTAAATATACAGTTATAAGTAAGGTTAAAAATGCTACTTCTATATATCCAATTATTAGAGTTTTAGAATTGTTGTTTAATACATTTATAATATGATTATTTATTAATTCTTTAGATTCATCAAATAGAGTAATACCATTTATTTTTAAAACTATTTTATCTTGTTCTTCTACTAGACTAATATTGTCATTACCTTTAATAGAAATTTCATTATCTTTAATATCTATTTTATTAATTAAATAAGGGAAAAATAGCATACTTATAATTATTACTGGCAAACAAACAAGGCAAATAATTCTAACTATTTTAGCAACAAGAGAAATAAATTTGCTTATTCCTTTCATTTTGCTTTGCTGTTCCTTTTTTAAAGTTGTTACTTGAAGACGAACATCTTCATTTAAAGATTCCATATCGGTAATGTAATCATTAACTAAATCATTAATCTTGCAATGAAATATTTTGCATAATTCTAATAAGTTGTTCATTTCTGGATAAGCATCGCCTGTTTCCCATTTGGATACACTTTGGCGTGAAACATTTAATTTCTCAGCAAGTTCCTCTTGTGATAGTTTTTTTAATTTTCTTATTTTTTTTAAATTATCTCCGAATTTCATTAGAATTCTCCTTTTCATATATTTATTATATTAAATTCTAATTTAAAAACTAGCAACTTTCAGTTGCATTTTATTTTTTTATTTATTTTAACTCTAAGACTTTTTTGGCATAAGAACAAGTTGCAATAAGCTTTTTCTTATATTTCAAAGCATTTTCCTGAACACAATTTACAAGATTTCTAGCAATTCCTTGGCCTTGATATTCGCTTTTTACTACTGTATGTATAATATTCCAGGTATCTTCTTGCTCTTTAAATAAACAAGTTCCTATTTCATTTTCGTTATTATAAACTACCGCTCTATTTTCTTCTTTTAGAAATTTAATTTGAAACATTTGCTTTCCTACTTTCTATTATATTAAAATTCCTTTTTTATAATTTTTTTGTTTTATTTTTTTTCAAACATTTCAGGTCCTACCCCACAAACAGGGCATTGATAATTTTCAGGTAAAGTATCGCCATAATAAATATACCCACAGATTGTACAAACCCAAGTAGTTTTGCCATTTTCAGTTTTTATTTTTAATAGTTCATCTTTATGCTCTTGATAATAATTATAACTCATTGCTGGTTCTTCTTTGTAAACATCTGCTTCAATTAAACGGCCTATAAAAAGAGTATGTGTTTCATTAGAAATGGCATCTATTTTCTCACAAATCATATAACCTAAAGAATCTTCAATAATTGGTAAATCCATAATTTCATTTGTTGGGATATTTTCAAATTTATTTATATCACGCATGGAATTTAAGCCAAAAGTTTTAATAATATCAACATTAACGTCTAAACCTAATACTGATAAAGCAAATGAATTATTCTTCTTCATTAAATCATGTGTATAATTATTTTTCATTACAGCAACTGCAATAAGTGGATTATCAGTTGCGCTTATTTGAGATACAGCATCAACCATACAGCCTCCACCTTTAGTTGTTAAAACATACATTCCTTGAGTTATTTTTCGAGTTATTTTTTTGTTTTTCATCTTTTCTCTCCTTTTATAAATTAATGTTAATACTTTTTTAATAATTCTAATTTAATTTTATCCAAGTTAGCATTCCTTTTTTGTTAATATGAAAAGGGTTTAGTTTTACAATTTTATCTATAAAAATTAATGTAGCATAATTACTGTTTTTCTTGGCTAACCAAAATTTTTCATCTACACATAAATGTTCATTATAATTAAATTTTATTTCATCTATAGAAGTTTTACTTAAATCAAAAAATAATATGTCTTTTATCAAAAAATAGGCTAGTATATCTCCACTAGATTTTTTTATAATAACAAGATCATCTTTAGATATTTTATTATAAGGAGATATCTTGTTTTTACTAAATCTAGATTCAATTGTTTTCTTTCCATTTATAAGTTAAATATGGTTCTGTAAAAACTCCAAGATGCATGGTATGGATTTTAATTTCTAATAGTTCTTTATCTGTTAATTGCTGTTCTAAATTTTTAATTATTTCTTTATACATAATAATAACCTTTTAATTGTTTAGCATTTATTTCTTTATTAAATATTTTTTTATAGCATTTATAACTTCATCGTGAACTTTGCCGTTACTTATTATTGCTCCATTGATACTTTTATCATATCTTTGTTCATTGCCAAAAATATCAGTTACTTTGCCTCCTGCTTCTTCTACTATTACTTTGACGGCAGCAATGTCACAATTTTTGTGTTTTGTACCAGGAAAGATTGCTAAAATAAATTCTCCACTGGCAACGCTTAGGCATGCTCTAATTATACTTCCTAAGCCAATAAAATAAGTTTTCTTGCCTAGTTCTTGAATTAGAGGAAAGATATTATATTCTGCTCCTGGCCACATATCATAATGTGAAACACTTCTCATGTCTTCTAAATCATAGTTGTTTACGCTTATTTTCTCACCATTTTGGTAAGCTCCTGCACCTTTAATTGCAGAATATAAATTATTTGTGAATGGGTCATATATTACACCAATAGTTGAGATGCCATCAATTACTAATGCTAATGAAAAAACTGCTACTGGAATGTGCCTAGCATACATTGCAGTTCCATCAACAGGGTCGCATACCCAAACATATTTGCTTTCGCCAAATTGTTCTTCTTCGCCATCTACTGAATGTGTAGGATAGGTTTCTTTAACCCTTTTTATTAAATAAGAATTTATTTCTGTATCAGCTAAAGTTACAATTGTTTTATCTCCTTTATAAGAAGATATATCTTTTTTATTAAAATAATTAAGCATTATTTTTCCAGCTTGTATTGCTATTTCTTGAGCAAATTTTAAATAACTATCGTAATCATTCATTTTATAATTCTCTCTTTCTTATCTATTTTTCTTGACTATAAATATTTTCACACGATTTACAACTAATTTTCATTTCATAATTATCTACTTTTTTATCTAATATTGTAATTAGAGGTTCATTGTCTTTAGGACAACATAATCTATTTTTGATAATAATTAATTCATCTTTACAATCTATACCTTTTTTACTATCAATAAAATCTATTAATATACTTCCAGTACTGCCACAGTGACATTTGTATTTTAATTCTAATCTATCATATGTTTGATAGCATAAATACCCTATATTTTCATTACAGTTATTACAATACATCCAACCACCATAATTAGTAGCTAACCTTGTATTTATTAATTCTTTATTTTTTAATACTCTTGCCATAATTAAATCTCCTTATTAATATTTTTAAACTTAATACTAATTACTTATTTGTAATATTATATCATGAAAAAAGCAAATCTTCTATTACTTAGATTTGCCTTATAAAAAATTATTTTATAATGATATATTTTTAAAATAATAATCTCTTGTAAAATTTATTAAGCTAATACTTTTTTATTAGTTTGGAAATTAAGGCTTTACAAGTATTCATTTGAATACAAGCATAAAAATTATTTGTTGTTTCTTTACCTTTTCCAATTGTTGTAGCATTATTTGCATCTTCCTCTGTTTCCCAAAGTACAAAATCAGTCCATATATCTCCTTGTAAGTAATGTTCCCATGAAATAAATCCCTTTGCTTTAGAAATTATTTCGTCATGTAACTTTTTCGTTAACTCCATGAATTGTTCTTCACTTACACCTTTTTTTAGTTTATATGAAAATATCCATGCGGTTTTATTCATTATTTTCCATCCTCTCTAATAATACTTACTAAATATTTTTATTATTTTATCTAAATCAAAACCATGCTTTAACATTTCAATTTTTCTTTTTTCATACATCTGTATAAATAATCTCCCTTGTTTCTATTATAATAATTTAGATCTCTAATTCTAGACGTTCATTTTTTATATATTTAAGATATTTCATTAACAGTTTCCACATTTCTTTTCCTAAAAAGTACATAGTTAACCCCATTATTATTGATAAAGCTAAACTAATAAAAGGGTTTATTTCCACACTTCCTATTTCAAATATAACAAATGCTAACTCAAATTTAAATAAATAGCTTAATACTTTTATTAAACCTATTAATGGAACAATAATGCTACAAATTATAAATGTGGGAGCAATAATCCCTAAAATTGGAATAATAATAATTCCTGAAAAAAATGTCCCTAAATAAAAAAGTATAGACTTAATTACTAATTTATTAGAATATTTAATTGCTTTTAATACATTTTCTTCAAACTTTTCTTGATAATCTTTATTATCTACTCTTTCACCACTTAATAAATCATTTATTGTTATATTTAGTTCCTTACATAAAGGTTGCATTAATGATATATCTGGAAGCCCTTTGCCATTCTCCCATTTGGAAATAGCTCGATCTGTAACTCCTATTTTATCCGCTAAATCTAGTTGAGACATATTTTTTTCTTTACGAAGTTTTAAAATAAATTTGCCAATTTTTTCTTGATTCATATTCTTTTTCTCCTTTCGTAAATTAATTATAATCTATATCCTTTTAGATTGCACCAAACGAATCGTAGAGTTATTATTTTAGTTCCCATTTTTATTAGTTTTGACTTTAGACTTTGTTTATTTTTCTAATTTTTTATTTAAACAAGGTCTTTCTCGAATATTATCTTACCTAAAATTATAATTTAACTTGCTCTAATATTTAATAACTTTTTTACAGCTTCATATTTTCTATCTTCATCTTCTAATTCTATCAGCATCTATTTTAACGCTTTTCTCTGATCTTCATTATTAGTCGCTCTAGTAATGTCTAAATAATAACCAAGTAATGACTTTAGCGTTTCAAAAAAGCATCTGTTATATTCATTATTTTTTGTCATGGTATTTATTCCCCATTCAGTAAAATCTTCATCTTGTAATATAAAATCTGTCGGAAATTGACCTAATTACATTTTTTTAAAATATTGCACATTTGCAATAACATACCAGACTTAAATGTATCACCCCAAGATACCATTGCATTGAAAAAAGTTCTTCTATCAGCATATTTGAACCAATCATTCTCTTCAACGTCCTGTGGTAATATATTTAAAAAATCGCCAGGAACATATTCTGGTTGTTCTATATCCATTGAATATGGTAAATGATTAGCAAATCCGTATACCATTGATGTAAATAATGACAATGATGGATTTGTATAGTCTTTTCTATAATAACTTGTTTGAATATAATTTAACCAAGCATTTTCGTATTCATTTAATGATGTATCTTGAATTCTTTTTATTAAATTGCTCATGCTATTTATCTCCCCTTTTTAGTATTATATAATACTTTAAATAATTATTCATGTTTTTCCCCTAATAAAAATTATTGTTATAATAACGCATAAATAGGCTCATGCCAAATATTTTGGCTTATTTTATTAGTTCAAGAGTTAAATACGATTTTTTAAATATAATTTTTGAGCAGAACTTTTAATCGTTCTACTCTTCAGGAAGCTATTAATTTTTGGTTCATTTAATTTTATCCAATTTTGATTAAAATAAATTAAAGAATAAATATAAAAGTTTAAAATTTTGCTACCTAAATGCTCCCCGAAAATTCAAAAATAATCTCTTATAGAAATTGACTATCTAAGTTTTGTCAATACTAAATTTATAAAAATATTATACCACGACTAAAATCACGAAAATAGGCATTTTTTTAAAATTTTCGTGTATTATAGTGATATATGTGATAAAATGAATTTGTTAATTTATTTTGAATGTTGTATTATTTTTACACATAGTATATAACATTCTTAATATTTTTGTTGAACACGCAGTTAGGCTTTCATAGTAATGTTTGCCTTCTGCTTTTTTTATTAAATAATAATTATATACTGGATGATTTGGACATTGATGACCTAACTTAACTACCATTTGACTAATATTAAATAATATCCACCATGCATATTTGTTTCCTCGTTTAGAAATCGTCCCATGAACATTAATACTTTTTCCAGATTGTATAATGGTTGGATCTAAACCACAAAAAGCAATTAATTGTTTATGATTATCAAATCTTGTTATATCCCCAAGTTCTCCAAGTAATTCAGTTGTTAGTACTTCTCCAATACCATAAAATGAATTGATAATATCAAAATATGGAGATTGTTTTGCTGTTTCAATCATCTTGTCTTTTAGTTCATTTATTGTCTTAATGTTTTCTTGTAAAATACTTGCCATATCTGATAAGTTTTTAACATCTGAATGATCTTTATCTGCTCCTGGATAAGAATTAAGGGAAATCTCTTTAATTTTATTTGCTAATCTTTTATAGTAATAGTCATGTCTTGAATTGGTTTTATATAAGTTGTTATATAATGCATCAATTCTTTTTTCTTTAACAATATAAGAATGAGGAAAGTTTTTTATAAAGTTTAATGCTGTTTCTTCATAGATTCTACTACCTTTAAATATTTCTTCAAATTCTGGAAAACAAATATTAATTAGTCTTTTATATCTATTTTTACAACTAACATTTAATTGTGTTAGATAAAAATATTGCCTTGTCAATGCTTTTAAATTGGCATATAAATCTTTCTTTGATAAATCGTGATATTCCACTTCATTAACAAAAAACAACTTGGCTAATCTCATACAATCTTTTGTATCTGTTTTCGTTTTCCTTAAAGTATCATAATTATTTTTAGTAGTTAAACTATTGATTACCAAAGTATTAAAATTATTCTCTTTAAAATATCTTTCTACTGGCAAATGATAGATTCCTGTTGATTCCATAAATATTGTTAAATCCTCTAATTTAAAACTATTAATCTGATTTTTCAAATCATCAAAATCTTTTAAATTATGTTTAATTTCTTTTGGTTCGATTAATACTTCTCCATACTCTGTAGATAACATCACCATACTTTTTCCTTTAGCAACATCTATACTTAATACTGCCTTCATTACTTACTCCTTTCTGAATTTAAGTCTTCTGTTTCCACCATTATTTCATCAAGCTTGTTATATAGATTCTTTGACCTCACTATCTTAAACTAAATTAATAATAGAAATAAAAGTTGAACTGTCAATTTCGTAGATTCTAAGACCTCTGTAATTTGCTGTTCTCACCTAAACTCTTGGTAAATAATTTAACATAAAAAAATAAGATATAAATATTAAATTATTTACATCTTAAAGTATACTTGTAATTTGTAATTATCTATGACTTATATAATTTAATGTTTTAGTTGTTAACGGTTTGAATATCAAATATATAATATATCCAATGCTTCCACCTATGACATTAGTTATTAAATCCGTTATATCTGATGATCTAAACCCATTTATTAAAGGCTGTAATAACTCAATTCCTAGACTTAATAAAAAAGTATAAAAAACAACTTTTAATAGACTAGTATTTTCTTTTTTTACTAAAGGCATTAAAAAGCCAAAAGGAATTGTCATTATCACATTTAATCCCACTTGTCTAATAAAATCACCTCTACCATTTAAAACATCAATAAATGGAACTAAATTCATTGAATCGTATGGGTGATTAAATATAAATGGTAAGGATGTTATTATAGGCATTAAGGTAAAAAATAATACAAAAGATAAGTATATATACATTAAAGTATTTACGAGTAGTATATCTCTGCCTTTTTCCTTCCATTTTTTATAAAATTTCCAAAAATATATTATTATTAAAACTACAAAATCAACTAATACTTTCATATTCTTTTTCTCCTCAATAAATTACTATTTGTGCAAAACTTTATATTAAGTATTATACCATCAAAAAAGTAAAATCTAAACTGATTCTACTCTATTCTTAAAAGTTTTATATATTTAACACCTATTGTTATTGAAATTTTATATAAAGTCATATGTAATATACTATTTTAACTAGCTCAATAAGTTTTAAGTAATTAATATTTTTCATATGAAAATATTTTGTAAATTTCAAAATATTATTTAAGTAAAAAAATGGAGCCTTTTGGTTCCTTTAGTGGCTATTAAATTTTGGTTTATTTAATTTTAAAACCTTTATTTTTCTTTCTATTTTGTTTATTTTTTTCCAATTTTGATTAAAATAAATTAAAACATAAATATAAAAGTTTCAAATTTTGCTACCTAAAAGCTACCTGAAATTTCAAAAATAATCTGCTCGATAAATTGTAATTTGTAGTACTTTTATACATAATTTTAAAAAAGTGTACTATTCTTTCAAACTCTTAATATATAAAAATGAAGAACAATATAATTCATAATCTTTATTCGTAAAATATTTAACTTTTTCTTCTCTAAGTACATGCCCATTTCTACTCCAACGCAAATTCCAATTGCAATTACATGGTTGAATGATTGGATGAGATAACACACCATCTTTCATTTCAACATACCATGTCCATTTTGGTTTTTTATTTTCTGATTCATAAGGATCAACATCCCATAATTCCACTTTATCTTTTGCACTTTTATACTCTATTGATGCAGTATCTACCAAAACCATATAATAAGTCAATTCATGTTCAGTATACCCACATTCTGGAAATTTAATAAATCCCATCTTTTTCCAAAATGACTCAGATGTTGACGGGCAACAAAATAACTTTATAACTTTAAAGTCTTTATTCCTAAAAAAGATTAAAACTTCATTATAGTAAAAATGCCCAAACCCTTGTCCTCGATAATTTGGATGAATAACAAAAATATCAATATCTATTTGAAACTCTTTAGTATTATGCCAAATAGCTAATCCAACATTCTTATTTCCTTGTTTAAATACAATTGAATTTCCTTTTTCAAAAGCATTTTCTATAATACCTTTATTGTTATAGAAACTATCTCTGCTGTGTTTTTTTTCTTCTTTTAACCAATTTAAAATTTCATCTATATCTTGCTTTTTAGGTTCTATATCTATAATTTTTTTCTCATTTTCCATACTAAAATTCATTTTGTCATCCTCACAAATTACTATTTGTCTGTGGGTTTATTATACCATAAAAAAAGCAAAATCTAAACTGATTCTACTCTCATTCTTCAAAAGATTTATCTATTCTAACGCCTAGTATTATAAAAATCTTGTATAAAGTCATAGGTGAAATATTATTTCTATCATTAGCTGACTAAATACGTTTTAGATAATTAACTGATGCATCTAATACTTTAGCAAGTTAATTTTACCCTTTTTTCATTTCTATATTTCTTGATGTTTTGACAGATAACAGCTTTAATATTTTCATAAAGTCAGCATACTGATTTAAAATATCCCTCTCCTAATTAAATTATAAAAAAACCTACAAGATGTAGTATTGGTGTGTTTTGTAATTTCTTTTTTCATAAAAAAAAGTGGAGCCTTTCGGCTCCTTCAGGGGGTTTTGGTTGATTCACTTTCACATTAAGTCGTAAAAGTGATTCGGACATGATGTTCATCATGTCATATTAATCATATTATGATTTTACTTTTTTGTCAATTACCTTTAGTTAATTTTACATTTTAATTTAGTCTATCTAAATCTTTTATAATTTTGTAGAAAGACATATTATTTTTATACTCTCCACTATTAATGTAAGATTCACTATCGGATTTAGCTTGTAACATTATTTTAGCATCTGTTTTTAAATTAGCTATTTTAAAAGTTTTAACTCCGCTTTGGCGTATTCCAAATAAGTCCCCTTCACCGCGAATTTCTAGATCTTTTTCGGAAATATAAAAGCCATCATTACTTTCTTCTAGAACTTTTAAGCGTTCTGTTTCTTTATCACATATTAAATAACAGTAACTATTTAAAGAATTTCTTCCTACTCGTCCTCTTAATTGGTGTAAAGTAGCCAAACCAAACCTATCCGCATCAAATATAACCATGATTGTGGCATTTTTAACATCTACTCCAACTTCTATTACCGTAGTTGATATTAATATTTTGGTTTCATTATTTTGAAAACGTTCCATAATAGAATCTTTTTCTTTTTGTTTTAATTTACCATGAAGTATTTCAATAGGAATTTTGTTTTGAAAAGCTAAATTAAACTTTTCTTTTAATGTATCTACACTTTTTAAATCTAATTCTTCATTATCATCTATTAAGCTTGCAACAATATATACTTGATGTCCTTCTTTTATTTCTTCTAAAATGTGCTTTAAAACATCTTTTAATTCTTTATATCTTTTTATTTTTGTGACAATTTCTTTACGACCTCCTGGTTTATGTGTGATAAAAGATACATCTAAATCACCATATAATGTTAAAGCATAACTTCTAGGTATAGGAGTTGCGCTCATATATAATGCGTCTGCAACATCACCTTTACTTTTTAATATTTCTCTTTGCTTAACTCCAAAACGATGTTGTTCATCAGCGATAACAAGTCCTAGGCGATAGAAAACAACTGTTTCTTCAATTATAGTGTGCGTTCCTATTAATATATCTATATCACCATTTAAAAGACGATCTTTAACATTTTCCTTTTCTTTCTTAGTCATACTTCCTACAAGTATTTCTATACATAAATTAGTATCTTTAAAGTAATTCATAGCACTTATAAAGTGTTGACGTGCAAGTACTTCTGTTGGAGCCATTAAAACACTTTGATAACCAGATAAAGTACTAGCATACATAGCAATAAAACTGATAATAGTTTTTCCACTTCCTACATCACCAAGAACTAATCTGTTCATTTTTTTATTAGATTTTAAATCTGATAATATTAAATCTAAGGCTTCATTTTGGCTATCTGTTAGCTTGAAAGGAAGTTTATCAATAAATTTGTTGATATCTTCATCCTTAAATATTTTTTCCTCTTTAAAAATGTTAGCATTATCTTTTTTCATATAATTAATTTTGAACATAAAAATAAATAATTCTTCATATTTAAAAAATAAACTAGCTTTTTTTAATTCTTCTGAATTGTGAGGATTATGAATCATGCGTAACGCTTGTTTTTTACTTATAAAGTTATACTTATCTATAAACATTTCTGGAATATAGTTATAAACAGAAGCAGTATCAATTAAAGCACTTTCAATTATTTTTTTAAGTTCGCTATTTTTAATATTTTTATTAGCATGATAAATAGGAATTATTTCTTTTTTAGTTAGTGGTGTTAGTTTTATATCGTCGCATATAAAAGTGTTTTTCTTGTTATCATATTTTCCTACTAAAGTGATAGTTTTACCAATTATAATATGGGGTTTTAAAAATGCGCGATTAAATATTACTGCATACATAGTTTTATTTCCGTGATTACACCTAAATTGTAATTTATTAAAGTTTTTGCGAATGTATGCAACAGTAGCTGTAGTTTCAATTATGACATTTATGGCTATTCTTTCTCCATTATAATCTGTAGTTAAATTAATTGGCTCAAATATGTCATAACGATAAGGAAAATATGTTAATAAATCTTCTATATTATTGATGTTTAATTCTTTTAAATAACCTAGTGTTTTTGGTCCTACACCTTTAATTTCACTTAATTCCATATTTATTCCTTTCTATATATTTACAGTTATATTCTTTTTGTAATATTATATCATTTATAATGTTTAGCATAAAGTATTTTATAAAAATTTAGCTTTAATATATTATTGTAAATAAAAAGTGGTACATTTCTTTTTGTCCACTTTTGTCTTAAAGTTTTCTTTTAACTTTTAAATTAACTATTTTTTCTTCTTTTTCTTTTTGTCATCGCCAAATAAGTCATATACTTCTTCAGAATCATCTAAAACTTTTTTAATTTCATTATTAGGGTCTGATGTTTGAATTTCCTTAATTTCAATAGCATCTCCTTTTTTATTCTTTTTAGACGATGACTTTGATTTTGGAGAAACATTTTGATTTTTAGCGGAAGTTATTTTTTGAACTTCTGCTACTACATCATTTAATTTCCTTGTAGCTTCTATTTTGGCTTCTTGACGTTCAATAAATTTATTAATTTTCTTTTGTTTTTTACTAGAACTATGTAATAGACAAATAATAATTATTAACATTAAGAAAGAAGTACTGGCAAAGGCAATTATTATATAAGTATAGTTTTTAATTGTTTCATTAGTTTCATTAATAAATGTTTCATCATAGCGAATGGCAGTATTATTTACTGTATCATATAAATATAGAGCAGTAGTGCCATCTTCTAAGTTTCTAGCATTTATAATAACAAAATCACTGTTTTTGTTATAAGTATAACACTCTACTTCATCATCGTTTATTTTAGTAGTTGTTTTAGTAAAATCTAATTCATTATCAAAAGCAACAGGTATTAAGAGTAAGTTATCTAATTTCATTTCTTTATATTTTGTATAAACATTATTCTCATAAATATATAACTCAATATTTCCAGTATTGTCTTTTAAACCTACTAAAGTTATTCCAGTGGCATCATTAATAAATGATGGAACTTCAATATTGTTGATAGTTGTTTTATTTTCTGAAAATGTTGGTGGTGCTGTTAATTGAGAAGAATTTTTTACTACGACATAATCATCATTATCTACTTTAACATTTATAGGGTTTTGGTCTTCAACATTAACTATTAAATTATAAGTTTTTTGGTCGCCATTTTGAGCTGTTACAACAATAGGAATTGTATTTAATCCTTCTGTAACATCTACTTCACCATCGCCACTTACTGAGGCAGTAGAGTCATTTTTAGTGGCGGTTACTTTTACAGAAGTAGTTCCTGTTGGCACTATTATAGTATATTCTAAAGTGTCTTTATTAAATTCTTTATCTAATTGGTAACCTTCAACAGATAAATCTTTTAATGTATTATCTTTACTATAACTAGCTTCTAATTCTTGTTGAGTCATAATTTTAATTGTTTTACTTCCTGAGGTTAAACTCATTTCACTAATGTCTGTGTATGCATAAGCTAAATAACTGCTTACAGATACTCTAGTTGAGCCACTTTTTAAAGCTTTAAAAGTAAATGTATAACTCTTTTTCTTTGTTCCAGTTGCTGATGAATTTACCATTCTAGTACCGCCACCTTCTGCTGTACTGCCAGTTAACTGTAAATAAGCTTTATCATAATTTAAATCCATTTGCCATGAACCGATTGATGTAGAACTTGACAATGTTACTGTTACAGTAATCTTGTTTCCAACAACTGCTGTTGAGGAAGATGTTACACTAATAGAACCACTTGCAGCCATAGTGTTTAATGGCATTAATACTGAGCATATAATTGCTAAAAAAATCATTGTTATTTTTTTCATTTGATTCAACTCCTTTTATTGTACAATGGTATAATTACCTAAAATGTTTTTTTGAACTTGTAATAAATCTTGAGCGTTGATTATGCTATCTCCTGAGGTGTCTGCTGCTAATTTATATTCGTTTTGTAAATTGTAGTTACCTAAGATGTTTTTTTGAATTTGTAATAAATCTTGGGCATTTATTATGCCATCTCCTGAGGTATCACCTTTAATTACAGCAGTAAAAGTTTTTGTTTCACTTGCATTTTTGACAGTTATTTTATAACCTGTTCCTATAATACCTGTTGTTATAGGAGCGTTATTTTTATTGGTTATTGTTACCTCACCACCTACTGATTTAATATTATCAATAATGGTTTTTATTTCAGTATTAGGATTAATACCTAATAAATAGTCTCCTGATGGTTTATAACCTGCACCTGTTAAAAGTGTAGTAATTGAAGTAGTACTTGGAGCAGATGAAGAATTATTATCATCTACTGCACCATTATCACTGTTATTAATATTTGAGCTCATATTTTTATATACAGGAATATTAAATACGAATGGACTATCTAATAAATTAGCTTTTTTATAGGAATTATAAACTGTTGAAGACTCACTAGTTGGAGCTTGTAAATTAGCCATATAATAGTGAACATACATTTTACTAGGGTCATTTGGAACAACATTAAATCTTTCAAAATATGTTGTGTATTGCCCTAAATCAATATAATTAGATTTTAAGAATTCACCGCCGCCTGCAATAGCTTTATCAACAGAATTCCAACCACGAGCAATTGCATAATTTAAACCACAATAAGTAGCACCACCACCGCCACCTGCTACACAATAATTTGTTACATTTATATTATAAAAATTATAATAACCACGATAATCATAAATATGATTGCCAGTAGCTGGGTTAATTGGGGCATAAGGAATTTCAGCATAAAAAGTTCCTTGATATAAATTTTTATGATATGTTCCTGTGCCTAATTCTTGATACATTCTGGCTGCCATGTGTCCAGGACTTACTCCTGTTGTTTCACCGCCATTAGCTATTATTGTCGAAAGGTCAGTTCCTTCTCCTAAATGATAAGAATAAAATGCTGTATTGTTTACTATAGATTTAGATAAGCTTGGATAATTGGCTTTTAAACCCACATTATATCTATTGTCTTCAAATTGAAATATATATATATCATTAAAGAAATTACGAGGATCTAAATAATAAGCAACTGCTGTTTGATTTACTGGTTTAAAACTGCCTTCACTATTAGTACAAGTGTAATCACGCCATTCATCTTTTGGATTAGATATAAGAGCATCTCCACAATTTGTGAACTTATTTACAGAAGTTACAAAATCTAAATTAGTTTGAATTGCTTTAAATGTCCAATTAGGATGAGCTTTTTTTAGACTGCACAAACCAGACCAATAACTTGATGGAAAACCAGCAGCTTGCATTTCTTTTTCGCAAGCCTCTGTTGCAATACCATTGTCTTCTGATTCCTCTACAGTATATTTATTAGCATATGTACTACATACATATCCTGATTTTCCTAAATAATCTATTTCATACCATCCAGCATCACAACTGCCATTTTTACCTTCATCAGGAATTATATTCTCATTTTTTAAGGTGTAAGATGTTGCAACTTGGCCTAAGGTATAGCTTTTATAGTTTGTTCCTGCCCCTTCTCTTATGAAAACAGCATCTTTTAAAGATACATAAGAAGTAGCTTCTACGTTATTAGTTAGACAAAAAAAGACAAATATAATCATTAGAAATATTTTTAACTTACTTCTTTTCATGTATCCTCCTACTTATTCATAATAATTATATAATAGATAGTAAAAATGCTCAACTGATGTTGGTATTTTAGAAGTAAAAATAATGTAAAGAATAAAAACAATTGAAACTAGCCTTAATATATTATATAATATTGATTATGAAAAATGATAAGGGGTGCTAAATGAAAGTACTTTTGAATAAATTAAAAAAAGCTAATAAAGTATTTTTAATTATATTTTTATTAACTTTTGCGATATTTACTTTTAACTATATTTTATTAGTTAAAAACTTACTTTCCTTAACAGGAATTGAAACTATTATTAGGTCTATTGTAATTGTAATATTTGGAGTATGGCTAATTGTTTATTTGATATGGAATTTAATTAATTTAATTTTAAAAAAGCATGTTGCTATTGCGATTACAACTGCTATTACAGTAATATTTATAGTTATATTTTCATTTGCTAATCATTATATTGGCATGTTAAATGAAGGAATGGATAATTTAACAGAGAGTGAATATGTAACTTATACTTCGAATTTAGTAGTATTAAATGGTACTAATATAAATAAAGATAGTAAACTTGGTATGATTAATTCTTCTGATGATATTGAAGGAAATGAGCTTGCTAAAGAGTTAATTAAAGAAGAAAAACTTACAGATAATAAAATTGTTAGTTTTGCTAGTTATTATGAAATGATTTATGCTTTATTAAATAAAGAAGTTGATGGGGTATTTTTAAATACTAATTATTTAACTATCTTTAGTGATGAAGAATTTGAAGGTCTTAAAAATACTACAATAGCTTATTCTTTTAGTAAAAAGATGAAAAATAAAGATACTTCTATTGTTAGTAATAAAAAACTTACAGAACCATTTTCTATACTTCTTATGGGAGTTGATTCAGAGGCTAATGGTTTAGATGCTAATGCTTCATTTAATGGTGATACTTTGATGTTAGTTACTTTTAATCCAAAGACTTTAAATGCTACTATGTTTTCAATACCAAGAGATATGTATGTTCCTATCGCTTGTAATCATGACCGCTATGCTAAAATTAATTCTTCCGCTGCGTATGGAACAAATTGCGTAATTAATACAGTACAGCAATTTACTGGAATTGATATTGATTATTATGTTAAAATTAATTTTAAAGGCGTTGTTGATTTAGTTGAAGCTTTAGGGGGAATTGATGTTGATGTTGAAGTTCCTGATTATAGTGTTTATTACAAAGCTCATAATGGACGTGTTTGTGAACAAAATTCCTTAAGACAGTTTGGAGATAATTTAATTTGTATAGATACAGGAATGCAACATCTAAATGGAGAACAAGCTTTAGCTTATGCCAGATGTAGACATGCTTACTTACAAAGTGATATTGCAAGAAATAGACATCAGCAACAAATTGTAGAAGCTATAGCAAGAAAATTAGCTAGTCCTTCTAATATAAATAAATTAGAAGAATTGCTTAATGCTGTAACTAATAATTTAGCTACTAATATGGCTCAAAAACAAATGTTATCATTTTATGATGTTATGAAGAACATGATTTCAAAATCTTTTCAAGAAGGAGATTTTATATCTATTCAAAAAACTTATTTAGAATATTATAGTTTACCTGTTAAGCTTAATAATAATGGTGCTTTCTTATCAGCTTTAGGACATTATCAAGGTTCTTTAGATGAAATTGTAAAAGCAATGAAAGTAAATTTAGAATTGGAAAAGAAAGAAATTGTTAAAAGTTTTAGTTTTGATGCTAATGAAGTATATACAACAAAAGTTACAGGTCAAGGTATTGTAACTGGTGATAAATTAGAAACAGTTCCGAACTTTATTGGTAAGAGTATAACAGAAGCTGAGACATGGGCTATTAATCATGATATTACTTTGACAAAAGAATTTGTTGATATAGGTGACCCTAATTTTAATCCTAATGTTATTCCAGGACTTATTTCTAATCAAAGTGTTAGTAATGGTATACTTACTAACACAGTAAGTGAAATTGTTATTTATATTAATAATGCTTCTAATAATCCAAATGATGATAATAATTCAGATGGAGATAATGATAATAGTGATAATAGTGATAATAGTGATGATAATTCAAACGATTTACCTGATGTTATTTTACCTAGTGAAGGTGATGATGATATCGATAATAACAAAGATGATAATGATGAAGAAAATGATAAAACTAGCCAAGATTAAGGCTAGTTTTTACTTATATTTATAGCAGCTAGAGCTCCTTCGCTAGCAGCATTTATGATTTGATATATTTCTTTTTTGGTAACATCACCTGCAGCATATACTCCTTCTATATTAGTTTCGCCATTACTATCTACAATTATATAGCCATTTTCTAATTTTAAGGCTGTATTATGTAAAAAGTCCGTATTTGGAATAAACCCAATATAAAGAAACATACCACTTATATTTATATCACGGTCTTTTAATTTTAAGCCAATTAATTGATTATTATCAGTTATTAAAGATGTTACTTCATTATTTAAAATCAACTCAATATTCTTTATTTGCTTTAACTTGTCTATAAGAGTATTCTCGGCTCTAAATTCTTCACGACGATGAATTAAATATACTTTTTTAACTATCTTAGATAAATATAAAGCCTCAGAAACCGCACTGGAACCGCCTCCTATTACAGCTACTTCTTTACCTTTAAAGAAAGCACCATCACATAAAGCACAAGTACTAATACCATTACCAATATATTTATCTTCATCTTTTAAACCTAGCATTTTGGGTTTGCGACCACTGGCAATTAATATATATTTACTTTGATAAGCATTATCTTTTGTTTTAACTGTTTTAATATTATCTAAAATAACATCTGTTACTTCTTCTAGTTTGTATTCTATTCCTAGTTTATTAACCGTATTAAATAAATTCATAGCTAAATCAGGTCCACTTATATTATCTATACCAGGATAGTTCTCAATTTCAGGGATTATATTTAAAGTTCCTCCTGGAGCACTATGGTCTAGCAACAATACTTTTAAACCTGCTCTTTTAGCATATATAGCGCCACTAATGCCTGATACTCCCATTCCAATTATTATTAAATCATACATATATATTCTCCTTTATTTATATTATAGTTTTATTCTTTATTTTTTAATAATTAATTTATACGACCTTTGTTTATATCATTGTATAAATCAGCATACTTTCCTTTTTTATGTAGATATATAATATATATTAAAGTACTCATGAATAATACTACAGAAATAATCTGGGCTACTTTAAATCCTCCTAACATTAGTGAATCAGTACGCCAAGCTTCAATAAAGAAACGACCAAAACTGTACCACATTAAATAAAGACAGGTTGTTGTGCCAATTTTAGTATATTTTAATCTTCTAATTATAATAAGAATAATAAAACCAATTAAACACCAGATAAATTCAAAGTAGAAAGTTGGTAAATAATATACTCCCCCAATATTCATTCCTTTAATAATAAATTCAGGAACTAATAATTCTTGTAGTTTAGTATATGTTGTAGCAAATCCATGGGCTTCACTATTAAAGAAATTACCCCAACGTCCTAATCCTTGAGCAAGAATTAAACTGGGAGCAGCTAAATCTAGTAAGCGTAGTAAATTATAACCTTTCTTTTTAGCATATAAGTAAATAGTTATGACACCTGCTATAATTCCTCCATGAATAGCAAGCCCACCATTCCAAATAGCAAATATTTCTAATATATTATATCGATAGTAAGATATGTTAAATAAAACATAATAGATTCGAGCACCAATAATACCTACTATTATAGCGTAAAAACACATATTAAATATGTCATCTTTTGGTATTTTAAATTTTTTTGCCTCTTTTTCTAAAAGAATAATACCTATAATTATACCTACTAGTATTAAAAAAGAATACCATTTTATTTCTAAACCAAAAATTTCTAACATTACTGGATTCATTTTTGTCCCTCCATTTATATTTATTATACTAAATTATTATATAAATTAATAGAGTATTTATCTAATATAGCTTTTCATTTTTTTGTGCTTTATAGTGTATTTATCTTAAATTTATTGGGGACCCATGATAAATATAATTAGAGGGATACTATGGAAAAAGAAGTTAGGAATCTGGCAGATATTGAAAAAAAAGCTTTTAATATAAGACTAAATATGCAATTAACACAAAGAGAGTTTGCTAAATTATTAGGTATTAGTGCAAGTTATGTATCTAATTGGGAAAATGGGTATAATGAAATACCTGTGGTATTACTCAATAAAATTTGTAATATAGCTGATGTTAGTTTTGATTATATGATGGGTTTAACTAAGATTGTTAATAAAAATGTGATTAAGTTGGATAAAATAGATAAAGTTTTTTTAGGAGCTAAATTAAAAGAAATTAGAAAAAGTAATAAGTATACGCAAGAAAAGTTTGCTAAAAGAATTAATACGCATCGTTTTTTAATTAGTGATTATGAAACTGGAAGAAAAGCTATAAGTACTGCTGATTTAAAGCAGATTTGTGAAACTTTTGGCTATAGTGCTGATTATTGTGTAGGAAAACTTAAAACTTGTGTAAGATATGATCCTATAAGTAAAATTAAACCTAAAGATATTAAAGAATTAGTTAAAGCTTAAAAAAAGGAAGATGTAATGCTTCCTTTTTAGATATTACTTTTTAATATCGTTAATACATATAATATTAGATTGATATCAAAATAAACTTATGTACTAAGTAATACCTGTGTACATATTTATAGTTTATTAAATACCCTAAGAAATATTTACCCTCTTTTTACCAATTTATTTTAAAATATAATCATAAATATTATTTTTTATTATAAGATTACTTAAAGTAAAGCGATTGGCAACAAGATTATTCATATAATTTATGTATTCACTTTCACTTTCTAAGAAAGTATCTTCTTTTAAATTAAAGTGACCATTTTTATAAATTCCTTTGTCACTTACCCAGCTTCGATTGGAAAATATTGCTATACCTGGAGTATCACTTAATATATCTTTGCCCATTATAAGACGAGAATCATATTCAATTCCAAATAAATTTAATAGAGTTGGCAATACATCTATTTGACTACCTACTTTATCTACTTTGATAGGTTCTGACATTAAGCTATTCCATATTACAAAGTTACTGTGATTTACTGTAATTGTTTCATCACGTTCATATGTGCTTAGCTCATTTATTTCATCAATTGTTAGAGTATATGGATAATGGTCTCCAACAAAAGAAATAACTGTATCATCTAAAATACCCGCAGCATCTAAAGATTCAATTAAAGTTTTAAGAGCTCGGTCAAATTCTATTTGAGTTGCTAAATAAGCTTTAACATTATTAGAATAAGGTAAATTCTCAACTAGATTAGTATTCTTTTTAGCAATTGAATTACCACTAGAGTTATAAGCATATGGAGCATGGCCAGATACTGATACATAATAAGTAGCAAATTTATTATAATCTTTATATTCTGGTAAAGTAACATTAATCATATCGATATCGCTTGGAAGCCATTTACAGCTCATGCTATTTTCTAGACCATTACCACACCCTTTATAAGAATCAAAACCTAAGGTTGGCATTGTTTTATGACGGCTATAATAAGTATAAGTCCAGTCATGGTAGCTTTGGACATTATAACCAATATTAGAAAAACTATGGCCTAAGGCATATTTTATGGTAGGAGTATATTTTTTCCAATTTGATAGTACTTCTTGAGTAGGAATTAAGCCTGTTGTAGCTTGAAATTCTCCACCTGTAGTACTTAAAAATACTGGTGAATAAAAATTGTTAAAAACAAAACCTTCAGTAGTTAATTTATATAAAGTTGGAGTTAATTCAGGGTCAACTGCAATCATATTAAATCCTTCGGCTAAAATAAATATTAAATTTTTGTCTTTAAACATGCCTGTATATTCATTTTTATTAGTGGGTTCACTGTTTTTAAAATAGTTTAATATATCTTTTATAGTTTCATTTGATTCATTATTTATTAATTCGTCAAAATCGAGTGCTATCTCATTATATTTTATTTCTTCTGGTATAGGAGGATTTTCTTCTTTTGGATTTAAGTTATCACTTGGCTCTTCTTCGGTTAGTTTTTCATTAAAACCAAAAATTATTCTTTTAATATCTATTCTCGTAAATGTAGCTAAACCAAAGCTCTCAACAGTTTTAATTTCACTATTTATATTATAATATAAATTATATGGCGAATAAGTTTCTTTTTTATTTATATTAAGACTTAATAATCCAATTAAATAAATACTAATAAATATGATTAAATACTTTATTATTTTCTTCTTTTCTATTCGTTCAAAATTTAGATACTTGTGGAATATTATTAATAATATTAATGGTATTAGATAAAGAATTATAGGAATGATATTTTTTAGAATTGCTTCAAAAATCATATTTTGAAATTCACCTATATTTTCTGCTAGCCCAATTGTATTAAAAGAAAAAATATTACTAAATAATTTGTAAAATATGCTTTGAAAACAATAATAAATACTTAATATAATAGTTATTATAAAGGTTATAATCTTGTTACCTTTTTGTTTAAATATATTAGATAATAGATAAATAAAAATAATAATAGGTATGCTAAATAAAAATAGATAAATAATATTATTAAAACTTTTAGTAACAAATATCTTAGTTAGTATCTCTAAGTATAAAATTAAAAATATAATATAATAAATATGTTTATATTGTTTTTTCACTTCTTTTTACATCTCCTAATTTTTATTATACTTAAATGGAAGCTAAATTTAAAGATTATTGTTTATTTTTAATGTCATTTTTTGTATAATAATGTTTAGGATGTGGTATTTTTGAAAAAAATATGGAGTTTATATCATAAATATGAAGAAGTTATTAATTATTTAATTGTAGGTGTTTTAACTACTATAGTAAGCTTAGGTGTTAAATATTTGCTTCTTTTTACTTTTTTAGATGCTAGTAATGCTGTAGAGTTACAAATAGCAGTTATTATTTCTTGGGTTTGTGCTGTAGCTTTCGCTTATGTAACAAATAGAATATTTGTCTTTAAGTCAAAGAATAAAAATTATTTTAAAGAAATTAGTTCTTTTGTAAGCGGAAGAATTCTTACTTTATTGATGGAAATGGCTATTATGTGGTTCTTTGTTACTCTACTAAAACTTAATACAGATTTTTGGGTAGTGGTATTTACTATGATTTGTCAAGTTTTAATTACAGTAGCTAATTATATTTTAAGTAAGTTATTTGTTTTTAAGAAGAATTAAAAGAAAGCATCTGATTTAGATGCTTTTATTAGTTTCTTTAAATATTATTCCTATTATTAAAGGTAAACTCATAACTATAGGTACCATATATCTAAAATATGTATTTACGGGCCCTACAACACATGTTAATAATAATATAAAGGCTGGTAATATTAAAGGGATTAGTCTTTTTTTATGCTCTGTAATTAAATATGTTAATAAGTACATGTATATCCACACATTGAATCCAATATTAACAATAGATCCTAAGACTGGTATATATGGGAATGCTATAGCATATGAACTTAAAATGTCTCGAGATAAATTTAACTTATTATAATGATAGTTTAAGTTATTGTCTATTAGTCTTTCATCATAATTGTAATAAACGTACCAATTAGAAGTATTAGGATAAAAATAGCCATATACAGTATTAATTGTAGCATCAAAATATACACCTGGATGTCTTAGTAAACATGAAGCCCATACTTTAAAATATTCGATCAAGTCTTTAGTAGTAGTATTTTTATTAAAAACGTTTTTAACAGGGTCAGAGATGTTTGGTTTATATCTGCTAGCAAGGGTTTCATAATCTAGTATTTTATCAATTATAGCTATTTCTTTAGGGCTTAAATCATCACTATAATATTTTGCGTATCTTGCTGTTTGTTGGAATGGAACAGATAGCATTTCTCTAATACTGCCAGGTGTAATATGCATGCTTGGAAGTAATATTTTATTATGAGCAGTATATAAACATACACTAGATATTATGATTAAAATAAGACCTGTTCTTTTTTCTTTAATAATAAATATTAGAGGTATAATGCTAAATAAAATAATATAGATACCATTATTTCTTACAAGCATTAAAATAAGCATTAATAAGCTTAAAGTCATATATTCTATTTTGCTATATTTTTTATTAGTTAATAATTTGTGAGTTTCTATAATAAAGAAAATTAAGAGAGCTCCAAACATTGTGTCTTTAACACTACTTATTGCATATAATGGAAATACTGGTACTATAGCAAATATTAAAAGAATTATAAAGCGATAAATAAAAGGAAATTTTATTTTTTTTAAATAGTTAAGAGAATAAGTTAATGCACTTATAACAATGAATAGTTGAAATATTGTAAATAAGAATAGTCCGAAATTAATACTTCCTAGATTATATCCTATTTTAGTAAAACCGCCTAATATAAAAGTATGAAATACAGGATGATGGTTTGTTATTAAAATATTAGGGTCTAATAGCTTTACTCCTTCAATATAATGTGTTTCCATACCAAAATATTGGAGTATTTGATTTGAAGGGTCAGGAGATAAAATAGCAGGGTAAAAACTAATTATATATGGTAGCCATGCTATTAATAAAATTATAATGGTAGTTTTATGTGGATGTTTTTCATAATATTTTTCTATTTTTTGAAATATTTTGGGTATTTTTATTTTTTTTAAATCTATAGTTTTTAATTTTGTAGTAATTAAATTTATAATTGTAGATAAAAACATATATAACATACTAAATTTTAGAGTTGATAAAATAAATAAAAGGAAATTTCCTGTCACTAGTCTAGAGCTACCAACTAAACTATAACTAAAACCAAAAACTAATAAAAATGAGAATATTGCACTTAAAATATTATAAGATTTTTGTTTTTTAGAATATAAATATTTTTTATAAAATATATATAAAGTTATGCCTAATACTAAATATAGTAAAAAATCAGTATTTGTATAACTAAGCTTAACTAAAGATTTTAAATCTATATTCTTTATTTTATCATAAGTTAAAATCATTTCTTTTAAAAGTCGTTCACTATATAAACAGAAAATAGTTAAAATACTTATGATAAATATTTTACAGTTTTTCATATAATCACCTAGTTCTATTTTAACATAATTCACTTAGATAAACAATTATGTTAAATATTGGTAATATATAATAAATATTAATTTTAACATATAATAAGACTGTTAAAGTTACTTAACAGTCTTTAATATTACAGAACATATTTATTATTAGTTTCTATCATCACCTAATGTAAATGTGCCTTCCATTCTACCACCTAAAGTCGTAACTTCCCATAAACTTCTTCTTTGTGTTACATCATTTCCAGTGTCGTAGGTAAGCTTAAAGTCTTTGTTAAGAGCATTTACATAAACTGTTTTCTCATCTTCTACCACCCAGCCTTTTTTGCCTTGTTCATATAAAATGTTTCTTACTGAGATTGCTGATTTATTCATGCTTTTCGCTCTTGTTATTGTGTAGGTACTATAATCAGTTGCTTGATAAACATTAGTTATATATTTACCATATTCAATAACAGTTGTATTTGACGAAGAAAAAGCTTTAACGGTTGAAATAGTAACAAAAAGTATTCCTATAGCAGCAATTATGCCTATTGTTTTTTTCATGTTCCTCACCTCCTTTCATGTTTTTTTCTTATTATACATAATAATAAGTCAATGATTAGTATTACTACCATATAAATGTAGTATATTTTTATATCTAATACGTTTATATTAGCTTTTAATATTAAATTTAAAATTAGCATAAATAATATATCAATAAAGAAAACTATTATAAAAGCTATAGTGTGCAAAGTTAAAAGACATTTTAAGGTATTTAATTTAATTTGTTTCTTTTTAAAGCCTAATTTATGCTCTAAATCTATTTTTTTCTGAAAATCGGCAATTATATTTTTATTTACGAGAAATATAATTACTAAAAATATAATATTGATAAAATATATAGAAAGTTTTAGAAACTTAGAGCAAGCTTCTAATAAGTTTCTCTCTTCATATTCTATAGCAGTTTCAATATCATACCGCCCAATTTTACCAAGGTTCTTATCTTTATATCTATTGCAAAATTCATAATATTTTTCTTCACTGACAAATCCAAAAGTATAGCGATATTCATTAGAATTATTAGCAAATCTATTAAATAAGTTATCTGATATTATTAACTCAGTTCTTTTATTATCACTGATTATATCTTTTATTATTAGCGATACTATTTCTTTATCAAACTTAAAAGTTATTGGTTTATTAATGCAATCTTCCAATAATGGATATTTATTTATATAATCTAGACTCGATAGTCTAATAATTATTTCATTGTCTTTTAATTTGTATTTGGTATTTTTAGTACTATAAGTGAAATAGTCACCATTAGTATAGAATGCTTCTTCTTTTAAGCCACTTATATATGTCATTATGATTGTTCTTTTAAGATTAAAAATATCTTTATCTTTAGTGAGTATTTCGAAATTATCTTTTGTATTGACATTTTCTACTAAAGATGTTTTTAAATATTGGCGTTCTTTTAAAATATTTACATATTCTCTGGCAATAAATAAGCAATTTATAGTTAAAAATAAACTTGTTAACATTATTAAATAAATTTTAGTTGTTTTTTTGCGCCAAAAGCTTTTTAATATCATAAAGTTTCCTCCTTTAGATTTTCTATTGCTTTTTTCTTTGAAGCTCTATATGTATAAAAATAATTAATTATTATAGGAATTATTATTATAATAGCTAAAGCTATTAAATAGGGTATTGTAGAATGATATATAATAATATGATTGATTATTAAATAATTTTTTAATATAGTATTAATAATTATGAATCCTAATCCTATGATTAACAAGCCTATAATATAAGAAATCATTGTAATACATATCATTTCAATAAGATTAATTGTTTGAATGTCTTTGCTTTTAAAACCTAATGATTTTAGAGTTCCTATTTCTTGATTATTATCAATTGTTTTTTTATTAACATATAATATGGTAAAAATAATAATTCCAGCGATAGTAATTAAAATGGTAATATTTGATAAAAATTTAATGTTTAGAGAAGTTATGGATTCTACAAAGGAGAATCGATTTGTGTTATATCCCATTTTTATTAATTCATTATTAACTTTTTTTAGATTAGCTTTATCATCAATAGCTACAACCATGGTAGGAACATTTTCTTCATTTAAAGCGGCAGTTGTTTGTTCAAAAATCTCTTTTGCATCTCGGCCGCTGACATAGCAAGTATTGGCAGAATTATCGCTCTCTAACTGATCATAGGTGCCAATTATTTTAAAATCTTTAATATAATATCCATTTTCTATAGATTTTCCATCAACTCGTATTAATTTAGGAACCTTTATTGTAAATGTTGTATTTAAAATATCATTTTTTGACAAAAACAAGTTAGGATCAAAGTAGTTAATATTTTGAATATGAGATGGGTAAAAATATTTAGGGCAGATGGCCACTCCTGTATCATTTTTATCAAATACATTTCCTTCAATATTTCTTGGCAGAGTGTTTTTACTGCCATATATAAATTCTAAATTTCCTGTATATTTAGAATTTTTAAATGTTGGAGAAAACGTATAAGAATAATGATAATGGAAATCATATATTTCTGTAACATGGAGTATATTCAGTATTTCTGTATAATTTGGATTATCATATTTAAAGGCCATTATGCCTCTATTATGAAAGCTATCTGTTAAATCTATTCGTAATCTATTTAGGAATGTTGTTCTATAATATAATGCACCAATAATAGCTATTGTACTTATAGTTAAAATTATTATAAAATATATGTTTTTATTTTTTCTTGTTACTTTTTTTAATGTGTAAGTCATACTATCTCTTAATTTCATATAGTCCTCTTTAATTTTCTTCTTTAATAATTGTTATTATTTTTTTATTAGAGCTTTTATAAGTATAAAAATAACCTGTAATTAATGGAATTATAACTATTGCAATAAATGCAATTAAATATGGCACTATACTATGATTTATTATTAAATAATTATGTATTAAATAATTTCTAAATACAATATTAATTATAACTAGTATTCCACCAGTAAAAGCTAATCCCAATAAATAAGAAAATAAAGTTATCCATAATGTTTCAATAAGATCAATTGTTTTAATATCTTTATTTTTAAAGCCTAAAGACATTAAAGTTCCTATTTTTTGTTGATTATTTTTATGTCTTTTATCTACATATAGTATAGTTAATATTATTATAGAGAATGTTGCTACTATCAAAATAATATTAGAAATATATTTAATATTATTAATAACATTGGAATTTAACAAAAAAACACTATCAACTATATATCCAGCTTTAACTAATTCATTACTAACTTTTTTAACATTTTTTACATCATCGACAATTAAATACATAGGAGTATGCATAGATGTATTTAAAGCAGCTTTGGTCTCATTATATATTTCTATCATATCTTGCGGACTAATATAGCAAGTATCTAGTTTGTCTTCAGTTTCAAGTGGGTCATATGTACCTATAATTTTAAAGTTTTTGGTATAAATACCTATTTCTACTCTTTCTTCGTTTATAAGTGTTTCTTTTCTTTTACTTATTGAAAGCGTTTTATTTAAAATATCATCACTTGTTAAAAAGAGATTAGAATCAAAATAGTTTATTTTATTACTATCAGAAGGATAAAAATATTTAGGACAGATAGCTACTCCCGTATCATTTGAAGTTATTTTTTTTCCTGTAATATTTTTAGGGAGCATTTTTTCACTGCCATATTTAAGAGTAATGGACCCTGTATATTTATCATTTTTAAAACTATTAGATGTAGCATATGCATGATGATAATTAAAATTATACATTTCTTCTATATGGTCTATATTAGAAATAGCACTATAATCATAATTTTCTCGAGTATCAATAATTATAACACTTCTGGCTTGAAGAGTTTTTGTAATTGTATAGTTTATACTGTCTAAAAAAGTTTTTCTATAATATAATGCCCCTGTAATAGTCGTTGTACATATCATTAATATAATTATAAAATAAATATTTTTTTTATTTCTTGTTACTTTTTTTAAAGCATAATTTATACTATCTTTTAATTTCATTTTACTCCTCTACTAATTTCCCTTTTTTTAAATTGTAGATTATATCTGCATATTTTTTTACTTCATTACTATGACTTACTACTATTATACATTTTCCTTCTTCACTTAGTCTTTTTAATATTTTAAATATTTTATGTTCATTTTCTTCATCTAAGTCTCCTGTTGGTTCGTCTGCTAGTATTACATGTGGATTGTTGGCTAACGCTCTTGCTATTGCTACTCTTTGACATTCTCCTCCTGATAATTCTTTTGGAAAATGATTTATGCGTTCACTTAAATCAACTGTCTCTAATAATTCTAAAGCTCTTTCTTTTCTTTCTTCTTTTTTTATTTTACTATTAATTATCATTGGTAAGATGACATTTTCATAAGCTTTTAAATGTTCATCTAAATAAAAATCTTGAAATACTAAGCCAATATAATCTTTTCTTAAATCGGCAATTTCATCTGAACTTAAATTTTTAGTATCAATACCATTTATTTTATAAGTTCCTGATGTTACATCTTCTAACATGCTTATTATATTAATAGCTGTTGATTTACCTGAACCACTATGACCCATAATAGCATAAAACTTACCTGCTTCAAAGTTTATGCTTATATCATCTAGTGCTTTTATAGTTTCGTTTTTTCTTTTAAATTCTTTAGTTACATTTTTTAATTCTATTATTGTTTCTTTCATTGTTTACCACCTTATCTTTTTTGAAAATTTATTATTGTATATAACATTTATTATAATTGATATTATAATTATATATAAGATAATTAACCAATTAAAATATATATTAATGTTAAATAATAACAATATTATTTTAATACTGTAGAATAAGAATATACTAAATATAGTAGATATACTAATTAATGATAATATTTTTAAATAGTTAATTCTCATTATTTTATTATGTTTATAACCAAGACTATTTAATATTTTATTTTTTTCTCCCTCATCAGAATATATATTAATTAAAGAAATTGTATAGATAATAAAGAAGCTTATAAACATTATATAAATAAAGATATTTATTATATATATAACTACTTTAGTTTTATCTTCGTTATTTATTTTAAAATATTTTAAGCCATATTCTTGATTAATATTTAATTTATTTTTTATTTTAGAGATAGTTTTATCTATTTTAAGCCAGTTATCTAGCTTTAATTTATACTCTTTCATTATAACTTCTTGAGATAATTTTTCATATATTTTTGAAGATATTTTAAGTTCATTTGACATATCTGTATCATAAAAATCTTTAATAAAAAAACTGTATGTATTATTATTAATGGTTAAATTATAATTATCGTTTATTTTATATTTATTAGAATAACATATAGGTAAAATAATTTCTGTATTTTTTAAATTTGTATTTTTAGTTAAAGTTAGATAATTATTAAATTCATCATTTGTTTCCAAAAGAAGACTTTCATTATAAATTTTAATATTTTTCATTTTTTGAGGCTTATCTTTTTCGTTTAAAGAAATGCTTATATACGAGTCTTGATATTTTTTATTTAATATTTCTAAGTAGTGATTATTAATTGATGATAAAATTATTATACTAAATAAAATCAAAATAAATAATATAATATATGTTTTAGTTATTTTCTTTCGCCAGAAACTTTTATATAAAATCAATATTATCACCCTTTATTTTATTATAAAACAAATTAACAAGTAGTTAAAGAACTACTTGTTAATTTTTAACTGTTTAAGCTAAATGTGGAATATGACATTTGGAGAGCGCCACTTTTCCATTGAGCTTGAAAACGGTAATTCCCTGCTCCAGCATTAGGAAACATTACGCTTGATTGATATGATTCTGAATTCCAAGTAGTAGTACCTGATTGTCCAACATCTTTATATCCAAATAATTTTTTAGTTTGCAATTTAGTAAAAAAACTTCCAGTTCCACTTTTATGGGTATATTGAATAGTTGGAGTATTTTTTCCAAAATAAGTATAACCACTCCAAGCTGCATCTTTTTCAGAAGTTAAAGCCATTGAACCACTGTCATCAGCTCTTGCAACCCCTATGAAAGTTATAGTCATTAGCATTAATAGCAATATTGGCATAATTTTTTTTGTTTTTTTCATATTCTCCTCCTTTCTATTAATAATCTATATATAAATACAATTATTAATTATATTAACAAGTTTTATTAATAATAATTTTATTTATAAAATACATATATACAATGACAATTATATTAAATAGTGCGAATAATACATATGGTATTTGAAAACTTCCTGATTGAGATAAAAATTCTGTTGCAATAAAATATTTTATGATAATATATATAATAGTAAATATAATACTTCCTATTAATAAACTTAGTAAATAAATTATTAGTAATTCAATATTTGAAAGATTATTTATTTCTTTTATTTTATAACCTAATATTTTTAATGTATAATAGTATTTTTTTACGCTTTGATTCTTTTTTAAAATAATTATGTAGGATGTAATAAATGTAATTATTATAGAAACAAGTACTAGCGTCCCTGTTGTGTTTTTAATTGGGACTATTTCATCATGTGAAATAGTTGCTATAGCTGAATATTCATAATTATAATTAGTTAGTTTACTTAATACTTTTTTAGTATTTTTATAATTGTCTATTTGAATAATAAATCCTTGGCTTTCATTTTTATTACGTATTTTAGATATTTCTTTATAATCATTAAATGATATAAAACAAGTATTTTTAGAAGTATAATAAAAGTCAGAGTCATATGTATCTATTATTTTAAATTCTTTATTTTCAACATTAAATTTTTTATTAATGTATTCTTTACCGTTTAGCATTTTAAATATATCTATTTTATCATAAGTACCAGAATTGGGATAAAACTTCTTAGGACAAAATGCTTGACCAGTTGAAAATGGGTCAATTGTTTTTTTACTACTTGAAAGTATGTCATTTTCTATAATTACTGGTTCTAAATATATTGTGCCATCAAGTTTTTCTATGTTAAGTACATTATTAGAGACATAAATATATCCTAAGTATTTATCATCATAAACTGCATCAATATGATTTATACTATTTAGTTCATTAATATTAGCATTTTCTTTATAAACTGAATATCTTCTATAATCTATATTTTTATTTAACATTTCATTTAAGCTTTTAGTGTAAAAACTATATATTGTTAGGGCTATAAATGCTATTATTAAAATAAATATTAAAAATAAACTTAGAAATATATTATATTTAATATTTAATCTTTTAATAGTAATTGATAGCTTATCTTTTATATTCATATTCAAACCTCAAAATCTAGTTTTATTTTATTGTTTTATAAATGTATTACTCATTATAAAGTGTTTGTTTAGATAATTTATTTCTAATAAAAATATGTATAAATAAAATCATTAATTTTTTTAGACTATCATGTTATTTTTAAACAGCAATACTTACTCCATTCATGGCATCATATTTATTTGTTACAGCATAATCAAATCTAAATACTTTTCCGTATCCGGCACTTGATATGGAATATTTTTTACTATCATTTAAAGTTACTGTCATTTTGGCATGTTGATAACTAGCATATACTGTACCACCTTTATTCACTTTATATGTTTGATTTATAACTATGTTAGTTCCAGTTGCTGGTAATTTAGCAGTTACTCCAAAGCCATTACTACTTAATTGTATATCAGTTCCATATGATGTACTTCCTGAACTTATAATAGTAGTAGTTGGATTGTTTATTAAAGATGTATTTTCAAATCGTGCACCTATAATATCATAACTTCGTACACTTGGAATTTTATTCCAACTAGAAGTTACAGAAATTAAACAACTAGTACTACAAGATTTAGATATTTTTAAAGTTTTACTGCTATCTGTAATGCTTGTACTTCTTAGTGTTATTGGTTCATAAATAAACATTTCAAATTCGCCATTCATTATATTAGAGTTTATAAAATCATTATAATTTTCTTGAGTGAATAAATCTTGGCTTCCTTCCCAATACATTTTTGTCAAAAATGTGTATTCCTGTTCTGTAAATGTTACATTATTTTTATTAGTATAAAAATTCTCTTTAGCTGATACTTTACTACTAAAAATAGTAAATGCTAATAAGCTTAAAATTAATAATTTTCTTTTTTTCATATACTTCCTCTTTTCTAAATTTAGCTTACAATATTTTTGAAAAAAAATAAAGCAACAATTCGTTGCTTTTGGTTGCATTGCCTTATTTACTTAGACTTTGCTCGATTATTTTATAAAATTTCTCTATTATCTCTTGCTTATTTTTACAATCTCCATCTAAACAAATATCATTTCTTTTATCATATATAAAATCTAATTTTTCATTATCAGTGTAATTTATACTATTACTTAAAGTATTTAAAATCCAATTTTCATTTTTATTTTTAGTTTTTAATTCTAGATTTATAGTATTATCTAAAAATATTATTTCTATTTCATTTTGTTTATTCTTCTGCTTATAAATATATCCATCATTTTCTTTTTTATATTTCTTTGTAATTTGATTTATTAATTTTTCATAATCATTTCTTATTTCAATATTGATAATATTTTCTTGAGTGTTTGGTATATCTTTATTCTGAAAGAAATCATTATTAGAAAAGTCCTCTTTAATCTTTAACTTTATATTTAAGTTGTCTGTTTTTTCATTAATTGTTAAATACATATTATTAATTATAAAATCTAATTTACTAAATTCAAAATATGCATTGTAACCTTTATAATCAATTAAAGATATAAATAAGCTATCACAGTTTTTGCATGAATATATTATATGTTTTTTACTGTCTTTGCCAATATAATAAAGTTCTAAGTCGTTAATATCTATTTTACTATTTATTTCTCCTATATTAAAATATATTTTTTTAGTAGTTTTTACCAAAACTCCTGAAGTTATATTTATTTCATCATAAGTAGCATTGATAGTGTATACTTTTATTTTATTATAAGTAGTTATAAAGTAGTAAACAAAAATGGAACTTATTAATATAAGAAATAATGAAACAAGCATAATTCTTCTTTTTAATTTACTATTTTGTTTGTAAATTAATAGTTGTGTATTATTATTTTGCTCAATACTTTTTATTCTTTCGCCTGCAAGTAGCTCATTTATGGAAACATTAAATATTTCACTTAATTTATTTAGAACATCTGGGGCTGGAGATGATTTGCCTTTTTCCCATTTAGATATTGCTTGTCTACTTATGGGTATTTTAACTGCTAAATCATCTTGCGTTAAATTGTTTTCAGTTCTTAAATTTTTTATAAAGTTTCCTGTTTTATTTTCATTCATATAAACTCCTCTGATTAATTATTATTATAGTATTAAAGAATAGTAAAAACAACTTTATTTCTTCATTTCAAATAATATATCACGAAGTTCCATTGCTCGTTCAAAATCAAGATTTTTAGCTGCCTCTTGCATTTCTTTTTCAAGAGTCATGATAATGCTTTCTTTCTCTTTTTTGCTCATTTTTGGTTTTTTAGTTTTGTTTTCAACTTCATTTGAAACAACTTCTTTAATTTCTTTTAAAATTGTTTTTGGAGTTATATTATGAACTTTATTATATTCTTCTTGAATTTCACGACGTCTTGCAGTTTCTTTAATTGCTTTTTCCATTGCTTCACTTACAGTATCAGCATACATAATAACATGACCACTTGCATTTCTAGCACAACGTCCAATAGTTTGGATTAAACTGCGTTCACTTCTTAAGAAACCTTGTTTATCAGCATCTAAAATACATATTAAACTAACTTCAGGGATATCTAATCCTTCACGAAGTAAGTTAATACCAACAATACAATCATATACTCCTAATCTTAATTCACGAATAATTTTTAATCTATCTAGAGTTTTTACTTCACTATGAAGATAAGCTACTTTTATTCCCATTTCTTTTAAATAGTTTGTTAATTCTTCTGACATTCTTATAGTAAGAGTTGTTATTAATACTCTTTCATTTAATTCGATACGTTTTCTTATTTCTTCTATGATATCATCAATTTGGCCAGCACTTGGTTTTATTTCAATAGTTGGATCTAAAAGACCTGTAGGACGTATTATCTGTTCTGCATAAGTATTGTTAGTATGTAGAAGTTCATAATCACCAGGGGTAGCAGATACATATATTGCTTGATTAATTTTAGTTTCAAACTCTTTAAAATCTAAAGGTCTATTATCAAGCGCACTTGGAAGACGAAAACCATAATCAACTAAAGTCATTTTGCGCATACGGTCACCATTATACATACCTCTTACTTGAGGTAATGTAACATGTGATTCGTCTACTACTAAAAGAAAATCTTTAGGAAAGAAATCAATTAAACAAGTGGGAGTTTCGCCAGGTCCTCTTAAAGCTAAATGACGAGAATAGTTTTCAACACCATTACAAAAACCAGTTTCTTTTAACATTTCAAGGTCATAATTAGTTCTTTCACGAAGACGTTGTTCTTCTAAGAGCTTACCTTCACTTTTTAATTCTTCTAATCTAATTTGTAATTCAGCTTCAATTCTTTTTACTGCTTCTTCTAGTTTTTCAGGGCTAGTAACAAAGTGAGAAGCTGGAGAAATAGTTATAGTTTTTTTATCAGATATGATAACACCTGTTACGGGGTCAAAAGTAGAGATACGTTCAACATTACTGTCAAATAATTCAATACGAATTCCATGGTCATGTTCATTAGCAGGAATGATGTCTATTATGTCTCCACGACATCTAAAAGTGCCTCTATGAAAATCAATATCATTACGTTCATAAGTCATATCAATTAATCTGTTTATTAAATCATTCCTTTTTATTTCATCATTAACAGTTAATATAAGCATAGATTTTTCATATTCTTCTTTTTCGCCTATACCATAAATACAAGATACACTAGATACGACAATTACATTTTTATAGTTAATTAAAGCAGATGTTGCTCCATGTCGAAGTTCATCTATTTCATCATTAATCGAAGAATCTTTTTCGATGTAAGTATCACTTGATGGGACATAAGCCTCTGGTTGATAATAATCGTAATAACTAACAAAATACTCAACGTGGTCTTCTGGAAAGAACTCTTTTAGTTCGCTGTACAACTGACCAGCTAGAGTTTTGTTGTGTGCTAGGACTAGAGTTGGTTTATTAACTTCCTTGATAACATTAGCAATTGTAAATGTCTTACCAGTACCTGTTGCGCCCAGTAAAACCTGCTCTTTCTTGCCATTTTTAATTCCTTCTACAAGCTCTTTTATAGCCTCTGGTTGGTCGCCTGATGGCTCATATTTTGATACTAATTTAAACATAATGTCCTCCTTATCAACCTTTTAAAATTCGTACATAATAAATTTATTTTTTGTGTTCTTGGCTGTGTACGACTCTTGTACACCATTTCGCAACAAACTATTAAATAAACTTTTAACTTATTTTAACATATAAATATATTGATGTATATCGCTTTTTTACTAGTATTTACCGCTTATTTTCTTTTTATTAAAGATTTTAAATTAATATTAAGTATAATTATTTTAATATTATAAAATTTTGTTTATTCGTACAATAAATATTGCATAATTTAATTTCATTTATCTACATCATTTTCTTTTTTACACGACAAAAAAGTCCATGCATTTCTACATGAACTTATTTTAAATATTTATTTAATTAATTATAGATATTAAAATTTTCTTTAATTCATCATTTAATATAATGTGTTTCAATTTTCGATAGCACTCCAATAAATAGTTCTATTATTGTCTAGGAAATAAATCTTGATTATATGCTTCTTCAAAAATGCTATTTTTAATGCTATTTAGCATGGTTAATACAGCTTTTGGTAAAGTATTTAAGTTACTATTATATTGATGATAAAGTCTTTGTAAAATAGCTGTTTTTTCAAATTTAGAAAGTTTACATACTTGTTCTACATATGTATATATATTGGCAACAGCTTGGTTAAAACTATTGCCTGCATTAGAACTGATACATTTTCTCGCATTACAATAAGTACTTATAATGTTTATTCCTTGCTCTATAAAACTAGCAATTAATTCGTTATCAGGGTTATTATAAGATTCAAGTATTTCTGCAAGTAGTCTATTTTCTAAAACTATTAAGATATGAACTTTACAATCACTATCATATAAGTGTTCTTTTATATTAGCATATATTTGATATAAATTAAAACCATGGTAAGTATTAATTATTTGTTGTTCATAATTATTAATGCCTGCTAAAACATTATGCATAGAAATATTATTATAACTACTTCTTATTTGAGCAGTCTTATAATCTTCAACTAGTCCTTCTAAATCATTTATTAAAGATGTAATTTGAGCAGCAGTTAATGGCTCATTATTAGCTATAGTATTCATGAATATCCCCCCTTTATTGGTTGTTTTAGTATTATATCATACCTCAAGTGTGATATCAATTAAAAAGCACATTACTGTGCTTATTTATGATTCTTTTTGACGATATATAATGATATACCTAAAACACTTATAATACCGCCTGTAATTATCCAAATTAAATAATTATCTTGGTCTTTTTTAATTACTGGGATATCCTCAGTTGGTGTTTTTGTTTCTAGTTCTTTATATGATACAACATATTTTCCTAAACCATTTGTTATTATTTCAACACTATCACCATTTTTAACATAGTCGACTAACTTTATTGTATTGTCTTTAGTTATTTCGAAAACTCCTACAAATTCTTTTCTACTATTTAACTTAATGTTTACTTTTATAGGACTAGTTGAACTTATATCAATTTTTTCAGCGTTTTTATTAGATAAATATATATTGTAAAATTCGCTTAGAGCTCCAAATTTATTTTTTAATTCATCTGGTAAAGTAAAGCTTTCACTTTTTAAAGTTCCTTCTTCTTTTAATACTCCAGCAGGGATTTCAACCGCTATATTATCTACATCATATTTTTTATATTCTGTATCTTCATTTGGTTCATCGTTTGGTTTATTAGAATCATTATTATCTTCATTACCTGGCTTATTATCTTCATTAGGTTTATTTGGAACATTTGGCTTGTTCGGCTTATTTGGCTTATTTGAAGAACCAGGTTTATTATTATCTGGCTTATCACTTGGATTGTTATCTCCTGGTTTATTGCCATCATCTGGTGTAGTTGGTTTATTATCTTCACCTGGATTAGAAGGCTTGTTATCATCAGGATCATCTATGCCAATTGTATTAATAACTACAGTTAACTTTCCTTCATTTCCTAATTTATCATAGAAAACAATTTCATAAGTACCGTTTTCAGTGTATTCATATACACCATTTCCTTCTTTAAATATTATTTCTTCACTTGGATTTATAACAGTAACTGTTACTTTATCTTTAGTTTTTTCATATTTTAATTCTGCTGTTGGTGGTGTTCTATCAATCCAATTAACACTAGTATGGATTTCACCAACATTTCCTTTACTATCAATATATTGAAAGTTAAAATCGCCATTATCAGTAAATGTATATGTGTGTTCACCATCATTATTAACTATTTTATAGCCATCTTCGATACTAACTGTAACATCAACATTTCCAGTAGTTGGCTGGGTAGTAGAATATTTTATTTCATACTTAGGAACTTTAGCTATCCATGTAACAATAGCTGTTGCACTGCCTTTATTGCCTGCACGATCAACAAATTCAAAAGTAAATGATCCATTTTCTGTAAATGTATATGTATCTTTACCATCATTATTAATAATTGTTACTGGTTCACTAGGATCTAACGTAGCTGTAACTGGTTTATCTGTTAAAGTGTCTTTACTCCATTTAAATTCTGCAGTTGGTGCTGTTTTATCAATCCAATCAACAGTAATAGTCTTTTTACCTATATTTCCTAAATCATCCATAAATTCTAATTCTATACTTTCACTTTCTAAGAAAGTTATAGTTTTACTTTTATCTACAGGATTTTCAGCAACTTGAACATCTTTTGATAGTATAGTAACATTTTTATCAAACTTTAAGGTTGCTACAACTTCTTCATTAGTAATTTCAGTAGTACTAAATGTAACATCAACAGTTGGAGCGGTTTTATCGATCCATGTTACCTTAGCAGTTGTTGATCCTTTATTACCATCATTATCAACATATTCAAATGTAAATTCACCATTTTCTGTAAATGTATAAGAGGTTTTACCACCATTATTAGTAACTGTAATTGGTCTTATAGGATTTATTAACTCCGCTGTTACTGCTTTATTAGTTGGATTTACGATATTATAGTTTACATCTGCTCTTGGTGTATCATTTACAATAACATTTTCGTATAATTTTATAACTGATACAGCTAAAGTGGTATAATCACCTTCATAAACACTCTTACATTCAAATTTTACATATAAGGCTTTTTTAGCTTCTGGGAATTCTATATGTTTTAGTGAATCATTATTACCTAAATTATTTTTGGTAGCAGCAAGCTCCCAATTTTTATTATCCATACTGACATAAATATTGACATTTCTTGCACGACCATACGGAATAAAACCAATATATTTAGCATTTTTATCTGGTATATAATCTAAACCAGATATGTATCTTGGTTGATCTAATTTAATTGTAACATATGCTGGCATTTCTCCGTGTTTAGAACGCCAGTAAGTATTTATATCACCATCTAACATGTTTTCTACTTTTCCTGTTTGAGTTGCATTTACTTCATGAATACTTAAATACTTAGATTGAATATACCATTTAGTATCATCAGTATTATTTGCTGTAAATGTATAATATACAGGATCACTAGCAATTTGTGTTCCAGTAGCAATTACTCTGACATAAACTCTAACGTTTCCACTAAATATTGGATTAGTATTTGCAAATGAATTCCATCCTTCTTGAGGATTTAAAGACCATTCCATTTCATTAGTTGCTCCAATCATACGGTCTTCTTGATCATTAATAGAAATTACTCCAGATGGAAAGGATCTTTTAGTAATATCTATTGTATAGATATTAGCAGCAGTCATTGGTAAGCCTGAAATATGAACTTTAATATCATTGTTTACTGTAATACTGTCTATTTCTTCTTGTGTAAGTTCAACTGAATGTTCATAAACATCTTTCCAAGTGTTACCGCCATCTAAACTATAGCTCCAATTTACTTGCGAACTTTGTAATTGTTTAGATAATGTAATTTTGTTAGCATTTGCACCAGTAAATGAGAAGGTAGCAATATCAGAATTGATTTCTCCTAATAAAGCTTGTGCTACAACAGGAACTTCCTTATATTGTAAAGTATTGCTACTATTAGCATTTTTAGCTTTTTTTAGAGTTTGGTTTTGCAATAACATCAGCTTACTTTTATATTCTGGTGAAGTTATTTTAGTTCCAATTCTACGCGTTAAATCGTACATTGGAAGTGGATTGTAAGTATACACTTCACTGATTTCTTCAGCTAAGCTAATTAGATCGGTTTCCGTTTTGGATGTATCACTTATATATAAATTTACTAATCCTAACCATGCATCCCAGTTAATTATTTCTTCAGCTAATGTATCGCGATATATTCTTTCTAATTTTGCACGATCATTACTGTAAACTCTAGCAAGCAAAGTTAATAATTTTGATTCTTCATATTTTTCATATTCATTTTGCGCTTCTTGAGCTAGGAAGAAATAAGAGGCTGACTTAATAGTGCCAGTGTTAGTAACAATACCACTACTTAAATTTCCCCAGTCATTTGGCATTCTTGAATATCCTTGAGTGTTAGCCCATGCTGTATCAGCAACATTATAGGCTAATTGCCAAGCTCCTTTGCCGCCAACGCTATAGTAATAAATGTAGGCAGCATGAGCAGGTTGTCCAACTACACTTGCTGGAATTCCCCATACGCCATATAAATTGGCACTAGTTTTAGATAATCCCCCACAAACTGCACCTTCTTCAAATACTATCCATAATTTTGGTTTACCAGACTGATATGTTATGTTATATGCTGATAAATTATATTTTTGATCCCATTTTGCATAATTTTCTTGGCTATAATATTGTGGTCTATAATAACTATAACTGAATGTGTATTTAATATATTTATAAGGATTAAATCTGTCGTTTGTATTAGGATATCTCTTTGCAGAATAATCTCTTAGCCATTTGATTTCCTCATCATCAATGTTGTTATGCATTAACCAACGCATTTCTTCTACAGTATAACTCTCAAACATTGAATTTGACATTAATTCATTATTTAAATGCATATCTTTATATATTTCATATCGAGTTACAGCATCTGAAAGTTGATTACCGCCTATCCATAATCCTATACTTGAAGAATGAGTTAATGATAAAGATAACATCATTCTTAAATATAAATCTTTATATTTAGTACCATTGGCTGTTACCCCTTCATTTTCTAAGTCCTCTTTGTGAGCATGATATAAGTTACTTAGTACTTTTAAAGCATTAGTATACGTACCGTTAGGATTTCCTCCTACCGTCCATAGACGCAAAGCTTCTTCATTATGAAGGAACCATTCAAGAGTAACCCTATTTTTAGGGTCTTCTTCAAGAAAACATCTAAGAGCGTATTGACCAACTTTACTGATAAAATCTCTTTGTAGTAAAGTTAGTTTTAAATCATCTGGTACAGGTCCAGAAGAATATCTTGATTTAATAATACTATCAAATTCTTCAACTGGAATCATTACATTTTCACTATAATCCGCTTTTACTAATTTAGCATCACCCCATACAGCGTGGTCAGATGCATTAGAACCATTATCATGAGCATATAATCTGATATAATTTACACCTCTAATATCTATTTTGGCATAAGATGCATTATTAGAGCTTTTTTTGGCAGCAGGATTTTCTTCAGTTTCTAGTTTCCATTCTTTACCATCAACTGAAGTGTATATGTAAAATTTAACACCATTACCATTATTATTTGCAGTAGAATTCAGACCATAATATGTAATAAAATAGTCATAACCTTGGTGTTCTCTAATGTCATATTCTACTGTTGAAGTGGCATGAGCCCAAATTCCTTTTTTTATAACTGTAGAATAATTATTTAACTTTAAAATAAGTGGTGTATTAGACTGAGTTTTATCAAGAGCAACTGTTCCCCATCCTACTGTTGCTTTATTGTATAAAATATCTGATAAAAATAATACATCTTCATTAGTATTGTTTTCTAATAATACGTTTTCAGGTATTTGTGCATAACTAGGTTTTACTTCTAAAAATAGGTTTATTATCCCTATTAATAAAATACCACAACATATTATGTAAAAAGATTTAGTTTTGAATATTTTTTTCATTTTTTAACCTCCTATACAATATGTTTTGCTACATATTGTTAATTAATGCGTTTTTATTTATTATCTAATGTTATTTTATCATGCTGAATTTGTCATATCAATAAATTTTTTAATAAATGACTAACTTTGGGTAAGATTTTCATTTTCTATTAAATCTGAGCTGTATTTTTCCTCAAAGGATTTGTTTCTCAAATTGTTAAGCGTATTTACAATGAAACGCGGAAAAGTAATTGAACGGTCACTAAAATATGTTTTAATGTTTCGTAGTATTATAAGTCTTTCAACTGGAGAATATTTACTTATTATTGTTTCAAAGTCTAAAAAGTCATATATTTTTATAGTGTTTTGACTGTCTATAAATTCGGTTTCACCTAAATATTTTAAGATAAAATTAATGCTGGCATTAGTTATTTCTTCTAATTCTCTGCTAATTACAGGAGTTGATTTAATCATTTCATATTCTAAAGCCTTTTCAATGTAAGCTATAATATTTTTTAAATAAGAATCTTTTGAAATATCTTTTAAGCTACATAGTATAAGATATAAGTTAGGCCCATGATATTTATCTATTAAATTCTTTAGATAATCATTGATTGCTTTGATTGCTTTTTCAGAATTATCAACTGAATCATTATTATAATAACATTTGGCAATACTAGAATTATAGTTTCCTACTAAAACTAGAATTTCTTCAATAATTTTTAAAACTTGACCATCGGCTATTAATGGATAATTTTGGGCTTTAGATTTATCATCATATGAGTCGCTTTCATTAATATTAATAATAGATTCTGAAGCTACCATAGAAAAATTATTTTTTCGCTTACGTAATATTTCCTTATAATTAAATATATATATACCACAATTATATGACTCACCATTAGAAGGAGCTGGTGGTCCTACTGTTAACTCGCAGCCTTCTTGAAATAGTTGTTCTAGCATTGTTTGCGGATTCGTGCGATTTATACCGTTGCTATTAACTAAAAACATTCCTAAATTTGGGCGCACAAAACAATCAAACTCTTGGTCTAATTGAAATCCATGATAATTCATAGACGCAATTGTATTAGCACTGTATTTACTCATCAAAATCCCCTCTTTTTAAATTGTTGATTATTATAGCATAGAAATTATGACTCGTCAATAAATACGTAAATAAGATTAATTAGGATGAATAATTTAAGTATAAGCAGGCAAAAAAGAACAATCTTATTAAGTTGATTGTTCTAATTTTTGAGGTTTCTTTAAAATATATATTATTAGTCCTAATACTAATATGCCAATGCTAGCAACTATCCACATAAAATTATTTTTTTTATTATGAACATATATCACTGGTAATGTTGCATTGGGACTTACAGCTTTTAATTCTTTATATGATACTACATATTTTCCTAAATTCTTTGTTGTTATTTCAATATTATTACCATTTTTTACATAATCTACCAGTTTGATTTTATTATCTTCTGTTATTTCATATACTCCAATAAATTCTTTTAAACCTTTTAATCTAATACTTATTTTAATCGGGCTACTTGATGTTATGTTTAGTTTTTCTGAATTACTATTAATCATGTGTATATAATAGTATTCACTTAATTCGCCAAACTTTCCTTTTAATTCATCTGCTAGCTCAAATTTGTCAGCTTTTAATGTTCCTTCTTCTATTAGAGCACTTACTGGTATTTCGACATTAATACCATTAACTGTGTATTTTTTATATTCAGTGTTAACTGGTTTGTTTGGCTTATTATCGGTTCCTGGTTTATTTCCTGTGTTTCCACCAGAGTTATTACCACCATTTGGTTTGTCTCCTCCTGGGTTACTTGGATTATTTGGTTCATTAGTTCCAGGTTTATCTCCTTCATTTGGCTTATCTGGATTGTTGTCATCAGGATTCCCAGGAACAACTGGGTTATCTGGATTATTAGTATCATCCTTAAATGATGTAATAACCGCGGTTAATTTACCAACATTGCCAGCTTTATCATAGAAGATTATGTCGTAATTGCCATTACTTGTAAATTCATAAACTCCTATTCCCTCTTTATATGTTATCTCTTCACTTGGATTTATTACTGTTACAACTACCTTGCTATCTATATTCTCATATTTTAATTCGGCAGTTGGAGCTATCTTGTCTATCCAATTTACTTTAGCTTTGATAGTTCCTCTATTTCCAGCTGTATCTCTAAATTCAAAAGTAACCTCACCATTTTCTTTAAATGTGTAACTCTTACTATTGCTGTTGTTAATTACTGTTGCATTTTCGTTAAAATCAATAGTTACAGTTACATCTTCATTGGTTAATGTTGTTTTACTATATGTTAACGTTGCAAGTGGTGGCTCTAAATCTATCCAGTCAACTTTGGCAGTCGCACTTCCTTTATTACCTGCTCTATCAACAAATTCAAAAGTAAATTCACCATTTTTATCAAATTCATGACGATATGGGTTGATGTTTGTTATTATATTTCCATTTTTATCTTTTACAAACCATTCATCATCTACGGTATATCCATCTAAAATATTTCCTTCTGAATCTAAAACTTGTCCATCTTCATTAACGCTGTAATTACTTTTATTTGTTATTGTTACTTCTTCACTAGTAGTCAATGTTGCAATTACTTCTTGATTTGTTGGTGAAGTAGTATTATAAGTGATAGTTCCTGTTGGCGCTACTCTATCTATCCAATCAACTTTGGCTTTGGCACTACCTGTTTTATTATTAGTCATATCAATAAATTCAAAAGTAAATTCGCCATTTTCTGTAAAGACATAGGTGTCGCTGCCACCATTATTGGTTATTCTTATATCTTCAGTACTTTTATTAATTAATCTTGCTGTTACATTACCAGTTGTAGGTTCTGTTGGACTATATCCAACACCTGCAGTTGGATGTGGACTATTCGTTATATCTTGGAAGAAATTAAACATTCTTGCTGCGATGAAACTTCCACCACCTGCGCTTGTAGTATTAACTCCTGTAATTCTTACATATTGAACTACTGGTTTTTCAGCAAATACTAAATCTTTTGTGTTTATATTATTAGCTAAGTTTGCTATATATATTTCTTCCCAATTAGTACCATCCATGCTTCCTTCAACTTTTATTCTTGTTATTCGACCGTTTCCACCATCAGCAGGGACATATTCAATTGATGATAAAGATATTGGTTTATCTAATTTGATAGCTATCCATTTATTATTATCAGAACCATTCCATGCACTATGCCATCTTGTATTGTAATTACCATCTATTGCATATGTAGCATTTCCATTTTGATTAGTTCCTGTTGCTTGACTTGATACACCATGGATTGAAAGATGTGATACTGAAACATATTTTCTTGTGTCTGGTTGGTTATCTTCTGTGAATGTAAATGTTAATATGTTACTTGCTAATTTAGTTCCATTTGCGCTCTCTCTAATTTGTAATATTTTATTGCCTGTATTATTCGGAGAAGCATCGGCATAACTTGTCCAAGCATCATTTTCATTTTGACGCCATTCAAAATTTAAATTTATACCCATTATTCTATTTTCTAAATCGTTGCGATAAAAATTACTTTCAACAAGATTATTGTCTGTTATATCTATTGTGTAAATGTTTTCTGCAGAATAATTTACTCCTACTATATGGATTTTTATATCATCCGTTGCGTTAATTTTACTTATTTCTTCATTACTTAAAAGTATTGATGATTCACTTGTTGATGTCCATGTATTCCCACCATCTAAACTATAATCCCAACGAACACCATTTCCTTCATATTTAGAACCTAATACTATTTTATTAGCATTCTCTCCATTAAATGAGAAACTTGCAATAGAGTAATCTCCTTTACCTAATAAATAGTTTGCCATTAGTCTTGTAATACCTGGTTGTAATAAATTAGTTGTAATTGTAGTTCCAACTTTTGTTCCTTTTTCTAAACTAGCTTTTAAATAATTGGTATATGATGCATAATAGTTGGTTTGGCTAATATTTGGAACAAGTAAATTTAATAAGTCAAACATTGGCACTGGAAATTCATACATGTTATCTGCTAAATATTTAGCTAAATTGTAGTAATCTTCAGCTGTTTTATTCTCATTTTGTTGATATGTTCTTATTAATCCATACCACGCATTCATATTAATTGATTGATATTCTAAAGCTTTACGATATATTTCTTCTAGTTTTATGGCATCATCTTGATATAAATCTGCTAAAAGCATTACTTCTAAAGCCTTATTATAATTATCAATGTCGTTCAATCCTTCTTGAGCATATGGCACATATGTAACATTATAATATGAATCCCAGTTATTAGAACCCCAGCCTGCTAAAAGTCTTTCGCCTTTTTCGGATGCTGTCCATCCACTTACATCATTTTTAATGCTCCACATTCCTTTACCATCTGCAGTTTCGGAGTACTCTAAATAGGCAGCGTGTCCTGGTTGACCTATAACTCCTGATGGATTTCCTAAACTAGCATTTATATTAGAACCAGTCTTTGATAATCCTCCACAAACAGAACCTTGCTCAAATACTATCCATAATTTTGGTTTTCCTGTTTGATATGTAATATTATAAGCTCTTAAATCATATTTTGCATCCCATTTACTATAATTTTCTTCTGAATAATATTCAGGCTTGTTATAATTATAACCAAATCTATATACTATATAATGATATGGGTCTGTTGTATAAGGTCCCCATTTTGAAGGAAACTTTCTAATATGATGATTTAACCATTCAATCTCTTCATCATCAATTATATTGTTCATTACCCAACGCATTTCTTCAATACTTAATGTTTCAAATACTTTATTGATTAATAAATCGTTGGCATGCATTTTTTTATATACAGCATATCTTGTAGAAGCATCAGAACATTGATTTCCTCCTACCCATAAGCATACATTTGAAGAATGAGTTAATGATAATGATATTATCATTCTTTTATATAAGTTTCCTAAAGTAGTGTATTCTGTACTAGTAGTATTTTTTAAATCATCTTTATATAATGTATATAATTTTATTAGAACATTTACTGAATTGATATAAGAGCCTGTTGGTGCCCCACCTGTTATATAATATTTTAAAGCCTCTTTGTCAGTTAATATCCATTCTATTGCTTCTTTATTTTCTTCACTAAGATGAGCCATTGCTTGTAACATGTCATATTCTAATGATTTAACAAATTTACGTTGTAATAATGTCATTTCTTTTGATGTTAATAAATCATCATATGAAGAATTTGCTAAAATGTTATCATATTCTTCTAAAGTCTTTATGAAATTGTATGGAGCTTCGCTAGCTTCTTCGTCATAACCTTCTTTATATAATTTGGCATTACCATATACAGCATGATCGCCATCTAAATTGCCATTGCTATTTGCATATAATTTAATATAGTTTTTATTACTTACATTAATCTTGATAAATTCTGCTTCAGTGTTTCCTTTTTTTACAGGAGGAGATACTAAAGTTTCTAAGTCCCAATTTACTCCATCAATAGAAGTATATATCGAGAACTTTACACCATTACCAGTGCTTCCACGACTGGCATCGACACCATAATATGTAGAAAAGTAATCATAACCTAAACCATTTATGTCATAAACAACCGTGCTTGTGGCATGAGCTGCGATACCTTTTAAAAAGCTTTTTGGTTTCCCATCAATTATTAAGGTTATTAATCCTTTGTTATATTTAGTGTCTAAATTTTTATCTAATGTTACTTGGCCCCAACCAACACTAGAATTATTTTTATCATAAGGAATATCAGATAAATATACAAAATCTTTTTGTTTGGGTGAACTTACACTAACACTACCAAATGATATATTATTGTTTGATTTTGAATATAAGGTTATAAATAATAAAATAATAATTATTAACGTGCACATTGTAGTTAATGTTATTTTTTCTTTATAATTTTTAAATAAACTCAAAGTTTTTTCCATATTGTATTCCTACCTTTTTTATTTTATTATACTTTAAATTAGAGCGTTAATCAATAATACAAGATATATATTCTTAATTAAAAATAAAAATTTCAATGAAATGGTAATAATCTATTTTTTACCTACAAAAAAATGATTAAAAATGTAAGAAATTATTTTGCTAAAAAAACGGCAGCCAACATTAAATATTAAAAATAGTATAAATTTAAGATAGAATATTTTTAATATTATATTCACTATTATAAATTTAATTTTTAAAATGTTTATGTATCTTTTATAGATATGGTTATTTTGCTTAGTTATAGCTTTAGCACATACTTCGCCACTTTTAAGACCATATCTTAGACCTGATAAAGTTAATGGATCACAGGCTCCTGCTGCATCTCCTACAAAATAAACATTTTTGTTGATAATACCTTTTCTAGTTCCAATCGGTGTAAAAGAACCCTTTAAATCTTTTAAATCACATGAAATATTTAATTTTTTTAAGAATTCTTTAAATATTAAATTATAATTATTCTTAGGATTATATACATCTGTTATTCCTACATTGGTAGTTCCGTTATAATTACTAACCCATGCATATCCTTTTTGTGTAATACCAAAGTGAATATTTATAGAGTTTTTAAACTTGCTAGAAAATGTTACTTGCATAGCAATATTTCTGGAAGATGTTTTTTGATATTGGCTGCCAAAACCTAATGTGCCATCTGCAAAAACTAAATAATCATAATTTATTGTTTCGTTAGTTGATAAAGTTAATTCATTTTCTCTTAGATTATGTTTAATTATTTTAGCATTTTCTTTTATATTAATATTATTAGATATGGCAGTTTTATAAAATTCATAATCTAATTCTGTACGTTCTATTTGTTTATTAGTATATAAAAATTTGTTGATAATAGTTTGTTTTAATTTTAAATTATAATATATTTTAAAATCTTCTATTAAAGAATAATGACATTTTGATATGTCTAGACCTAATTTTTCATAATACTTTTTTGTTTTGTTGGTTATATAGCCTGCACAACATTTATATCTAGGAAATTTATATTGTTCAATTACTAAAATATCTTTAATACCTAACTTTTGAAGATTTAAAGCGGTTGATAATCCTGAAGGTCCAGCACCTATTATTAGGACATGATATTTATTTTTTTGCATATAAACACCTCAATTAAATTATAAGTGATATTTTAATAAAATTCTATAATTCGAGATTTATTTGACATTTTTTTATTTTGTTCTTTATTATTGTATTTAGGAGATATTTAGTGTTATAATTAGGGTGCAATTGGAGGTGGACTCATGAAAATTATTAAGAAGAACTTACCTGAGGGTGTAAAAAAACAATTTGGTAAAGTTAAAGGTGTTAAAGTAAAATTTATTAATAAGAATTTAGATAAGAAAAAAGCTAGTAAATAATTAAGATTTATTAGCTTTTTTTAAAATCCCAATATTAATGAATATATTGTATCATATGTATAATTATAAGTTATTTTTATATTATGCTTAACATCTTCTATATAATAAATGGATCCATAATTATTGTTATATTCTTTTTGATAAGATTTTCTAATACTTGTTATTTCAAAACCAATACTATTTGTTAAACCTATTTTGCTTAATTTATCTTTTATGCATTTGCTGGCACTTTCAATAGTTTCCATTGTATTTTCTAACTCTAAATTATTTAAAACGCCAGGAAGTAAAATGCTATATGCAATATTTTTACCATCTAAGCTGAAAGCGAGCGTTCCATTTTGATTAGATAAATACATTAAATTAAAATCATAATTTGATGGTTTTATAACATATAGATTTAAATTGCCATTTTCTTTTAAATTGTTTAAAGTTTCACTAACTGTTGTTTTAGAAAATTCACTTATTAAATTTAATAAAAAATCGTTATTTAGAATTTGTTCTAATTCTAATTTAGTTATAGTTTCAATTTTAGGGTTTGATAATATATTTTCAAAAACATTATCTTCACTATTATCATAATTATAATTATTTTTATAACTAATTATAGTATTATCATTATTTTTAATAAACTTATTAATATTGATAATAAATAGATAGTAAAGCCCTAGAATAATGCTTAGAATAAGAAAAAAATTAATTATTTTTATTTTTTGCATCTTGACCTCGTAAATATTATTTCTATTTTAGTTCCCTTTTGCTCTTGGCTTTTAATATTAAAATTCCAATCGTGAAGTTTGATAATATTTAAAACTAATGGAATTCCAAGACCCATACCTGATTCACTACGATTACGATTTTTATTTAAAGTGTAAAATGGTTCTTTTATTTTTTCTATTTCAGTTTCTGGAATACCACAGCCATTATCAGCTATTGTTAATATTTTTTTTGTTAAAACTATTTTAATTTCAGGGGTTGGAGCGGCATTTATGCCATTTTTAACTAAATTGAAAATTAATGATTTAAATAAAGTTTCATCTATTTCTTTATTTATGTCAGACTGTATTTCAGAAATAAAAATTGTATCTTTATATAATAATTTTAACTCATTAATATAAGATTTTAATAAGTTAGAAATATTTTTATTTTGAAGTTTTATAGAAGAAGTCTCAAGTGTTAGTATGTGCATTAATTTGTCTCGCATATTCTCAATGTATTTTCCTTCTTCATTTATTTTAGCAGAATAATTTATTATAGTTTCTAAATCTGTTACTTTTTTATTTTTTATAAGACTGGAATAGCCTATGATTGATGTGAGAGGCGTTCTTATTTCATGAGTTAAATTACCAATAAAAACACGTCTATTCTCACTTATAGCTTCAATTTCTTCTATATTTTTATTTATTGAAGCGGTCATTTTAGCAAATGATGTTGCAAACTCACCAATTTCATCATGACCAAGTTTAGGAATTACTGTATTATAATGTCCATTTTCAAGCTCCTTCACAGTCTTTTGGAGCCTTTTTATTTTATGGGTTATTAGAAATACCAGCCCTGATAAAATAATTGAAACTAAAAAAGAAGAAATTAAACTAAGGTTTATAAAATAATGTATTTGGTTGGTACGATTTTCGTAGATATTACTTATATCTGACATTGTTATAACAGTGTAATTATTGTTTTTGTGGGCTAAAAAGATTTGATTATTATTAATGTAAGCGTGAATATCATCTCCTAAGTTACTCATTAATTTAGTTTCTATTTCAGGATAATTTTCTGGAAAATTAGTAGAAAATATTTCATTATTTATATAAATTTTGGTATATGTGCCATTAGTATAGTAGCTACTAATTATATTATCAGGGCTGTAATAAATAACTGAATTCATAATATTATTTATTTCTACTATATGTTTTTCTATTGCATTATTAATATTCGTTTGATATGTGTTATTAATAAGATTTATGCCTATTATGTTTATAGTTATAATAACTAGAGTAAAGGCCATTAAAAATATTTTAAGTCCAAAACGCATTATTGTTCACCTTTTAAGCGATATCCGACTCGATTAATAGTTATTAAATCTGTTTTTAAATTTAGTTTTTTACGTAATTCACCAATATGAAAATCAATAGTTCTAGTTTCAATTTCAGTATAAATTCCCCAAACTTTATTTAAAAGCTCATCTCTACTAAGAACTTTATCTATGTTTTTTAGAAATAGAAGTAATAAATCATATTCCTTAGGTGATAGATTAATTAACTCTTTATCTTTATATACCTCTCGCTTATTATTGTTAACAGTAATATTTTTATATTTAAAGTTTTCTGGTTGGTTCTTTAGACGCAATTCAACTCTAGCTAGTAATTCTAGAGGCTCAAATGGTTTTGTCATATAGTCAATACCCTGTTTTAAGCCTCTAACTATTGTAGTTATGTCGTTTTTAGCAGATAAAAAAATTATAGGTGTTTGATTATTATCTATGCGTTCTAAAACTTCAAAACCATTTAGCTTAGGTAGCATAATATCAAGAATTATTAAATCGTAACAGTTGTTATTTATTTTAAATAAAGCATTCTCGCCATCATAACAAGTTTCTGTTTCATAATTGGCTAAAGCAAGTGTATCTAAAATTAATTTTGATATATTTTTTTCGTCTTCTACTATTAGTATTTTGCTCATAAAACATCACATTTATATTTTACCACAATATGTAGTGTTTTAATGTAAGTATTTTGTAAGTTTTTCATTAAAAAAAGTAATGTTTAAGCATTACTTGTTAATATATCAACAAAATAATTAGTTAGCTTAGGATTTCGTGCTAATAATGGACCAATAATGGAAGTAACATAAAAATTATTTTCAATATAACCTTCCATTAAAGTGCCATCATTACCATAGCCTTCATTAATATTAAATAATATTTTATTTGTAGATTTAATTAAATATTCTGTGTTTTGAAAACCATATATATTATCAGGACAAAGTGAAGTAGTAGCTATAACATCTGAAACTACTCTTTTTTCTGTTTCTTCAATTTCATAAAGTTTTAGAAAATCTAAAATGCTTAAAGCATTACCTGTTACTAATAGAACTCTATTCTCACTTATATAACGTAATAATTCTTTACGATAAGGAATTAAACGGGATTTTACTAATTCTAGATTTTCTTTTGTTCCACTTCCCAAGTAGATAAAGTCTAAATCATTAAAGTTTATTTTATCATTAGGATTAATATTGATAATTTCAACATCAACTTCTTTTTGTTCTAAAGCATATTTTAGAGCTTTAATATTACCATTTTCACCATATAAGTTTAATTCATAAGGATATAGATTAGCGATTTTTACTTGCATGATTCTTCCTCCTTAAAAGTTTCTGTAAATGGGTCTATATAATCAAAATTTAAAATACCATAAATAACCTCAGATTCACTGTTTATAATATGTTCTTTTATGTCTAATAAACTATCAGCTGTAATTATTTGAGATTCTTTTATACCTGCTAGAATTAAGCGTTGTTTAATGTTATTTTTATCAATACCACAGGCATAAAAAGTGCCAATTGTAGAATTATTTAATAATTCAAATTCAATATCATAAAGCCATGATATGTCAAAGTGCTTATAGCGACGAGAAATTTCTTTCCAACCAATTATAATATCTTTAGGACGATTATCACTAATTACTTTAAAAATTGATTGGTTATAGGTTGAGGCATTTTCAGCTTTTGAGCTAAGAGGAATAAATTCCTTTTTATAAGCTTTAAAATTTAAGCTTTTAGAAATATTTAATTTATTTACGGAATTTATAATAGCACTAAATTCTATCTTTAGTTCTTGCAAAGTTGTGATAGCAGCTAGAGTATTGTAGGCATAATAAAGCATATCTCCTCCAATATTTACCTTTTTATCATTTAGTACTAAAGAACAATCTTCTAAATTTAAGTTATAAGCAGTTGTTGAAGGTTCAATGTATTTAAAATCACAATTAGGACAGTTATACTTGCCTAAAGTTTCAAAATTATAGTAATCATACTCTAAAAATGTATGACATTTTGGACAAAAATAAATATTTAGATTTTCAAATATTTGACTTTTATAACTGTATTTATTTTGGGTAATACTATAATATATATTTTCATTAGGTAAATCTAGAGCAAATTTACGTAAAAAAGGTTCATCCATGTTAGTTATGATTTTAGTATTAGATGGTATACTCATTAATATTTCATTGTATATGATTTCAACATTATATTGTCTTGGTGGTTGATCTTTTGTAATATTAGTTATTATTAAATAGTCAGGTTTAAGGTCTTGAAATACTGTTTTAGCATACCGCTCATCAATTTCTAAAACAATATAGTCTGTTTTTATTTTGCCAAAGATTGTAGAATTTTTAATAAGACTTGTAGTTATTCCCCAAGCTAGATTAGAACCAGAATTATTATGACAAACAGTTTTATTATTATCTCGTAATACTTCGGCAATTAAATTAGAAGTACTGCCTTTACCTGAAGAACCAGTAACAGCAATAATTGGGCAAACATATTGTAATTTACTTAATATTTTCTTATCAATCTTTAAGGCTACTTTACCTGGTAAAGAACTGCCACGATTTAAAATTTTTCCAAAAATTAAGGCTATCTTAGCCATGAGTATAGATAATAATTTCATAGAAATACCTTTATACTTTCTAATGTCTTATTTAAAGGTATGACATTCCAACCTTTTAACTCATATTTTATACTTCCACATATTATAATTATATTTATGAGTTTTACTTATATTTATTTTAACATGAAATTAAAATATTGAAAATATTAAATTTGACAGACGCATATTTTTATAGTACTATGAGTTTAAAGGATGTGATATACAATGTGTGGAATTGTAGGATATATAGGTAATAAGAAGGCTAATCCTATATTAATTGATGGGCTTTTGGCTTTAGAATATCGAGGGTATGATTCGGCAGGTATTGCTTTAATAGATAATGGAAAAATAAATGTTTTTAAAGAAAAAGGGAGAGTTAAAAATATTTCTCTAAATAATAATATGGATACAGCTACAGGTAATGTAGGTATTGCACATACAAGATGGGCTACACATGGAAAACCCAGTCAGGAAAATGCTCATCCACATATGGATAATAGCAAAATGTTTGCAGTTGTTCATAACGGAATTATAGAAAACTATAGTGAATTAAGGGAGTTTTTAAAGAAGAAAGGATATCACTTTGATAGTGAAACAGATACAGAAGTTATTCCAAATTTAATTCATTATTATTATCAAGATTGTAATAATTTTTTAGAAGCTTTTAATAGAACTTTAAATGATTTAAAAGGAAGTTATGCTATATTAGTAATATCACCTTTGTTTGAGGGAGTATATGTTGCGAAAATGGCAAGCCCTTTAGTTATTGGTGAAGGAAATAATGAAAACTTTATTGCATCAGATATTCCAGCTATACTTAGTTATACAAAAGAATTTTACTTTCTTAATGATGGTGAGATTGGTTATATTACTAAGCAAGAAATTAAATTTTATAATAATAAGCTTGAAAAAATAGTTAATGAAAAGAAAGTTATTGAATGGGATAAGAATGCTGCGGATAAAGATGGCTTTGATGATTATATGCTAAAAGAAATATATGAACAACCTCGTGCTATTAAAGAAACTTTGGCAGGTCGAGTTGTTTTAAATAATTCATGTAATTTCCCTGATTTAGAAATAGATAAAAATTATTTAGAGAAAATTAAAAGAGTTTATATCGTTGCTTGTGGAACTGCAATGCATGCAGGATTAGTTGGCAAAAAAGCTATTGAACAATTATGTAATATTACAACTATTGTGGATGTAGCTAGTGAATTTAGATATAATAAGCCAATTATTGATGATGAAACTTTATGTATTTTTATAAGTCAATCAGGAGAAACTGCTGATACTATTGCAGCTTTAAAGTTGGCTAAGAGTAATAATGCTAAAACAATTGCTATTTCTAATGTTTTAGGTTCTTCAATTACTAGAGAAGCTGATTATGTAGTGTATACTCATGCAGGTCCAGAAATAGCAGTTGCATCTACTAAGGCTTATGTCTCTCAAGTTGCAACTATTATTGGAATGGCTATATATTTCGCAGAAATTCTTGATACTTTAGATAAAAAAGAGATTGAAAAAATTAAGACAGAATTGTTAGATTTGCCTAGTAAAATTGATAAGGTATTAGATAATACTAAAGAAATTATAGATATTGCTAAAAATATAACTAATGAGACTAATGCATTCTACATTGGACGTGGAAACGATTATAATATTGCACTGGAAGGATCTTTAAAACTTAAAGAAATATCTTATATTCATAGTGAAGCTTATCCAGCTGGAGAACTTAAACATGGTCCTATTGCACTAATAGAGAATGATACTTATGTAATTGGAATTATTACTAATTCTGATATTTGTGAAAAAACACTTAGTAATTTAGAAGAAGTAAAAACTAGAGGAGCAAAAATTGTTCTAATTAGTAATGTAGATATTGTTAATGAAGATATGATTATAGTTAATATTCCTCAAATTAATAGTATTTTGGCTCCAATTGTTGCTATTATTCCATTACAATTGTTAGCGTATTATATTGCTAAAAATAAAGGATTAGATGTTGATAAACCTCGTAATTTAGCAAAATCAGTTACTGTAGAATAATTATATTATAGTATTTTAAAAGAGCTTTTAAAGCTCTTATTTTTTGTTGTTATTTTCTAAATTAATTAAATGTAATTCAAAGTTTTGACGATCTTTACGAGCAATGCTTTCTAAAACTAAACCACCTACAAATAGTTGAATTGAGATTATACCAAAGAAAGATGCTGCCATAAGCGATGGGAACTTTTCAACTAAGCCTGTATCAATCCATCCTATTAATGCTGGTATAAAGAAGCCTATTCCAATTAATAAACATATTAACGATATAATTGAAAAGAATGTAAATGGACGATATTGTTTAAATAAAGTAGCTATTGTTTTTAATACTTTCATACCATCACTTATAGTATTTAATTTTGATTCACTTCCTGCTGGACGGTCGCGATAGTCTATTAAAACATTTTCTAATTTCATTTTTTTGTCTAAAGCATGAATAGTCATTTCAGTTTCAATTTCAAAGCCACCTGATATAACTGGGAATGATTTAACAAACATTTTACTAAAAGCACGATATCCTGTCATAATATCACGGACATTACTTTTAAAAGTTCTATTAACTAAAAATCTAACAAGGACATTTCCAAAATTGTGGAATAGTCTTTTATTTTCTGTAAAATAAGTGCTTGATAAACGGTCTCCTACTACCATCTCAGCTTTACCATTTAAAATTAAATCACACATCTCTTTGGCATGCTCAGCAGGATATGTATCATCACCATCAGCCATGAGATAGCAATCAGCATCTATTTCGCGGAACATTCTTCTAATAACATTACCTTTTCCTTGAGCATATTCAGGGCGAACTATAGCTCCAGCTTTTTTAGCTATTTTAGCTGTATCATCAGATGAATTATTGTCATAAACATATATGTCAGCATCAGGTAGTTCTTTTTTAAAATCTTGAACTACCTTTTCAATTGTTTTAGCTTCATTATAGCAGGGAATTAAAACCGCAATCTTACTCATATATACCTCGTTTCTTAAATTGAGTGTAACATATAAATATAGTGTTGTAAATAATAATTGATAATTTATAATTAACCTATTTACATACTTGTGTTATAATTTAAGAAGGTGAAAGTTATGATGTTGATTGTTAGTAGTTTGATTTTTATTAGTATTCTTTTTTTGTTTAGTAAAAAAATTAAAAATATTGTACTAAAAAAAGGTTTTAAATTTGCTATTATTGTAAGTTTAATAGCAATAGCTTTAGAATTTTCTTTGTTTAATTTTAGAGCTTATGAATCACTATTTTTTGGTGAGGAGATTAATACAAATAATTATACTTTAGGTGAAGGACTAGTTGAAGATGAAAATGGTTATATTAAAGTCTTGGAAGAAAAATATAATTATATAGATGTTACAAATATTAATGCCCATTTAGATAATATTTATATTAATTTTGAAGCAAGTGAGAATTCTACTAAATCAGTTTATGCTACAATTGGATTTACAGATAGTGCTAATAAATATAATACTTATAGTCAAGAAAGAAGAATAAATGCTAATATTAATAATAAAGGCGAGATTTTAAGATATCATACTGCAGGTAAAAGTAAAAGAATTAGAATTTATATTAATACAGTAGAGAAAAAAGATTCCTTTAAAATTAATAATATATCTTTTAATAAAATAGTACCTTTTAATATATCTTTATTAAGACCTATTTTAATTCTTTGTTTTAGTTTATTAATATATATTTTTAGACCTAAATCACAAATTTATAAATTGAATTTATTTGAGAAAAAAAATAAAAAGTTGTTAATTTTAACTGTAGTTTTAGAAATAATATTTTTAGGAATAGTTGCTCAATTTAATAGATATTTTGTTAATGAAAACTTTAGAACACCTCAAAGAATGCAATATCAACTCTTAGCAGAAGCTTTTGTTAAAGGCCAAACTTATTTGGATATAGATCCTCATCCTGTTTTAAAAAATTTGCATAATCCTTATGATAAAAAAGCTAGAGAAATGGCTTTTAGAGAATTATATAAAGAGATTGATATAACTAAAAAACCAGATGATTATTACATTTGGGATGCTGCCTTTTTTAATGATAGATATTATGTTTATTTTGGAGTCGCTCCTGTGATTACTTACTATTTGCCGTTTTATCTAGCAACAGGGCATCATATAAAGACTGTAACTTGTTTATTTATTACTGCAATAATTACAGTTATAGGGATTTTCTTGCTTTTGTATGATATGACTAAGAAATGGTTTAAAAACGTTAAATTAGGTAGTTTTATAGCGTTTTATTTAATATTTGTTAACTCTTGCGGAATACTTGCAATGATGGGGAGACCAGACCACTATTCATTACCAATTTTAATGGGTATTATGTTTAGTATTTATGGATTATTATTTTGGCTAAAAGCTATAGATAAGGATCTGAAGGCTAGTTACTTGTTTTTAGGTAGTTTATGCATGGCTAGTGTTGCTGCTTGTAGACCTCAATTATTACTGACTAGTTTCTTTGCATTGCCATTATTCTGGAATAAAGTTTTTAAAGAAAGAAAGTTGTTTAGTAAAGATTCTATTAAAAAGACTTTTATGTGGGTTCTTCCTTATTTAGTAATTGGAATACTTTTAATGATGTATAATTATGTAAGATTTGGCTCTCCTTTAGATTTTGGAGCTAATTATAATTTGACTACTAATGATATGACTAAAAGAGGGTTTGTTATTGGAAGAATACCTCTAGGAATATTTTATTATTTATTTAATCCATTAAATTTATCTTTGAAATTTCCATTTGTAATTAGAGAATATGTTGCTACTAATTATTTAGGTAGAACAATATATGAAGATATGAGTGCTGGGTTTTTAGTAGCTAATTTACTTTGCTTATTTGGAGTTTTTATATATAAATTTAAAAAAGATATTAAAAATAGAAATCTTTATAATATTGGATTTTGGGGTATTATATTTTCTTTAATAATAATTGTTGCTGATACAGAGATGGCAGGTATACTTCCTAGATATATATGTGATTTTGCTTTTTTAATATATTTAGCTACTGCCATAGTATTATTTACTTTATTAAGTAAGGAAAATCATTTAGAAACTCTTAATAAATTAATATTTATAGCATTTGTCTTTGCTTTATTTTATAATTTCTTTTTACTCTTTAGTGATGATATTTTATATAATTTACCTTTTTGTTATTACGTTAGAAGCTTATTAGAATTTTGGATATAAAAAACCTCTTTAGAAAACTGGAGAGGTTTTTTTAAAAGCTTTTTTAAATTTTAACTAGTCATTCATATTTTTGCTGGTAGCATAATAATAATTAATGCATTGAAATTCCTTAATCTTATCTGTATATTTGCTTTCTGATTTTAATGTATATTGATTGTCTTCTTTATAATAAATATCATTAATAACATCTATATGTTCTTTTAAATTAGAAGTATATTTTAAATATTCATTACCTTTATAATTAATATAGTCTAATACTTCATTCATTAGGAAATTAGGACTGATTGTATTTCCTTCGCCTTTAAAGTCTTTATCTAGAACTTTTTTTGCTTCATTATTTCCATATATGAAATATGGTATACTATAATAGTTCTCAAAACTTTCTATTGAATTTATACTCATATCTATTCCTAATTCATTATAAACATAATCTTCTTCGCCTAAATATGGGTTATGGTCTCCAAACACAACTAAAATGGTTGGTTCTTCATAATATTTTAAATAGTTTACTAGTTTTTCTAAAGCATCATTAGTTGATTTTATGCCGTCTAAATATCTATTAAACATATTTTTAGCATTACTGGAGTAACCCTTGTCTTTTATATAATTATATGAAGTTGGCTCGACACTGTATGGACCGTGATTCTGATATGTTACTGAAAAATTAAAATATGGCTTATTATTTTTATTAGAAGTTTCTAAACCTTCAATAATATAATCAAATAAATAATAGTCTGTTATAAAACTTGGTGTTATTTCTGAAAACTTATTTTCATAATTCCAATAATTATCAAAGCCCATATTTATATTGGCTGTATTTCTATTATAGAATGAACCATAAATTGGATGCATTGCCTCTGTTACATATCCTTGTTCTTTAAAATATGAGGCATATGAATATGTTTTTTTTCGAAATGTTGGAAGGTCTTTATATCCTGTTATGTAGTTTCTTTCGGTAACTACTGTTCCTCCACCAAATATGTCAACTATAATACTCCCATTTATTGATTCTTTTTCTATATCGTGTAATTTTTTATAAACTTCATTATCAATTTCAATGCTTTCAAATTTAGAAAAATCATTGTAAGCCTCTAACATTATACTTATTATATTTACTTTTTTGTCATCTGGAATATTATCATAAGTATATTTATTTAATATTTTCTTGGCTTCTTCTTTATTGTAACCTTCAGGTGCTTTATATGTTAATTCTGTACTACTAAAAATAAATGGGTATATTAAACCTCTAATTTGTGACTGTCTAGTTGCTATCCAAATATTTATATTTGATGTATCGCCAACACTAGAATATAGCTCTGTATTAGTCCAAACATTTTTATATTGATATATTCCTACGAATAATGTTAATAAAGATAACATTAAACAATATCTATATTTTATATTTAATTTTTTTATTCTCTTTCTTAACCATAGAGCTAATATTATACAAAAAATAATACTTATTATTGTATACCATCTTATGATAATTCTATATCTTTCAGTCATAATTGCTGCTTCTTTAATTAAACTTAAGTCTTCAAATTTGAAAACATCATCTCGATAATAGAGTTTTGTTTTATTAACTATTCCTATTATAAATATAATTAGAGAAGTGATACTAAATGATAACCAAACTCTTTTTGTTAAGAAAAGAAATAGTAATATTACTATTATAATTGGAAAGATATTTAACCATATTAATAATTTGTCATTTAAGTAACTATTTATCATCACTTTATCTAAATATACTGTTGTAAATGTAAAAGATATTAGTAATAATAAAATTGCTAAAGTAAGTAATAGAATAATATTAGTAATAATTCTTAGAAATTTAAATAATTTTTCATTATATTGTATATAACTTCCATATTTATAAACATATTTATAATTGCTTTTAAATTTATTTGTATCTTTAAATTTAGAAAATATTGCTATATTAAACTTATTTTTTATTCTAGATATGTCTTTGTTATATTTATCTACGTCTAATATATTTTGGCTATTTAATTCATAAGTTATGACATTTTCTTTATTAATAAACTTATCTATTAAAATTCCAGGACTTTTAGTGATTATGATGTCTTGATTAGCAATATTTTTTAAATAAGATTTATTTATTTTTTTATTATTCTTCTTGTAAAACTCGTTTGTAATATTTTCTATATTATCTAATTTATTTAAGTATTTATGATAGTTTTTTAAATATAATAGTTCAAATTTATAGAAAAATATACCTAGCAAGTAATATAACCAATGAATTAAAATATATAAGTATAAACTTTTTTTCTTGTGACAGCAATAAAGAAAAAAATCTCTATTAATATTTCCATTATATATGATTTTGTCAAAATAGTATAGATTCATTGTTTTTGTTTCCTTTATTGTTGGTATTTTTTTATTATGGCATCAACTATATATTTACTAGAATTACCATCTCCATATGGATTAGAAGCTTTGCTCATTTTGTCATATTCTTCTTGGTTTTCTAATAATCTTTTTGTTTCTTCATAAATTATATTTTCATTTGTTCCAACTAATTTAAGAGTTCCAGCCTCTATTCCTTCTGGTCTTTCAGTCGTATCTCTTAAAACTAACACCGGTTTGCCAAGCGATGGAGCTTCTTCTTGAATTCCACCACTATCTGTTAAGATCAAATAAGCTTTGTTTTGGAAGTTATGAAAATCAAATACTTCTAGTGGTTCTATTAATTTTACTCTATCACAATCTTTAAATACATCGTTTGCTACTTCTCTAACTTTTGGATTCATATGAATGGGATATATAACTTTTACATCACTAAATTCATCAACAATCCTTTTAATTGCTTTAAAGATATTTCGCATTGGAGAGCCTAAATTTTCTCTCCTGTGAGCTGTTAATAAAATCATTCTTTCATTAGCTTTTATCCATTCTAGTTCTTTGTGTTTATAATTATTGGTAACGGTTGTTTTCATTGCGTCAATAACTGTATTTCCAGTTACATATATTTTACTTTCATTAATGTTTTCTTTTAATAAATTCTCTTTGCTTAACTCTGTAGGGGCAAAATACATATCAGTCATACAGTCTACCATTTGTCTATTCATTTCTTCTGGAAATGGTGAATACTTATCATAAGTTCTAAGTCCTGCTTCTACATGGCCAATGGCAACTTGATTATAGAATGCTGCTAGAGCACCTGCAAAAGTTGTAGTAGTATCTCCATGAATAAGTACTATATTTGGTTTACATTCTTTTATAACTTCTTCTAAGCCAACTAAAGCTCTGGTAGTTATTTCACCTAGAGTTTGCCCTTGTTTCATAATATTTAAATCATAATCAGCTTTTATGCTAAAGGTATTTAAAACTTGGTCTAACATTTCACGGTGTTGTGCAGTTACACATACAATACTTTCAATTTCTTTTCTGCTTTCTAATTCTTTTACTAATGGCGCCATTTTTATGGCTTCTGGCCTGGTGCCAAATATACTTAATACTTTAATCATTTTTTAGTTCCTTTCTTATTTATATTTTTTACTTTATTCTTTTTATTTTTAATATAAATTTAATATTATTGTCATAAAATCTTTTTAATCTTTTAGGTTCTCTAACTATTCTGTAAAGCCATTCAATATTTAGTTTTTGAAATATTTTGGGAGCTCTTTTCTTACTTCCGCTTATAACATCTAGTGAGCCTCCGACACCAACAAATATGCCTTTTTTAAATTTATTAAGATGTTTATATATTATTTTTTCTTGATTTGGTATTCCTAATGCAACTAAACATATATCTGGTTCTAACTTTGATATTTCATCAAAGAAATTATCTTTGTTTTTTATATAGCCATTTTCTATTTTTACTAAATTAATATTAGAATATTTATCATGTAACACTTTTTTTAGTTTATCTATTACTTCTTTTGTTGCTCCTAAAATAGCTACTTTATATTTTTTTTCATTAGCTAATTTTAATAGTTCATTAGCTAAATCTATGCCTGTAATACGTTCTTTAACATTATATTTTAAAATTTGAGCAGCTTTTACTATTCCTATACCATCTGGTATTAGAGTTGTGTTTTCATCTAATAGGAGCTTATTAAAACCTGTTTCTTTAGTACCATATGTAAATGTTTCAGGATTGGCTGTTACGATAAACATTTTTTTCTTAGCTTGAAGATTTTTTGCAACTATTTTGTAGAACTCTTTACTTTCCTCTTTAAACATTTTATCAAAATATTTAAAGAGATTATTTTCTTGTTCTTCAATTGTATTTGATATAAATTCTAGCCATTTATTTTTGATATTTAGAAATGTATATTCTTCGGCTTTATCTTTAGCATTTTTACCAAATTCATTAATTTTTTCTTTATCATTAATTAATTTAATTATTTTGTTTGCCATCTCCTCTTTGTCTCTATTAGAAATTAGATAGCCTGTTTTATTGTTTATAATTAATTCGTTAGCTCCTTGGGCACTATTAAAAGCTATTTGAGGAATACCAAAAGATCCTGCTTCAATAAGTACTATACCAAATGATTCTTCCTCTGAACACATTAAATATAAACTTGATTCTTTTAGATTTTTGTTTATAAATTCTCGATCTTTAAACCCCCATAAAGTAATACCTTTTTCTAAACCTAAATCAGTAACTTTTGTTTTTAATTTTTCATATTCAATACCATCACCGATAATATCTAAATGAAACTCTTTATCTTTAGTATATATTATTTTAAATACATCTATTAAATCTAGATAACCTTTTTCAGGAGATAGACGTCCTATAGATATTAAATTTTTATTATTTAATTTTGATTTAGTAGATGGCCAATAGTTTAGAGAATTAGGAATCCATATAGACTTAATATTTTTTATTTCTCTTTGATAAAAGTCTCTTAATTCTTTAGATACTGCGATTATGTAATCTATTTTCTTACAAGCTTTCTTTAATCTTTTTATATATTTTTTATTGTTATTATGGTGACAGTGTTCTTCGGTAATAGCAATTGTATTTTGAGGTTTATTTTTGCTTAATATCTCGGCTATTTCAACACGACTAGAAATAATTATGTCTGCATTGCAATTTTTTATATACTCTTTCATTGTTTTCTTTTTTTGATGCAAGATATTTAGACTTTTTAGACCTTCTTTAAATGCTTTAAACATTTTTTTATCTTTTAGATATTTTTTAAAATCTTCTCGATTTGGCTTTTTATCTGTTAAATATATTATTTTAACATTTTCATTTACATTAAAAGCAGGCTTTTCTATTAACTTATAGGTAATTGCTAGTTCAACTTCATAGTTACTTGCTAACATGTTAGCTTGATTTATTATTGTTTGCTCAACTCCACCATAATTTAAATGTAATCCTAAAATTGCTATTTTTTTCATATTTGCCCTTACTTTCTAGATATATGTTTATGATACCATTCAGCTTTTTTTCTGCTATTTATATTTAGTTTCAAAAACTTAATTATTTTGTATTTTAGTGACTTTTTGTTTCCTAGCCAAGTTCCAGTAAATATATGAATAGATACGGAATCTTTAGAAGGGTTACATAAAATATTATCTGGATAAACTATAATTCCATTTTTTAATTCTTGATATTCATTACCTGTTTTGCAACCATACTCTTTAATTAATATGTCAGATACAGAAATAGTATTGTTGCTTGAAAAGTCAAAATTATAAGAATCTAATTTATCATAATAATCTAACATTTTTTTAATAAAAGGGTGCTTTGGTTTAGCGCCAAAAACAGCGGTAAATGGATGTTCAGCATTTTCAAAACCAACAAAAGCTTCATGATTTAAAAAATTATCAAAATTATCTAATAAAATTATATCTGTATCTAAGTAGATACCACCTATATTATAAATTACATATGCCCTGATATAATCACTAATATATGCCCATTGTTTAGCTTTATATGCAGCTTTTAAAAATGGGTGAGATTCCATATCAAAATTATTTTCATTCCATTCTATTACTTCATAACCTTTTAAATGTTCTTTCCATGAATTCATACATTTTTGGATATCTTTAGACTTTTCTTTACCGCCTACCCAAACATAATGAATTTTCTTTGGTATTTTGTTTTCTTTTTTCATACTTCCTCCATTAGTTATCTATATTTTATCATAATAAAATTTAGCTTGCAATTAAAAAGCCTTATTACAAGGCTATTTCAATTTTTATAAAAGGATTAATACATAAAAATTTTGTGATTATAAGCATCTTTTCTTTATCTTCTTCATCTACTACTATTATTTTAGTAAATCCTTTTTCCATTTCATCAATTATATTTTTATAAATATTAGATACTGTATTATTCATTAAATCATTATTAAATTTTCGCATATCTTTTCCATAATAAAGAAAATTATCTTTAGATATTTTATTAATTGTGATTGTTCTTTCATTTTTATTTTCGTAAAATTTAATAAGATTTATAAGAAATTTATTGTTTAAGTCATAGAATCTTTTGTTAATTATAAACTTTAGAATTTTAGCTTTATTTTTAGTTTCTTTTTTTAAATAAAGTGGAATATAATTGATTTTTAATTTATTCAGTGCTCGAAACATTATATATTGTAATTTATAAAAAGGAATATTATAATATTTCATTAAATTTATAGATGTTCTTAATTCGCCATTTATAACATTTAATTTGCCTATTTCATTATTTATGTAATTTCCATCAAATACTCTATATCTTATTATAAAGAAATCTACTTTTTTGACATTTAACATTTCAACTTTATTTTCATATGATAACCAAAATGGGGTATTCCAATTAATATAATTATTTATTATTTTTTCATGAAAAACTTTTTCTTTGGCCACAAAAGTGTCTGCATATAGATTTCTGCCAAGCCAAAGTAATTGTAATGCAGGGATGTATTTTCTTTTTTTATACTTTTTTGTCTTTTGAATTCCAGAGAATATGCTTTTGTCGTCCATTGTTGGTAAATCCGCGATTATAGCATCAACATTGTTTTTTTCAAAATAATCATTTATATTTTGGAGTACTTTTTCATTATCTAAAACATCATCAGAGTGTAATATTAATACTAAACTGTTTTCTTCAATTAAGTGGCTGACATTTTTAATAGCATTTAATTGATCTTGATTTTCTTGGTAATAATATTCAATTTGGCTTTTTCTACTACACTTTTTAGAAGAGTCATACCCCCCCCCTGGCTATTTTTAAGATATTTTTTTACTATTTCTCTGGTATTGTCTGTTGACCCATCATCAGAAATTAGTAATCTCCAATTTTTATAGCTTTGGGAAATTAAACTGTTAATTGTTTCTTCAATGCTGCCTGAATCATTATATGTTGGCATTATAATATTAAATTTCACTGTATCCTCCTATGTTTAATTTTCTTTTAATGAAGAAGATATAGCAACCTAGAACATCTCCATTTAATATTATTTTTATTAACTTCTTTTTTTCCTTAGATAAATTCTGATAATATTTATTATTTTCAATTTTTATAGAATTATTTTGAACAAATTTAGAAATCTCTTGCATTTTTTTTCTGGCTTTCGGATATCTGCTAAATCTTAGACCTCCCATTAAAATAAAATGAATGATTATTAAATACTCTATTTCTTCTTTATATTTGTTTATTTCTTTATCTTTAATACTATTTAATAAAATTTCAGAGGCTTTTATTATATCCATTTTATTTTCTGTAAATTTTGCATTTCTTGTCGTTGAAGCGCTATGTTGACGATAATAATATAAATGTTCTTGAATATATTCTACATTTTTGGCTTTAGCTATTAATGCTGGTATGATAGCATAATCTTCATATATAATGTTTTCGGGAAATTTAAAACCTTTTAAGAAAGATTTTCTAAATAATTTTAGACAAGGACTAGGTGCTGATAAGATTAATTGTTTTTTTAAGTCTTTTTCTTTTTCGTTTATTGTAAAACATTTTTCTGTCTTTCCATCTGTATATAAATAATAATCGCAAAAAGTTAGATCAATTTCACTAGATTTTGTTAAAGGATCTATTAACTTCTCTACCATATTTTTTTCAATAAAGTCATCAGAATCTACAAATAGAATAAAGTCTCCTGTAGCTTTTTCTAGCCCTTTATTTCTGGCTATACTTTGCCCAGCATTTGGTTGTTTTAAATATGTTATGTTTTTATTTGTTTTTAAATAATCTTTTATTATTTTTTCACTATTATCTGTTGAACCATCATTAATACATATTATTTCTATGTTTTTATAAGTTTGATTTATTATGCTTTCTAAACATTGTTTTAAATACTTTTCCGAATTATATATGGGTATTATGATGCTAACTTTCATATTTCTTTTACCAGCCTTTCAAATCTAATAATTAAATCTTTTGTTGTTTTAAAAATAATTCTATATATTATAATTGTTATTATAGTTGTTAAAATGAATGCTAATATTATATACAATGCAAATTTAAAGTAACTAGTGCAGAGACTAAAAAATATTTGTTCTAATTTTATACATAATAATATCATTGAACTAAAGATTATAGTTGCAATAATAAATTTGGAATATACTTTATATTTCTTTTCTTCACTAAATACTTTTCTTTTTACTAATATGCTTCTAAAGAAAATATCAAGCATATAACTTAGTGCTGTAGCTAAAAGAATTCCTGTTATTCCTAAAATTAAACTAAAAATTATAGATAAAGTCAAATTAACAAAAGAGCTTATTATTGTATAATACTTACTATCTTTAAATAATCCTTTAGCAGATATTAAACCAGTTAAAGGCTCCATACATATTGATAAAAATAAATTATAAGAAAAAGCACTAATTGTAATAATACTTAATAAATACTCTTCTTCTCCAATCCAAATGTTTACAAACGCTCTAGCTCCTATAAAAAAACATATTCCACAAATAGTGGCTATTATTAAGTCAAATGTTAAATATTCATTAAATATTTGTTTTCTTCTATCTTTATCGTCTTTAACAAATATATTTCCTAATAAATTCATTACAATTACTGATACTTTAGCTATTAAAGAAAAGACAAATTTTTGGATATAGTTATATGTCGAATATATACTAACAGATACGGCTCCTAAAGATTTTGTAAACATAATAATTAAGATATCAATATTATTAAAAGCTAAATAGCCAATTTGAGAAGCTATAAGATCTTTAGTCATTTTATAAGCACTAGTATCATAATCTTCTTTTTTAGTATTTTCTAATTTAAATTTATTATTGCATATATATTTGAAAACTATTTCTTCTATGACTTTTGATAGAAACATAATAATAGCAATTAAAAGTAATGATGACTTAAATATTGTTACTATAATAATTATGATTTCAGATATTATCTTAGTTATATTAGTAATTAAGGATGCTTTGTAACCTTCTTGTCTTGAGGCAAACATAGCTTGATACATTTTTGAATAGAAAAAATAGGATATAACATTACTTGCAGATATTAAAATAAATGATATTATAATGATTAATTTTAATGTATAGTTTTCTTTCAAAAAAGCAACAAATAAAACTGTTAATATTAATATTCCGGCACTAATTATTAAGGCTATTTTTCTAAATATCTTTAAGCCTCCATAAAATAATTGAGAAGTTTTTTTGACATCTTTTTCTGCTACAGGTTTATATAGTTTATATGTTATCGCAGTTGCAAAACCTGCTTCTGCTAAAAATAAATAGGATATAAATTGATTTATAAATTGAAAATAGCCATTCATATCTGAACCCAAGTAGGTTATAAATATTTTTGTTTTTATAAATCCTATAATTGCAATAATGATGGTCGGAATTATTTCAAATATTGATCCTTTGATAGCTTCTTTTGTTCGCATTTTACACCTTTTTTATTTTATCTTCATCTTTTTTAGAAGTATTTTCTACTAACATGCCTAAAATAACTCCTATTATAGTTACAGTTCCAACATTATCAAGAACATCGCCAGAGTATAGCGCTACTCCAAATATTAAACCTATTCCCAAACATAAACTGCAATTTTTCAAGTTAAAATAATCCTTTTTTATTAATATTTTTATTATGGATGTAATTAAAAAATATAATAATGGGAAGATTAATATTAATACTCCAATAATTCCCATAGAATAATATTGATATAAGAAATCTCTTTCTAAGTTAAATACTTTTGATGTTCTACTGTATGTAATACCAAATAGATTATCTAATTTATTATTGTTTATTTCTTTAACTCTTTTTAACATTTGTTCTTCTATATATCTATTACTATTTTTATTATATACTGGTTCATTTATAATGATATTAGTCCAAAAAATATAGTCGTGTTCAAAACTATAGCAGTCAAGAAAAGGAGCATATATACCTAAGTAACTTTTATTTTTTGATATGAACGATATAATTTGTTCTTCTTTATTTGAGGAATCAGAATTGACAATTTGTTTTAATTCCTCGATATTTTGGTTGCTAGTTTTTTGATCTTCTAAATTGACAATATTATTAGGGTTCTGTTTATCTGGGTTTTTAATGTCACCATTTGCAATTTTCATGGTGCCAACCCTTTGACTTGTTGGGGAATATTGTAGAATAAAAAAGCTTAAACATATTATAAATATTGATGTTATAACATGCTTTAATTCAAATTTAATATTTTTCTTTAATACAGAAAAGAAAATATACATAATAAGCATAAGTACTGATATTATAATAAAACCATAAGTGCACGCTCTGGTGCCAACCATAAATAGAGCTAACATATTAAAAACTATGGCTGTTAAATATATAAGTTTATTTTCTTTGTAATATAAACTAAATATATATGGAGTTACAATTAATAAAGTTGTAATTATAGATGTGGAATAGAATATTCCTTTTGATGCTGCATATAAATAATTTATGTCTTTAATAAACCAATCTATTATATTATATTCTATTGCAACATTAGAATAACTTGCCTTAGCAAAATAAAAAATGTTACTTATTATTACAAGCGATGATATAGCTAAGGAATATAATATAATCGTTTTTTTAAGAAGATTTTTATCTATTTCTATACTGTTTATATAATATATTATAATTAGTGGTATTATATATCGTGATATATATAACATTTCTTCTAGAAAACTATATCCTATTCCATTAGGGTTCAAGGACGTAAAATTTTGAGCATTTAGATGATGACCAATAGCATATATAAATAATAATATAGAATATAATATAATTGTTTTTCGCCATTTTTTTGCTTTTGTTTTGTATAATATTATAATTCCCATTAAAAATATTAGCATGTATCTAATTATTGTTGAATATTTAAACCCAAATAATTCTAATGAAGGATTATAATACATAATATAACTATCTAATATTGGTTGTACCAATATTAAAATTATTAGTAATATATTTGATATCTTTTTCAATTTACTTCTTCCCTTTCTATGTAAGTATATCAATAATTAAATAAAAAGTAAAAATAATTACTTAATATAAATAGTCATAAAAAATATGATTATTTAAAAGTTTATTTATTTTAATTTTTAATAACCTTTTTTTATGACTTTAGAATATAGGTATGCACTTCTTAGCATATCTTCTAAAGTTAATGTGGCTTCCCAGTTAAGCTTTTCTTTAGCATGATTTGTACTAGCAAAACATGCTGCTACATCACCTTTGCGTCTTGCTACAATTTTATATGGAATTTTAATATTGTTAACACTCTCAAAAGTTTTAACTAAATCTAAAACACTATATCCTTTTCCTGTGCCTAAATTGTAATAGTCTATGCCTGATTCTTCAAATATTTTTTCAACGCTTTTAACATGGCCTCGCGCCAAATCTACAACATGGATATAATCTCTTACTCCTGTTCCATCTGGAGTATTATAGTCATTGCCAAATATATTTAGTTCTGGTAATTCTTTATTAGCTACTTTTACAATATATGGCACTAAATTATTTGGAATTCCATTAGGATTTTCACCAATGAGACCGCTTTCATGAGCCCCTACAGGATTAAAATATCTTAATACAGCAATACTCCATTCATTATCAGATATATATAAATCTTTTAATATACCTTCTATATAAAGTTTTGTTGCACCATAGGGATTAGTAGCCGATAAATGGCAAGATTCGTCAAGCGGTAAGCGCTCTGGATTTCCATAAACAGTAGCACTTGATGAAAATACAATTTTTTTACAGTTATTATCACTCATTACCTCTAATAGAGTTAAAGTACTGTCAATGTTATTACGATAATACATTAGAGGCTTAGCGACTGATTCTCCTACAGCTTTATACCCTGCAAAATGAATTACAGCATCTATCTGATTTTCCTTAAAAATCTTAGTTAATAATTCTGTATCACAGACATTTCCTTCATAAAGTTTTACTTTTTTATTAGTTATTTTCATAATTTTTTCAGCTACTTCAGGTTTAGAATTGCTAAAATCATCAATAATTACAATATTATAATTATCATTTAATAATTCTACACAGGTATGAGAGCCTATAAAACCTGTACCACCAGTTACAAGTATTGTTTTCATTTTCTATTGTCCTTTCCTTTTTTATGTTCAAATAATATATTAGTTTTAAGAAGTAAAAATATAAAGAATATCATTACTATTACATAAAGCGCTATAGCTTGTTTGTTATCGCCTAAAACAAATAAAACAGATATAGCTGCAAATACTGAATTAATAAAATAAATTATTAAAATAGTTTTTGTAGGTGAGGAAGTCATACGTAGTAATTGATGATGAAGATGCTCTTTATCTGGCTTTCCAATAGATTCATGTTTTAGTGTTCTTCTAATAATAGCAACTATTGTATCAAATATAGGGATAAATAATATTAATATTGGTATTATTAGTGATGTAATTGTTGCTACTTTGTATCCTAAAAGAGCAATTACTGCAATCATGAATCCTAAAAACATACTACCAGTATCTCCCATAAATATTTTGGCAGGTGGAAAATTATGAACTAAAAATCCTAATGTACTACCTGTCATAATAAGAGATAATATAATATCTAAGCCTCCTAATTTATTTAGTGCAAAGCCTAAAACTGCAATAGTCAAAAAGTATATGCTACTTATGCCTGATGCTAGACCATCTAAGCCATCTATTAAGTTTATAGCATTAATTATAGCGACAATAAATATTATTGATAAAATCATATTTATCCATGTAGGAAATACTAAGTTTAAACCTAAAAGAGTTATATTAGAAAAAAATAATTTGCCATATACCACAACAATTGTAGCTGAAACTGTTTGGCATAAAAATTTATATTTTGCTAAAATAGGTTTTATATCATCAACTATTCCAGTTAAAATAATTATAAATCCTCCGATTAAAACGCTTAACATTTGGGTTGATACTTGACCATATAAAATATATCCTAAGAGAAATGCTATAAATATAGCTAAGCCTCCAATTCGAGGGATAGGGTCCTTGTGAACCTTTCTTTCATTAGGTATGTCTATAGCATTAATGTGAATGGCTACTTTTTTTATTAATGGTACTAATAGTAAACTAGTAACAAATGGAACCAATATTATATTTAAAACATTAAAGCCATTAACTTCTAAATTCATAATATAACCACCTTATAATTGTAATTATATCAAGAATTATAACTAATATAAAGCTTTTTTTAGCAATTTAAAAGTATAGCTATACATAACTATACTATCTAAAATAATTTATGAATTCATATGGCAGTCTAGCTAATACTAAAACTCTCAATAATACCATATTTCTTTCAATATTATTACTATCAAAAGGTTCTATTATTTTTTCTTTTTTTATTATTTTTAAAATTCCATCATTTTTATTAGGTGTAGTATTAACTGTGAGGCTTAAAATGAATGTTAAAATAAAAATTATTAAACCTAAATTAATGATACTAAAGTTGTTTAGAAAAGCCCCTAATATTATTAAAATATAAGCTACTGGCATAATAAGAGCAATATAATAGTTTTCTCGAGCTTTTTTTTCATTGTTTTTTTCCATGGCAATAATGATTGCAATAATACTAGAATACATATTTGTACCATCAAATACTTCAGGTGATAATTTTATTACGTTACGATTTATATTATAGTGGTCTAGAAATAGACCATCTTTTTTTATTATGTGAGGTTCTTTTTCACAATATTTACTAGAAACAATTCTTGCTATTTCCATACCTGATAAATTGGATTCATTTTCTATTTGTTTTAGTTCTTTTCTTAATTTTAATAAATATAAGTTAATTATGATAATTATACCTAAAGCTATTAGAAATGCTATTTCAATAATTAATCCCATTAAGCCACCTCATAACTAGTTCCTTCTCTTGTATCTTTTAAGATTATGCCTTTTTTAGCTAGCTCATCTCTAATAGAATCAGCAAGAAGAAAATCTTTATTTTTTTTAGCAGTATTACGTTTTTCAATCATTTCTTTAATATAAGTTTCATCTATTTCTAGAGTATCAGATTTGGTTAAATCAAGTGATAAAACATTATCAAAATATTTTATAATACTTTTTTTAGTAGAATCATTAACATCTAATTTTAAAACATCATAAATTAAAGTTAAAGCATTAGCTGTATTTAAATCATCACTTAGACAATCTTTAAATTTATTTTCATATTCAGTTTGAATGTTTTTAGCTATTTCTTCTTCTTCTTTTAAACTTAATACTTTATTTTTTAATTTTTTATAAGCATTTTCAGCACCTTTTAAAGAGTCAAAACTAAATGTTAATTGTTTACGATAATGACTTTGCAATACCATAAAACGATAGCTTAAAGGATTATATCCTTCTTCTTCTAAAAAAGAAACAGTTAAAGTTTTGCCTTTAGACTTACTCATTTTACCAGTAGCATCATTTAAGTGTTCGCCGTGAATCCAATATTTACACCAATTATGGCCGATAAAGGCTTCAGATTGCGCTATTTCATTAGTATGATGAGGGAATATATTGTCTACTCCACCACAATGAATATCTAAATATTCGCCAAGATATTTTAGAGAAATTCCTGTACATTCAATATGCCAACCAGGATAACCTTTTCCAAAAGGACTATCCCATTTTAACTCTTGGTCTTCAAATTTAGATTTAGTAAACCATAAAACAAAATCTGTTTTATTTCTTTTGTTGGTATCTTCTTCTACTGTTTCTCTTACACCACTAATAAGTTCATCACCAATATGATTAGTTAGACGATAATAATCTTCTAATTTAGAAGTATCAAAATAAATGTTGCCTCCTGCACTATAAGCATAATTATTTTCTAATAGTTTAGAAATAATTTTTATATATTCTGCAATATTATCAGTAGCAGGACTAACTATTTCTGGTTTTTTAATATTTAATTTCTCAGTATCTTTGAAAAAAGCTTCAGTATAAAAGTGAGCTATATCTAAAACACCTTTATTTTCACTCTTAGCACTTTTAACCATTTTATCTTCACCAGTATCAGCATCACTACTTAAATGCCCTACATCTGTAATATTCATAACGCGTGTTACTTTATAACCTAATAATCGTAAAGTCTTTTCCAAAATATCTTCCATAATATAAGTCCGAAGATTTCCTATATGGGCATAACTATAAACAGTAGGTCCACAGGTGTACATATTAACAATATTTTCTTTCCAAGGAATAAAGTCCTCTATTTTTTTAGTTGCGGTATTATATAGTTTCATAAAATCACCTTTTCTTATTTATATTATATTATAAAGTACCTATTATTAAAAGTAAAAATTAAAAAACGACTTTTAAAGTCGTCTATTTTATAAATAGTATTAAAGATATTATGAAGAATAGTATTCCTAAAGCAAGAGTAAAACGACTAATAAAAAGTTCAAAGCCTCTCTCTTTCATATTTTGGAATAAAGCTTCATTTCCACCAGTTATAATTTGTCCACCGTCAGTTGATTTATTTCCTTGCAATAATACAACTGCGATAATTAAAACTGATACTATTAATAATAATATTTCTAACATGTTAAATCATTCCTTTTTTGTTTATATATGAGATTATACCATAAATAGGGCTTTATGTAAAACAAATTTAAGTTTATTTAATAATATATTAATTATATATTTAAATTATTATTGATATGTGCTATTATTTTAGTAAAGTTTATAGAATAAAAGGGAGAATATATGAAGGATTTAATAATTGCAGTAGTATCATATTTTTTAGGGGCTAGTTCTATGTATTTTATACTTAATGTTAAAAAAATTAAAAATAAAATTCAAATTGTCGGTAATAACAATAGTGTTATGAATGGAATAAATGATGAGATTAAATAAAGTTAAAGTTAAAGGCGATAACAATCTGGTGGCTATTAATAGTAGCTTTATTTGTTTAAATCCACAAGAGAAAATTCAAATTTCGAAAAATTTTGAGACTAGAAATGTTTTCACAAATAAAATGATGCATGTTTTTGATTTAATTAATAAATATTTAGTTTGTGAAGAAGATATAAATTTTTATTTTTTAGGTAGTATTTTAGGTTTGGATTCTAATAATTATATTAATGAAATATTAGAAAGTAATAAAGAGCCTAGTTATGAATTTTTAGAGTTAGTCGCAGATAAATTATGTCTTTCAATAGATTGGCTTAAATATTCGCATGGCAATCCTTTTGATTGTAAACCAATCATGGTGCGAGATTATGAAGATATATATAATTATTGCAAAAATAATCCAATTCAAAATATTATAATTTTGCATTCAAATGAAATTCAAGAAAATGTTATGATTTTAGTTTCTTTATCGCCTTATCAATATAAAAGATTTTCAATTACTTATCCTATGCATTCTAGTGTTGGAGCCAGTGGCGGGTCAATGATTTATGATTTTTATAAATTAGCTAGAAAAATAAATAGTGATAGAGATTTGTATATTAATACTTGGAGCTACGTTGTAAGTGAAGAGATTTTTTATGCTATTAGATTAGGAAAATATTTTCCTGGGTGTTATCAAAGAGAAAAATTACATAACACTTATTTTTGGGAAGATATTTTTGATTTAGATAATTATTATTTTAGTGTGGAAGAATATGAAAAGATGTATGGTGCTGATTTTAAAAAAATTCAAGATATTATTAGATATAAAAAAAGTTTAAGTGAGAATGGTAGTAACTAAGTTGTTTTTAAAAGATTATACAAAGGAGGGATAAATATTAAGTATAGTCTCATGCTCATATAAGGAAAGGAAATAATAAATGAGTAAATATTATTATTGTGAAAAAAAATTTAGAGTTTATTGTAAAGAGAATGAACTTAACTACAAATCGGGGGTTAATTTAATATTATATCATTATAGAAAAAATCCTAGTCGAGATATAAATGATGTAATTAATGAAATTGTAGAAAAACTTTTTAAGAAAAGAGAACTTCAAAAAATAAAGAATGTCTTTAAAGAAGTTGAAAATAGTAAAGATTTTAGTTTATTAAAAGCAACTAAGGTGTTAAATATAAGCTATAAAAATGTATATAATATTTATCGTATGGGATATAAAAAGAAAGATGCATTATATATAGTTTGGAACTTAGGTGATAAAATTCTTAAAAACGGAAAAAAAGCTATTAGTAAAAAGAAATTTCAGGAATTTAAAATTTTAACTTATTGGAATACTTCGGAAAGTAATGATTTTATGACTCTTTTAACTTTATTAAAAATGGAGAAAATTAGTGCTGATTTATTAATTAAAAAAAGAGAAAAATACTTATACAAATTATCATACAGAATGTTTAAGCATTATGATCAACTTAAGAGGATAAAGGATATTACTCCTGCAGATATATATCAAATACTTTCAATGAAAGATAGTTCTTTATTTACTAGTTTAGTTATGGATAATTATTATCAAAATATAAAATATTTAAATGTTCATGCTAAATATACAGCAATTTCTTTTCTTAATAGTGTTGGCGATAATAATATAGTAGTTAATCTTGATGATAATATAGATGATAATAGAAATTTTTATGATGTTTTAAGTAATACTTATAGAGGTGGTTATTATGGATAGTAGGAAGTTTAATGATAAATCGTTTTTTTTAGAAAAATTCGATTTAAGGTTTGATTTAGACCCTTGTGAATATGTGGAAATTGATGAAGCGTTTGAAAGTGTTAGATGTTCTTTTAATTCTTTAGAAGAGGAAATAAGAAACTTAATATATAGTCATGTTATTAAAGAGGAGTCCTTGTGTAATTTTGCCTTAAATAATGATGTTGCACTTCTGGATATACATGATATATATGACAGAGCAATTCTTTTATTAAGAGAAACTTTTATGGATAATTATTATAAAAAAGCTAAAATTTGTTCTTAGCTTTTTTTGTTAGACGTATTTCGTTAGGTTTAATAGTGTTTAATTCATCCCAAGAAATTGGCATAGATATAGGAGCTTTTTCTCTTAATCTTAGAGAATATGGTGCTACACTGGTAGCACCCAAAGTATTTCGAAACCAATCTATAAATATTTTACCTTCTCTTTTTTCTTTGCTCATATTACTAGTGTATTTTTGAGGCCATTTGGTAACCATAAGTTCAGCAATATTTTTAGCTATGGTACGAAAATTTGACCAACTAGTATTTTTTATGGGAACAATTATATGATAGCCTTTACCGCCACTAGTTTTTAAATTGGAATTGAGATTTAGTTCATCTAATATGCTTTTTAAATCTAATACTCCTTCTCTAACTTTTTTTAAACTTAAATTTTTATCTGGGTCTAAATCAAAAACTAACATATCTGGTTTATTTATATTAGGAACTTTACTGCCCCAAATATGAAATTCAAAACTATTCATTTGAACCTCAGAGATTAATCCCTTAATATTTTTAATGTAATAATAATCTTCTTTGTTTCCTTTATTATTAGTTATTTTTATTTTTCCTAGACCAGAATTAGTATTCTCTAAATGTTTTTTAAAAAATTTAGGGCCATTAACTCCTGAGGGAGCTCTAATAACACTTACAAGTCTGTTTTTTATTAAAGGGAGCATTAAGGGAGCTATACTTTGATAATATAAAACTATATCTAATTTAGTTATTTTAGGATTTTTAAAGATTACTTTATTGGGGTTTGTTATTTTTACTCCTTCTATTATTATTTCTTCATTAATTTTTTTAGCTTTAAAATTATGAGCTATTTCTTCTATAGTTCGGCCAGTTTTTATACTAGTATTAAAATAAGATATATCATCATATAATGTAATATTATCATTCTCTTTTATTAGAAGCCAGTTGTTTTCTTTATATTTTATAAGAGTCCATGCACCCCTTAAACGATTACCTTTTAAATAAAATTTTAGTGAGCCTTTTTTTAATGATATCTGAGGATTTTTAGAAATTGGATCCCACTCGCCATAGTCCCAAAGCATGACTGTGCCACCACCATATTCACCTTTAGGTATTGTTCCTTCAAAGTGACGATATGATAAAGGATGGTCTTCAACATGAACAGCAAGTCTTTTATCTTTAGGATTATATGATGGTCCTTTAGGTACTGCCCAACTTATTAAAACGCCATTTAATTCAAGTCTCAAATCATAATGGTCTTTTCTAGCAGCATGGTGTTGAACACAAAAATGTAATTTCTTTTTTGATTTAACAGATTTACCAATAGGCTCAGATGTTTTTTTAAAATCTCTTTTTTGATTATATTTAGATAATTTTTTTGGCATATAAAAAACCTCATTATTAGTTTGAGGATTTTAATTCTAATTATTCATGTATATTTTGCGACAAAGAGATTTGGCTCTTAGTTTCTGCAGATTATGATAATTTAGTTACTAGGATATTTATCTAAAATTTCAATATAAGACTTTTTTAGAAAAATATAATTATATATAAGTTTAATATCAAATTTAAAACCTAGTTAATTTGCTTCTTTTTTAGCATCTTTATTCCATTTAATTATACCATAAATATTGATAAGCAAGTAACCAATAGAAACTAATAGCATCATAATACTTCCTTCACCACGTTCAATAACTGTAATAATCCAAATTAATAAATCAATTATATTGTTAACTAGCCATATCCACCATGATTCTTTAAACCGTAAAATCATTAATACTACACCACATAAATTTATTATGTTAGAGGAAGCATCCATGAAAGCTATTCTCTGCCCTGGAATCAAGGTAAGTAAATAACTTAAAATTAAACTACCAATAAGACATGATAACGTGATAATTATTGAATTTTTTAAAGTAAATTCTCGAACTTTAACGGTTTTATTTTCATCTAAATTTTTGCCCCAACTAATATATCCTTCAATTTGCAATATAGGACAAATAATAACCCCAAAAATGAATAAACCATAAAGCTGATTTTTAAATGATATGTATCCAATTAAAAGATAATTTATTAATCCTAAAATATAGCTTATTCTTTTACCTTCACTAGAGAAATAAGCACATAAAAGAGCAGTTAAAAGATTAGTTCCACCTATTAAAATATCATGTGATAGTATACCTGATATTAATGATATTATTAGACATATTACAGTTATAATTAAATATTTTTTATTCATTTTCTTTCTTCTTTCTTGCCAAATATAATTGTTCGTTTTGACGAGCTGTATCTTCGCTTCTTTCGATGTCTTCCATATAAGTTTCGCCAAGACGTAAGTAAGCCTCATAGGCATGAGTATATTCATGAATATTTATTAATAATGTTTGTTCATCAATTACACAAGGAACTATTATTCTTATATTTGTAATGTTGTTTTTATTGTCTGTATCTATCCAGCATCCCCAAATATTATATTCAACAGGCATATTATATCTTTTTACTCTACTGCTATTCATATAGATTAAAAAGTCCAAATCTGTTATTCCTACTTTATTTAGGGCACTTATTATAATGTTTTCTTCCATATAAATCCTTTATTAATTAAAGTATATAGTTAACTAAATCTTTAAATTCTGTATATCCGCTTTCAGAATTTAAATGGCCACCATTTTTATATACCTGCGATGTTGTACTTACTTTAGTAGCAAAGTCTTTTTCAGCTTCATAGCTTACATAAGGATCATTGTCAGAATATAAACAAGCAATATCATTACATAAGTTGTGAATTTGTTCAATATTTTCACAATACATAGTAGCATTTACAGTATCATAATCTTCATTTATACCAAAGTAATTATTAAAGCCACACACTAATATTAAACGTTTTACTTTTATCTTATGTTCTATTAAAAAATGGATAATAAATATTGGTGCAATACTATGAGCATATATAATAGTATTTTCATGTAAAATTCCACTTTTTAAATAACTTTCCATTATTAGAGACCAGTTTTTAAATGTTTGATAACCTATTCCTGTTGGAAAATCTGGAGTATAAACATCATGACCTCTTTTTTCAATATTTTCTCTTAGATATGGAATCCAATTACTGAAAGGGCTTCCAAAACTGCCATGTAATAAAATATAATTATGTTTCATTTTAATATTCCTCCTTATTAAATCCATATTCATAGTAAGGTATTTTATTTAAATAATTATTAAGCATAATTTTACGAGATTCTATTATATCAACTGGTAAGTTTTCAATATCAAACCAAGTTAAATTACTACATTTATCTGGTTCTTTTATAGTTGGAATGCCATTATAATTAATTGATTTAAAAATTATAAAGATATATTCTAAATTTTTATTTTTAATTTTTGTATGCATTGTAGATATAAATTGTAAGTCTTGTTCCTCAATATCTATGCCTATTTCTTCCTTTGCTTCACGAATTATAGCATTTTTTGCTGAATCATTCTTTTCAAGATGGCCAGAACAGGCTAAATCATATAGATTATCTAAGACCCTTGTATTTTGGCGTTTTTGTAATAAAACATATTCTTTATTATTTTCAATCTTAGATATAATTAGAAAAACTCCACAACGTAATTTATACCTTTCTTTTTCCATAAAAGCACCTCAAGAGTATTATAACATAATATAAAAGAAAAAGTTCATAAACATAGTTATGAACTTTAGCTTTCCTAAATGGGGCGAAATATGGGAGTCGAACCCATGCATAACAGAGCCACAATCTGCCGTGTTAACCACTTCACCAATTCCGCCATATAAATGGTGGAAAACTAATATTAGGATATCAAATTTTTTAGAAAATTGCAAGTATAAGATGCATTAGATAGAAATTTTTCAAATTAACTAAAAAATATAATTAAATTTATAAAATTATATAAGGATTATTTATAGTACCATTGCCACCTGAAATAGAAATAGTTGGAATTAAATTTATAACTGGACGTAATCCACACCTATCATCTTGAACTCCAGGACCTCCAATAAACCCACCTGCATCTACTACATATACCCAAGTTTTTTTTGAATGATATTTCTGTGGAGTCATTGTCCAATAGTATTGCCCATTATGAAGATATGACGAAGTATTATTATGGCGTACCCCAGCATTTATTGCTTCTTCTACTGTTATAAGTCCTATTTTTAACTTATAAATATCATCATTTGAGCATGTTAAATTTTGATTAGGATTAGATACTTTTTCGGCACCTTCATAATTAAAATCATTCTCACTTTGAGAACTCCAAGAGCTATTTATTACTTCGCGATTATTACAATATTTACCATTAGCAATTTTAGAATCATAACTTGATAAATTTTGGTTATACCATTCTTCTAACTTTATTTTCGCATTTGATGGCGTACCTTCATTATTGTTTACTGGCCTTTGTAAGCCTTCTGTATATGTCCAGCCTACATATTCGCTGCGATTATATGGAATATTATAACGAATATTTGTAAGTGCAAGATTATCTGTTGTTATTTCGCCATTATTGTGGCATGTTGTTCCATCGTAAATAATTCTTAATGTACCATCGCCATTGATACGCACTATCCGCCAACAATATCCTGCAAATTTTAAATAATTAGTAGTTGCCGCTCCTCGCCAATAATAGGAATAGTCATTATATATTTCATCATATACCGCATATATAGCTTGGTCCGTATCAGCTTTTTTACTATAATCTGGTTTATCATAATTAACTTTTAATGTTCCTAATATAGTGTTTACATTTTGATATTTGTCAAAGTAAAGATAACATTTGTTATTCTTTTTTAAATTATTAATTATATGGCTACCTTTTTCTGTTTTTAATATTACTTCATTGTCTTTGTTATTATTTAGAGTACAATAACTTTTTTCTTCATTTATGACATAACCTTCAGGCATTCTATCATTTATTTCTGTATAATTTGCTCCATCATCACTCTTATACATGGCCATTATTTTAAAGTCATATGGTTTATAATTTATATTTCCTTCTACTAGTTTTATATCTTCAATTCTCTGATATTTGGCTTTTGTTAAATTAAATGCTAATATTCCTATTACACTTATTACTATCAAACCTCCTATTACTTCTTTTCTATGATTTTTACCTAACTTTTCTATTTTCATTATTTATCCTCTTTCCTGATTCTAAATAATGAGCGCTCAATTATATTAGAAATTTATCATTTATACTTTAATTATATTATTTCATATACTAAAAGTCAACAATAATTTCCTATTTACCAAACTTAGAAGACAAATATTTTATTTTATTAGAAAATATAAGTGGTGAAAATATGAATTTATCTAATATTTATGCTTTTAGAATTGAAAATAATATTACCCAAAAAGAAATTATTCAATATTTAAATATTTCTAAAGGCACTTATTCAGCATGGGAAAGTGGACAGGATATTATTCCATTAAAAAGGTTAAATGATCTTTGTAACTATCTTAATATTTCTATAGATTATGCATTACAAATTAATAATAAGTGTTATGATAATTCTAAAAAAGAGATTGACAAAACTTTATTGCAAAAAAGATTAAAAGATATAAGAAAAGAGAATAATTTAACTTTAAAAGATTTGGCACTTAAGTTTAATACATCGCCTTCTGTATTATCTAGATATGAAAATGGTCAAACGATTATTTTAGTACCTTTTTTAGTTTCCTATGCAAAGTTATTTAATATTTCTGTAGATTATTTGTTAGGCAAAATTGATGAACCTAAATTTTTAAAATAGTGTATTAAATAGTATTATTGTATAATTTTTACTTATATTAATAATGATGATTATGAAAAATAAAAGTATATGGATGGATGAAAAATCCAATAATTGTAAAAGTGTTAAAAAAAATATGGAAGTTGATGTTTTGATTGTAGGTGGAGGAATTACAGGAATATCTGTATTACACGAACTTCAAAATTATAATCTTAAAACTATTTTAGTTGAACGAAACATATGTGGTTTTGGGATAACTTCTAAGAGTACAGCAAAAATTACTTATTTGCAAGAAAGCATTTATATGAATATTCGAAAATCTAGTTATGAATTAGCATCTTTATATTTGAAATCACAAATAGATGCGGTCAATAGATTAAAAGATATTATAAATGAAGAAAGTATTGATTGTAATTTAAAAGAAGTATCTTCTTATGTATTTACAAATGATGAAGATAATTTAACTAAGTTAGAAGAAGATTATAATTTTTATACTGATAATAATGTTGAAGCAGAATATGTTACAGAAATTGATGATTTAGATGTTTTAAAAGGTATTAAGGTTCCTGATACATATGTGTTTCATCCGCTAAAATATATTAATTATCTCAAAAATAAATATATGGATATGATATATGAAAAGTCAAAATTGGAAAAAATAAATAAAGATAATAATTATTATTTATGTACTGTTAATGATTGTTTAATTAAAGCTAAATATGTTGTTATAGCTAGTCACTATCCGTATTTTCTGTTTCCTTTCTTAATGCCCCTTAAAAGTCATATTGAAACTTCTTATATTGGGGCTAAAAGAGTTAATAGTTTTAAAGAAATAAGCGCTATAAATATAGATAAGCCATGTATTTCGTTAAGGTATCATAATGACGATAAGAATAATTATTTAATTTATTTATATAATTCGTTTAATTCTGCTAATATAAAAAGTATTAGAGATAACTTTCTAGAACTAAATAGACAATATGATTTTGATTATATATGGAGTAATAATGATTTAATTACTAATGATTATATGCCTATTATTGGAATTATTGAAGGAAACTTAATGATTGCTACTGGTTATAATACATGGGGTTTTACTAATGGAACTTTAGCAGGTAAAATTATTGCGGATATTATAAATAAAAATGACAATGAATATATAAGTTTATTTAACCCTAAAAGAGGAATTAATGTAAATAAAGTATTAAGATTTCCTATAGATACAGCTTCTAGTATCAAATCTATTATAAAAAGTTCTAAAGGAAATGTTAATAACAGTAAAGTTATCTACAAAAAAATTAATGATATAAATGTCGCAGTTTATACTGATGATGATAAAAAAGAGCATATTGTGTTAAATAAATGTCCTCATATGAAGTGCGGTATAGTTTTTAATGAGATAGAAAAGACTTGGGATTGTTTATGTCATGGTTCTAGATTTGATATTGATGGCAAATGTATAAATGGACCAAGTAATTATGATATAACCTTTAAATATTAATATTCATTTCAATATTTAACATTTTTTTATAGGCATTTAATTATTAATCTGATATACTGGTAGTATAAGGGCTAGTAAAGACTTAAAGTTTTTGCCAGCTTTTTTATTGGAGGTTATATTGTGATACTGTTTTCTTGTTTAAAAAAAGAATTTATTGAAGCGATTAATTATGGTGTAATTAGTAATAGAGTTTATTATGCTTATAAACAAAAGATGGGTAAAAAGACAAAACTTAGTCAAATTAAATCTTGGGCTAATAGTCTTCCTTTTATGAAAGATATTTTAATTGATTTACCTGATGATGTGGGTATTACTATTGAATATGGTATACCTCTTACAAGTAAAATGGTAGATGTAATTATAAGTGGTTATGATGAAAATAAGAAGCCAGTGATTATTTTGGTGGAATTAAAACAATGGGAATATGTTTATGATGTTAGGGATAGAGATGCTGTTGTTAAAACTTTGATTGGTAGTAAAGAAATAAATTCTTTGCACCCTTCTTATCAAGTCCTTAGTTATAAAGAATTAATGCAAAATTATAATGTTAATATTGATATAAATAAAGTTAATATAATTCCTTTAGTTTATCTTCATAATTATGATTTAAGAAGTGATGATGATATTCTAAATAAAAAATTTGCGCCTTATTATAAGAAAGCTTTAATGTTTGGAAAAAATGATATTGATGAACTTAAAAGTTACATACATGATAATATAAAATTTGGCGATAATTTAGAAGTTATGCAAATGATTGATAATAGTGAAATTAAGCCAACTAAAAAACTTCTAGATGTAATTGGTAATGTTTTAGAAACTAAAAAAGAATTCTTATTATTAGATGAACAAAAAGTTATTATGGAAGAAATAAGTAAATATGCTTATATGTCTTTTACAGATAATAAAAAAAGAGTAATGATTATTAAGGGAGGTCCTGGAACTGGTAAATCAGTTTTAGCGATTAATGCATTAGGAGAACTTCTAAGTATTGGGTTAATGGGCGCTTATGTATCTAAAAATATGGCTCCTAGAGCAGTTTATAAAACTATGGTTTTAAATGGTGATAAAAAAATAAGCATTAATGAACTTTTTAAGGGTTCTGGTTTTTTCTTTAGAGATAAATGTAATAAATATGATTTTTTATTAATAGATGAAGCTCATAGATTACAAGAAAAATCAGGATTGCATAATAATATTGGTGAGAATCAAATTAAAGAAATTATCAATGCTGCTCGTTTAAGTGTGTTTTTTGTAGATGAAAAGCAAATTGTTACATTAAAGGATATAGGGCGCATTGCTAATATTAAGGATTGGGCTAAATTTTATGAAGCTCAAGTTATAGAAATGGAACTGAATAGTCAATTTAGATGTAATGGTTCTGATAATTATTTGGATTTTATAGATAAACTTTTATATAATAAAAGAGAAAAGAATAGTTTTAATTTTGATTTTCAAGTAATGGATTCACCTCATGATTTAAGAAAATTAATTATAGATAAAAATACTAATAATAATGCACGATTAGTGGCAGGGTTTTGTTGGACTAGAAATGGAAAAAATGCTGATAATCAAGATTATTTAGATATTAAAATTGATGATTTTGGAATGAGTTGGAATTTAAAGCATGGTGAACCTTTTGCAATTAGAAAAAATGCTATAAATGAAATAGGTTGTATTCACAATGTTCAGGGATTAGAGTTTGATTATATTGGTGTGATTATTGGACCAGACTTGAAATATAGAGAAGGAAAAATTATAACTGATTTTAAGGAAAGAGCTAGTACTGAGAAGTCTTTGTATGGATTATATGTTTTGATGAAAAAAGACAAGACTTATTATCAAAATCTTGCCGATACAATTATTAGAAATACTTATAGAGTTTTACTTACTAGAGGTATTAAAGGTTGTTATGTGTACTCTGTTGATAAAGAATTGCAAAAATATTTAAAGAAAATAATTAAAGAAAAAAGAAATTAATATTTTACTTTATATGTACTTTCTGAAATTCTACTAGTTGGAATAAAGCCTGATTCTGCATTAATTACATCAGGAATACGGTTTACAATATTAGCACATGTTAGGCGAACAGTATCAGGATTATTTACCGTAATTGTAGTTGTAGGCTCTCCTTCTACCGTCCATTCATTTTTATCGAAATCATCTTTAGTATAAACTTTACCAATACATTCAGCTTCTATAGTTATGCCTTCTTTAGTTTCTAAAATGGCTACTGCACTCATACCTGTGGCATTTCCTGCTTTAATATCCATATTTAAAGTTTCACTATGTATATCCTCAGAAATAGTTATAGGTATAGTTTTACTAGACATTTTAATAGGAGTTAATTGCATTTTATCAGCAAGCCAACCTACAGTATTCCACATGTATGATGGATTAAATTTTCCTTCATTAATAAGTTTTTCACGGTCTTTGTCACTAATGTGATCAGCACTTGCTATTTCTTGTTCAAATTCTTCAATTGTTTTTCCAGCACCATGGGCTTCAGCTAAGGCAATTCCATAATCTTCTACATTATATGAAGAACTACCCTTAATCTTTGTTATATTGTGAATAGATCCTGATAAAACTGTTATTAAATTGCCCCAAAAGACATCTTGATAGCCACAACCTGTTACAGTAACATTATGAGCTTTAGCTAAAATATCTAGCTCATTATAAATGTTTGGGTTGCTATTTTTGGGATAAAAACATTCCTCACTTGTGGTAATTACATTTACGCCACATCTGATACATGTTCTAATTGTTTCTTCAACATCATTTAAAAAGCTCATTGTAGTTATTATTGCAATGTTAGGTTTAGTTTTATTTAAAAGTTCTTCTAAATTTTCTAAAGAGTTAATTGTAACTCCATAAGTTTCTCTTTCTATAACTTTAGATATATCTTGACCAATTTTGGTTTCATCAATATCTACAGCACCAACTATTTCGCCGCCTAAATTTATAATATATTCCATTATATATTTACTCATGCGACCACAGCCAATTTGAAATGCTTTAATTTGTTTCATTTACATCAATCCCTTCTTCTTTTATTATATCCGCAAATTCTTTTTTAAATCTTTCAATTTCTTTTATTCTAGCATCATCATAAATATTTTTTGCGTTACATATAGCTTTATAAAAATGTTTTAAAGTTACAGTATTATTATTATCATATAAAGCAAAGGTAAAAGCATTGGAAACTATTGTTAAACATATATCGGGATAACGTGATGCTATTTCATATACTCTTTTGTATTCATCTGTCATTTCAACAATAAAGCGCATTATTTTTTCTTTTATATATGCTGTATATTCACATTTAACACCTATTTTACGTTCGATTTTTGGTAAAGTGCCCATAAGTATAGCAACAGTTGTTTCTTTATCTGCTTCTGCTACTTCAATTTTACTAAATCTTCTTAGAAAAGCTCTGTCTCTTAAAATGTAACGTTCATATTCTTCGGTAGTTGTAGCTCCTATTAATTTAATTGTTCCTCTATCTAAACCAGCTTTTAACATATTAGCAAAATCCATACCACCATCTTTATTTACTAGAAGATGGGTCTCATCAATAAAAACAATTACATTATCTTTAGTGGCTAATTCTCTTACTAGTAAGTCGATTCTATTTTCGCTTTCGCCATTAGAAGTTGTAGAACCTATTAAACTACTTATGTTTATTTTAATAATTTTATAATTTAATAAAACATCGGGAACATATCCTTTAATAATACGATAAGCAAGTCCTTCAACAATGGCTGTTTTTCCTATACCTGGTTTACCAACTAGCAAAGCACTTTTTTCAGGAGTTAATAATGTAAGTATCATTTGCTTTATTTCATTATCACGTCCTATAGCAGGGTCTGTTATAAATTCTTTTGCTGTTAAATCTTCTCCATATCTTTCTAACATGCTTATTTCTTCCATTTTAAGACCTCCTACTAGAAATTAAATTTTGATAATCCGGTTTTAATAATGTAGATGTTTCGGTATCAATAGCTATGTCAATTCCACCACTTTCATTAGCAAAATGTTTCAAATTTAAAACTTCAACTTCGAAGTCATATAATGTAACATTATTCTTATTTAAAAGAAAAGTTATAATAGCATCAAACCCTGTTAATGACATATTACTACCAGGAATAACTTGAATTTTAAAAGGCTTTTGAAGGCTAATTTTATTTAACATACTATATATAGAAAGTTCATAATCAGATGTAAAATGACCTAAGGCATATTCGTTGTTACCATTTGTTAGAATTATGCCAACTCCATTAGTTATATTACTAGTTCCAAGGAAAGTCTTACTTTCTTCTGTGTAAACAATTTCATTTATACTTGCAATAGACATTTTTGTACTATCAATATAATCAGAGCTTTTTATAGGCTCATTGTTGGGATATTCTTCATAAAATTTCTTCATATTTGCTCCTACTTTCTTTATTATTATAGCATAAATTATATTAGGGCTAAATAAAAAGCAAATACTTTGATATTTACTTTACTTATTTTTTAGAGGGTGAATATATTCTCCTTCTTTTCTAATAATGTTATATGGATGTTTCTTACGGAATTCTTTTCGCTCCTCAGTAGTCATAACTTGTAAGTCTTCAGCAATATCTATGTGAAGAATCCCATCTAAGTGGTCTAATTCATGAGATAAAACAGTAGCTTTAAATCCTTCAAAGATTTCTTGATGTTTTTGCCCTTGGATATCATAATATTCTAAATCTATTTTAAAGGGACGCTTTACTAAACCTGTATAGTCATTACAACTAGCACATGCTTCCCAAAATGTTGTTAAACCAGAAGATTTTATAATTTTAGGGTTAATTAGAATAGTTGATTCATTATAGTCTTCGTCTAGACGCTCTAAATCGGTTTTCTTTAAGTAAATTATTCTTTTGGGTATTCCTAGTTGAACTGCTGCCATAGCCATAATATTATTATCATGATTACAGAAATAGTCAAGAGTCTTTAAATCGTCGGTAATATCGTCGGTTGTAAAGTCAACTAAAGTAGATTTTTGTCTTAAATATGGTTCATCTTCGGTAATGGTTTTACGATATAATTGCTCTTTCATATATATAAAATTCTCCTTTATAAATTCTATGCATTTTATGCTAAATGTTAAGTTATTAGTTAATTCAGAAGTGGTTAATTCAGTAAAATATTTTCCAGTATAAGGATCTATAGATATAACGTCTAATGGATCTTTGTATTTATCTTCAGTTCTCTTTATTTTGTTAGTTAATATGCGCCTATCTTCTTTTATTTCTATCGTGAATACTCCTGATTTAGTAATTAAAGCAAGACTTGTAGTATAATAGGCATCACTTTTTCCTCCTATAGAATTTAATAATTCTAAATAATAATTTAACATTTCATCATCAGTTAGTTCTTTACCATTGATTCTTCTAACATATAGCCCTGGCTGTTTATTTATTGGTAGTTTAGATATGATTAAACTAGTATCACCTGCAATTGTAGGAATATTAGTTGCTTGATAATAAGCACGTGCCTTTTTTAAAGCATTTTCTGTTGTAGATTTACCATCTTCAATAATATTTAAATTTAAATTCAAATCTTTTGGAGTTATCAATTCTATGGGTAAATCTTTTAATCTAGTTTTCATATTATAAATTTTAGCAGAGTTTTTTGTAGCATATAATAATTTCATAAATTCCTCTTTTTGTTATATTATATCATAATAAATAAACAAACTGTTAGTTGAGCAATAAATTTCCAACAGCATAGCTGATGTTTTTTATGTTTGGATATTAATATCAATAGCTATCGAGTAATATTGTCTAAAACTCCAACTCTTTTAAGTTCCGTAAGCAAATATTGGAAAGATTCACTAATACTATGATTTATAGGATTTTTTGCTAAATAATCCCTTACTATATTTAATTGTTCCTGATTAACTTCTTTATTAGTTAAATAGCTTGCTATTATTTCTAGAATAAGACTCTCTATTTCTAAGATTTGGCAATTTTGGGAATTAAAACTAAAACTAGTAGTATCAATTAAAGAAATATTTGTCAAAAATATAGTTGCAAGATTATATTCGTTTAGATTTTCTGGTGGAAGATCAGTGCTAAGTCGATTATTATGATAAGCTAAAACAAAATTGGCAGCAGTAGACTCTATTATACGAAAAGATGCCACTCTTAATTTAAAATAGGAAATTAGAAGTTTTTTTAAAACTGCTTTTTCTTGTGGAGTAATATATAAAGCATCTATTAATGCTAAATGATCCTCTCTTATTTCCAAGTTATCTATTCTTTTTTGGTTATTATTATCTAAAGATTGAATTTTTGACATAGTAGATTTAATCTCTGCAATAGCGCTTGCAATAAGTCTTAAATCATTAGCATTAGCAGACTCATTAAAATATGTACTCTTTTCTTCTTGACGATTTATTGTAGATATTTTATTACTTAGATTAGCACCTTCTAAGGCTAAATTAGCTAGGTAATTATAATCGATTTCAGAGGCATTATGATTTAATAATTCAAGTACTTGACGCAAAGTTTCATCAACTTTTGATTTTCGTTCTTCTAGATGAGCTGATGAGAATCTTACTATTTTATCAACTTTTTGATGACTAGTAGCTAAATCAGTACATAAAGAAATATAATCTTGAAGCAAATTAGTTAAATCAACATATTCAGTTTCAATATGAGAGGAAAAATACGATTATATATTTTAATAAATTCATAACTATTGGGAGAAACAGTGTAATTAGTATCTGTTCTTTTTACTTTAAATTTTTGCATATAGACCTCCTATTTATTATTAAGCCACAAACCGTGATTATTGCAATATGCATAAACTTCTAATATTGTTTCTTGGGGTTCTAAAGTTAATTTAGTACTTGGATTTTCTCCTGGTTGTAAATTGTAGCGAATATTTCTTTTATTTGTTAAAATATATATCCATTTAATATAATGATTTTCTTCCATAGGATGAATAATACTACCAACACTAATGTTTATAATATTATCATTTTTTTGTATTTCTGGAATGTGTTTTTCCTTGGCTGCATCTTTTATATTAGCTGTCATTAAAACCATATTTTCTTCACAACAATTAAGGTTAGCTGTTTGTTCATCTAATATTTCAACTATATTCCCACATTTAGGGCATTCATAAAATTTCATTTCTATCACCATTTTAATTGTATCAAAAAAAGTAGTAAATTACTACTTCTAATATATACTGTCTTTTATTTATTCTGTGCCAACTTTATTAGTTGGAGTGATACTTTCAATATGGCAGTTTTCAAAAATGTTTTCTGGTGTATCTTCAAATATAGGTCCATTATGTTTAAATGTAAACTCATATGTTCCTAGTGTTAAGTGTTCAGCATCTTTGTGATTTAGTTTTACCGTAGTTATCAAGTCTTCACGATTGTAAGGATAAATTGTAATATATTTCGTTTCATCATCTTTTGATGGTACAATGCTAGTAATAGTATAAGTTTTAGTAAAAGAACTATCTATATAATGATCATACTCTTTATTATGATTTTTTTCTATTTGTTCATAATTTTTCTCAGATACATAAATAATTTTTTCAACATGATAATCATTAGCATATATTTTTTTATCTTTTAAATTATTTATAAAATTATTTAAAATTTTCTTGTTCCATCTAAAGTAATGAATATTAGTTCCTAAATAATATGCTTTATTATAGTGGAATAATTCAATAGATAAGTCTAAGTTGTTATAATAGTCTGGATATTTATATACTATTTTGATTTTATCATTTAAGTTATTATCTATTATAACTTGGTCATAATTATATATTAAAATATCATCTGTCATTGGTATTTCTTTAGTTATTTCTTTAATTTCTAAATTATCACGGTCATAAATAATTTCTGTTTCCGCTATTTCAACTGCACTCATTGTAAGTCCAATGCCTGTAAAAATAATGATGGAAATTATTTTGCTAACAACTAGAACAGCTTTATTGTGTTTATTAAATAGGAAATTTATACATAGTTCAAGAAATAGTGTTCCGCCTAAAAATAAAGCGATTATAAGGAGAAGTATACCAAAATAATGAACTCCATTTACTATTAGGTATATCATAAATCCTAAAGCTACTGATATTCCTATTAAATAACATATAATACCTATTAGAAATATTAAAACTAGAAATTTTAATATATATATACATATTTCATTCATATAATAGAAGAAACTATGGTTTGTTGGTTCAACTACTGTTTTATTTTCCTTCTTTATTTCAGTTTTAGTTGCTTTTTCTTTTTTTATTTTTGCTGATTTAGAAGAGTCTGGTTTCTCTTCTCTTTTATTAACTATATTTTCTGTGATATCTTTAAAATATCTTTTCTCAAATGTTTTAATGAAAAAGATAACAGCGACAATAATGTAACTAATCTCAATAATAAAAGCCCATATGCCACTAAAAATATTTCCAATTGGGAAAGTTAATTCGAAGAAAATTGAACTGCCTAAATCTCTTATCATAGCAAATGGTATTTTTAGTAAGCATATTAGAAATAAAATTAGAATTATTTCTATTAAAACTTTTACTATATCTTTACCACTTTTGTTGTTTAAGCTTTCCATAAATAAATCAATTGCATCGCTAATTTTATTAATTACTTTATTAAAGATATTCTCTTCACCAGAGGTTCTTTTTACTTTATAAGCTGCTAGTAAATCATCTACAATTTCGTTAAAATTGCCTAATTCTTTAACAGCCTGTTCTTCTGTTAGGCCTTTACTTACTTTTTCATCAATAAACCCTTCATATTCACTTAATATATCTTCTATTTCGCTATCTTCTAATACCTCTAGTCTTTTTCTTAATTTTTTTAAAAATTCTTCTTTATTCATTTGTTTCACTCTTTCTAATAAATTCTCCAACGCTTTCAGAGAATTTTTTCCATTCTTTTAGTTGGACATCTTTAGTAACTTTACCAGCTGCTGTAAGATGATAATATTTTCGAATTGGTCCCTCAGTTGATTCTTTTGTATAAGTTTCAAATAAAGATTCATTAGTTAATCTTTTTAATATAGGATATATTGTACCTTCATTTACATCAACTATTTTGCTTATTGCTTCTACAAGCTCATAACCATACATATCCTTTTTTTCAATCATCAATAAAATCAACAATTCTAGGACACCTTTTTTATATTGGGTGTTGATAAAGATCCCTTCTTTCATTAATATAATATAACCAGTACTTGGTTTTGTCAAGTACTAAATATTACATAATTATTTATATTTATGTTTTTTTGTGGTAGAATAAATTATAGATTGCGGGTTGGTTAAAATGAAGGTAAGAGAATTAATTTTAACGTTGATTGTTGTAATAGCATTACTTGTATATTCTTTATTTTGTTATAAGCTAGTTAATAAAACATATGACAGTAATACAAGATTTATAATTAATAATTATTTAGAAAAAAACTTTGGTAGTAATTATTTAGCTTATGATTTTGTAAATGCTTTAAATAATAGTGATAATACAATAAGTATTTTTATAAAAGCACAGATGAAAGATAAAAATGATTATTATAGAGTTATTTTAGAAAGAAATGGAGCATCTTATAGGATAGTAAATGTTAATCAAAATATTCCTAGTTATATAAAATAAATATCGTAAATTTACGATATTTTTAATTTTTTGATGGCTTTATATTTTTGGATAATTCTTTATAAATTTTAACAATTCTTACAAGGATTTCTTTGTTATCAATTTTTAGGTCATTACATGCTATTAGGGTAGCTAAGCCATTAGCATAAAGCCAAACATTCATAAATAAACTTTTAGCTTCATCAAAACTTAAGCTATGTTTATTTACAAGGTTTATTATAGTTGATTGATTCCATTTCTCATTTAGAACATCATTAACGCTTGTCCATTTAAGATTATATGATAAAAACATTGAACGAAAATAGTTACGATGCATACCTGCAAATTCAACGTAAGCAACACATAATGTTATTAAAGCATTTTTGATATCTACTCTTTTCATAATGAATTCATCATATTCTTTTTTAATGATATCATTTACTTCTTTTTTTAAATCGTCTAAACTGCTATATAAGCGATATAATGGTTTGGTGGATATTCCAGCTTCTGCGGCTAAAGACCTAGCATTAATACTTTCCATTCCATATAATTCAACCATTTTTAAAGCAACACTTAATATCGTTTCTTTATCAATTATACTTTTACCTGCCATAAAATCACTTCCTTACATCAAATGGTAACTTATGTTATCATTATATCATAAAGATTATTTTTGTCAATTACCCTCAATAATATTAAATTTTTAAAAATATAGAATCAAAATAAATTTCAAATATAGTATTAAAACATCTCAATAAAAGATAGAAAATAAATTGAAAATTACAGTATATTTGTAAAAATATTAAAAAAGGCCTAACATTTTTAAATGTTAGGTTTGGTATAAAATGCAAAATTATTATTTTTTATTTTTTTCATAAAAACTTTTAATAGATACAAGAATTCTTTGAATATTATTTTCTTTAAATGGCTTATTAAGAACATCCAGAATAGGATAAGAAAAAGCCTTTTTAATTGTTTCTTTAGAATCATCGCCAGTAATAACTACCACTGGAATTTTTTCTATTAAATTATTATTTTTTAAATATTCTAAAACTTCAAAGCCATTTATATTTGGCATATTAAGATCTAAAAGTATCGCATAAATGCTTAATTCATTTAATTTTTCTATTGCTTTTTTGCCATTAGACACTTTAACAATTTTATATTCTTTTCCAATAGTTTGTTCTATAAAGTTAAGCATAATACTAGAGTCATCAGCTATTAATATACATTTTTTTTCATCTTCATTATTAGAAGCAAAGTATTCCTCTAATATAGCTTGTATTTTATTGATAGTATTTTCTAGTTCTTCATAATGACTATCAATAAATTCTTTATTTCTTTCTTTACCAGCCTTTTCATGTTGAAAAAATATCTCTGCTTCGTTCGCAAATCCTAAATATTTAGCTTCACTTTTAGTACTATGAGCAAGTATTCCATAATTTTCAAAATCTTGTTTATTTTTATAATATTCTAAATTTTCAAGTTTATCTTTTAAAGAATCTTTATATTCTTTTAAATTAGCATTATAAAAGTTTATATCACCCCAAAATTCTAAACTATTATCTATTTGCACATTATTCTTTTTTAATATTCCTATCTTTTCCATCTTTATTTACCCGTCAAATATCTATTTAATATTCTATTAAGTTGATATCTATCAATTGGCTTTGATAAATAATCATTAAATCCAACTTGAATGTATTTTTCATCTTGACCTTCAATTGCATCTGCAGTAAGCGCTACAACAGGAATATCAAAACCTGGAATTTCCTTTAATCTTCGTAAACATTCTATACCATTCATTTTCGGCATCATAATGTCCATTAAAATTAAATCAAATGTTTGAGTTTCAGTAAGTTCCAAAGCTTCAAAGCCACTTGTAGCTTCTACAATCGTAAAATTATAAGGTTTTAAAATATTATGAGCAACTTTTAAATTAATTTTAGAATCATCTACTATCAATATTCTTTTACCAGTATGAAGGGAATAATCTATTTCAATTTCTTCGCTATTCACATTTGGCGCTTCCATACTTACTAAATCTTGCTCTATGTTTATTCTAAATGTTGAACCTTCTCCATAATTGCTAGATACTGCTATTCTTCCGCCCATCATTTCAGTTAGACTTTTCGTTATAGCAAGGCCTAAGCCTGTACCTTCTGTAGAAGTGTTTTGATCTTCATCAAATCTTTCAAATTTATTAAATAATTTATTAATATCTTCTTTCTTTATTCCGCGACCAGTATCTTTAACAGATATATTTAATGTACACTTTTTAGTATCCGTTCTATTAATACAGCTAACACTAAAGATTATTTCACCTCTATCCGTATACTTTGCGGCATTAGTCAAAATATTTAATACTACTTGTTTTAATTTACCAACGTCACCTTTTAAAATGCCAGGTAAGTCTTTTGTTATATTGCTTCTAAATTCAATAGGCTTAGATCCAATTCTCGGAATAATAAGTTTGCATAAGCCATTAAATACCTCTGTAGGATTATACTCTTTAGAAACTATTTCCATTTTATTGGCTTCTATTTTAGAAATGTCAAGTATTCCATTAACTATTTCAAGTAAATTATTAGAAGCATCCACAATATCTTTAGCATGGTCTTTTGCTTCATTATCTAAATTTGGCGACTCAATTAAACACTCACTAAAACCTACTATAGCATTAAGCGGCGTTCTAATCTCATGAGACATACTAGATAAGAATTCTGATTTTGCTTGATTAGCTTTTTCAGCTTGATCCTTAGCGATATTAAGTTGATTAATCATTTTAACATCGGGATTTTCAATGGTAAAATACATTAACAATACAATTAAAGAATGTCCAGTAGTAGCTATTAAAATAGATCTATCATATGATTGAATAATTAGTACTAATGTAAGCATCATAACACAAGATATAATTGGAATATATTTTTTTTGTTTTAACCTTTTATAGTTTTTTATGCAAAAATAAATCCATGTCGATACAACAATAAATAATAAAAGCAATAAAAAGTTTGTAATGGGTCCATAAGTATAGCACAATTTGCCATCATTATATATTTTGATCGGCAATTTTAGTAATATAATACTAGCAATTGTACATATTATTGCTGTCCAATTTTTAAGCTTTTTAAATATTCTATCCATATCATGAGAATGTTCATTATATTTGGCTACAAAATAAACATACATATTAAATATCATTGACCATACCAAAATATAAACTACATAAAGTTTTAAAACTGCAATAGATAAAAAATGATATTTTTCGACTAAATCAACTGCAAAATAGCAACCAATTTCTAAAAGCAAGCCAATTAAATTACATATTATTAGCCATTTATAAATGTTTATTTCCATTGATTTTATTCTTGGCTTTAAAAAATATGCTATTGCTAATAGTGTAATAAAAATTAAGCTACATAAAGGAAATGCCATAAAACTTTTCATATTTTAACTCCTTCAATTCTTTTATAGAATTATTGTTTTCTTTTTCTCGTAAATTCATCAACTTTACAAATAACTACTTCTTCATCTGGAATCAGATAATCTAAAGCTTCGTTATCAACACTAAGGTCTGTTTGCATTACACGATTAGTAAGTCTGTTAATGCTATAGTAACCATATTTATCATCAACTAAAGATAAATAATCTCTTTTAGCTGTAACAGGGTTTGTTTTAAATTTATCAATAAATTTTGTTCCGATTGAGTACTCAATACCTGCCACTTTTCCAGAAAGAGAATCAATATAATCTAAAATTTCTCTAGTTCTATTTTGCCATTCAGGATGTAAAACGATGACAATAGCAGGGCGCTCTGCACCGTAAGTGGCAAATTTTATAACTTCGGCTTCTAGAACTCCAGGATGTTTAAGTACTTCTTCTTCAATATCAAACATTGCATATGATTTATCATTATAAGTAAAGTAATCAGTTGATCTGCCAAAAACTCTATATTTGTTTTCTCCATAATGAACTGCCACATCATCTGTATTAATCCAACCATCAGAGGTAAATCTTAATCTGTTTTGTTCATCATCATTATCATATCCAGCCATAGCACAAGGAGAATTTTTTTCGAGAATTCCCCTTTCACCAGTTGGAACTTCTTCTCTAGTAATAGGGTCAACTATTCTATATTGAACGCCAGGAACTGGAGAAATAGTTACATCATCGTCAGCTGATGTTTTATCAGATATACCAGACATACTACCAGTTTCAGTCATTCCATATCCATTTAAAATATATTCTATGCCAAGTCGTTTTCCAGTAGTTCTAAATTTAGCCATTTGAGCAGGAGTTACAGCTTCTCCACCGATAAAAATATATTTAACATGATTAAGTTCATTATCTTTTAATTCAGAATTTTCTAAAGTAGCAACATGACTAGGAGCTACTAAAGCAATTTTAGCTTTTGAATCTTTTAAATCATTGCCAAAAGCAAAGCGATCATATTTTGGTTTATAATTTAATGTCATTCCACTAAATAATCCAGCATGAATACCGTGAATAGCTCCTGTACCATAGAATAATGGAATAAATACAGCTTGTTTATCACCAGGTTCAAAATCAAACCAAAGCTTATCATAAATTTGTGCCATATTATTTAAACCATCAGCATATAGTTTAACAGTTTTTGGAATTCTAGATGTTGTAGCACCTGTTAAGAAATAGGCAGCAATTTTGTCTTTTTGATATGGAAAAATAAAATCTTCCTTAATTTTAGAACCAGCTTTTGCAAATTCTCTAGCCCTAATAAATTGCATATCTTGAGGCAATCTTTTACCACTTTTAACATATTCATCTAAATAATCTTTATTACTAATTAATCCTTTTTTAGCGCCAATTAATTTAACTATTGGATTCATATAATCAGTTATAGAGGTAATTATAACATTTTTAACTCCACCCATATGTAACTTTTCAATAAGATCTTCACTTAAAAATGAATCAAATACAAATACAGTTTTACAATTAATTCCTCTTGTAAATCTATCAGTAAAAGCAGCTAAAAATCCTGGGCTAACGGGAACAGCAATTTTATTCGCATCAATTACTCCATAAAAAGCATTAACAGAAGAAACAATAGATGGAGCAGCAATGACTATTTTCTCATCATCTGTACCATCTAAACTTAGAAAAGCCTTTTTATAAGCTTCAAACATATTAAATGTATCATCATAAGTATATTTGCTTCCAAAGTATTCACTAGCAATAACTTTTTTATTATTTATATTTCTAATTTTTAAATCTTCCACAACTCTTCTATGTGGATTTTCTATACTTTCAAATTTTTCTGACATTTTATCAGCTCCTACTTTAAAAAATTATTATAATAAGATTATATTATATATAACTATTTTTTTCAATAAACATTGACAAATATAGTATCAATTATGATACAATATATTTGGTGACTTAAAGTGAACTATAATAAAAACTATATAGAATCATCCTTTAACCCAGAAGAATTAAATGAAATTTTTGTAAGAGAGTTTATTCGATTTCGAAAAGAAAACAACTTAACTCAAGATTTATTTTCTAAGTATTCAGGAGTTACACGAGAAAAAATTGCAAGAATTGAATCAGGGATGCATTCACCAAGTATTTTAAGTTTATTAAAAATAATCGGACCTATAGGTTATACTATAAAAATTGTAAAAGTAAGAGATAAATATTATTAAAAGTTAATTATTATATATTTACTGAAAAACTATTTTATATATGTATAATAATTTATAAATATAAAATTAAAAAAAGTAGAAATTCTACTTTAGTTTTTTTTAATTTTAATTATAAATTGATATTCATCGTTTATGTCAGTTTCTTCTAATGATATATTAAAACCTTTGGAGCTTAATATGTCTTTGGTATCTCTTATAGTATTAATGGCACTTTTTAAATCAATTCCTAATTTTATTTCTTTTTGTTCTTCATAAGTTGGGTCTAGAGTTTCTATTAAATTAACGGGATCAAATGTATCTTCACTAGCTATTGGAAAAGATGGGGCCGAACCAAAATTAGAGCTAAAATCAGTTGCAGATGTTTCTGGAGTTGGTTCTTCTTTTTTTGGAGCTGGATCATTAAAAGATGGTAAATCGATAACTGGAGCTTGTAAATTAGTTTCTTCTGTATTCATATTAACAGTTTCCTCTTCAAGAAAATTAAAGAAATTTCCTTTAGAATTATTTGTAGCTTGTTCAACAGGAACAATATCAGGATTAAACTTTTTTTCATTTTCAATTTCACGAAGACGACGAGCTATTTCACTTTCCTCATTTAGTTTAGGAAGTTCTGTAGCACTCTCTTTTATTGCTTCAATGTCTAATGGCTTAACTAAAGGAATATCAGAATCTGCATCATCTTCAGTTGTATCTTCATTAGATTTTAAACTATCTAAATATTTTTTTAGAGCATCATCTAATTGTCTTACTGTCATTCGTTCGCCAATTATGCGATTTAACCATTCTATTTGGAGCTCATTTGTAGGTAATATTAATAAAGATCTGGCATGACGTTCACTTATCTGATTGTTTAATAAAGCATTTTGAACTTTTTCATCCAAATTTAATAAGCGTAATTTATTAGCAATCGCACTTTGAGATAATCCCATTTTTTTAGCTAATTCTGATTGAGTTAAATATCCTTTATCTAGTAAATTTTTATAACTTCTGGCTTCCTCAATTGGCGTTAAGTCACGACGTTGGACATTTTCAACAATAGCTACTTCGGCACTTTTATTATCATCTATATCTGCAATAATTGCGGGAACTTTATCTAATCCAGCAAGAGTAGCAGCCTTATATCTTCTTTCACCAGCAATTATTTCATATTTATCACCAATACGTCTTAATACTAAGGGTTGAATAATACCGTGTTGTTTAATAGAATTAGCAAGTTCTTCTAAACCTCGATCTTCAAAAGTTAAACGTGGTTGAAATCTGTTAGGTATAATATTATCAATTGGTATTTGTAAAATGTTTTGTTCTAAATTCATTTAAATCAGCCCCTATTTTTACTTATATCTTATTGTAGCATTATTTTGATTATTTTTCAATTATTATGTTAGGTATAAGATGTAAAATAGGCACTAATTTAGAGAGTTAAATAAAAGGCTATTGTTTAGATTAGGATAGTATTTAATTAGTTCTTCTTTTAAATATAGAGCTTTAGATAAAAGATTGGGATACTCTTTTAAAAAGCTATTTTCATTGCAAGAGCAGATATTCTCAAAAATACGAGCTCGGTCTTCAGCAGCATAACTATGAGAGTATTTGTCTATGAAGTAAATATTTTCTTTTAATTCCTCTTTTAATGTGTAATTATAAGGAGTATTTTTAGTATAAGAGTTTATATAAGCAAATTCTGGAGGATTGTACTTTGACCAGTTAGGAAATAAGTTTTTATTTTGATGATTTAAATTTAGCTCAATATTATGCATTAATTCGTGGCATAGTAATTCTTCTATATTACTTTGATTAATATCTATAACTATTAAATATTTGTTTTCATAGGTTAGAGAATAAGCTGCTGGATTACTTATTTGTGTACTATAATCTATTGGAGATAAAGAACCTGTTAAGTAAATGTTTAATCCTTTGTATGAACTTTTAAAAAAACTATTATAAAAATTCTTATCAAATTTATTGAATATAGGCTTAAATTTTAAGAGAGCATTGTTAATTGTTAAATTATTCGTCTCGCTTAAGGCATTAAAATCTGGGAAGTTAATTATGGCATTTTCTTTTATATGAATATTAATATTGTAATCTGTTTCTAGTTTAGCAATTATATCAGTAATATTAGTTGTTTCTTCTGTTTGGGAATCTTGAAAATTAATTTTAAAAGAATTTAATTTATCTAAATCAAGAAGATATAGTTTTTCATTGCTAATTATATAAAGAAAGTTCCTTACTAAATATATTTGAAACTGAGAAATATCAATATTTAATTCTTCACTTGCAAGAGTATTTTGATTGTAGTCTAATATTATAAGTTTAGAATCTTGAGCATCATATAAATAGAAAACTTTATCATTATAGAGAGTAACACCAAATATATCATTGACTAATTTATTATCGTATTCACTCCATTCATCTTTTAAAATATTATATACTTTAAATTTAGTTTGGTCATAAAAATAAAAGCCTTCTTGATATGTATTAGCATTTTTAGAATTGATAGTTATATATGTTGCAGAATTTATATTATAAATAAAGTAAGTATTAGTATTTTCATTGTATAAAAGAATAAAGGTATTATTTTCACTAAAATATAAATCTTTAAAATTAGCATTTTCAATATTAATATTTTTAAATAATATTTCTTTATTGTTTTGTATTAAATATAATTTATTCTCTTTTAATTTTAAGAATGTGTCTTTATATGGAATGATATTTATAGTTTCATTATTTTCTATTGGTATTTCTAATAGATTCTCAAATTTTAAATTATATATTTCAATTTTACTATTTGTAGTACAAGCTATAAATTGATTTTTTAGGTTACATAAATTATTACTAGATATGCTGTTTACTTTTTTTACAGATTGGTAATATATATTTTTTTGATATAATTCATAGTTATTGCCATATTTTAATAAATAAAAAATATTTTCTTTTTCAATATAAACTCCGTGTAGACTACTTTTATTGTCATTTAATTTATAAGAATATAAATAATCACTTAATTTAGTGCTTGTTAAAATAGGACTTATCGTAGTTTGAATGCGGAAATTATAGATACAAAAAATAAGTGTTATAATACTTAATATTAGAAGAATATTTCTTTTCATAAGAGCCTCTAATATAATTATAGTAACACTTATATTTTTTTATGTTTATTTTATAGGATGATGTAATATTTTATCATATGGGCGAGGATAGTTTTCAGGTGTACTTTGAATTTTAGTTATTTTAATAATTGTGCGAGCACTGTTTTCAATTGGAAGCATAAATTCATTTATATTAACTAGCTTACCTCCTAAGGCTTTAATTGTAGATTCACTTTCTTCTAACTCATTAGTAACATTTCCTTTTAAAGGAATGAAATATCCATTTAATGATAGATATGGCAAAGATAATTCTGCTAATATGCGAAGATGAGCGACAGCTCTAGATGTAATAATGTCAAAATATTCAAAATATTTAGATCCTAATTCTTCTGCACGACCATGTAGGCATGTTATGTCTTGAAGATTTAATCTTTTTATTACAGTTTCTAAAAAAGAAATTTTTTTATTATTTGAATCTAATAAAGTTATTTCTAAATTAGGAAAGAAGATTTTTAAGACTAGGCCTGGAAAACCAGCACCTGTGCCAATATCTAAAAGTTTTAAATTTGATTTTAAATCGATTTCTTTAGTAATTGTTAAAGAATCATAAAAATGCTTTAAATATATTTCAGAGTCGGTTTTTATAGCTGTTAAATTAAACTTTTGATTATATTCTAATAGAATATTTTTATATATTTCTAATGCTTCTAATTGTTCCTCTGTTGGATTTATATTTATTTTAGCTAATTCTTGTACAAATTCTGTAATATTCATTGGGCTCACCTACTCTCATTATAGCATATATTATTATTTATAAAAAGCGGAATAATTAAGCTTTTACTTGTTATATTTTTTCTTTAAATAAACAGATAATATGGATAAATCAGAGGGATTTACTCCAGATATTCTTGCTGCTTGTCCCATAGTAACTGGCCTTACTTTTTCCAGTTTTTGTCTTGCTTCACTTGCTAAATTTCCAACATCTTGATAATCAATATCTTTAGGTATTTCTTTTTCCTCTAATTTTAACATTTTTTCTGCTTCTTTATATGCTTTAGCAATATATCCTTCATACTTTACTTCTATTTCTACTTCTTCTAATATTGAAGGAGAAGCATCTAATGAAATAAAATTTTTTAAAAACTCAATATTAATCTCTGGTCTTTTTAATAAAATATATAATGACGTACTAAAAGTTGGTACTTCTAAATTATTATTTTTAAATATTTCTTTAGTATCATTATTTAATGATATATTATGCGTGCTTAAAGTGTTTTTAATAGCTTTAATTTGCGATTTTTTGGCTATTAATTTTTGATATCTTTCTTCATCAATAGTACCATTTTGATAACCAATTTCTCTTAAACGTAAATCAGCATTGTCATGACGAAGAATAAGTCTAAACTCAGCTCGACTTGTCAGCATACGATATGGTTCACCAGTACCTTTGGTGACTAAATCATCAATTAATACACCTATATATGCTTCATTTCTTTTTAGCACTAATGGCTCAATTCCCTTTAATTTATGATGAGCATTAATTCCAGCGATAAGTCCTTGGGCAGCTGCTTCTTCATAGCCGCTGGTACCATTTATTTGGCCGGCAGTAAAAAGATTCTCGATTATTTTATTCTCTAAAGATGACTTCATTTCTAGAGGATCAATTGCATCATATTCGATAGCATATGCATATTTTGTTATTTCAGCATTTTCTAATCCTTTTAATGAATGAACCATTTTCTCTTGAACATCTCTAGGCATTGAAGTAGAAAAACCTTGTAAATACCATTCATCATAATGTAAACTTTCTGGTTCTAAAAATAATTGATGGCGTTCTTTATCTGCAAACCGAACTATTTTATCTTCGATGGAAGGACAGTATCTAGGTCCTACGCCTGTTACATGACCGCCATACATTGCAGATTGATTTAAATTGTTTCTAATTATTTCATGAGTCTTTTCATTAGTATATAATAAATAGCATTTTTCTTGATTATTTATCTCATATTGGGGTTCTATATCATGAGAAAATGTATAATACTTTTTATCACCATTCTCTTCATTCATTTTTGTAAAATCAATACTAGATTTCTTGATGCGAGGAGGAGTTCCTGTTTTTAATCTTTGAATGGTTAATCCTAATTTTTTTAAATTATCACTTAGATAATTACTTCTTTTTTCACCATGTGGTCCTCCAGGAGTATTTTCAGAGCCAATTAAAATATTACCTTTAGTATATGTTCCTGTGGTTAAAATAACAGTTTTACCTTCTATTTTTGTTCCATTTTCTAGTATAACACCTGTTACTTTATGGTTGTTTGTTATAATATCTTCAACCATACCTTCGATAATTTCTAGATTTGCAGTTTTTCTTAATGTTTCTAGCATTATCTTAGGATATGTTATTTTATCTGCTTGGGCTCTTAAACTTCTAACGGCAGGACCCTTTCCATTATTAAGCATTTTGATTTGAAAATGGGATTGATCTGCAACAACTCCCATAATACCGCCTAAAGCATCTATTTCTCTTACAATAATTCCTTTAGCAGTTCCTCCAATTGAAGGATTACAAGGCATATCAGCAATATTTTTAATATTAGAGGTAACTAATAGAGTTTTTAGACCTAAAACAGCACTTATATGAGCTGCTTCACAGCCTGCATGGCCTCCTCCTACTACAATACAATCATACATTTGGTTCAACTTCTTTCATTTGATTAATTTGGTTAGTTTTTATAAGTTTTTTTCATAATAATTAAATAAGCCATCATTATCGCTCCAATTAAATGTAGATAGCTTTTTATATCCTAATTTTTCAAAAAGGGTATTCATTTTTATATTTTTTACTTCAGTATCAGCTTTTATTAAAAATATATTATTTTTAAGAGCTAATTCTTCAACATATTTTAGAAATGATATTGCAATGCCTAACTTCCGATAATTTTTATCTACTCCTAGTCTATGCATGATATAAGCTTCTTTTTTAGTTGTATTTGAAACACGTTCATATTCATTTTCTGTGTCTTTTTCTGCACATATGAAACCTATAACTTTACTTTCTTTTTCGTAAACATATAGCGCGTTACATGCAATATCATTTAAAAAGTCTTCTTCTATTGGATATTTATCATGCCACTGAGGATTTCCTTCCTTTTTCATATCCGCGACTATTTCTTTTGTTATTCGCATTATTGATAATATATCATTTTCTGTTGCTAAACGAATCATATTTGTTCCTACTTTCCTAAACAAAATTTACTAAATAAAGTATCAAGTAATTCATCTTGATAAATTTCTCCTGTTATTTCGCCTAAAGCATCCCATGCTGCTTTAATATCTATTGCTAACATATCAACAGGAATTCCTTTAGTAACATTTGCTAATGCATTTTCTATATGAGTTAAAGAAGTGGTTATTAAACTTATAACTCTTGTGCTTGATATTAATTCTAAGTTAGATGTTGCAATACCATCTAAATCAAATAATTCAATTATTTTAGCTTTTAGACTATCTAAGCCACTATCTTCTTTGGTATTTCCATATATAATATTATCGTCACTTAAATTTATTTTTAAAGGTAAATCTGACTTATTAATAAATGTAATATGAGTTTTAGAAGATGTTTTTGTCATTAATTCTCGGTCTGATTCGGTTAATGGCTCATTACCATTCAAAACATGAATAATTAAGTCAGCGGTATCAATAGTTTCTAAAGATTTATCAACTCCAATTTGTTCAACAATATCTTTAGTTTGCCTAATTCCAGCAGTATCAATAAATTTAAGGCGAATTCCTTTTAATTCAATACTGCCTTCGACTATATCCCTAGTAGTGCCTGCAATATCAGTTACGATAGCTTTTTGTTCACCTAGAAATGCATTTAGAATACTACTTTTACCAACGTTAGGTCGTCCAACTAAGGCAACTTTTATTCCACTCTCTACTATTTTTCCAATTCTTGATTCTGCTAAAAGCGTATTTAATTCATTTTTTATAATATTAAGTTTAGTAGGAATATTTTCGAGAGTTATTTCTAGGGCATCTTCATATTCTGGATAATCAATATTTACTTCTATATTAGCTAATAACTCGACAATAATATCCCGAACTTTAGATATTTTACGAGATACTTTTCCACTCATGGTATTTAAAGCTAATTTTCGTTCTAAATCGGTAGTAGAATTTAATAAATTACTTACTGCTTCAGCGGCTGTTAAATCAAGACGGCCATTTAAAAAGGCTCTTTTGGTAAATTCCCCTTTTTCGGCAAGACGAATTCCGTTAGCTAAAAGTATCTCTAATATTTTTTTAGTAGTAGCAATGCCTCCATGACAATTAATTTCTACAATATCTTCAGTAGTATATGTTTTAGGGGCTTTAAATACGCTTACTAAGACTTCATCAATTATTTCTTTGTTATTTATAATATGGCCATAATGAATAGTATGGCTGGCAACTTTAGTTAAATCTTTGCCATCAAAAAGACTAGCAGTTTTCTCAATAGCATCAGGACCACTTATTCTTATTATAGATATAGCTCCTACACCTAAAGCTGTTGAAATGGCACATATAGTATCAGACATAATTAGTCACTTCCTTTTAAGCGCCTTTATTATAGCATTTTTTAGCTTATTTTACAAATTACTTTTAATCTTATTTTATCAGAATTATAACGATGTAACTTATGATACTGGTACTCACATTACTAAGAAAATTGACACAATCATTGTTAATAAATTTGAAGCCTTTATAATATTTAGTTTTTATTTGACAATGTTCTTCACGTTCAGTTATTTGAAGGCATTTTTGACACTTATATTTTACTTGGATGGTAGAGCCTAAAACACTATCAACAATGGTACCTAGAAAACCACTAAGTAATATTGCTAGAAAAGAGGAAAACTGATGATAAAAAATATAAAATATACTACTAATTATTAAAGAACCTATCAAAGATAAGCATATACCTAAAAGGCTAATATTTCCTGATAAACCTTTTATGCTTTTTTTAAATGTTAATATATTAATTGGCGGGCGTTTTGATAACACCCCTATATCAGATGCTAGAGAATCAGAAAGAGATTCAGCCATAATGCTAGCATAAATTATTAAATAGATGAAGTTATTAGTAAATCCATATATTATAATAAAAAGTGTTCCTAATCCCACATTTGCTAAAATTTGATATATATCTTTTTTGTGAGGTTTTTTAATTATATCATGATTAATTTCAATTTTTTTGATTGCTCCTATTTTATTACCTATTAAAGTGCCTAAAAAAACTAAAACTAAAATCAAATAAGAAATAATTCCTCCAAAATAAGTAATTAAGCAAGCAAATATAAAAGCACATAATAAAGCACTGGTAGTAAGAGCCTTTTTGATATAAGCTAAAATGGTTAACAGTAAACTTAAAGTGATACTTAATATTATATTCATGTTACTCCTTATATGGCTAAAAGCCATGATATGAGTGCTAAACCTAATGGTAAAGTGAGATTATCAAAGCCTTTTACGCCTATTAATTCTAAAATACTTGCACTAATACTTATTATTAATATTTCATAGATGCTATAAGATAGATGATAATTTTTAGTGATTATTAATGTTAATAAAAATGTAATTATAATAATTGTTAATGAACCAAAATAAGTTTTAGTAGTGTTTTTAATTTTATATTGAGGAATTTTAGAGCCAATGAATGGAGCTATACCATCTCCCAAAACCATTGCTAAAATACCTATTCCATAAAATGGTAAAAAATCGTGGTTGAGTACAGTTATCATACTTAAAATAGTAAAACTTATTGCATAATATATGGTCCCTTTAGATTCTTTGTCTGGGCGTTCCATAGATTTTAAAAAATTAGTTTTGTAAGAAATATAGTTTATGAAAATAAATGTTAAAGGTGGTATCATAAGATGATAAGTAAAACTAAAAAAATATATCATAATAAACCATGATAAACCAACCATTATATGAATAATTTTACGAGATATCTCATTTTTTAGTGAATATTTTCTTTTTATTAACTCTGTTATTATTATGACTAATGATATATAAGTATAAGTTAATATATACCCTATTACTGTTCTCATATTTACCTCTTAATATATTATATCATATATTATTAATTTAAGAAAACCTCGAAAAAATATATTTTTCGAGGTATACATTGAACAAAATATTATCTTTTTGAGAATTGTGGTGCACGACGAGCTTTTTTAAGTCCGTATTTTTTACGTTCTTTAACTCTTGCATCACGAGTTAAGAAACCATTAGCTTTTAAAATCTTACGATATGAATCTTCTCTTGTTTGATCAGTATTAGCATCAAATTTAAGTAAAGCTCTTGCAATACCTAAACGAATAGCTCCTGCTTGACCAGAGTATCCGCCACCTTTTACAGTAACTTCGATATCAAAACGATTTTCATTGTCAGTAGCAGTTAATGGTTGTTTTAAATCCATTACAAGAATTTGGTTTGGAAAATATTCATTTACATCTGTTCCGTTTACAATAATATTTCCTGTTCCGCCTGTAATTCTTACTGATGCAGAACTTCTTTTACGACGACCTGTTGCAGTCCATACTTGTTTAGCCATTAATTTACCTCCTAATCAATTTTAAGCTCTGTTGGTTTTTGAGCTTCATGTTTGTGATCAGCATTGCTGTATACAAATAATTTTTTACCCATTGCTCTTCCAAGAGGTCCATGAGGAAGCATACCTTTAACAGCTCTTTCAATCATTTCTTCTGGATATTTCTCAATCATTGTTTTTGCATTTCTTTCTCTTAATCCTCCTGGATAACCAGAGTGATTGTAATACATCTTATCTTCTAGTTTGTTTCCAGTTAAATTAACCTTTGATGCATTAATGATAATTACATAATCTCCACAATCTACATGAGGTGTATAAGTAACTTTATGTTTACCTCTTAAAATTGTAGCAGCTTTAGTAGCAATACGACCTAAAGTTTTACCTTCAGCATCAATTACATACCATTTACGTTCAATGTTTTCTTTTTTTTGCATGAATGTCTTCATAACACTTTATCCTTCCATTATCGTTTTCCCTACTTTTGCTTTCCCAGGGCTTGGTAGTTCCAACAAATAAAATGTACCATTTAAAATTATATGTAAATTATATGGTTTTGTCAAATAGAAAATGAGCTTTTTTCATATATTTACAATATTTTTTACGATTTTTAATTATAATTGTTATTTTTCGCCAGTAAATACTTTGATTACGCAAGAAAATTTATATAAAATATTATTGGAATGATTGATTGCTATACTTTTTCCTAAGGCTTTTCCTCCTATAGTTAAAGCAGCAATAATACTTGTTATAATTAAACTAACATAAAATATATTGAAATTTAATTTATTTGCTAATAATATAGCTATAGTTCCAGCGGCAGTACCAGATAATATTCCACAAATATCACCAATTACATCATTACAGAAACTTGATACTTTGGAGTTATTAGCGATTAGTTTTAAAGCTGTTTTTGCACCACTTACTTTTTTAGCAGCCATAGAATGAAATACTTTTTTATCAGCAACTGTAACAGAAATACCAACCATATCAAAAACAATACCTAATACTATAAATATTAAGACTATTAAAATACTTAAAGTTAAATTGATGTCTTTTAAGGCTGATTCTGAAAAAATTGACATAATAAAAGTTATCATAAATGCTGTTAGGGTAATAGTTATAATCCATTTATAATCTGCTTTTAAATTAACATTTTTATTTTGTTTATTTGCTTTTTTATTATATTGTTCTTTATTTTTTTTATCTTTCATATTATCACACAATTAAAATAGAAATGGCGATTAAAATAATAAACTTTGCGACTTAAGGTCAGGTTGGATTTCCCTTATTCTTACCTAGGCGTTACCACATAGGCCGTTCCCATTTAAAAGAATAAATAAGAAGTTACCTCTCTTATTACCTGATTGCCACTTAGTACACACTGCAATCTTATTTTAATATGCACTCTAGGAGTTTTCCTCGACAATACCCCCATTACTAATGCTTTTTTGCAGATAGCGTTTCAAAAAGCAATACTCCTCTTAAACATGTACACGCCAAGATTCGCTGTCATTTATCCCCGATATCCACGCAAGCCAAGCTACGCTACTCATAACTTTCGCCAAAAGTAGGTTTAATCCTAGTTCGTAGAAAATTAAGTTTTCCACAAAGATAGGTCTCCACGATAAATTGGGACGGTTGCCATATGCCATTATGATCGCCCAAAAAATCTACATTTCCAGCACTCACCCTAAACTGGGCGTAAAAAGCAAGCACCAGAAGCTTCACAGATGTGCTCTTTAACGGTCTTTTAAACCCGTCTTCGTAATATGTATTGACTAGAATAATGTGCCATCTCGTTGTTATAGATTATATCATATTTTATTTATTTTGCAAATATGCATTAAAAATGCTTTACATAAGTTATTTGTATAACACTTTATTTAGATATAGACCACTCGGTAAGGCTGTACTGAATTGTTTTGGCTTTTCTGGATTATCTAAAGCTTCTTTAATTTCTTCGATAGTATTTTTTTTAGTACTAACATCAAGCATAGCTCCTACTAAATTACGGACCATGTAGCGGTAGAAACTTTGACCTACGAAACTTATTTCTAAAATATTTTTTTTGATACGAAAACTAATATCATAAATGATGCAATCATAATTAGTGCGTGAACCAGAGACAAAATTTTTAAAATTATGGACACCAAGAAATAATTTTGCACATTTTTTCATGCTTTTAATATCAATATTATAGTTTGGTTGTAAAGTGTAGTCTTCAAGAAATGGGTCAAATTCTCTAAGGTTTATTTTATAAATATATTCCTTTTTTAAGACATTAAATCGAGCATGAAAATTATTAGGTACAATTGATACTTTAGTAATATAAATGTATGGTTTTACTAAACTATTTAAAGCTAATTTTAAATGTTCTTCATCAATGGTTATATCTAAACTAAAAGAAGCTTGCTGGTCATAAGCATGAACTCCTCGATCAGTTCTACCTGCACCTTTTATGATTACTTCTTTTTTATTAATGATGGTTAATGCTTCTTCTAATGTTTTTTGAACAGAGGGATTTTCATTTAATCTTTGAAAGCCATAAAACTTTGAACCATCATATTTCATACTAATTAAATAATGCATATTATTCTCCTTTTAAGCGGTAAATAGCTTTTAATAAATCTAAAACATTTTTATAATCTGCAATTTTAATATTACGTTCACGCATCATATTTATAAACTTTGTAATTTCAGGTTTATTAGCGATATTTGATAAATTAAAATATTCTTCTTTTGAATAATTGTTAATAACTCCATTTTTATCAACATTAATAATTTCATCAGCAATATCCCATAAAAAAGTTATATCATTAGTTAATATTAGAATTGTTTTATGATATTCTTGGGATAGTTTACGGAATAAACGCTTAAAATTCTCTTTTTCTTTATAATTTAAACCTTTTTCGAAATAGTCTAAAATTATATAATCTTTATTTTCGATAAGAGCTCTCGCAAGCATGATTCTTTTTATTTCTGATTCAGATAAGTCCTCTGACTTTTTAGTTAAATATGATTCATCTAAAAATACCATTTTTAAAGAAGCAAGTGATTTAGGACTATTTAAAAACGTTTCTGTAGTTCCAGGAAATCGATACTCTGTTATAATTCGATAATTATCATTATTAGTGGTTACATTAATGTTACCAGTTAAACCATATATTTTTTCCGTTGGTTTAGTATTTAATAAAATTGCTACTTCCATAATTCTTCAACCAGACTTTCATTATCAAAAAATAATTTTGAGACAACATTGTAATACTTAAGACCACTAGATAACTCTACAATAAAAGGAAGATTAAAGCCTAGTTTTTTAATGAGTGTTTCTTCTTTTAAAACAATTTTAGTTTCCCCTTCTATTACAATTTCATTGTTATAAATAATTATTAAAAAAGGGAGTAATAATGTTTCTTCAGTTTCGCTTGTATAGTTAATAATTCTTTTATTTTGTCTTCTTAAAAATTCTATTATTTTATTTTGAAATTCTTTTGATACATATGTAAACATATTCATAAATGCTATTATTTTTTTAGTGCTAAATATACTACTTATTATAATAATTTTATATTCATCTTCTTTGGTAAAAGTTGTTTTGCTTAATAAGTATTCACAGTCAAAAAAATTTAAAATATCTTGTGGAATGTCTCTAATGTTAAAATTACTCACTTTATATATTACAGTACAGCCTTGGTTTAAAAGCTCAATAGTATCTTTTGTATAATTATAATTAGATGGTATTAAAATAGTTGTATCTATATCAAAGATAGTTTTTCCATTTATGCTAAGTATTTTTTCCATTGTATCACCACTTATTAATAATAATAGCAGAGTTTTTGTTTTTTTGAAAGATAAAATTAGGACACTTTTTAAAGTGTCCAATTAGTTTACAATATAGGGATTATTTATGGTGCCATTTCCTCCTGAAATAGAAAGATTTGAAATTAAATTTATGACTGGACGTACACCAAGTATGTTACCAGTTCCATAGAAACCGCCTATATTACCATTTGAATTTATAGCTAATATAACAGCGCTATAGTTAATTGAATCATGATACCACCAGCACGGAGACATAGTCCAGTAATCTTGACCATTATATAAATAGTATAGAGAGTTATCGTCTGATCTTCCGCCTGCATATATTACTTCATCTAATGTTATAAATCCTATTTTCAATGTGTATATATCATTTTCATAACAACTGAGCGTTGGTGCATTAACATTTCTTCTTTCTAATGGCGCATAATGGAATGTACTACTTGATGCACTTGACCATGTTGACCCACTTTGAACATTTCTGTCATTACAGTATTTTCCATCTGCTATTTTTTATTCGTAATTTTTTAAATTTGTATTGAACCATTTCTCCATAAAAAAAGTAAGGTTGTAAGCTTAAAATTTGGATACATTAAGCACCTTACATATTTATTATAATACATTTTTTTCAAAAGAAAAAGACTATTAACAAAATTTTATTTTGTCAACAGTCTGAGGTTACTAACGTAGCCTTATTTTTCTTGTTCTAAACCATATTTACGGTTGAATTTCTCAATTGTACCAGTTTTCTTTACTTTACCTTGAGCTCCTGTATAGAATGGATGACATTCACTACAAACTTCAACTTGAATATTTTCTTTTGTTGAACGAGTTTTAAATGATGCTCCACAAGCACATGTAATAGTAGTTTCCTTAGTTTCTGGATGTAATCCTTTTTTCATGTTTAGTCCCTCCCGCCATATCAATTTTTTTGACATAGTAATTAATTCGTCTTAAGTATTATACCATATTTTTTGGAGTTTACAAGTGGAAACAGTAAAATATTATTCATTAAGTACTGTTTTTATTTTTTGATATATATTCTTGTGTCCTTCATAATTTATGTAATGACTTGTGGCTGTTAAAAAATATTCGTCATGATTAGATATTTCAGATATATCAATAAATTTAAATCCATTAGATAGAGATATATCTCTTATAATTGCATTTACCTTATTTATTACAAGCTCATCTTGGTGTTTAGTTTTATATATTCCAATTACAATGACTTTATTGTGATTAAGCATTTTTATCATACTTAATAATTCCTCTAAGTCACTTTGATATTCAGTTTTTATTTGATTAGTTATTTTTTTGTTAGCTAATTCATCTAAACCAATTGCAATAGTTAGAATATCTGCTTCATTTATTGCTCTTTGAATTTCTATATTTTCATTTTTAATAGAAATTGTTTTATTTTCTTTTATTTCATATATTAATTCTTTAATGGTTTTGTTAGCTCCTGCAAATTCATAAATATATTTTTTTAGTTTATGGGTTTTTTTATAGTCTTCTTGTAAGTAATCATTAAAACTATAGCCTTCAATGTTGTATGGCGTCATGCCAAGTGATAATCCGTCTCCTAAACTTACAATTATTATTTCATCATTTCTAGTGTAAAAGTATATCATAATAGATAATAATGCTCCTAGGATTGTAATGATTATTATCTTCTTTTTCATATTGGCACCTCAAAAAAAATATAGTTTGTTATACTATATTTCTTTTAATTCAATTTTAGCACCAACATTAGTTAATTTTTCAGTTATATTTTCATATCCTCTTAAAATATGTTCAACATCTGTAATAGTAGTTATTCCTTCAGCAATTAAACCAGCGATAACCAAAGCTGCTCCACCTCTTAAGTCTGTAGCAATAACATCGCAACCTTTTAATTTAGTTGGTCCTTTAATTATAGCACTCATACCATTCACTTGAATATTAGCTCCCATTTTATTTAATGAAGGAACATGACCCATTCTGTTTTCCCAGATAGTTTCCTCAAATAAAGAAGTTCCTGTACTTTGAGTTAATAATACACTCATGGGTTGTCCTATATCAGTTGGAATGCCAGGATAAACAAGCGTTTTAATATTTATAGCTTTTAATTCACTTACTTTACTAATAGAGATGGAGTCTTTATTAATAATTAAATTAGAGCCCATTTCTTTTAGCTTAGTTGTTAAAGATTCTAAATGTTCAGGAATAATATTTTTTATGGTTAAATTAGTGCCACATAAGGCACCCAAGATTAAATATGTTCCTGCCTCAATGCGATCTGGTAATACCGAAATTTCAGCGCCGTGTAATGTCTCTACACCAATTATAGTTATTTCATCTGTTCCAGCGCCAGTTATTTTAGCCCCCATATTATTTAAGAAATTAGCTATATTATTTATTTCGGCCTCTTTGGCAGCATTATGAATAATAGTTTTACCTTCTGCTAAAACACTAGCTAGCATTATATTTATAGTAGCTCCAACACTTTGAAAACGAAGATAAATATCTGTTCCAACTAATTTATCAGCAGATAAAATATATTTATCGCCTTCTATTTCTACTTTGACACCAAGTGCTTTAAAACCATCTATATGCATATCAATAGGTCTAGAACCTATATTGCATCCTCCAGGAATATATATTTCGACATTTTTTTGACGACCTAATAGAGCTCCCATAAAATAATATGAAGCCCGAAGACGACTTGAGTAGCTATTATCAATTACCTTATTATTTAAGTTGGTACTATCAATTGTTAGTTCATTATCTTTAATTTTTACGTTACAATTTAATAATTCTAAAATATCTATTAAAGCATCTCGATCTGAGATATTTGGTACATTTTTAATTGTAGATTCGCCTGATGCTAGTATTGCTGCTGGAATTAAAGCTACAGCACTATTTTTGGCTCCTCCAATTTCAATATTTCCAGAAAGTATATTATTTCCTTCAATTATCATTTGTTTCATTTTAACACACCCTTACTCCTAAGAAAAGTTTAGTATAAGTTAGGCACTTATACTATCTTTTATGATTTTTATTTTTTTTGGTGCTAATTAATTTTTAATAAATTACCAAATATACTATATCTTATAAAATCATATTTTGTCAATCATTTTAGAAAGTTACAGAATAATTGAATAAAATTATTACTTATTCACTTAATTAAGTTAGGTGATTATTTTGAAAAAAGGTATTATATTTTTGTTTATTATAAGTTTAATTTTATTATTTAGTAGTAAAGAAAAAGACATCCTTATTCCGGGTAATGCTATTAGGTTTAGAGTAATTGCTAATAGTAATTCACTTGAGGACCAAAATAAAAAGAAAATTATTAAATCAGAAATAGAACAAGAGGTTTATAAGCTCATTAGTAATAGTGATAAGAGTGAAATTAAAGATATTATAAATGATAATATGGAAAAGATTGATGAAATTGTTAAAAGTTTTAATGTGCCTTATCAAATTAACTATGGATTAAATTATTTTCCTAGTAAAAACTATAAAGGAGTTTTATATCAAGCTGGAAATTATGAATCTTTAGTTATTACTTTAGGTGAAGGATTAGGGGCTAATTTTTGGTGTGTTTTATTTCCGCCTTTATGTTTGCTTGATAATGAAACTGAAGATGTAAGTGAAGTAGAATATAAATTTTATGTAAAAAAAATATTAGATGAGTTCTAAGTTAAGAGCCTCTTAAATAAATTTTTTTAGGAGGCTTTTTTATGAAGGAGATATTTAGTATTTTTTTAATTGGAATTGCACTTAGTATGGATACATTTTCTTTATCTTTAACAATAGGCATGTTTGATACTTCTAATAGAAAAGCTTTAAAGCTTGCTTTAATAGTCGGTATTATGCACTTTGTAATGCCTTTTATAGGTATGATACTTGGGGATGAGTTGATTCATTTATTAGGGCTTAAATGTGATATTTTATTGGGATTTATTTTATTATTTATTGCTATTCAAATAATAATTGATATTATAAAAAAGAAAGAAGAACAATTTAATTTAAATTTATTAGGGATGATTTTTTTTGCTATAGGAGTTAGTTTAGATAGTTTTTCTGTAGGATTAGGTTTGCGAGCTATTACTAGTAATATTTATATAGCAATGGTTATATTTGCAGGATGTAGTTTTTTATTTACTTTTACTGGTGTTATTGTGGGAAGATATGCTAATAAAATACTTGGAATGTATGCTAATATTGTAGGAGCACTTATTTTAATAATTTTGGGTTTAATGCATTTATTATAAAAAAAACTATCAAAATTGATAGTTTAAAGTTTTGGAACTTCTGATAATAAAGCAGCTTTTTCTTTTTCAATTGTTTCACTAGCTGATTCTAAAGTATAATTAGAATTTAGTGCACATAATAGTTCGGTGCCTCTAGTGGAAAGCAATGAAACATTTCTTATTACATGTCCTCGTATATGTTCTGGTAAATCATTTATTATGCTTACTATTGAATCCATTGATACATATGGTACAGGCGTATCACAAATTACCATTGATGGTTTTTCAAGAGCAGATACTATAGTAAAACTTATAGGTAAACATATCAAAGATTTTTGATCTTTTAATAATTGTTCAAAAATTCCTCTGTTACATTCTGGAACTATTTTCTCACTTTGTTTTCTTAGTTCATTTATTAATTCTTCCATAGAAAAATTCTCCCCTTTCAAATGCTGTTTATATTAACATATTTGTTGGGGATTGTCAAATAGAATTGAAGGCTATTATTTGCTTTCAATTCGTGTAAATAAGATTTCTGGTTTATTTAAAATATTATTTGTTTGTAAAGCTCCAAATTTAGTAATACTATTATAATCTGTGATAGTTGTATTTAGTTGCTTAAAAATGTTTTCACATGTTGTAGGGATAAAAGGACTTAGTAATATAGTACAGATTCTAATTGATTCTAATAAATTATATAGTACTGTAGCAAGGCGCTCTTTTTTTGATTTATCTTTAGCTAAAGACCAAGGTGTAGTTTCATCAATATATTTATTGCACTTTCTTAATACTTCCATTATTTCTTCAATAGCTTCGCCTACTTTTAATTCATTCATTTTTTCATCAACAATATCTTTAAGGGCTAAAACACTACTTTTTAAATCATTATCTATGTTATCAGAAATATTAGGATTTAAAACTATACCATCAAAGTACTTGTGAGACATACTTATGGTTCTATTAACTAAATTACCTAAATTATTAGCTAAATCTGAGTTAGTACGGGAAATTAAGGCTTCTTCTGAAAAATTACCATCACTACCAAATGGAACTTCTCTTAAAGCGTAATAGCGGACAGCATCTACACCATATGAATTGATGTATTCACGAGGGTCTTTATAATTCCCTAAACTTTTAGATATTTTACCACCATCTATTTTTAGCCAACCATGACCAAAAACTTGCTTTGGAAGTGGTAAATTTAAGGCCATTAATAAACAAGGCCATATAATAACATGAAAACGTACTATTTCCTTTCCTACCAAATGAAGGTCGGCAGGCCAAAACTTCTGATATAAAGAATTTTCACAATTTGGATAGCCAAGAGAAGTAATGTAGTTAGATAAGGCATCTACCCATACATATACTACATGATTAGTATCAAAATCTACAGGAACTCCCCATTTAAATGAAGTTCTAGACACACATAAGTCTTCTAATCCAGGATTTATAAAATTATTTAGCATTTCATTTTTACGAGATAAAGGCAAAATGAAATTAGGATTTTTTTCATAAAACTCTACTAATCTTTTTTGATATTTTGAAAGTTTAAAGAAATATGCTTCTTCGCTTACTTCTTTAACTGGGCGACCACAATCAGGACAGTTTCCTTCAATTAGTTGACTTTCAGTCCAGAATGATTCACATGGTATACAGTATAAACCTTTGTATTCTCCTTTATATATATCACCTTGGTCATATAATTGTTTAAATATCTTTTGAACAGCTTCTTCATGGTTTTTGTCAGTAGTTCTGATAAAGTAGTCATATGAAATGTTAAGAGAAGACCATAAATCTTTGGCATTTTCAATTATTTTATCTACATATTCTTTCGGAGTTACTCCTTTTTCAGCAGCTTTTTTCTCTATTTTTTCGCCATGTTCATCTGAACCAGTTTGAAAAAAAACCTCATAGCCAGTTAACCTTTTATATCTGGATATAGCATCAGCGATAATAGTTGTATAGCAATGTCCTATGTGAAATTCAGCACTAGGATAATATATAGGTGTTGTAATATAATATTTTTTGTTCATTTTATTCACTCTTTTCTTCTATAATATATTTTTTAATTCACTTAAATCTTTAATGGTTGTAACACTTTTAGTTGTATCTGAGCTTGTTAAATATATGGCCTCTAAGCCAGCGTTTATAGCTCCTTCGATATCTATTTTATAATTATCTCCAATCATTAAACACTCTGATGGCAAATGATTACCAATTGCTTGCATAAAACTTTCTCGAGATGGTTTAATAAAATCATCACCACCATAAATTTCCTTAAAATAGTGGTACATTCGGGCAGTTTTTAGTCTTTCTGTTTGGGAATCTTTAAACCAATTAGTTAAAATAACTAGTTCATATTTCTTGCTTAAATATGATAACGTATCATTAATATCACTATTTTCTTCACTCATATTTCCTAAATATTTTAGCCATGTATTAAGATATTCTGTAGGTAAATCAATGTTCATAGATTTTTTGGCATGTTCTTGAAAATTAGCAATTGTATATTTATTGTAATGATTTTCATATGTTTCGCATAAACTATCAATTTTAATAGGGGAATAAGGAAGGTTATACTCTTTAGTAGCCTTTTTTATAGCAGCAGTATATTCTGGTTTCCATGGTATTAATGTATCATCTAAATCAAATATTATTCTTTTTATCATATTTATTTCTCCTTTAAAAACAAATAAAAACCATAAACTAAGGACGCTGTTATAAGCGCGGTACCACCTTAATTCATGATTTTTTCATGCACTTTAAGCTCTTAACGCGAGTTAAACGTTTAAACTCCAGAGTCATCTTCCATATCTTTTTATATTCGTTTGCATCAAACCACGAACTTTCTTAAATAAATTGATATGTACTCATTCCTTCAACATTTAATTTCTTTTATTATATTATATTTTTGAATAAAGTGCAAGTTGCAAATTTTTAACACTATATATCTAATTTTTTAGCAAAGATACTTGCTACTAGTTTACCAACAGTTAATTCATTTGTTAATTCTTTTTCATTATATAATATAACTAAGCCAATACTGTCATTAAGAGATATGACTGGAATATAAATAAAATTTCCTAATAGTTCAATATTTTCTAATTTAAAAAGATAATTTTCACGGCTAACTGTTTCACGACCTTCAATAATATTTAAGTAATCACTTGTAATTGCTTTATTAATTATACTTTTGTCAATTCCACTGCAAGCAATTATTTTTTCTCGGTCTGTTATCATTGTTTTATAATTAAAATCATTGTATATTAATTCACATAAAGAGGCAGCTAAATCACTAGTATTATTAAGACGAAAATGTTTTTTTAAAATAATACTATCACTTTCGGTAAATATTTCTACATTTTCGCCATCACGTATTCCTAAATTTCTTCTTATTTCTTTAGGAATTACAATTCTACCTAGCTCATCAATTCTTCTTACAACTCCAGTTGATTTCAACTTCAATACAACTCCATTTCTAATATTAATATTTGCTAATTATGAAATTTTATACTATATAAAAAAAGACTATTATTTTTTTTTAATTTGTAAAATAGTCTTTTTTATTTCCCGGGAAATAATTGTTAGTAAGTTAAATATATGATTTTATTAATTCTAGTAAAGGAACAAAAGTATAAAGAAAGTGTTTATCATCTTTTTTTAGCATTAATGATATTTTTATTCTTTTGTTTTGATATTTATATTTTAAATTAGGATTAATTGTGTATGATTCTAAAAATAGTTTGTCTGCTTTTATTTTATTAGATATGTCTTCAGGTAATTCTAGTTCAATTAGATTACGATTTTGAATTACTCTTTTAATATTTAAACTTTTTGCTAATTTTTCAAACCATTCCTCATACATGTATATTATAATTTCTTCACTTACTTTACCAAAACGGTCTTCTAACTCCTCTTTTATTTGAGCAAGTTTTTCTTTTGAATCTATTTCATTTATTTTACTATGAATTTCAATTTTTATTTCATCATCAGCAATATATTCATCACTTATGTGAGTACTTACATTAACTAGAGCAGGAGCTGAATCATCTTCAGGAATTATTTCTTCACCTTTTAGCCTTTTCATTTCTTCTTCTATCATTTGCATATATAAGTTTATACCCACAGAATCTACAAAACCTGCTTGCTCACTTCCTAAGATATCGCCTGCACCTCTAATAGATAAGTCTCGCATTGCAATTCGATATCCACTTCCTAATTCAGTGAATTCTTTTATAGCTTCAAGTCTTTTAATTGCTATTTCATTTAAAATTTTACTTTTATCATATAACAAATAAGCATAAGCAATTTTATTACTGCGGCCAACACGACCTCTTATTTGATATAGTTGTGATAAGCCAAAATGGTCAGCATTATATATAATTAATGTATTAGCATTTGGAATATCTATACCTGTTTCTATAATAGTTGTACACACTAAAATATCATATTTATATTCAATAAAGCTTTCCATTATGTCTTCTAATTCTTGTTTTGTCATACGACCATGAGCACTTACTATTCGGGCTTCTGGTACTAATTCGCTTATTTTTCTTTTGATGCTCTCTAAATGCTCTATATTATTATATAATATAAATACTTGTCCTTGACGGGATAATTCCTTATATATAGCATCTTTAACAATTAAATCTTGTTCTTCTAAAACGTAAGTTTGGATAGGATATCTGTTTACAGGCGCTGTATCAATTACTGATAAATCTCTTAGTCCTGACATTGCCATTTTTAAAGTACGAGGAATTGGAGTTGCAGACAAAGTTAAAACGTTTACATCTGTTTTGTATTTTTTGATTTTTTCTTTATGAGTTACACCAAATCTTTGCTCTTCATCTACTATTAATAAACCTAATTTTTGGAATTTCACATCATCACTTAAGAGACGATGGGTACCAAAAACAATATCTATTTTACCATTTTCAAGTTCTGTTATTATTCTTTTCGTTTCTTTAGCACTTGTAAATCGATTTAATAAAGCTATATTTACAGGATAATCTTTAAATCGGTTTAATGCTGCATTATATTGTTGTTTAGATAAAATTGTTGTGGGACAAAGATAAAATACTTGTTTATTATTAACAATAGCTTTAAACATAGCACGAAATGCCACTTCCGTTTTACCAAATCCTACATCGCCACATAATAAACGGTCCATAGGTACTTTGTCTTGTAAATCTTTGTCGATTTCATTGATTGCTTTTTCTTGGTCACGAGTAGGGGAATATTGGAAACTAGATGCAAATTCCTTTTCTAGTTCGTAAGTCTCATAAACATCTCCCTTTAGAGCTTTTCTTTCAGCATATAGTTTTAGCAGTTCTTCAGATATATCTTTGATTCTTTTTTCAACACTTCTTTTGGTTTTGGCCCAGGATGTAGAGCTTAGTTTATTTATTTTTGGTTTTAAACCATCTTTATTAGCATATTTTAAAATAGTATTAATTTTTTCAACTGGTATATAAACTTTATCGTTTCCATCATATAAAATTTCTAGATAATCTTTTTTTAACCCATTTGTTGTTAAAGTTTTAATTCCATTATATATACCAATACCATGAGCCATGTGAACTACATAATCTCCTAAATTTAAAGCATTTAAATCTTTAATTTTACGGCCTATTTTATAACTATTTTTATACTTTATTTCTTGCTTTGTAACATTTTCTATATCATTCTCAGTTATTATAACATATTTTTCAAAAATAAAACCTTTAGGAAAAAATTTAGGTATAACTTTGTGAGGAACAGTAATATTCTCTTTAATTATTCTTCTTTGATTTTCTTTGGATAAATAAAAAATAATATTATATCCTTTCTTGTGCCATATTACAGTTTGATCTTTTAAACGTTCCAAATTAGAGTTGAAGTTTGTTAGTTCTTGACTACTAAAATTTAAATAGTTTGAATTTGTAATTTTGTTATCAAGAAAATTAATATATATATTTTCTTTGGGATTTATCTCATCCATAGAAAACATAAATTTAGTATTTGAGTCTAAATTGTTAGCTACACGAAATTCAAACATTTCTTCTTCTAGTTTTTGATAACTAGCCTTTATACGATTTTCATCTATAATGATTACTATGGCTTCTTTTGTGTAATCATATAAGCTGGATTTTTCTTCTGTTTTGATTTCACCATTAGAAATTAAATTTATTTCTGTTATATTTTCTATAGATTTTTGGGTATTTTCATCAAAGTATCTTATAGAATCAATACTGTTACCAAAAAACTCTATTCTAATAGGATGTTCATTTAAGGTGATAAAAATATCTATAACAAAACCTCTGATGGCATATTCGCCTGTTGATGTTACAATACTTTCACGTTTATAATCTAATTCTTCTAATATTCTAATTAATTTTTCACGATTTATTTCTTCGCCTACTTTAAGCTTAATGTTAAGTTTATTTTTTACTTTTGAAGATGTTAGATATTTTAAATATCCCATGAGATTGGTAACTATTATATTTGGTGAATTTGTTATATGTTCTAGAGTTTCAATACGAGTAGTTTTTAGTTCGGGAGAAATAGCAAGAGCTTGGCTAGTTAAGAAGTCATCCATCGGAAAAAGATAGACATTATCATTAAATGTTTTTAAACCTGCAAAAAAGTTGTTAGCCTCATAAAGTGTACTTGTTAAAACTATTATATCTTTTTGTTGTTCACGATAAATTTGATCCACGTAAAGATAAGCTAACTCTTTTGTTAGCCCCATAATTGTAATGTTATTTTCATATTTAAAATACGAACTTAAAAAATCCATATGACCTCCTTACTGGGAATTGCCATTATATTTATTCATTAATTCATTTATATTATGTACTAGAAAATCATTTAGAATACTATTGAGAGTAGGATATATTTCCTTGATTATCTCTAGTTCTTTTGAATTTAATTTACCTAAAACATAATCCTTAGTATCAAAGTTTTTATTATGAGATATGCCAACTTTAAGTCTTGCAAAGGATGTAGTTCCTAATTCCTCAATAACCGATTTAATACCATTATGACCACCAGCTGAGCTATTTGTTTTAAGGCGATATTTTCCTAAAGGTAAGTCTAAATCATCATGAATTATTAAAATATCTTTAACATCTATTTTAAAAAAGTTAGAACATTCCTTAATAGCTCGACCTGATAAATTCATGTAAGTAGATGGCTTTAAAAAATGAACTTTTTCATTATTAATTATAATATTTGTATATAGACCATTAAACTTTAATTGCCAATTAACATTACTAACACTTAAATAATTGTCTACTACCATAAATCCAATATTGTGTCGTGTATTCTCATATTCTTTACCTGGATTTCCTAAACCAACTATAAGTTTCATTTTATTTACTCCTTTCGGAAAATGTTTTGATAAGTTTTTGTTTGTCGATTAATTATTTTGCTATTTATTTTTACACCAAATTTAGCATTTTTAACAAATTTCAGCAGTATCATTATAGCACAGTCTTGAGGTTTTGTATAAATAAATTCTATTTCTTTTACATGAAGATTGTATTTATTAGCTAAAATTAAAATCTCTTCAAGGCGTTCAGGTCTATGTACTAGATAGAATTTACCATTATTTTTAAGTAAAAAACTAGCATTTTCAATGATCTCTTCTAATGTTATTGTTAGTTCATGCCTTGCTATGGCTTTTTCCTGATTAGAATTTATTAATGAATTTTTGGCAATTTTAAAAAAAGGAGGATTACATGTAACTATATCAAAATTATTTCCCGGGAAATAATTGTTAATAACTTTGGCATTAATATTTAACATTTTAATCTTAGATGATAATTTATTATATTTGATACTTTTATTAGCTAAATTATAAATTGATTTCTGGATTTCAACACCTATAATATTTATGTCATGTTTAGAGGCTAAAATTAAAGGCAGTGGAGCATTACCACTACACAAATCTATTAATTTTCTATCACTTTTTTTAATATCCACAAATTCACTTAGTAATAATGAATCTAAAGAAAACTTAAATTTTTCTTCGTCCTGATAAATTTTTAGACCATAATCAAATAAATCATTAATAATTATACTCATTTGGAATCATCTAATTTCACTTCAATACGTTCATTATCAATAATTACTTTATAACTTCTATTTAAAATATCACGACTTACTACTTGGCCTTTGCCAGATGGAGTTTCAACATATTCTCCTAAATCTGGAAGTCCAATACTACAATTTTGATATTCACTGTCCTCATAAGTAAGACAGCATAAAAGTCTTCCGCATAAACCATTTATTTTGGTAGGATTTAAAGCAATTCCTTGATTTTTGGCCATATTCATAGAAACTGAATCTATATGGTTTAGGAAATTAGCACAACATATCTTTTGACCACATGGTCCAACTCCACCAATTTCCCTTGCTTTATCACGCGCTCCTATTTGACGTAACTCTATTCTCGTGCGATAAATACTCGCAAGTTTTTTAGCTAATTCCCGGAAATCTATTCGTTCATCTGCTAGAAAATTAAAAATTAGTTGTTTACGGTCAAAAGTAAAACTAGCATTAATTATTTTCATATCTAAATTTAATTCTTTTACTATCTCTCGACAATCACGTAGGGCTTTTTCCGAATCTTTAAGATTTTTTAAGTATTGTTCATAATCATTTTTAGTAGATATGCGAATAATTTCTTTTAATTCATCAACATTTTTGATAGTACTACTATCGATTTGGCTTACTACTTTGCCAAACTGTTCACCTTTTTCGGTTTTTGTAATGACGGTAACATTAATAGGACATTTAACTGCACTTTTAAAATTATAAATCTTACCATTATCTTTAAAGTTAACACCATATATGTAATTTTTATTCATGAGTACCTCGCATTTCTATAACTAATTTGTCTAAAATTAATTCAATGTTTACATTATAACTCATTTCATTTAAAATTGTAGTTAATATTTGTAATTTTTTATTAATTAGATCTAAAGAATCAGTTACCTGATATATATTTGTAAGTTCTTCTTCAAATTGTTTACCTAAAATTTTTAGAAAATAGTTATGATATATGTTAAAGAGAAATTTTAAAAATATTATTACTTCTTTTCGCTCTGGATAATTATTTAAAATTAATACTTTATTATTTATATAATCTGTACTGTATAATTTATCTAAATAGTTTATAATTGTTCTTTTGTATTTTTCATAAGTTTCTTCATCAATTTCTAATTTATCAGTTAACTTTTTGACTTCATAGTTTAATACTAAAGTTTGACACCTACTTTTTATTGTATCCATCATACTATCTTTACTTGTTGTAAGAAAAAATCCTAGAATTCCTGAGGTTGGTTCTTCAACAAATTTTAACATGGAATTGGCACTGCTGGCATTAAGTTTATCAGCATATTTAATTATATATGTATTATAAGTGCTATAAATTGGCATAGTTCCAAAATCTATTTTTAAGTCTTCTATTTGTTGTTTTTTAATGCTTGTCCCATCAGGTTCAATTATTTTAAGACTAGGTAGATTATTTTTGTTTATTAAATTACAAAGATTACACGTAGAACAATTTGTTTTGTATTCTTCAGGACAATTTAAAGTTTTTATTAAATCTTTTAGGTCTTTTAGAGCTCGTTCAATATTATTTGTTTCAATTAAATAAGCGTGAGCTAACTTATTCTCACGTTTTCTATTTAAAATTTCTAATAATACTTCATTTTGAAACATCTAGGTCACCTACTAAATTATAAAATATGTTACTACTAATCCAATAATTCCAGGAGAGCCCAAAAGACTTACTAGAATTATAGTTAAAGCGTTTATTGGAATAAATATATCTATAGAAGATAATATAAGGTTTATTCCATATAACATTACAAAGGCAATACATATTTTTCTTAATAATTTTATTATTTTTTTGGTCATATTTATCACATTAAACTATATGATAAAATTTACTCTTTATTCCGAAATTTTCTTGCGGTCCTCTAAAGCTTTTTCTAAAGTTACATTGTCTAAATAGTCAATGTCAGCACCAATTGGGATTCCATATGATAGTCTGGAAATAGTTACATTTTTACTTTCAAGAATCTTTTTGATATACAAGGTTGTGGCTTCACCTTCAATAGTAGGCTTTAAAGCCAAAATAAGCTCTACTTCTTTTAATTTACTTACTCTATTTTCTAAGGATGCTAAATTTATATCTTCAGGTCCAATATCATCAATAGGAGAAATTAAACCATTTAGAACATGATAAGTACCTTTAAATTTACCAGATTTTTCGAAAGAAAATACGCTTTTGTAGTCTTCTACTACACAAATAAGATTTTGATTTCTGTTTTCAGAATTGCATATGTCACATATTTCGTTGTCAGTAATATGTCCACATATTGTACATCTTGTTAGATTATTCTTGGCATTTATTAGTGTTTTACTAAATTCCTCTATTTCTTCATTGTTAAATTCGATTGTGGCTATTGCTAATCTCTCAGCACTTCTTTCGCCGATTCCTGGAAGTTTTTTATAATAATTAATTAACTTTTCTAAATCAATGGGAAAGTTCATTAAAATAGCCCACCTAAATTTGCGCCATAGTTTCCTAGTTTGCTTTCTAGTTCCTTATCTACAGCTTCATTGGCTTTATTTAGAGCAATTTTTATCATATCTTCAAGCATTTCTTTGTCATCATCTTCAATAGGTCCAGTGAAAGTAATAGTTACTTTTTCAACTTCTTTTTTGCCATTTATCTTTACAGTTACCCACTCTGATACTCCTTCAAAACTACTATTATTTATTTCCTCTTTCTTTTTTGTAATATCTCTTTGCATTTTTTGGGCTTGAGCCATTATTTGTTGCATATTCATTTTTAATTCCTTCTTTCTATTATTCTATTTCTATTTTATCTTTATCAAATATTTCTAATGCTGTTTTTTCAATATTGTTTATTTCTGGTTCTTCTTTTACTTCTTCTGTTGGTTCATCCATTAATACATATGGTACTTTATTTTTTAAATTATTTATATATATTAATTTTTCTTCTTGCCATTTTTTATCTGTTATAGCTATAAATTTATAGTTTAAATCAAATAATTTTTTAAATGTATTTTTTATATTTTCTAATTCTTTATTAATTAAATTTACTGAGCCATCTAGATTGTTAGTTAAAATGGCAATAGAATCACTAGCAGCGGCTATATTAGTATCAATTAATAGATTCATTAATGATTTATTATCTAAATTTCTAATAAATTGTGGCCATTTAGCCTTTAAATCTTGGAGTCTGTCTTTACTTGCTAAAGCTAAACAATTATTTATTCTAATTTTTATTAATGAACTTATATCTTTTTCTTCCACGGCTTCTAATGGTTTAGGAACTGGCTTTTCTATTACTGGTGAAATATTTTCTACCTCTGCCTTACTTTCTACATTTGAAATTGAATTTTGACTTGTAGCATTTTTCATATATTTTAGTAAAGTAATTTCAATTAACAAGTAAGGGTCTATATTGATATTAATATAATTAGAAATATCTGCGAGTTCAAATGCCATTTCTTTTAATTCTTTATATGATAATCCTTCATTAATATTGTCTTTTTTAATAGAAATAGCAAGTTCTTCAATCTTTTCTAACATTTTTTTGATGAAAAGTTTATAATCAATTGCTAATTCTTTAAAATTCTTTATTAAATTATCAAATGTATCAATATCATTTTCTAATATTGTTTTAAATAAATTATTAATTTGTTTTTTGGATATCGAACCAAAATGGGAAATTACTTCTTCAATAGTTATCTCTGAGCTTTGAGATGATAACTGATCTAATATACTTAAAGCGTCTCTTAGACCACCATCACTTATATAAGCAATTTCTTCCAAAGCTTCTTGGGTTATTTTAATATTTTCCTCTTGAACAACATAGGATAGGCGTCTAATTATATTATCTATTGTTATTTTATGAAAATCAAAGCGTTGACATCTTGATAAAATAGTTATTGGTACAGCTTCAATATTTGTTGTTGCTAAAATGAAAACAATGTGTTTTGGTGGTTCTTCTAAAGTTAATAACAGAGCGTTAAAGGCACTGGTACTAAGCATGTGAACCTCATCTATAATATATACCTTATATTTTGAATAAGCGGGGGCTAATTTAATATTATTAATTATTTCCCTGATTTCTTCAACGCCATTATTAGATGCTGCATCTATTTCTATAATATCAGCATTTTCTTTAAAATGATTGCAGCTATCGCAATTATTGCATGGACCATTATCTGTAGGATTTAAACAATTTATGGCTTTAGCAAAAACTTTGGCTGTACTAGTTTTTCCTGTTCCTCTAGGTCCCGAAAAAATATAAGCATGAGATATTTTTGAGTTTTTAATTGAATTTCTTAAAATGGAAGTCATATAATCTTGTCCAATTATACTAGAAAAATCATCTGGTCTATATTTACGATAAAGTACTTTGTAATCCATTTTAATCACCTATTTAATTATATCATAATAGTTATCGTTTGTCTCGTCGCAATTTGAAGAAATCACTTAAATATTGGCTATATTCCTCTTTTTGCATACTATTGTTCGTTTCGACAAATTTTGTTTTATTATATTCTTTTTTATTATTTGGTTTACTTAATAAGTAATAAACATTCTGAATTCTTGATTGTTTAATAATATTTTCACAAATACTACATGGTTTTAAAGTTACATATAAATCGCAATCATTTAAACGCCAGTCTTTCAATTTTCTGCTAGCTTTTGAAATTACTAACACTTCTGCGTGATTGCAAACATTATTAGTTTTTTCTTTAGTATTAAATGCTTTGGCGATAATTTTATTATTTTTTACAATGAGAGCACTAACAGGAACATCTTGATGCTTTGTAGCTTTTTTGGCAAGCTTCATTAATATATTATAATATTTATCATTCATAAAAATACCTCCATAAAAAAAGTGCACACAAATAGGGATTGATGTGGCTGCTACTTTCCAGTCCTGACCAAGTTACAATATATTTGTTGCACGTTATTAATTTATCATACTTTTAATTTTTTTTCAAGTATATGTTTCACGTGGAACATATTTTTTACAATATTTATAAATTTCATATTATTTTTTTATGCAAATTTAATTTTCAAGACATTTAAAACAATGTTTCACGTGAAACATTGTTAATAACTCGAGATTTTTCAACATTTTTTAAACTTTTAAAGATGTTATATGTTGTACTTTTTAAAAGTTTGCAATTAATTTATTTTAAAAGTTAAATTTGCCTATGTAAGCAATCAGTTTTATTCCTTTTAATTTAAAAATAGAAATTAAAGTATATTTTATAACGTTTTATATAAAATTTTATTTTTTCATTTTAGAATATAATAATTTTAAATATATAACTTATCATATTTTTTTAGGTTAATTTAATAATATTTTTCACTACAATGTTTCACGTGAAACATTGTGGATAATTTTAATTTAATTATTTATAATTATATTTTAATTACAAAGAAGGGTAGGTTATTAGACGTTTTAATATTAATCATTAGATATTATGCAATAAGATTTTATTATTATTTTAAAAACTTCAGGATTCTTTACTTTTCGAATTAACTGCATAGCTGAAAAATGTTTCACGTGAAACATTTTCTAATTTTCCACCATTTTTATAGTTACTAACATTTTCTTCTATAAAAATTAATATAAATTTAGTTAAAAAAAATAATGCTATTCAGCATTATCTTCTATTAATTCTTCTTCTGGTTGTTTTTCTACTAAGCTTATAGTTGAAACATATTGTTCATCTTTTAAATTTATTAATCTAACACCTTGAGTTACGCGTCCTAAAGTATTGATTTGTTCTAAAGACATTCTCATAGTTGTGCCAGTGTTTGTCATTATTACTAATTCTTTATCTTCATCAACAACTTTAACTGCTGCAATATTACCATTCTTATCAGTTATATTTAAAGCTTTTACACCTTTTGAACCGCGGCTTGTTTCTCTAAATTCGCTAACTAAGGTCTTTTTTCCATATCCTTTTATAGTTACTAACAATAAATTATCTTCTTCTGTTACTACTTCAGCACATACGCATTTCGTTCCGTCTAAATTAATTCCTTTTACACCACTGGCTGTTCTACCCATTGCGCGAATCTTATCTTCTTTAAATTTAACCATACGGCCTTGTTCGCTGCCTAATAATACATAATTATCTCCATTTGTTTTCTTAACAGCAATTAATTCATCGCTTTCTTTTAGACTTATACAAATTTTACCTGACGTACGTATGTTCTCGAATTCGCTAATTGCAGTCTTTTTAACTAAGCCCTTTTTAGTAGCAAATAACAAGAATTTAGCCTGTTCATCTGGTGAAACACTAATCATTGAGCTTATACTTTCATTTTTCTCAATTGGAAGCAAGTTTATTATTGGTAAACCTTTAGATTGTCTATTAAATTCAGGAATTTCATAACCTTTTAAGCGATATACTTTTCCTTTATTAGTAAAGAAGAATAAGTAATCATGTGAAGATAGATTTATCATTTGTTCTACAAAGTCTTCTTCATTAGTTGTCATTCCTTTAACTCCCATACCGCCTCTTTTTTGGGCTTTAAAGGTATCACTGGTTGTTCTTTTTATGTAGCCTTTATTTGTAAGAGCAATTAAAATGTTTTCTTCTGGAATTAGTGATTCATCTTCAATAAATTCTATAGCTGTCATATCTATATCTGTACGACGTTTATCTCCATATTTATCTTTTATTTCTTGAAGTTCTTCTTTGATTATATTTAGTACTTTTTCTTCTGATGCTAAAATTGATCTTAATTCATCAATTAAAGCTAATAGTTCTCGAAGTTCTGCTTCAACTTTTTCTCTTTCTAAACCAGTTAAGCGACGGAGTTTCATTTCAAGAATTGCTTCTGCTTGAACTTCAGAAAGCCCAAATTTGCTCATTAAAGCCTCTTTTGCGGCCTCATCAGACTCAGCACCTCTAATTACCTTAATAACCTCGTCAATGTGGTCTAAAGCTATTTTTAAGCCCTCTAAAATGTGAACTCTTTTTTCAGCTTTATCTAAATCAAATTGTGTTCTTCTAATTATAACTTCTTTTTGGTGGTCAATATATTTAGATATAATATCTTTTAACCCTAAAGTTTTAGGGACGCCATTATCTAACATTAAGAATATAATACCATATGTTGTTTGGAAAGATGTATGTTTATATAACTTATTTAGTATTACTTGAGCGTTGGCATCTTTTCTTAAAGTAATGGTTATTTTAACGCCATCTTTTAAATCTACATGATAGTCTGTAATACCATCTAAAACTTTATTATGGACTAATTCTGCGACTTTATTTTTTAATTCAAGAGTATTTACTCCATATGGTACTTCATCAATTACTATATATTCACGACCATTTTTTTCTTCAATTTGAGCTCTAGAACGTATAGTAATACTGCCTCGTCCTGTTTCATAGGCTTTTTTAATACCACTATTGCCTAAAATTATAGCTCCTGTTGGAAAATCTGGACCTTTAATATGCTCCATTAAGCCCATTGTATCTATTTCTGGATTATCAATGTATGCAATACAGCCATCAATAACTTCGCCTAAATTGTGAGGTGGTATATTGGTAGCCATACCAACTGCTATACCCATAGTACCATTTACTAAGATATTAGGAAATCTTGCTGGTAATACTTCTGGTTCTTTTGTAGTCTCATCATAATTAGGATTAAAATTAACTGTATTTTTATTAATATCACGCAATAATTCCATTGATACTTTTGCTAATTTAGCTTCAGTATAACGGTAAGCGGCAGCGCCATCTCCTTCGATATTACCAAAGTTACCATGACCATCAACTAGCATATAACGATAATTAAAATCTTGAGCCATTCTTACCATTGCTTCATATATACTTGAATCACCATGAGGATGGTATTTACCCATAACATCACCAACAATTGTGGCTGATTTACGATGTTGTTTATCAGGAGTTAAACCATTTTGTAGCATATCATATAAAATTCGGCGATGTACAGGTTTTAAACCATCTCTTAAGTCTGGTAAGGCACGAGATACGATAACACTCATGGAATACTCTAAAAAAGATTTTCTTACTTCTTCTACTATATTATTTTTTTCTAATTTATCCATTTTTTACCTCCTATATATCTAGATTTTCTGCGTATGGTGCATTGGTTTCAATGAATTCACGACGTGGCTCTACTTCTTCGCCCATTAATTTAGTGAATATTTCATCAGCGGCTATAGCATCATCAACTGTTATTTGACGAAGAATTCGCTTATTAATATCCATAGTAGTTTCACATAATTCTTCAGCGTCCATTTCTCCTAGACCTTTCATACGAGAAATTTCATATTTGGTATTAGAAGATAATGTAGCTAAATAATCATCACGCTCTTGTTCGTTTAAAACATATTTTATAGTTTTACCATGTTTTATACAGAACAATGGTGGTTGGGCAGCATAGACATGACCTGCTTCTACAATTGGTTTGAAAAAACGATAGAATAAAGTTAATAATAAAACTCGGATATGAGAACCATCAACATCAGCATCGGTCATAATAATGATTTTATGATATCTTAGTTTGTCTAAATTAAAGTCTTCGCCTATACCTGTACCAAAAGCAGTTATGATTGTTCTTATTTCTTCATTAGATAAGGCTCTATCTAAACGAGCTTTTTCAACATTTAATATTTTACCACGCAATGGTAATATTGCTTGAGTCATACTATCACGACCTTTTTTAGCTGAACCTCCCGCAGAATCTCCCTCGACTAAAAAGATTTCGCTAATAGTTGCATCTTTACTTTTACAATCGGCTAATTTACCAAAAAAATTAGTAACATCTAATGCTCCACTTCGACGAGTGGCTTCTCTAGCTCTTTTAGCTGCGATACGTGCACGAGATGCTGTCATACATTTTTCAATAATAGCTTTAGCTACGTTAGGATTTTCCATTAAAAAGCGTTCTAATCCTGCACCAAAGATATCACTAGCTATTTTCCTTACTTCACTATTACCTAATTTAGTTTTAGTTTGGCCTTCGAATTGAGGGTCAGGATGTTTACAAGAAATAATCATTGCTAAACCTTCACGGCAATCATCGCCACTTAAACCTTCATCTTTTTCTTTAATTATCTTATTATTACGAGCATAATTATTAATAATACGTGTTAAAGCATTTTTAACGCCATCTTCATGTGTTCCACCTTCATAGGTATTGATGTTGTTAGTAAATGAATATAAACTAGCGGTATAAGAATCATTATATTGCATAGCTACTTCAATACTTATATTATCAATAGCTCCTTCAATATAAATTACATCTTCATGTAATGTTTGTTTATTTTTATTTAACATATTAACATATTCAATAATTCCACCGTTATAGCAAAATACATCTTTTTTATCAGAAACTCTTTCATCAGTTAAAGAAATTCTTAAACCTTTATTTAAAAAAGCTAATTCTCTTAGTCTGGTTGCTAATGTATCGTAATTAAATTCGGTTGTTTCTTGAAATATTTTAGGATCTGCTTTAAATGTTACAGTTGTTCCTGTGCGTTCTTTAGAACAACTATCTATAACTTTCATTGGTTCACATGGATGTCCACCATTCTCAAAGCGTTCATAATGTACTTCACCATCACGATATACTCTTACTTCAAGCCATGTTGATAAAGCATTAACAACACTCGCTCCTACACCATGTAGACCGCCAGATACTTTGTAGCCACCGCCGCCAAATTTACCACCTGCATGTAATACTGTAAATATAGTTTCAATTGTTGATAAACCAGTTTTTTGATTGATTCCTGTTGGCATACCACGACCATCATCTTTTACTGAAATTGAATTATCTTGATGAATTACTACTTCAATATCATCACAGAAGCCTGCTAATGATTCATCTACGGCATTATCTACAATTTCCCATACTAAGTGATGTAATCCTTTCTCGCTAGTAGCTCCAATATACATTCCTGGTCTTTTTCTTACGGCTTCTAAGCCTTCTAATACTTGAATATCATTATCTGAATAATTATTTTCCATCTTTTACTCCTCCATTACTTTGCCATTTTCTACTTTAAAAATCTTGGCTGTTTTTAATAAATCTGAATTAACATTATCTATTTCGGTAGTAGTTATAAATATTTGTAATTCACTATCAATTAAATTTAAAATATTGTTAATTTTTACTTTATCCAATTCGCTAAATAAGTCATCTAATATTAAAATTGGCTTTTTGTTTAAAACTGCATCTATATTTTTAATTTCAGCTAATTTAAAAGCAATAACACTATTTTTCTGTTCACCAACTGATGAATACTCTTTTACTATTTCTTTATCAATTATAAATTCAATATCATCATGTTGCGGACCAAATAATGTTTTACCAAGAATTATTTCCCGGGAAATATTTTTGGCATACATATTTAGTAATTGTTCTTTCTTTTTCCCTTTATATTCACTTTTGTAATTAATGGACAAATGTCCTTTTTGAGTTATTTTGTAATATATATCAGAAATATAAGAATTTATATTGTTTATAAACTCCTCTCTTATCGACACTATCTTTAAACCAAGGTCTACTAATTGGGCAGTTAGAATATCTAAAAAGTCATTTTGATATATATTCTTTTTATTTAAAGCTTTTAAGTAAGAATTTCTCTGTTTTAAAATCTTATTATAATTAGTTAAATAATTTAAATAAGTACTATTGATTCCAGAAATTTCAATATTTAAAAGTCTTCTTCGTGTCATAGGAGTATCTTTTATAATTTTTAAATCATCAGGGCTAAATAAAATTATATTAACTTTGGTAATATAATCACTTACTTTAGCTATTTTATTATTATCTATTTTTATTCTTTTACCTGTGTCACTTATTATTAGTTTGTAATTATTAAAAATATTATCTTTAATTAATCCTTCAATTTTAGCAATATTTTTACCTTTTTTAATTACTACATCTTCACTGCCTAAGCGAAAAGTTTTGGTAAATCCTAATATATATATAGCTTCAACTAAATTGGTTTTACCCATGCCATTTAATCCATATATTATATTAGTTTTATTAGAAAACTTAATTTCTAGGGATTCGTAATTGCGAAAATTTAATAACTTTAAACTTGTAATTTCCATTTTTACCCCCTATAGTCTTAAATTTTAAATTACAGGCATTTTTATGTACTCCTATACCTAGATTAATTATATCATAAAAAAAGACCTTTTTAAAGGAATTTTTTACTATTTCGACCTCTAAGTGCAGATTCAAGACGAGTTGCGCGCATAACTTGTTTATCAAATATACTATAACTCTGATTAATATGGACTTTTTGATAAGATTTAAATAGAATTTCGACTTCATTGCCATCAGGATAGTAATTTAAAATATTATTTAATGAAACCCAAACACACTCTTTATTACGGATAGAATGAGTAGGAATAAAAATTAAATTATTAATCTCATTTAAAAGAATTGGAGGTTTATAGGAAGATCCTGTTAAATAAGAACTTCCTTTTTGACGTCCTTCTAAAGTAGAACCATTTAGTTGACAATTACGAGATAGTATTTCTAAAGGGGTTTCATCAACAATTAGTTCTTTATCGCTTTCTATAACAATGCTATTTTCAGAACCTGGAATAATAGCTAAGGTATCTAAAGTAATTAAATATGGCATAAAAAAATGCCTCCTTTCATATAAAATATGTTTGTTATATCATATGAAGGGCGCATATTTTGTCGAATTGTGAATAAAATAACTTAAATTAATATGTTTTAATTGGTAATATTAGTTGAATAAGAGATTCATCAGTTAAAGATTTAACTATTAATGGTTTAACATCACTATTTAGAAGTAATAATATTTCTTCTTCTGCTAAAGTTTTTATAGCCTCAAGCATATATTTTGAAGAAAATGAAATTTCTAGTTTTTCTTTATTATTAGTTTCAATTGTTAATTGTTCTTCAACCTTACCAATTTCTGATACATAAGAATTAATAATCATTTTAGTATTTTCTAAGGACATTTTAACAATATTTTTGTCTTTACCTTGAGTAAGTAAAGCAGCACGATCAATGGCATCATTAAATTCTTTTTTGTTAACTTTGATTATATAAGCAAATTCACTTGGAATTAAGTTTGAAGTATTAGGATATGTTCCACTTAATAAATTTGTTTGAAAGTTAATATTTTTATATTTAAATAAAGCTTTATTGTTAAATATGTGGATTTCTATATCTGATTCATCAGTAATGATTCTTTCTAATTCCATAATATTTTTACCTGGAATAACTATTTCTGTTTCTTTTTCAATGTTACTAGATAATTTGATATTCTTTTTAGCTAATCGATATGAGTCAGTAGCTACTGTTTCTAAAACATCACGTGTAAATTTGAAATTAACTCCTGTTAAAATTGGTTTTAATTCTTGGTTAGAAATAGCAAATACTGTTTGATTAATGATTGTTTTAAATATGTCGCCAGCAATGGTTATTGGTTCTTTACTTTCTTCTAATTTAACATCTGGATAATCATTTATATCTAAGCAATTTAAATTATATTGATTATTATCAGTATAAATCTTAATTTTTAAGCCATCTATTACTTTAAAATTAATAGTATCACTAGGCATTTTACGAACTATATCTAAAATGTATTTACTTTGAATAATAATGCCACCTAAGGAGTCTATTTCTTTAATGTCTTTTGCTTCAATAAGAACTTTGATAGTTAGTTCAGAATCGCTTGCTGTTAAGTATAAGCCTTCGCTTTTTAATTCAAATTTGATTCCATTTAAAACAGGTATAACGTTTTTAGTAGATATTGCTCTAATTACATTATTTAATCCTTCTAAAATTATATTTTTTTCAATTGTAAATTTCATATTTATTCCTTCTTTCTATTTTTATTAGTATTTATAATGCTGTTAATAATGTTTGTAACTCTTATTTTATTAGTATTTATGGGACTATTTTAAGATTTTAGTTGTTAGTAAATAGTCTTTTATAAACATTTAATTAATTTGTTATCTACAATTTGGATTTTATCTCCTTTATTGTGTGCTCTAAATCATTATTGGTTAAGAGCTCTTTTTCAATTTTATCACAAGCAAATATGACAGTTGAATGATCACGACCACCAAATTCTAAGCCTATTCTTGGGAATGTTTCATCCGTTTCCATACGGCATAGATACATTGCTAATTGTCTTGGATGAGCGACTTTGTTGCTTCTTTTCTTGCCTTTTAAGTCATCAATAGTAATATTGTAATGGTCAGCGACAGCTTTTTGAATTTTAGTAATGTTATTGTTAGAATAGATGTTCTTATTAACAAATTCTTTTAAAGCTTCACAAGTGAATTCTAAATCTATTGATTTAGGAACTATAATAGCTGTATAGGCCATTAGACGATTTACAGCTCCTTCTAGGAAACGGACATCATTTTGGCAGGCATTGGCTATATATTCAATACTTTCTTCTTTTATTAAGTTAGCAATGTTGGTATTTTCGAGTTTTTTTCGGATAATTCGACATCTTAAGTCGAAATCTGGGGGATAAATATCTACTGGTAAACCCCACATAAACCTTGAACGTAAACGTTCTTCAAGAATTTTTAAATCGTCTGGAGAACGGTCGCTGCTGATAATTATCTGTTTATTAGATTGATGTAAGTAATTAAATGTGTTAAAAAATTCTTGTTGGGTTTTTTCAGCACCTACTAAGTATTGGATGTCATCAATTATTAAGACATCAACATTTCGGTATTTATTTTTAAATTCTGTTGCATATTCTATAGTGTTTTTAGCATTATCAGGGTTAGCAATATTAGTGTATTCTGTCATAAATTCATCACAAGTACAATATAATACTTTTCGATTAGAATTTTCAGTAATGAAATTTCCTATAGCATGCATTAAGTGTGTTTTTCCTAAACCGCTTTTACCGTATATAAATAGAGGATTATGAATTCTTCCTGGAGCTTCTGCAACAGCCATAGCGGCTACTTTAGCTAAACGGTTAGTATCTCCTACTACGAAATTGTTAAAATTAAGATTAGGATTTAAATTAGTATTAAAGTTATTGTTTGTAACTTCATTGTTATCCACAGTAGGAGGTATACTTATTTGAGTTAGTTCTTCTTCTAAAATAAAATTAATATCATAGGATATATTAGTAATATGATATAAAGTTTTCTCTATTAATGAGTAGTAATTATCTCCAAGCATTTTTTTGTGGATTTCCATGGGTACTTCAAAAGTTATTTTAGTATCTGTTATACTAACTATTTTTAAATCATTGAACCATGCATGGAATGATGCTGGATTAATTTCTTTATATATATTTTCTAGAAAGATTTTTAATAAATCTTCGTTCTCCAAAAACCTCACCCCGCTGTCTAGCCTTGTTTAACAAGATAATTGTATCGCATTTTAGTTTTAATTTAAACCCTAAAATTAAAAATGTTTATTATTAACATGTTATAAACATCTTTTTGCCCTTATTCTACCTTATAAAAAGATATTTATCAACACTATTCACAAAATTTTAATGGTCTGTATTAACAATTAACAAATGATTTTTTGACTTTAAATGTTGATATTGTTAATAATTTGTAAAAAATGATATTTTTTGTCAGGAAATACCAGGTTCTGTTGGTAAGAATGATTTGTTAATAACTTAGCATTTATAAACATTTTATTGGATTTTAGCTGTTAATAAATAGTTTGACATTAATTGTTGTAAATATTTAATTGTTTATAGTTTGTTTATATTAAAAGTTATCCACATTATCCACAATTTAGTGTTTATAACTTGATCTGTAAAGGCATATTGTTAAATTTAAAAATTCTATTTAATTAATCTTGAATAAAATATTTTTTAAATTAAGATTGTTAAAAAAAGTTTAAAAAGGAGAGTTTAGTATAAAAAACTTGACTATCTTTCAATAAAATATTATAATTAAACCACTTGAATTTTTTGAGGGAGGTGCAAGTTATGAAGAGAACATATCAACCTAATAATCGTAAAAAAGCTAAGAAGCATGGATTTTTTGCTCGTAAGGAAACTAATATCTTAAAAAATAGACGTAAAAAAGGTCGTAAAGTTTTATGTAAGTAACCACTATTTTTAAGTGGTGTTTTTTTTCGGAATATTTATTGGATGTGAAAAAATTTGAAAAAGTATGAAATTGTAAAGAAAAATACAGATTTTAATGATATAATTAATACAGGAAGATGCATTCGTAATAAGTATTATAGTATTTATTATAAGGATAGTGAAGATGAATTTCCAAAGTTTGGTTTAGCTGTTAGTAAAAAATGTGGTAATGCCGTAGATAGAAATAAAATAAAAAGACAACTTAGAAATATAATTGATGATAATAAGAAATTGTTTTCAATTAAGATGAATTATATTATAATGGTAAGGAAAGAAATACTTAACGTATCTTACCTGCAAATGGAAGAACAGTTAATTAATTTGATGAAGAAAGGATAATTATGAAAAAATTTAAAATAGGTATTTTAGCATTGATGGTATTTTCACTTACAGCTTGTGGAAATAGTAATTATATTTTAGAGGATAAAAAGCCTGTTCAAAGCGAGGAGACAGGACAGATTTTACAAAAGGATATTTTATGTAAGCCTGAGGATAAAGAGTTAGATGAATTATATACGAAATATAAGGATCAAACTAAAATTCCATATGAGGAATTACCTCTTTGTAGTGATTTTAAGTTATCTAGTAATAAATCTAGTGGTATTTGGGAAGGTATATTTGTTAAACCCTTAGCTTATGTTATTTTAAAATTTGGAAGCTTACTTAATAGTTTTGGTTTATCTGTAATTTTAATAGGTTTGGCTATAAGGTTAATATTAATGCCTATTTCTAGAAAGACGATGAAACAATCTCTTAATATGAAAAAAGCTCAACCAGAATTAGCAAGAATTGAGAAAAAGTATGCTAATAAAAATGATAATGAGGCAATGATTGCCAAATCTCAAGAAATGATGATGGTTTATAAAAAATATAATATTAGTCCTTTTGGAAGTTGTTTATTAGCTTTTGTGCAATTGCCTTTATTCTTTGCCTTTTTGCAAGCGATTAATAGGACACCAGCAATATTTGAAGATGAATTTTTAGGTTTAACTTTGGGTAAAACACCAATGGTTGGATTATTTAATTCTCATGAATGGGCATATATTATTATAATAGTACTTATTATTCTTACTACTTATTTATCTTTTAAGAATGCTATGACTTCAAATCAGATGGGTAATCCTGAAATGGAACGTCAGATGCAATTTATGTTTAAGTTTATGATTATTATGATTTCAGTGGCTTCTTTATATTTATCAACTGCCATAGCTTTGTATTGGATTGCTACAAATGGTTTTGTAGTAGTTCAAAACTGGATATTTAAAAAGCTTGATCTTAAAGAAGAACAAAGAGATATGATTATTAAACCAAAAAAAGATAATGGTAAAAAGAAAGGTAAGTAATTTATGAATGTAGTAAAAGAAGTAGCAAAATCAAAAGATGAAGCATTAAATTTAGTGTTAAAAAAATTAAATGCTCAAGAAAAAGAAGTTGTTTATCAATTTTTGGAGAATAAGGGTGGCTTTTTAAAAGGTACAACTTATGAATGTACAGGTTTTTTGAAACTAGATATTATTGAAGATGCTCAAGAATTTTTAAAAGGTATTTTAAATGCTATGGGTATTGATGCTAATATTGAAGTTAGTATAAAAGATGAAATTACTACATTGAAAATCTATTCTTCAAATAATCCGATAATTATAGGAAAAAATGGGCAAAATCTAGAGGCTTTAACAACTTTAGTTAGACTTTATGTGAAAAATTTGGCTAATAATGGGCCACGGATTATGCTTGATGTTGAAGATTATAAGGATAGACAAATTAAAAAATTGGAGCGTTTAGCAAGAAATTTAGCAAAAGAAGTTATGAAAACTAAAATTTCAATAGAAATGGATAATATGAATTCTTATGAGAGAAGGATTGTTCATAATGTTTTGTCAGAATTTAGTAATATAAGTACAGAAAGTGTTGGGGAAGAACCTAATAGACATATAGTTATTAAGTATGTAGATTAGGTGTGGTCATCAGAAAATTGATGACTTTTTTATTTGCTTAATAAATTATATTAAATATAATTGTTTTTTAGGTTATTACATGTTATACTTGTGGGTGTTTTTAGGAAGTGAATTTATGATAGGATGGATATTGTTAATTATATTGGGATTTGTTTTATTGATATTGGGTGCTAATTTTTTAGTTGATGGGGCTAGTAAAATTGCAAAAATATTTCATATTCCAGAAATAATAATCGGTTTAACTATTGTGTCAATTGGAACTTCTATGCCTGAGCTTTTTGTTAGTGTAACGTCTGCTATGGAAAATTATTCGGATATGGCTATAGGTAATGTAGTTGGTAGTAATATTTGTAATCTATTTTTAATATTAGGTTTATCTTCTATAATTAGATCAATTAAGTTTAAGAAAGAAACAAGTTTTATAGATATTCCAATGTGTTTGTTTTTTTCAGCTATTTTTTGGATTTTTTGTAATACTGGTGGTGGAGTTTCAAGAATTGAAGGATTGGGATTAATATTTTTGTTTTTAATTTTTATTGGATATACTGTTTTTATGAGTATTAGAGGAATGAATATGGTGGCATCAGAAAATAAAAAAAATACTATGCAAGTTAGTAAATTTTCTTTTTTTCAGAATGTTTTATTGGTTATAATTGGAATAGTTGCTTTAAAGTATGGTGGGGATTTTGTAGTAGATAATGCTGTTTTAATTGCAAAGAAGTTTAATATAAGTGAAGCTATAATTAGTTTAACTATTTTGGCAGTTGGAACTAGTTTACCAGAGCTTGTGACTAGTGTCGCAGCAGCTTTTAAAGGTAATAGTGATATTGCAATTGGAAATATTATTGGCTCTAATATTTTTAATGTTTTACTGATTATTGGAGTTGCAGCGGTTATAAGTCCAATTAGTTATAATTCTCTTTATAATCTTAATATAGGTATTTTGTTGTTTGGAACTGTATTATTAGCTTTGTTTCCTTTTATTAAACCAAAAGATGAGATGAGTAGATTTAATGGCATAATTTTTGTGATATTGTATGGTACTTATATGGGGCTTTTATTTTTTAGGTAAAACTTTGACTATTGAGTGTTTAGGAGCACCTCATATTTTTTAAGTCATATATTATTATAGGTGATTTATATGGATGAAAGAGCACGAAAGAAGATTGTAATTGATCCAGGGCATGGTGGGGAAGACCCTGGAACTAGTGCTAATGGAATAGTAGAAAAAGATTATACTTTGCAAATAAGTAAGTATATGGCAGATAGGTTAAGCGATTTAGGAATAGAAAATGCTTTGACTAGAGATGCTGATGTTACTTTGAGTTCTACAGATAGACCTAAGAAGGCTCAAAGTTTATTTGGTAGTGGAAGTGATGTTATTTTGGTATCTAATCACATAAATGCAGGTGGAGGAGATAATCGTTGTGTAACAAAACCTGTATAACAATTAAAGCTAATAGAGTTTGATTTAGTCAAACTTTATTTTTTCGTTCATTTATTTTATCATAGTAGCATGAAAGGAGAATTTATGAACAAATCTTATAAATACAAAGATTCTTTTTACTTTTTTGATCATGATATTTTTAATGATATGTTTAATAGAAAATGTAATAAGGATAGATTAATGATTAAAGATATGGAAGAACAGTTAGCAAATGTTATTAATGTATCAAAAGATACAGTTCATAGTTGGCGTTATAAAACTTATAGTCCTAATGATTTAAATCTTGTTAACGATATAGCAAATTATTTTGGGTATGAAAAGGATGTACTATTGTGTAAGAAGGGTGGAGATGCAAAAATGAAGAAAATGTCAGATATTGAATTGATGTCGGTAAAAAGGGTATATGAATCAATAATAGAATTTTTAGAATATTTCTACAAAACAGATGGGTTTAATGACTTATGGTTTGATTTTGAAAAAATTGATCCCTCGTTAAGAGAAGAAAAATTATGGGAAATCGCTGAAAAAGAGCATGATAAGGTAATGCTGTCTTTAAAAAAGGAATATCCTATTATTAGAAAAATACAAATTTATACTGATTTAAGTAATTTTATTTATAATGATTTATATGACATATATGATGGAAAATTAACCTATGCATATAGATTTGAAGCGATACCTGATGGAAATCCAACAACTGATGAAGATTATACAAAAGCATATAAAAAGTTAAATGAAATAATTGATTCATATTGTTGAAAATTTATTAAATTCTATTTAATTTTAGGTAATTAAGTAGATTTTTTTATGAAACTTATTTTTAAAAATGAAGTTTTAATTTTCTTAGTATCTAATAAATCTTAAAAGTATTGTCCTAGCCAGCACTGAAAACTTACTCCCGCTAAGTTTTCTATAGTGGGAAAATTCCCAAACCCTTTAAAAATATTTTTTTAACAAATTAATATATTACCATTTACTCTTGTTCCACAAAATGTTACAATGTAGGTACGAGAGTAAAGCGGTGAAAAATATGAGCAATAAAGAAAAAGTAATTGAATTTTTAAATAGTAATCATGGATATATTACTACTGCAGAATTTTTAACATTGGGTATGAGTAAACCTTTAATTCAAAAATTTTTAAATGAAGGATTAATTGAAAGAGTAAGTTATGGTTTATATATGGATAATAAAATATTAAAAGATGAATATTTTATTTTACAAAAGAAATATCCACTAGCAATATTTTCTTATAATACTGCACTACATATTCTTAACTTAACAAATAGAACTCCAATGCAAATAGATATAACTGTTCCTAGAAATAAGAAAGTACGAGGAGATTATAATATTCATAGAGTTGCAGAGAAATTTTACAATATTGGAATAATCGAAACCCTAAGTCCAAGTGGAAATCCAGTAAAAATATATAATGCCGAGAGGTGTATTTGTGATATGTTAAGAACTGAAGGAGAATTTGATTTAGAACTTCAAAATAGAGTTTTAGATTATTATTTCCATAGTAAAGATAAAGATATTGATAAATTATTAGAATATGCGAAGATCTTTAATATTTATGACAAGATTAATACAATCGTGGAGGTAATGATGAAATGGTAGAAGAAAAGATTAAATTAAAAGCAAAAGAACTCGAAGAAAAGTATAATTTAAATTACTACGAATCATTACAAAGATTTATGTTTGAAAGAATATTAGAAAGAATATCTGTTTCAGAATATCAAGATAACTTTATATTAAAAGGGGGATTATTACTTGCTGCAATGTTTGGTGTAGAAAACAGAACAACAAAAGATATGGATACTACAATTATTGGTATAGATATTTCAAAGGATAAAATGGTAAATGTTTTAAATGAGATATTATCTATTGATTTAAATGATGAAGTTAAATTTGATATTGTAAGTATTACTGATATAAGAGAAGAAGATGACTATGGTGGAAATAAATATCATATTACTGGTAGAGTAAATAGTACTAAAGTGAATTTAGAAATTGATATATCAACTGGTGACAAAGTAACACCAAAAGAATTGAAATTTAAATATCCTTTATTATTTGAAGATAGAAGTATTTTAATCAATAGCTATAATATTGAAACTATACTAGCTGAAAAAATAGAAACTGTTTTAAGACGTGGAAAATATAATAGCAGAATGAAAGATTATTATGACATATATTTCTTTTTAACAAAGATAAAAAATGAAATTAATATAAATATATTAAAAGATGCAATTAATAATACTTTTACTAAAAGAGATTCTTTTGAATACTTAAATGATTATCGTGAAATTATTAAATCAATCATTGATAGTGATAGAATAAAAACAAATTGGAAATATTATTCGAAGAAGAATAGTTATGCAAACAATCTAAAAGTAGATCAAATAATGATTTTACTAAACGATTTTATAAAAGAATTAAATTTAGAATTAGTAACAGTATAGGGATTGGGAAACTTCCCATAATATGCGAAAAGTGCTTGTGGGAGGAACTTTTCAATACTTGCTAAGCAAAGAAGGTGAAGTAATGAATGAGCAGTATTTAGATTCTGAAGTCAATGAATATATAGAAATAAAAAGTGATAAATCTGATTTAGAATCAAAATGGGAAATGGCAATTGGACTACAAAAAGTTGATAATTTAACACCTTCTAAAAATATGAAAGATTTAGTAAAATTAAACATTGAAAATGAAATATCAATCGATGAATTATAAAACAAACTGAAGAATTACTATGATGATCTAAATGATAGCTATAATAGAGATGAGTACGAATGTGATTTTGTATCATTAAGAATCATGCAAATGATACAAAATAATATGTTCTTTTTAACAATAGATTTTTATAAATATGTTCATTACTTTTTATTTAAAGATGTCTATAAGTTTGCCGGTAAATTTAGAGAAGTTAACATTTCAAAAGATGAAGAAATATTAAACGGAGATACAGTAGTATATTGCGATTATAATAGAATTGGAGATTATCTTATTTATGATTTTTCAGATAAAAGACAAGAAGATTATAAAGAGTTAAATGCATTAGATAAAATAATAAGTATATCTAATTTTACTTCTTGTATTTGGCAAGTACATCCTTTTATGGAAGGTAATACTCGAACAACAGCAATATTTATAATTAAATATTTAAAAGATCTAGGTTATAATATTAATTATTCTTTGTTTAAAGACAATTCAAAATATTTTAGGAATGCATTAATTAGAAGCAACTAGTAATGATAACTTAAGTATAAAAGAAGATAATAGTTATTTAATTAAGTTTTATGAGAATTTGTTATTAGGTAAAAATAATAATTTGAATATTGAATATATAATGGTTAAATGAATGATAAAATAATAAAAGGGATAATTGTCAAATAGTGTGTGTAGATACAAAAAAGTGATAATTATTGAAATAGTCAATGTGAATAGCATTGGCTATTTTTTTGTGTAATTTTATAAAAACTCCTTTTTAAAATTTGGAAAATATGATAAAATAATAAAGTAAGGAAAGTAAGGAATTAAGTATGAAAAATGATAATGAATTGTTAGCAAGTGCTAAAATCACCTCTAAGGGGCAAATTACGGTTCCTAAAAATATAAGAGATATGTTAGAGGTAACTGATGGAGATTCAATAGTTTTCTTTAAAGATCAAAATAGTAATATACATATAATAAGTAAAAAGAATTTGAAAGTCTCACCTGAAGATAATAAGCCGTCCATAATTGTACGAGGGGGTAAAAAAAATGGATAATATTAAAGAAAAAGAAAGAGAAGAATTACATAAAACTATATGGAAGATTGCTGAGGAACTTAGAGGTTCCGTTGATGGCTGGGATTTCAAACAATATGTTTTAGGCTTATTGTTTTATAGATTTATATCAGAAAATGTTGAAAATTACGCAAATAAAATTCAGCAAGAATATGGAATTAAAAACTTTGAATATAAAAACATTACAGATGCTCTTGCAGAAAATGGTAGAGAACAACTTATTGAAGAAAAAGGTTTTTATATAAGGCCCTCTGAATTATTCTGTAATGTAAGAAAAAATGCAAAAAACAACAAAGATTTAAATATTACTATAAATAAAATATTTAAAAATATAGAAAATTCTTCAAAAGGGCATAAATCAGAAAAAGATGTTAAGGGCTTATTTGATGATTTTAATGTAAATGATAATAAGTTAGGAGCAACAGTAGAAGAAAGGAATGCACATCTGGTTAAAATGCTTGATGCAATAGGAAGTTTAAAATTAGGTGATTATAAAGAAAATACTATTGATGCTTTTGGAGATGCTTATGAATATTTAATGACTATGTATGCTTCAAGTGCTGGAAAATCTGGAGGAGAGTTTTTTACTCCTCAAGAAGTAGGCGAATTGCTCGCAAGAATAACTCTAATAGGTAAAACAGAAATAAATAAAGTGTATGACCCCGCCTGCGGTTCGGGATCGCTATTACTAAAATTCGCTAAGGTATTGGGAGAAGTTAATGTAAAAAAAGGGTACTATGGTCAAGAAATAAATTTAACTACTTATAATTTAGCAAGAATTAATATGTTTTTACATGATATTAACTATACTAAATTTGATATTGCACGAGGAGATACTTTAACTAATCCTAAACATTGGGATTATGAACCTTTTGATGCAATTGTTTCTAATCCACCATATTCAACTAGATGGGCTGGGAAATCGGATCCTACACTAATTAATGATGAAAGATTTTCTCCCGCTGGAATCTTGGCTCCAGAGTCAAAGGCAGACCTTGCATTTACTATGCATATGCTTCATTGGCTTTCAGAACAAGGAACTGCTGCAATAGTACAATTTCCTGGAGTTTTATATAGGGGCGGGGCTGAGCAAAAAATCAGAAAATATATGGTAGATAATAATTTTGTAGATGCTGTTATACAATTGCCAAGTGATTTGTTTTTTGGTACCTCAATTTCAACATGTATTTTGGTTTTAAAGAAAAATAAAAATAATAATGATATTCTATTTATAGATGCTTCTAAAGAATTTGTTCGAAGTACAAATAAAAATAAATTGTCAGATGAAAATATTAGTAATATTTTAAAGTTAATTGTTAATAGGCAAGAAATTGAAGGTAAATCGACAGTTGTATCAAATGATATAGTTTCAAATAGTTGTTACAATCTTTCAGTTAGTTCTTATTTAAAAATAATTGATAATGAACCCAAAATAGATATTGAAACACTTAATAATAATATAAAAAAAATTGTTGCAAAACAGCATCAGATTAGAGTAGAACTGGATCAAATAATATCTGAAATAGAAGGTAATTATTATGAGTAGATTAAATGAATTAATAGAAAAATTGTGTCCAAATGGAGTCAAGTTTAATAAATTAAGTGATTTATTAGATTATATACAACCAACAAAGTATATAGTTAAGAGTACAAAATACAGTGATGAAAACGAAATACCAGTTCTAACTGCTGGGCAGACTTTTGTTTTAGGATACACTAATGAGATACAAGGCGTTTATAATGCTAGTAGAAATAATCCTGTAATTATATTTGACGATTTTACTACATCGTTTAAATGGGTAGATTTTAAATTTAAAGTTAAATCTTCTGCAATGAAAATACTTGTTCCAAAATGTGACATTAATATGAGATATATTTACTATGCTATGCAATGTATAAAATATAAACCTAAAGAGCATAGCAGGCAATGGATTGCCAATTTTTCGCAAAACAATATTCCAGTGCCTCCACTAGAAGTACAGCAAGAAATTGTACATATACTAGATAAATTTACAGAACTTACAGCAGAACTTACAGCAGAACTTACAATCAGGAAACAGCAATATAAATATTTTAATGATAAAATATTTGATTTAAGGAATAATACTAATACAAAAAAAGTGAAAATGTCAGATATATTAATATCATTAAAGACTGGCTTAAACCCAAGAAAGTTTTTTGAATTAAATACTTCTGATGCAAATGCATATTATGTTACTGTAAGAGAAATTGGAAATAGAAAAGTTGATTATTTGCAAGCCAAAGATAGAATTAATCAATATGCTTTAAATAGAATAAATGAACGGTCAAATTTAGAAATAAATGATGTTTTATTTAGTGGAACTGGGACTATAGGTCGAGTTTCTTTAGTAGAAGAGGAACCTAAAAATTGGAATGTTAAAGAGGGAGTTTATATTTTAAAACCAAATTTGCAGAGAGTGAACCCTGTTTACTTAATGTACCTTATGCGTTCAAATTATATGAAAGATATATATTCAAATTATATAGTTGGGTCTCCTGTTTCAAGTATTCCAATGAAGGATTTAAAAAAATTAGAATTTAATATACCATCACTTGAAGAACAGGAAAGGATAATAAAAATATTAGATGTGTTTGACAAATTATGTAATGATATATCCGATGGGCTGCCTGCTGAAATAGAGATGAGAAAAAAACAGCATGAATATTATAGAAATAAATTACTAAATTTTAGCGAGGTGTTACCTAATGAATAGTTTTGATTCAATAGAAAACGTGGCTGATAATATTAAATACTTTTTAGATTCAAAAAGTAGGAAAATAAATCTTGCAATATTGTATGCTTTTAATGCAACTGGTAAAACAAGAATATCAACAATTTTAAATGAAACTAATCTAAATGAATGTTTATGCTACAATGCTTTTGTAGAAGATTATTTTACTTGGGACAATGAAAACTGTGTATTTCTTATAGATACAAATTCGTGGTTGGCAAATTTTATAAATGAACAAGGAATAGAGAATGATGTAATAGATAATTTTTCATACTTAGTCAATTCTAAACTGGAACCAAGTTTTAATTTATCTGAAGGACAAATAGTTTTTAAGATAGCCAGTGGAGATGATGACTCTGCCGAGGGTATAAAAATTTCTAGAGGAGAAGAAAGTCTGTTTAGATGGTCTATTTTTTACACTGTTTTAAGTACTGCATTAGATGTAATTAAAGATGATTTTGATGATCGTTTCACATCTTTGTTTAATGATTTAAAATATATAATTATAGATGATCCAATTTCTTCCATAGATGATTCTAAAATTATTACGATGGCCCTTCAATTAGTGGATAAAATAAATAATGATGTTGATTTAAAACATCAAAATGCTAGTATTTTAATAACTACACACCATGCTTTATTTTATAATGTTTTATATAATTCTTTTAGAAGAAATAATAAAAAATTTAATTTTAAATCTTATATATTATTAAAAAATGATAAAAATTATGAATTAAAAACTAAAGATGGAGATTCTCCTTTCGCTTATCATTTAACTATAATCTCTGAAATTAAAAATGCTATTGAAAGTGATAATATAAAAAAATATCACTTTAACTTATTTAGAACTCTATTGGAAAAAACTGCCAATTTTCTTGGATATCAAAATTGGGCAGATTGTATAAATTATGAAAAAAGGTTTGAATTTGTAAGAATAATTAATTTATATAGTCATGGAAAACTTTCCGATTTAGAGTATGCCGAATTAACCTATGAAGATAAAGATAATTTTAAAAGCATTTTTAATCAGTTTTTAGATGAGTTTAAATGGTTTAAAGAAGGTGAAGTATAAGATGAATATAATTACAGAAAATGATAATACTACGGTTCTAGGGAAATATGTTCCTGTAACAAAATCAGATAAATCATATCAAAGTGAATCGGAATTAGAATATGAATTAATAAGGACATTATCTTGTCAAGGATATGAGTACCTCCAAATTAATAAAGATAGTGATTTTATTAATAATTTAAAAAAACAGCTAGAAAGATTAAATAATATTAAATTTACAAATAATGAATGGAATAAGATTTACGATAATTATTTATCAAATAATAATGATGGAATTGTTGAGAAAACAAGAAAAGTGCAACAAGACTATATATTTCCTATTGAATTGGATAATGGCGAATTAAAAAATATTTATATAATAGATAAAGAAAACATACATAATAATTTTTTGCAAGTTATTAATCAATATATTAATAGTGACGGAAATTATAATAATAGATATGATGTTTCCATTCTTGTAAATGGATTACCTTTGGTTCATTTAGAATTAAAAAGAAGAGGTATTGATTTAAGAGAAGCCTTTAATCAAATAGATAGATACCAAAGGGACTCTTTTTGGGCTGGAACCGGATTATATGAATTTATTCAAATATTTGTAATAAGCAATGGGACTTATACTAAATATTATTCTAATACTACTAGAGAATATCATATAAATAATAGTAAAATAAAGAAAAGCAATTCATTTGAATTTACTTCATATTGGGCAGATCAAGAGAATAATACTATAACTGATTTAATTGATTTTTGTAAAACATTTTTATCAAAGAGAACTTTATTAAACGTTTTAACTAAATATTGTGTATTTACATCAGATGAAGATTTGTTAGTTATGAGACCATATCAAATTGTTGCTACTGAAAAAATAATTAACAAAATTGAAATAGCACATAATTATAAATGTTATGGTAGTGTAAAAGCAGGGGGATATATTTGGCATACAACAGGTTCTGGAAAAACATTGACTTCCTTTAAAACTGCTCAAATTGCATCTAGCCTGGAATTTATAGATAAAGTATTATTTGTCGTCGATAGAAAAGATTTGGATTATCAGACCATGAAGGAATATGATCGTTTTAAAAAAGGTTGTGCTAATTCTAATAGTAGTACAAGCATTTTAGAAAAACAATTACGAGATAAAGATTCTAAGATTATTATTACTACAATACAAAAATTAGATAGTTTTATCAAGAAAAATATTAACCATGAAGTTTTTTTGAAACATGTTGTATTTATTTTTGATGAATGTCATAGATCACAGTTTGGCGATATGCATGAAAATATTATAAGAAAATTTAAAAATTATTATATATTTGGGTTTACTGGAACTCCTATATTTGCAGATAATGCAATGATTAAAAAAGGAATATCTCAAACCACTGAGCAAATCTTTGGAGAAAGATTACATACATATACAATTGTAAATGCTATTAATGATAAAAATGTTTTACCCTTTAGATATGAATATATTGGAAGAGTAGATATCAAAGACAATATCGAAGATGAAAAAGTATATGGCATTGATTTAGAAAAGGTATACAATAATAATACTAGAATAGAAAAGATTGTTAATTATATAATTAATTCCTATTCTACTAAGACAAAAACTAGTGAATCTTATGTTTATTCCGTATTAGATAATGTGGTTGAAGTGGCTAGAAGCAAAAAAATTGAAGAAATAAAATCTAAAAAAAATATAAGCGGATTTAATTCTATATTTGCTGTTTCGTCAATTCCAATGATAAAAAAATATTATGAAGAGTTTAAGAAACATAGTGAATCTAATTTAAAAATTGCACTAATATATTCTTATGGAGTAAATGAAGAAAATGGCTTTGTAGACGAAAACTCAGAATCTACAGAAAATTTATCTAAATCTGATAGAGATTTTTTAGAGTATGCCATAATAGATTACAATAAGATGTTTGGAACAAGCTATGATACATCAGTAGAAAAATTTCAAAACTATTATAAAGATGTTTCATTAAGAATGAAAAACAAAGAAATAGATATTTTGCTTGTAGTAAATATGTTTTTAACAGGATTTGATGCAAAAACTTTAAATACCTTATGGGTAGATAAAAATCTTAAATACCATGGATTAATTCAAGCCTTTTCTAGAACTAATAGAATTTTAAACAGTGTTAAAACATTTGGGAATATCGTTTCATTTAGAAATTTAGAAAATGATTTAAATAATGCATTATCCTTATTTGGAGATAATAATGCTCATAGTGTAATTTTACTAAAATCATACGATAGTTATTATAATGGATATAGTGAGGATGGTTATTCATTTATAGGTTACCAAAGTTTAGTTGATGAGCTCAAGTCAAAATACCCTTTGGGGATACCAATATTAGGTGAGCAAAATAAAAAGGATTTCATAAAATTATATGGGGCTATTTTGAAAGTTAGTAATATTTTATCATCATTTGATCAATTTAAAGGAGAAGAGCTTCTAGAAGCAAGAGAAGTACAAGATTATCATTCTTTATATATTGATTTATATAATGAATTTAGAAATATATCAAAACGTGATAAAAAAGATATTACAGATGATATAACATTTGAAATGGAACTAATAAAATCAATAGAAGTTAATATTGATTATATACTATCATTGGTTAAGAAATATCACGAATCTCATAATCAAGATAAAGAAATTTTAGTAACTATAAACAAAGCGATTATGTCAAGCCCTGATTTAAGAAATAAAAAAGATTTAATTCTAGCGTTTATTGATTCAATAAATGAAAATTCGGATGATATATATAGCGATTTTGAAATGTTTATGAATAGTAAAAAAAGAGAAGAATTAGATATTATAATTGCGGAAGAAAAATTGGATGTAGAAGAAACTTATAAATTTATTGAAAAATCTTTTCAAAATGGTGAAGTAAATTCCAATGGTACTGAATTATCAAATATTCTTCCTCCTATGAATATGTTTGATCCTGATCACAATAGGCAAAATACAAAAAATAGAGTTGTAAACAAATTGATAAATTTCTTTGAAAAATTTTTTTGCATATCTAGTAGTAAATTTTAACATTTTATGATAGGATTATTATAGTCACTTGGGAATGTGACTAATGAAACATATAAACATATAGTGTCTTTTAATATAAAGACATAAATAGGTAAATAACCTATGATTTAAAGTTCAAAATATAAGAACTGGTTACATATTTATTCCAACAAACAAGTTTGGATAGTATTCCCTTGTTTTTGTAATGGATTAATATGTCCAGTTCTTTTTACGTGTTCCTAAAAATACTGGTAAAGGAAGGAGGATAAAATGGAACTACTAGATTTGATAATCTTATATTGGAAAGATAATGAAAAAAGAAATAGAACCTTTTATAAATTTAGTAATACCAGAAGCAGTATTAGGAGATAATAGACTAACATTTTTAGAAAGAGTGTTATTAATTGAAATAGTGTCGCTATGTAAGAAAAATGGATATTGTTGGCCAACTAATAGATATTTTATGGGTAAGTTTGATTGCACAAAACCTACAATATCAAAAAGTATAAGTAGTTTATCAAAATATAACTATATTGATATAGAAATCAATAATAGTGAAAAAAATAACGCAAAGAGAATAATTAGGTTATCTGAGGTATTAAAGAAAAGAATAACAAGTATTCAAGAAAATGCTAATGCTAGTATTCAAAATAATTTTAACCATTATAGTAAATATAAAAATAATAAAGAAGATATATTAAACGATATTTATTCAGTTGATGATGAAGGTAATGAATATTGGCATGGAATAAAAATTGAATCAGAAAAAATGACAGATGAAGAAGTGAGAGAATTAGAAGATTTATTAAAAAAATTCAAGTAATAAAGGAGGAAAGAATAAATAATATGTGTAAACAAGTCATAAATTTAAATGAGGTGGCTTATGTTTAATATAACTGAAACTTTTAAAAATGATTCTCCTAATTTTAATGAACTGGTATCTAAATATATAAAAAGTGTGATTAATAATGTCTGACATCATAGATGTGTTAAGTTTAATGTGTTATACTATAAGTGGCTTTAATTTGTTATACAAAGAGAGAGGAGAGTAAAAATTGTATAACACTTTAATACAGATGCCAGAATATTATAGAGCAGGAATTTATATAAGATTATCAGAAGCTGATGAAGGAAAATCTTACGAATCTGATAGTGAGAGTGTCCTTAATCAAAGAAATATACTAATGAATTATGTAAAAGAAAAAGGATTTGTCTTTATTGATGAATATGTTGATGATGGTTATTCAGGTACTAACTTTGATAGACCTGGGTTTCAAAGACTAATTGATGACATAAAAAGTAAGAAAATCAATTTAGTTATTGTTAAAGATATGTCTAGATTAGGTAGAGATCATATCCTAACAGGTTATTATGTAGAAAATTTTTTCCCTGAAAATGGAATAAGATTTATTTCTATGCAAGAAGGATATGACAATGCTATTAACCAAGCTAGTAATGATTCATCAACATTTATATTTGCTTGTAATGATTATTATAGTAAACAAAATTCTATTAAAATTCGTAATGTTCTAAATGATAAAAGAAGAAATGGTAAATTTATAGGTAGTATGCCAAGTTTCGGGTATTTAAGGGATCCTGAAGATAAAGGACACTTAATACCAGATCCAGAATATGCACCTGTAGTTAAGAAAATATTTGAAATGGCTTATAATGGAGTAGGATTATCTGATATAACTACTTATTTGAATGACAATAAGATTAAAACACCAAGTAGTTTAAAAAGGAAAAATCCTAATTCTAAAGGTAAGTACAATGAAATGTGGACTATTTCTTCTGTTAAAAAGATATTAAAGAATCAGATGTATGTTGGTGATATGGTTCAAAGTACACAGACTAAAGTGTCATATAAATCTAAAAAGAAAAAGGATTTGCCAAAGAGTAATTGGGATGTAGTGCCTAACACTCATGAAGCTTTAGTTGATAGATATATATTTGAAAGTGTACAAAATAATGTTAAAAGAACTACCAAATCTAATGTTACTAATCGTGATAAGAGATTATTTGAAAACTTACTATACTGCAAAGAATGTGGTAATACTTTAACAGTATCTTATAGAAAGAATCATAATTATTGGACTATTAACTGTAATAGGTATTCAAGAGATCCTCGAAGAAGAATGTGTGAACCACATTTTAGTCCATATGATAAACTTGAAGTTGCTTTGCTAGAAGTTATCAAAAAGACTTGTAAAGAGTATATTGATAGTTTAAATATTACTGAACTATCTAAGGATGCAATAAGCAGTAAGAAGAAAGATAATCATGCTAATGAACAAATTAATGAGCTAAAGAAACGTGAAAAAGAATATGTAAGTAAATTGGATATGCTTTATCAAGATAAGTTTAAAGGTGTAATATCAGAAGAAACTTTTACAAGAATTACTAAAGATACAGAAAATTCATTGAATAAGATACGATATGAGATAGAAAAATTACGAAATAATAAAAAGGAAGAAAAAGTAAATAAAAATGACTTAAAAGAATATGAAGATAAAATTAGAGAACTTATAAATATTGAAAATCCATCAAGAGAATTTTTACAAGCGTTAATAGATAAAATTATTATTGATAAAGATAGAAATGTTGAAATAATGTATAAATTTAGTATATTGAATAATTAAAACTTTTTCCCAAGTCGGGAAGAAGTATAACATAAAATGATAAACTACTTATAAGCTGCATTAGAAGGTGGAGTAATGAAAGCAAAAAAAGTATCAAGAATAAAAGATATCGAAGTTTTATTTGAAGTAATTAAAAATATGAAAGAATATAGAGAAAATAGCGAAAATGGGTTAGTTATATTATTAAATGGTTCATGGGGATCAGGGAAAACTACTTTTTTAAATGATTTTGAAAAGGCGATAAGTGAAAGTAGTGATTATGGGCTATTATGCAAATATAATTCCTACGAGTATGATTTTTATGAAACTGCTTATATTCCCTTTTTTTCAACGATTGAAGATAGATTAAAGTTGGGTAATAATTTTAATAAAATTGTAAAATGTTTAGGAAGAGATACATGTAATTTTTCTTTATCTACTTTATATATGGTGATTAATGCTATTACAAAAATTGTTAATGTAGATTTAAACGATCTAAAAGATAATATGATAGAAATTCAAGAAGAAGATTACTTAAAGAATTTTAAAGATTTTAAAGAATGCAAAGAAGAAATAAAGAAAAAATTAAAAAAGTTATGTAAAAAGAACACTCAAATATTTATTATAGATGAATTGGATAGATGTAAGCCAAGTTTTGCTATGGAAACTTTAGAAATTATTAAGCATTTTTTTGATGTTGATAATTGCGTTTTTATTATAGCAGTAGATAAGATTCAATTACAAGAAGCAGCAAAAACAATATATGGGCAAGATATGGATAGTGAAAAGTATTTTAGTAAATTTTTTGACTATCAGCATAATTTATTTCCTTTAGATTTTTATGAAACTATAGACATTAATGATATAGAAGAAATAGATATTATAATTAAGCAATCTGCAAAAATATTTGAATTTTTAGATGTATCAACTAGAGATAGTAAGAAAATTTTTAATGAATTTGTTATTAAATATAAAAATTTTACTGAGAATAATAATTCTTGGTCATTAGAGCAGTCGATATTTATGATTTTTTTATTAACATTAAAGTATATTGATTTATTATTTTATAATGAAATTTTACATGGTAATTATCCTCAATTTTCAAAAAAGCTAATTAATAGTTTAGAAAGCAAGCTAAATAATTACCATAGTTTATTGAATACAAAAATAGGTTCAGAAAACGAAACTTTTGATAGTGTTCTAAGAAATCTTGATACATATTTTGATTGTCGTTATGTTGAGCTCCATCGAGCATATTATTCAGATTCTTTCAGAGGAGAAAAATATCAAAGAGAAAAAAATGCTCTTATTAGTTTAATGAATTATGTCCCTCAAATTGAAGTAAATTTAACTTATAAGCAAACTATAAAAAGAATAATTAATTAGTTACACAATGACTATCGCCAGGTGGAGATGGTGCTGAAATAATTTATTCTTTAAGAAATAGTGATAATTTATCTCGGACTATTGCTAATGAATTTGTTAAATCTGGTCAAAATGTAAGAAAATATTATCAAAGAAGATTACCAAGCGATTCTAGTAAAGACTATTATTACATGCTTAGAAATACCCCTAACAATGAATCTATAATTGTAGAATATGGTTTTGCAGATTCTAAAGGTGATGATGTTAATCAAATAAAAAATAATTGGAAAGAACTTACTGAGGCTGTTGTGAGGGCTTTGGCAAGTTATGTTGGTGTTCCTTATACGCCTCCAAATGGTCAAGGTAATATGGGCAATTATTATGTAGTAAAAAAAGGTGATACTTTATATGGAATTGCCCGTAGTTATGGAATTAGTTTAGATGAACTAAAAGCTGCTAATAATTTAACTAGTAATACATTGACAGTAGGAAGTACTCTTGTAATTCCTAGTAAGCAAAACGAAAATACATCACAGGATTATTATATCGTTCAACCTGGAGATACATTGTATAAAATAGCAAATAAATATAATATGACTGTGAATGAATTAAAGACTTTAAATAATTTAACTAATAATGTTCTCAATATTGGGCAAAGATTAAAAGTTGTTAAAAATGATATGCCAGCGGCTAATGTATATATAGTAAAATCTGGTGATTCTTTGTATAGTATTGCTAAACGTTATGGAGTGTCTGTTGATGAATTAAAACGAGTTAATAATAAGACTAGTAATTTGCTTACAATTGGAGAAAGTTTAAAAATTCCTTTAGATAATCAAGATAATAATTATTATACAGTTAAATCTGGTGATTCTTTATGGTCGATATCTCAAAAGTTTAATACAACAGTTGATAATTTAAAAAGGTTAAATAATTTAAATAGTAATATTTTAAGCATTGGTATGAATCTGAAAATTTCTTAGAAACTTTACTTAATTGTAAAGTTTTTTCTTTTAATTTTTTTTAATAACACATATATATGATCCTTTAAATTAATATTTTGGTGGTAAAAATATTTGACTTTTTAAAATCTTTATGTTACTATACATTGTAAATTTTTAGGGGTGATTATATGGCTAGAGGGAGAAGGGAAGCGCCTAGAAATAAACAGGCCGTTAGAAATAGTTATTTATATTCAGCTGCAAATCAGGATTTAAAAATAAGCGATAATAGTGAAGGATTTGTAGTAAGTAGAAAATTAAAAGAGAAAAAAAATAAAAAGCAGCCTAGAGCGTGGAAATTTGATTTTTTTAAGAAAAGAAATTTCAAATTATTTTTTAAACTTGGAACAATTTTAGTGACAAGTTTAGTGGGCTTAGTATTTTTAGCTAAAGGTTTTAGTGGTATAGTAAGTAATCTTGTGTTTGATAAAAGCGAAGATAATGATGATGATTTAGTTAAAAAGCCAAAAACTGAAATGGTTTCGTCAGAAAATAATTCGCATAGTGAAAATACTTTTGATCTTTTTGAAACTTCTAAAATTTTTTGGGAAAATGGAAAACAGTTAAGTGATTTTATATACAAGCCAATAAATAATAATTATAGCTTGGATGAAGGTATAGAAATAAATTTTGATTTAATGCCTTCAGCAGATTCATCTCGAACATCAAATGTAACTTTGGATGTTGCTTTATCTCATGTAGAAGCTACACAGTCTGATTTTAATTTTTCAGAACTTACACCAGAAGAAAAAGTTGATTACTTAATGAATGAATTTGATTTAACTTTAGAACAGTTACAATCAATGCTTGGTGATATGAGTACTCAAGTAGCAAAAGAGCTTGCGCCGCCTATACAAAAATTAAGTGTTGAATCTAGTTCTTCTCCTAATATTATTCAATTAGATTTTTCAGAATACTATAGATATGAAGGTACTGATGAAGCCTTAATGCAGGTTTATAATGTATCACCAGAGGAATGGGTTGTAATTTGTCAAACTTTATTACATGAAGCCGGACCAAAACATGGTTACATTGAGGCATTTGCAGTTACAACAACCCTTATAAATAGATTAGCGGCACAGCATAATAATATTTATTATATGCTTACTTATAAAGGACAATATCAATCATATTTTGATGGATATTATAAAGAAATGGGAGATATCTATCAAGATATATATGCGGATAGTATGGCTGGCATTCGTGATGCATTTTATAATTTTGCTATTAGTCAAAAAAGAATTCATAATGATTATGAGTTTAGAACTGGCGGTACTGGTAAATATTCACGATATTATACTGTTGGTGGTAATGAATATGGTATAACTAAATCTGACTCTTTTTATACGTATGTAGAATTTGATTTAACACCTTTACAAAATTTAGGGTTGACTTTAACTCCATAAAATTAAATTTAAATACTGTTTTTAAAATAATTTCTCTTTACTTAAGAGAAATTTTTAGTTATAATATAAAAGGTACTTGATTAATTTTAATAATCATGCTATAATTTGAAATAAAAAATGTTTTTATGGATGAAAGCGGGATATATTATGGCGAAGGGTAATGGTTCGATAAGTAGTGTAGATATCAATGGTTTTAGCGCAGATTTATCTCCTAAAGCAGTTGATTTATCTAGAAAATTAGAAAGTTTAAAAGAGTCTCAAAGGGAAATTGAAAAGCAGCTAGCAGAAATTTTAAAACAACGTGACGAGTTAAAAAAAGAGATTTTGGCAGTAGGTGCTATGGTCAAAAAAGATATTGATCGTACTTTTTCTTTGTATGCACAGAGTTTAATGAATGCATTTAATGGTTTTAGAGATGTAGATAATCCTATTATGCAAGAAGCAGTAGATGCTAAAGTGTCTTTATTAAGAGATTTGTACGTTATTAATAATACTTTTAATCCTGAAGAAGAAATAGTAATTTTAAGTAATCGAATGGCTGTTAATGTTTCTCAGGCTGATAAAGCAGAAGAATTGTTAAGAGAAATAAATAAACCATTACCAAATATTAAAGAAGTTAAACCTGAGGTGCAGTCAGTTCCAAAAGCCTCAAAACCATCTGCTGCAAAAGCCTCTACATCCATTCCTAAAGCTCGAGGACGCAAAGCTCTTTCTCCAGAAATTAAAAGCAATAAGGCTTTTATAACAAAATTAGAAAAAGAACTTCAAAAATTGGAGGCTGATTCTTTAAAAAAAGAAGGTATTTTAGAGCCTGCTATTAATGGTAAAGAGATATTTGTTAATTTATTACCTGAATATAATGGTTTATATACGGCAGTTAAGATTCTTAGAGAAGCTAATGAAAGTAATTTATCTTTAGTTTCCACTTTAGATGTTGCATATTTACCAGAAGATATGCAAGCTGATTTTGAAAAAGCTCTTTCATCTACTACTTATTATAAGAAAAAATATTCTGAGCCACAAAGAATGGTTTCAGAAAATGCAAGTTTAATAGAAGGTTTAAAAGGATTTTTAAGTAATTTAGAGTCTGATATTCAAAATCATGTTGGTGTAGCAATTCCTAAAAATTCTATAGATAGTTTTGAACCACTTTCGATTGAAAGTCATGTATTACGTGATAATATTCTAGAGATGATAGATATTCTAAAAGATTCTAAGGGGCAACTTACTAATGTATGGAAATTAGGTAATGTAAAACGTACTCATGTTAATAGATTTAAAGAATTAGTAAAAGATTCTTATAAGGCTTTAGCTGTAGTTGCGCCTACTTTTATGGCTGTTTCAACTGTTAAAGATAATTTAGAAGTTTTAAAAGAATTAAATTCTGGCTTTGGAGATTTTTATCAAGAAAATGTAGATAATTTAGAACGTTTAAATGCTTATATTACAAGATATAATATTATTCTTTCTTCAATTGGTTTAGGAGCTAGCAGACTTAAAAAAGCATCTGATGGTGTTTTAATAGATAAAAATTTAATATCAGAATATGAGCAATCTTTAGAATTATTAAAAGAGAAAACAGTTCAAGAAGTTCCAGATTATTTAAAGAGTATTAACTTAGATTTTAAAGTAAATAATGATATATTATATTCTTCAAATACTATAGCTAGTCTTAAATCTTTTATAGAAGATAAAATAGAAGAACAAAGGTTGGCAACTCTTGCTAGGATAAAAGAAACTGAAAGATCAGAGTTTGTTAGAGATTTAGTTGATAGATATTTTGAAGAATTAAAACAAGGAATGTTTAATAAAATAGTTTTGAATCCTAATTATATTAAGCAAAAATCTGAGAAACCAAAAGTATTAAAGAGAGTTTTAGAGTTACCTCCTAGTAGAGAAGAAAGAAGAGTTAATAGAGCTTCAAATGTTACTACAGATAAAGTTATATATTTAGAAGAAAAATCTTTTTCAACTGTATCTGAAGAACAACTTTTGTTCAAATTGAAAGAAATAGCTAAAATTACAGATGAAGATGAAATGACTAAAGCTATAGCTGATTTAATAGGCGTTTCAATATCAAGTGAAGTTGAGCAAATAATTGAGGAATATAAAGATTATGTTCCTAAAGATGGTTATGATTATGTTTTACCACAAACTAGAGCCAAGGTATTGTTAGAATTACCTTCTAGTAGAATAGAAACAAGATTACAAGAGCTTGGACAAGTAAAATCAGTTTTAGATCCAAACAAAATTATAGAGTTAGGTGCACTAAGTGGGCTTAGAGTAGGCTTATTGGAATTACCGCCAAGCAAAAAAGAGGTTAAATTAAAGGAAATTTCAGAATCAAATCAAATAGCTACTTCAACTAATGTTATAGAATTACCTTCATCAAGTATATTTGAACCTAAAGTATCTGAACCTACTATTAGTCAAACTACTGCTAATACAGCTGCCGAGACTTTAAAAGAAAGTTTAACTAAACCTCCTGTTTCGTCTATAAGTCAGGAAGCTAGTGGGGTTGTTAAAGCAAAAACTGTAGATGAGTTAGTTTTGCTTATTGAGTCTTATAATAAAGGCGCGGGTGTAGTTAATGCGCCAAGTGCAATTTCTGAAGAAAGCCAAGAAAAAGTTAGTTTGATTACTGATAAACTTCAAGCTATATTAGATATTAAAGATGCTAAAGTTCGTTCAGAAGCAATTAGGAATTTTAGAGTTAAAGAACCTGATATTTCAGTAAGATCTGTAGAAAATATTTTGGAAGAAGTCCATAATTATTATGATGTGGTATTTAATGGTGAAAATAAAGAACTTATTGCTAATCCTTTATCTCAACATGCGAATAAGTTAATTGCTTTATTGTATTCAGTAAATCCTGATGATAGAAATCGTTTAATTTCTGAATTATCATTATTTAGTCCTGAAGGTTCTCGTGAGTTAAGTGAGATAATTGATAGAGTAGAAAATTATAATCGTGTTCCAGTAGAACCTAAGAAGAAGTTAACTGAGAAAGAATTAAGTGAGAAGTTATTGGCTGCTTTAAATTCAAATGATGAAAATCAATTAAAAGATTTTTCAATATTTGGAGATTTAGGAGTAAGAAGAATTAATCCAGAATCTAGTACCTTTGATTATAATTTATTGACTCCTGCTACGGAAAGTGCTGTAATAGCTAATTTTGAACCTGATGGTGGTTTAAGATATAAATTAAGAAGACTTACTGAAAAAGCTTCTGGTAAAATAAAAGCAAAATGGAATAGTTTAGTAGAAGTTGGATTAAAAAACTGTTCGCCAGAAATGACAGCATTTGATACTACTAAACAAGTTCTTAATAATATTAGAACACAAGTTGATGACAGTTTAAATGAGGCTACATATGGTGGAGATTCAAGTGATTTATCTGTTCCAACACTTCCAGGTGAGATTATTGCAAATAGTGCAAATTGTACTCCAGAGAAAGCTATAGAAAATTATAGATTTGTAATTATGGAGTTGAGCAGTTATCTTGATAAGGCAAGAGAAGCTGTAGATACTGAATTAGATCGCTATCCAAATCATCTTTGTACTGCTAAAAAAGCAAGAGTTCAAGATTTAAAATTACGCATTAATTTATGTAAAGAAAGAATTGCTTTATTGTTAATAGATTATTATGATAAAGCCAAGAAAGCTAATGATAATAATACTGCAAAAAGAATAGCAGCTTATATATTTTCTTTAACATATGTTGATATGTTAGTATATGATAGTTTAGAAGAAGCTAAAACTGCTGTTAGTAGTATGATGTCCTTAACAGATGAAGAATTACATTCAGAATTGGTTTTGAGTAGACAAGCTATAGAAAGTGTTATTAAGAGTTTCCCAAAATATGGTGTTGATGAAAGAGATTCATATTATTTAAGTGTTTTAGAAGGTGCAATTAATAATTTATCTAATGATGCAAGATATAGATTATCAGATAGTTTACCATATGTATTAAGCAGAAAAGTTTAAAAAAAGATTCTACATTTTAGTAGAATTTTTTTAGTATAATAATTTAATTCTTTTTCCTTTAATTTCGATAAATCCTTCTTCTTTTAAATATTTTAATTCTCTGGACATTGCGCTTCGATCAATAGCAAGATAATCTGCTAAATCTGTAAAATTAAAAGGAAGATATATGTATTTAGAATTATGTTTTTTGGAGATGATTTTAAAGTATTCTAAGAGTTTATTACGAATAGTTTTTTTGGTTAGTATTTCTATTCTTTCGTTTTTTTCTTGAATTTTTTTGGATGTTATTTGAAGAAGGTTCTTTATAAATTGGTTATAGAAAGATTTATTTGTTAAGTTACAATTAATTATATTATCATAATCGATTATAATTATTTCGGTATCTTCTTTTGCTATTATTTCATATTCTTTATTTTTAAGTGAACTTATGAATGAGCCAAAAACATCTTGTTCTTCAAGCTCTTCTATTATTGTCCGTATTCCATTGTGATCTGTTCTAATAATTTGGAGATAACCGCTTGTAATAATGCCAACTATATTGTCATTTTTTATTACAGATAATATGGTACTATCTTTTTTAAAGTGTAAAGTATTTGCTTCTAGCATAAGTAGTAGTTTCTCTTTGTTTTTACTATTAATATTATCAAATAAATATGTCATTTTACACCTCTTATTAAAATAATATCAAATTTTGTTAAATGTTGCAATTGCAACAATGTGTATTTTTTAAGATATGCTATACTTAATTTGTTGTGAAGGAAGGATGAGTGTAGTATGAAAATAATAAAAAGAGATGGACATATGGTAGATTATTCTCCAGAAAAGATAGAGAATGCTATCATGAAAGCTAATTTGGAGGTAGAAGAAGAAGATCAAGCTTCACATACTCAAATTAGAAATATTGTTAAATATATTGAAAATCTTGGTAAAAAAAGAATGCTTGTTGAGGATATTCAAGATATTATTGAAAGAAAATTAATGAGTATAGGTAAATATGAATTAGCTAAAAAATATATTACTTATAGATATACAAGAGAATTAGTACGTAAAAGTAATACAACAGATTTAGCTATTAAAGAACTGATAGATGGAGAAAGTGAATATTGGAGTACTGAGAATTCTAATAAAGATGCTAAAGTAGTTACTACTCAAAGGGATTATTTAGCTGGTATTACAAGTACTGATATTACTAGAAGATTTTTACTTCCTGATGATATTGTAAGAGCTCATGATGCTGGTATAATTCATTTCCATGATGCAGATTACTTTGCTCAAAATGCGTTGCATAATTGTGATTTGATAAATTTAGATGATATGCTTCAAAATGGAACTAATATAAATGGTGTTATGATTGAGAAACCTCATAGATTTTTAACTGCTATGACTATTGCGACTCAACTTATAACAGCAGTAAATTCTAGTCAGTATGGAGGATGTACAATTACTCTTACTCATTTGGCACCTTTTGTTAAAGAAAGTTATAAACGCTATTTAGATATTTATAAAAAGAGAAAGTTTACTAAAGCTGATTGTGAAAAATATGCTAAAGAAGATTTAGCTAAAGAGATAAAAGATGGTGTGCAAACTTTTCAATATCAAATTAATTCAATGACTACTACTAATGGACAAGCACCTTTCTTAAGTGTATGTTTATATTTGGGCGAGACTACTGAATATAAAGAAGAACTTGCAATGATAATTGAAGAAGTATTAAAGCAACGTATTGAAGGTATGAAAAATGAAAAGGGAGTTTATATTACACCAGCATTTCCAAAACTTTTATATGTATTAGAAGAAGATAATATAAATGAAGATAGTAAATATTGGTATTTAACTAAGTTAGCAGCAGAATGTACTGCTAAGAGAATGGTTCCAGATTATATTTCTGAGAAAATTATGAAGGAACTTAAAATTGATAAAAATGGTGATGGCCAATGTTATCCATGTATGGGCTGTCGTTCATTTTTAACTCCTTATGTTGATGAGAAAGGTAAACCTAAGTATTATGGTAGATTTAATCAAGGAGTTGTAACAATAAATTTAGTAGATATTGCATTGTCTAGTGATAAAGATATGGATAGTTTTTGGAAAATATTTGAAGATAGATTAGATATGTGTCATAGAGCTTTACAAATAAGACATAAAAGACTTAGTAAGGCAACTAGTGATGTAGCTCCTATTTTATGGCAGCATGGAGCTTTAGCTAGACTTAAAAAGGGTGAATCTATTCATGATTTATTACATCATGGCTATTCTACTATTAGTTTGGGTTATGCAGGATTGTATGAATGCGTTAAATTTATGACAGGTCATTCTCATACAGATAATGGTGAAGGTAAAGAATTTGGGTTACAAGTTATGCGTAAGCTTAATGATGCTTGTAAAGAATGGAAAGCTTTAGAAGATATTGATTATAGTGTTTATGGAACTCCAATTGAATCTACTACATATAAATTTGCTAAAGCATTAAGAGAACGTTTTGGAATAATTAAAGGGATTACAGATAGAGATTATATTACTAATTCTTATCATGTTCCTGTTTTTGAGGAGATTGATGCTTTTACTAAGTTGAAACTTGAAAGTGAATTCCAAGCTTTAAGTCCAGGAGGGGCAATTTCTTATATTGAAACACCTAATTTAACTAATAATTTAGAAGCTGTTATGGAAGTTATTAAGTTTATTTATGATAATATTATGTATGCGGAACTTAATACTAAATCAGATTATTGTCATGAATGTGGTTATACAGGTGAAATATTAATAGATGAGAATTTAGATTGGTATTGCCCAAATTGTGGAAATAAAGATCATGATAAATTAAATGTTGCAAGACGTACTTGTGGATATATTGGTACTAATTTTTGGAATAAGGGAAGAACACAAGAAATAAAAGAAAGAGTAATTCATATTGATAATAAAGACGTTGAGGAATAATTATGAGATATAATAAAATTAGAAAGATGGATATTTCTAATGGTCCAGGGGTTAGGGTTTCAATTTTTATGCAAGGATGCACTTTTAATTGTAAAAATTGTTTTAATCCTGAAACTCATGATTTTAATGGTGGTAAAGAATTTACTCAAGATACAATTGAAAGAATTTTAGAACTTTGTTCTTATGACTATATAGTAGGCTTGTCTATATTAGGAGGCGAGCCTATGCATCCTAAAAATATTGAAGGGACTAAATCTTTAGCTAAAGCTTTTAAAGAGAAATTTCCTGATAAAACAATTTGGACTTGGACAGGTTTTTTGATGGATAGAGATTTGATGGATAAAGAAGTTTTAAAATATATAGATGTATTAGTTGATGGTCAGTTTGAAACTGAACTTAGTAATCCAACTTTAAAATATAAGGGGTCAGAAAATCAAAGAGTTATAGATGTTCAGATGTCATTAAAAAAGAAAAAAATAGTTTTATATAATGATAATATTGAGAAAGAGAAGGAAAAGATATGCGTGTAAGAGGATTTGAAATTGCTAAAGGCTGGGAAGATAAGGATATTCATTTGCCAAAGAGAAGTACAAAGAATTCTGCAGCTTATGATATAGAGGCTGCTCAAGATGTAGTTATTCCGCCTTATAAACCTGGGATTAAGCCTACTTTAATACCAACTGGGTTAAAAGCTTATTGTGCTAGTGATGAATGGTATATGTTAGCTAATCGTAGTGGAGGACCTAAAAAAGGTTTTGTAATGGCTAATAGTATTGGAATTATAGATTCTGATTATTATGGAAATGAAAGTAATGATGGTCATTTTATGTTTCAGTATTTTAATTTTGGAGAAAATGATTTAGTTGTAAAAAAAGGTGATAGAATAGGTCAACTTATATTTATGAAATTTTTAATTGCAGATGGTGATGATGCACAAGGAGTTAGAACTGGTGGATTTGGTTCCACTGGTGAATAAAAAGTCTCGAAAGAGATTTTTTTGTTTGAAATATTGCTAATAAAAAAACAAACTTTAACAGTTTGTTATTTAATATATTTGAGTGCAAGTTCCTGATTGAGGTCTATAAAAGCAATGGTTTTTATATTTTCCTGCAAGTGGTTGACTGTACCATGTTGATTGGCATGAAGTATTTGAAGTTCCAGGAGCATAGAACCATAAAGAATGGGTAGCAGGGTAGTAATATTCGCCATTTAAAATACGTTTTGCAAGGTTTTTTTCTGCTGTAGTAGCAGAACCATAGAAAAGAGAAGAAGATGCTCCAACGAACTGATTTGGCTGAAAAATAGCGTCTGTGATACTATCTATGTTTTTAAAAGTATAGCAATCACCTAAAACTCTGTTAACAACAACGTTACCAACCATTAGCATACCTAAGTCTCCTTCTGTTTGAGCTTCAGCACGCATTATTCTTGCTAGTAAGTCTAATTCTTTAGTAGTATAATTTACGATCATATAATAATCACCTAATTTATTATATGAAATTATTTAGAAAATGATTTAATAGTTATTAGTATTGGTTCTATTAAATATTTTTGTTATAATGTTATTAGATGTAGGAGATTTTGTATGGATTATGACTATAATTGGCGTTCTAAAATAGGTAAAAAAGTAAAAAATAATGAATTAACATGGAGAATTAGTTTACATGCAGAATATGTTGAATTTCTAAATGAATTAAATATTTTATCTGAAATTTATAATTGGAATATTTGGGGAGGTGGAGTTAATAATTTTGCAGTAACTTTATCTCAAAGAGGTTTAAATTGTAAAAGTATTTCAATATGTTTAAAAGCTCTTGATGGTTATAAATATTATGCATGTTTTGACAAAGATAGTAATCCAAATAATATTAATAAAAATTTCTATAATGAATGTATTGGTGATACTATGGAAGAAGCTTTGAAATATGTGCATTCATTTATTGTTGAAAATAAAGATTCTAAAGATATACAAGGTGAGCGAATTGTTGTATTTGGTGGAGCTTATGATAGATATCCTTTAGCTTATTTTTGGGCATTGGAAGAAAGAGATAAGATTATATCATAATTTAATAAGTAAAAATACTAGCAATATTTTTATTGTTATGCTATAATACATGTACACGTAGGGGCGTGGTATAATGGTAGCATAGGAGTCTCCAAAACTTTTGATGGGAGTTCGATTCTCTCCGCCCCTGCCATATGTTTATAACGCGAACTCCATTTATTGTTTTATAAGTGGATTTGCGATTAAAATAGCAATAAAAAGAGTGCCTAAGTAGGCATTTTTTTGTTTTATATGAAATCTGAATAAGTATTTAAATAAATATGATATAATATATTTAACAAAACTTAAATTTAGGAGGTGAAAAATGGCAAATAATGAAAATTTATATGATTATGCGAAAAGTAAATATGATTGCAAAGATTATACGACAGCAGTTGAAATATGTGAAGAATTATGGAATAATTCAGAAAAAAATGATAGTAATTTATTGAGTTTATATGGTTTTTCATTAAGAAAAATCAATCAATCAGCTAAATTTATTGAAATTATTAAAGGACTGAAAGATACACCATTAATAAAAAATCGATTTGTCATTTCACCTCTTTGTTGGTGTATTTATGATGAATATATAAAAAATTACAATGTAGAAGATGAAAATAGATTTGAAATTTTTTTAAAGTATGCAAATTATATTACTGGAAATATTCAACAAGAAGCTTATAATAAAAAGATTTATGATGATTCAGGATTTGACAGAGAAATCATAAATCCTTATGTATTAACAATTAAAAAAGTTATTAATATATATAGTGAAAAAGTTAAAAATAGATATTCAAGAAATATTTATAACGAAATAATAAAATGGTTAAATAAATTAAATCCTCTTATTTTATCAGAAGAATGTTTTGAATTTGAAGATGCGAAGGGGAAGGAGCGTGAGATGGCCTCTTCAAAAGAATTTTATTACCAACATATGACAAAAGCATTAGAAATAACTGAAGACTTTGATAATTGCGTTAAAATAGCTGAGATTGCCCTTAATGTAATTGATAAATTTCATTATAGAAATAAAATCTGGATTGAATTAAGACTTCATTATAGTAAGTGTTTGATTGCCCAAAATCAAGAAGAAGCCATTAGTCATTTTGAAAAATTTGCACGAAAAAATAAAATATGGTTCATATGGTATAGACTTTCTTCAATTTGCTATAAGTTTGGTAAATTAGATAAATGCTTATATTTTGGAAGTATAGCAATAGTAACAGAATATACAGATGAACATATGGTTAACTTATTTTATACTTTAGGAGTACTATGGCACAATAAAGGAGACATTCTGAAAGCTAAAGAGTTTTTTCAGGCAGCAGCATACTATAGGTATATTAACACTTGGGTAATCTCCGAGGAGTTAGGTTATTACATTACTGAGTATAAAATAAATATTAAAAATCATCCAAATAGAAATAATATTATAAAGATTTGTGAGGAACTTTCCGGCTTCAAAACAAAAGATAAGTACGAGTATGGAATAATAAAAAAGATTCTTCCACATAAGGGATATGGATTTATTGAAACAAAGATGCTTGATAAGGATGTGTATTTTAAGTTATCTGAATTAAAAATGGGTGTTAACGCTGTGCCTGGTAAAAAAGTAAAATACACATTAATTAAAATTGAGAATAAATATATAGCTAAACATATAAAGGAAGTGAATTAAATGGAAATATATATAAATCCTGAAGATATTGAGGAATATGCTAAAAACTACGAGAAAGTTAATCCAAATTACAAATTTTTTTCATATACAAAAAATGCTAAACAAACGGAACATTTATGTACATTTTTAGTCAATGGAAAAGAATGCAAAATAAGATTTTATATAAAAAAGAATACCGTTAAAATGCGAGTTGAAGGGAAAAACACAGAGGAAGCTCACACTCTTTTAGAATATATACAAAGTAATGGATTTGACATTAATGAAAAAAGACCTGAACAATTTGTTTTTCCGTGTAATAAGGAAATGATAGATGAATTAGTTTTATTCATACAGACAGATTTTAATAATGTAATCACACTAGATATGAAACCTAATAATAGAATAAGAATTACAGGATATAATAAAGATTATTTAGATATAACATTTTATCCACAAACTTCTAAAGCTATGATACAAGGTAGAGCATTCACAACATACAGTATAGTAGTTGCATTTTTAACACAATTTCCATTATTTACTTTTGAAAATGTAATAGAAATAAACAATATTTTTTTAAACAGTAGTTTGTCTGTTTCTGCAATTAGAAATGAAATGAAAACTGAATTAGGTGATGCTGCATATAATTATTTAGATGAAGCATTATTAAAATCTATTTCTGGTTCTATTTCTTCTCTTAAAATTATGAGGAATAGTGAAGATTATACAGGATGTGTTGCTGGAATATTTAAAGCGTTAGAAGGATATTTAAAAAAAGTTTTAACTGAAAAATATGGATATACTCTTGGTTGCAGTACCTCTACTGAAAGATTTTATATGTTTCAAAGAAATAATGGTACTTACATTATTGATACTAATTCCAATATATCTTCTGATGAGCTTACTCAGCTTCATAGATTGTACAGTCTATTCAAGAATAAAAGAAATGTATATTTACATTCATCATCTATTCCTTCAACTACTGCAATTATAGAAACATTAGATGAAGCTCAGAATTTAGCTTCTGATATTTTAAATGCAATAAAACAGTCCTATGACGTAATATTTAATTAAACGAAAGGAGGAACATTATGGAAGATTATAAATTATTTAATTTTAATGATGAGCAAAAAAAGACTATAATTTTTATAAATAGTACAGAAGATTTATATAATTTAACAAGCACTATCTATAATGATTTATCAAGGGTTTATGGAACAAGTTTTTCTGTTGTTGTAGATTTGTTCTTACGTAATGGTTTCTCTTTCAATCGTTTTGTCGAGCTTAACTTCGACAATGGAAATTATAAATTATTTATAATTAACCCCAATGAAATACCTGAAGTTTCAAAAGAAAATATTAGAAAATATTTAAAAAATAATATAAATTTACTAGAAAATAGTGTTTTATCAAAAAAGGCCATAAATTTTATATTAAATTTTTAGAAAAATCAAGAGTTGAAATGTCAACTCTTTTTATAATTCTATATCTAGATTATCAAATAATTTATCCGCAAAGAATTCTTCTAATTTAATATCTAAACTGTCACATATCCTAACAACTGTTAATATTTTAGGATTTTTACTTTTCCCACCAATAATCGACTGAACTGTAGATTGTGTTAATCCACTCATAAGTGCTAATTTGTTTATGCTAATATTTCTTTCTTCACATAGATTTAGTATTCTTTTAGCAATGGCTTCTACTACTCTCATTTTGTCATCTCCTAGTATTTATTATATGGAGATAACGACATATCATTTAGCGATGTGTCGTTGACTTTTTCTTCAATAAAATATAAAATGAAACTATAAGATTTTTGGAGGAATAATTTATGAAAGAAAAGAAAAAAATTGTAATCGTTTGTTGTGTTATAGTGGTGTTTTTACTACTAATTTTAATTGCATTTATGAGTTCGAATAAGTTAAGTGATTTAGAAAATAAAATCTATGAAGCAACAAGAAATGAATTGTCTAACTTTAAAGACCCTTCTTCTGTGAGAATTCAAGAGATTCAAATATGTGGAGATTATGCACAAGTTACTATAAGTGCGAATAATAGTTATGGTGCACGAGTACCTTCCAAGTATGTTATGTATACGGAAGAAAAAGTAGAAAAAACAAGCAATGATATTACATCTGATTATAGTTGGTTAAGAGATGGTAATTTAAAATCTTCATATGATGATGGTAATACTAGTCAACTACGCATTTTAAATTTAAAAAAATTTGAGTTGGAAGTGTCTCAAGTGTGTGTTGATACTATGTTTGATGAAACAATTAATTATGCTTTTACAGAAAAACAAATAGATACTATTAACAAGAAATTAATTAAATAGCATTTCTCTTTCTCAACGAAACGATAAAAATGTAACAGCTACACAGTGTTTGAAGGCGTCGATATTGACACCTTTTTGAAATTATTTTTTAAAACAGAAAAGAAATTAGTCTCAATTTTGGACTATCAGAAAAAACGGTGATATGATGAAATCAGCAAAGGACGCTTTGCAACGTTAAGCTTAACAAATTCGATAATATAACTCATACCTTCTTAACTGTTATTAATGCTTTCCAGTATTAATTATAGAGTTATATTATCTTCAAAAGAATGAACTTCGAAGTTCGTAATAAAAATCTAAAAAGAAAGGATTAATATTATGGACACATTACCAAGAGTATCTCTATCAATTTCAGAGATGGAAGTGAGAAGAAGATATCATCTTACTTTAAGTAAAATGTTTATTCAAACATATGGTATTAACTTTGCACTATTATTAAGTGAAATCGATAGGATTACTCATACGAGTACTGAAAGACTTGATGAAGATGGATATTTACAATTAAGTTATAGTTTATTTGAAAGGGATATTAGAATATCTAAAGGACAAGCAAAACCAATTGTAGATAAAATGATTGAATTAGGTTTATTAGAAATTAAATATACACACGATGGCAGAAGAAAACTTTATCGTTTAAATAATGATAATGTTGTGTCAGAATTAAAAAGATTAATTTCTAAATATGAAGCTAGAAAGAAAAACTAGTGCAACACGAAAGATTAGAGTGCTATCAGGATTTTTTATAAGATGACAAAGCAAATTATCTTGATAGCCCCTCTAACTTTATAATAAAGGTGTATAAGCAATTAATCTGCGTAAAATGACTAAGAATACACTAATTTCAAAACGACACTATTAAGTGCCTAAAATAGCAAATAAAAAAGATATAAATAGTTTCGAAGAAATTTATATAGAAGGAGAAAAAGAAAATGAATTTAAGTAAAGAACAATTAAAAATGATTGCTCAAGCAATTGATATTAACGAAGTTAGGAAGTTTATACAGGATAATTTGAATGATTATAATATGTTTATTATTGAGGATGATGATATCAAGCATATAAAACAAAATTATCCAAGAAAGGATGATAACAATGGATGTAGTAATTTATGCACGATATAGTTCTCACAACCAAACTGAATGTTCTATCGATGGACAATTAGAAGAATGTCGTAGATATGCAGAACGAAATAATTATAATATAGTCGGGGAATACATTGACCGTGCTAAAAGTGGTACGAAAGATGATAGAGAACAATTTTTATTAATGCTAGAGGATGCAAAGAAAGATTTATTTCAAGGAGTATTAGTATATCAATTAGATAGATTTGCTAGAAATAGATATGACAGTGCAATTCATAAAAAACAATTAAAAGATAGAGGAATAAGGGTTTTATCAGCAAGAGAGTGCATAACTGACGATGCTTCAGGAATACTTTTAGAAAGTTTACTGGAAGGAATTGCAGAATATTATTCAGTAGAGTTGAGCCAAAAGGTAAAAAGAGGAATGAAAATTAATGCAGAAAATTGCTATTATAATGGTGGAACAGTTCCTCTTGGCTTTACTTTAAAAGAATTTCAATGGCTGAATTTAATGGATTTACTTTAGAAGAAATTTTAAAGGAAGCTCAAAAAAAGAAACTTAAAAATGGTGGTTTTAATAAACGAATCTTTTTAGAAAAAGTTTTAAAATAATTTTGTTATTTACTTTTTTGTGTATTTTATAATATAATATTTATAAGGAGAGGTCTATATGAAAAGATTAAATAATAATTGTTGCTGTTGTTTTAATTTTTATACAGGCCTTAATTGCTAGGAATTAGTAAGCTTCCTTAGTGATGAGGTTATTTCTCATTTTTTAAGGAGGTTTTTTATTTGTTTATAAAGATGGTTAATACGATACGATGTTGTCTTTTTTTCATATAATAAATAGAAAGAAGGATGATGATGAATATAAACGGTTTGATTGGTAATACACCAATGATTAAAATTAAAGCAAACTATGATGGAAAAATAGTTAATGTTTTTGCTAAATTAGAATATTATAATTATACAGGAAGTATTAAAGATAGATTGGCTTATTATGTAATACAGGAATCTTATAAAGATGGTAGTTTAAAAAAGGGAATGCCAATTGTGGAAGCGACTAGTGGTAATACTGGGATTTCTTTTGCAGCTATAGGAGCTTATTTTGGGCATGAAGTTCATATTTTTATGCCTGAATGGGCTAGTCGAGAGAGAATAGCAATTATGAAATTATATGGTGCTCATGTTTATTTAGTTTCAAAAGAAGATGGGGGTTTTAAAGAAGCTATTAGAAGAGCAGATATTTTAGCAGAGGAGATTAATGGTTTTAGACCTAATCAGTTTGATAACATTAAAAATGTAGAAGCCCATTATAATACAACAGGTTTAGAGATAGTTAATAGTGTTTCAAATATTGATTTATTTGTTAGTGGTATTGGAACTGGTGGTACATTAATGGGTATTGCTAAAAGAGTTAAGGAAATTAATAAAAATGTAAAGATAGTAGCTTTGGAGCCAATGCAAATGCCAATTATGAGTAAAGGAATTAGTGGAACTATTCATAGAATAGAAGGAATAGGGGACGATTTTATACCTAGTATTGTTGATAGAGATATAATTGATGAAGTAATTATGATAGATGATGCAGATGCCTTAAATATGTCTAGGAAACTTGCTCTAAAATTTGGTTTGGGAGTAGGTATTTCTAGTGGAGCTAATTTGTTAGCAGCTATAATTTTTGCTAAAGATAATGATAATGTTGTTACTGTTTTTGCAGATGATTTTAAAAAATATTTGACAACAGATTTAATAAAAGAATTAGATGATAGTAATCATTTATTGTCTAATAAAATAGTTATTGAATCAATAGAGTTTGTAAATTGATGTAATAAAAAAATACTAATCTTCTTTAGTATTTTTCTTTGTCTATAATATTATATTTTAATTTTAAAGCAATTATTTTTTCAACAGATTTGGTTATAGTAGTTTCATTTATTGTCCCTTCTTCAAGGCTTTTCTTTATAGAGTTAAAAGCTAAAATAGGGTCATTTGGCATTAGTAGTATGTCAACTCCAGCATTTATAGCAAGCTCATAAATCTGTTTTTCAGAATAATTATTAGTAATAGCTTTCATGTTAAGAGCATCTGTTATAATTAAATTTTTATAGCCTAATTCATTTTTTAAAAGGTCAGTTACTACTTGTTTGGATAGAGATGCTGGTGTATAATCGTTAGTTATTTTTGGTAAAGCTAAGTGACCAACCATAATTATGTCAGCATTATTTGAAATGGCATTTTTAAATGGAATTAGTTCATCTTGATATAGTTCCTCTTTTGTTTTTGTAATGATGGGTATTTCTACGTGAGAATCTTTTTCAGTGTTGCCATGACCAGGAAAATGCTTATAAACAGGTATGATATTATTGTTTTTTAGAGCATTTGCTAAAGATAGCCCCATCTTACTTACTGTTTCGGCATTGTTACCAAAGCTTCTATCGCCAATAACAGTATTTTTAGGATTAAGATAAATATCTATTACTGGAGCAAAATTCATATTAATACTAAATTTTTTTAGGTCATTAGCAATTTTTATTCCAGTATTATATGCTTGATTTTCATCATTAGACTCGCCAATTTTAGACATTGAAGGAATATTTATAATATTCATACCAGGCATACTTTTTAGCCTTTGAACTCTGCCACCTTCTTGGTCTATAGATATAAACATTGGAATTTTAGCAGTGCTATTAATATCTTTAATTAATTTTGTTGTCTGTTCATAAGTTTTAATGTTTTCATTGAATAAGGTAAATCCACCAGGTTTTACAGTTTCTAAAATATGTTTAAATTCTTCTGTTATTTCGGGTTTATTATAATGAATAATAAATAATTGTCCTATTTTTTCATCTATTGTCATACTATTAACTATTTTAGAAGCATCATTTATATGATTTTTAGTATCTTTATTGTTATTATAATTAGTAGTATCGTTTTTAAAACAGGCACTTAGAACTATAATTATAAAAGTTAGACTACATAATTTTAATATTTTTTTCATGTTTTAACCTCATTTTTTATTATATCATATCTTTAAATAGTTATTCTATTTTAAAAAGAAAAAACTTGTTATACAAACAAGTTTAATTAGCTACAAGTTTAACTTTAATATCTAGTTCTTTATTGTCTCTAAGAACTGTAAGTTTCATATAATCTCCAACTTTATGACGGAATAAATAATATCTTAAATAGGCGGAAGAAGATATGTCTTCATCATCAACTTTGATTATAATATCATTTTTTTGAACTCCAGCTAGAGCAGCAGAACTTTTTTCTTCAATATCTGTTACAACAACACCTTGAGTAACATTTGCTTCGCGTATTAAATTATAATATTCACGTGAATAATAAGCATTTATGACATCTAGCATGTAAACTCCAAGATATGGTCTTTCTATTTCTTTGCCACTTATTAATTCTTCGGCAATTTCAAGAGCATTTTCTATTGGTATTGCAAATCCCATGCCTTCAATAGCTTCACTAGCAAGTTTAATAGATGTTATCCCAATAACTTCACCATTACTATTAGCTAGAGGGCCACCACTATTACCATTATTTATAGCTGCATCAGTTTGAAGTGTATTTACAACCATTGGTGTTTTAGTATTGCCACTAGAAAGTTCTACTTCAACTAATCTATCTTTTCCTGATACAATACCTCTAGTTACGCTCCAAGAATAAGCACTATCTAAAGGAGCACCGATAGCAAATACAGTATCACCTAAACGTAAATCTTTACTTTTACCTAATTGGGCAATAGATATTATATCTTTTTCATCAACTGCTAGTACAGCAATATCTGAATAAACATCTTTTCCAACAACTTCAGTCTTAATAATTTTACCGTCTGTAAAGGTAACATAAACATCATTACTGTTACTAATAACATGATTGTTTGTTAAAATATAGGCTTTATTGTTTTCAGTTTTATAAACGAAACCTGTACCTGAGGCATATTGCTCGCCATTAACATAGGTATTTACTACCACAACAGAATCATACACTTTATCTACAGCATCTGCAATTCCTTTATCGGTAACAGTTACATCTTTTTCTAGTTTAGTTACGACTGTACCTATGGTTGAAGGAAAATAATAGAAGGTGCCATACATGGTAAGCATACCTAGAAAGAATACAATTATTATTATAATACAATTTCTTAATGTTTTTTTATGAGTTGGTTGTTCATTCATTTTTTTAATCCATCCTTACTATTTCTTTGTAATTTTTAGGGAATCCCATTCTATCTAATACTTTGTCAATATTAATGCTATGTAATCTGCCTGCTAAATAATCTAATTCATATGATATTTCTTTTAACATCATGTGAAAGTCATCTTCTCTTAATACATATTTTAAGATTATTATTAACGAAAATAGGTCATTAATACCATAAATATATTCACCATTCATTTTAGGAATGTTAAGTAATTCATGATATTTTGTAATTGGAATTTCTTTTTGTGTTTTGTGTTCGTAACATATATCCTCATGAGCACACAAGTTACGATAATTAGCAATTATAGGAAGATATATTAATAGATTTTCAACATCTACATCAAATATTTTGGCAATTTCTTCTTGGTCTTCATGTTTTAATATTGTATATAGTTCGCCAACTATTCCAAATGATAAAACTTTAACCACAATCCATAAAGGTATATAACCATAATTACTTTGATAATGCTTTGTAGCAGTATGCTGTCCACCATTTATATTAATTTGTCTTTTAATTTTTTTTAATAAGTCATTAACTTGTCTATTTTTCTTAGGATCATTAGTAAAGTTACTAGGGTTTAAATATTTTTTCTCTTTAAAACCATATTTTCGTGATAATTCATAAGAAATAATACTTTTGATATTGTTTTCTACTATTAATATATTTTTAAATAAAATATTTCGTAATTGACGATCAAAATAAAATAAAGCATATAATTCACGAAAATTTGCACCATTAATAAAAGTACGGTCATTTAAGGATTTCATAAATAAGTAACGATATCCATTAATAAAGAAATAATTTTCGCGTAATAAAACACTTTTAACATATTCTTCATCATCAATTATGAGATTTTTACTTTTTAATATAAATATTTGTTCATCTAGAGTTTTGAATATTTTTTCCATAGCTCTCACCTATTATAACATTATATCACAAAGAACATTTATATTGTAGATAATTTAATTGTTTTATATGTTAATATTTAGTGAAATTTTGGTGAAATTGAGGTTTTGTGCTATAATAAGAAAGAGGTGAATATAATGCCTGCTACTGTTACGCATCATTTATTTACGAATGACGTTTATAAAAATTTAAAAATAGAAATAAAAAATTCAATTAATGAAGATTTATTTAATATATTTGGAAAGAGTTTTGATATTTTGTTTTTTACTAATTCTAAAATTGGTTTTGTTGCTCATAATAATAAAGTTAAAGAATATTTTTATAATTTAATTAAGTATATTAAAGATAATGATTTAACTAATAATCCTGAGATTTTAGCTTTTTTATATGGAACTGTTTGTCATTATGTTCTTGATAGTACGATTCACCCTTATGTTTATTATAAATCAGGAAGATATTATTATGATGATAAGTCTACACTTAAATATAGGGGAAAACATGCATATGTAGAAACTATGATGGATGCTGCAATTTATGAACAACAAAAGAAAACCCCGATTTGGAAAGCTTGTCTTGCTAAGGAAGTTTTTTCTAGTAATTTAAAATTTTCTTTAGAACTTGAAAATATGATAAATGATGTTTTTGTAAAGACTTATAATGTTAATAATGTTTCATATTTATTTAAAAATGGGTATCGTAATTATAGATTTTTGTTTAAATATGGTATGGTTTCAAGATGGGGAATTAAGGCTTTTATATATAAAATTTTAGATGTTTTTAAGGTTTATAAGAAGGGGAGACTTAGAAATCTTTGCTATTATATAAAGAGCGTTGATAATAATGTTTTAAATTTGGATCGAAATCTTTGGTGTTATCCTGCTGATAAGAACTTGTCTTTTCACTATTCTTTTTTTGATTTATATGATATAGCTATAGAAAAAGCAAAGAATATGATTACTTTTATTAGTGATAATTTAGATAATGCAGATGTTAATGTTCTTTTAGATAAGATAGGCTACAATAGTTATTATACAGGTTTAGATGTGGATGAGAAGTATAAAATGAAGTACTTTGAGTATTAATAATAGTTTATTAGGGCATCTTTAATTGTTGTGGCAATTTTTTGTTGGTAAGATGAAGAATTTAAGAGATTTTTTTCTTTAGGATTAGATAGAAAACCACATTCTATTAAAACTCCAGGAACAGTAAGTTTGTCATACATATATGTTTTTTGAGGAATCTTTTTGATATCTCGATTATTTTGTAATTTATTGTTTAAGGTTTCTTGAATAACCATAGCAATTTCTTTATTTTCTTCATTATTGTAAAATACTTGTGCTCCACTATATTTGGAGTCTGTTAAATAATTTAAATGAATAGATAAATACATGTTGGCGCCACTATTATTTATTAATTTTATGCGATTATCAAAGTCACTTTTTTTTCGCCATCTAGCATTGGGTGAGCTTAAGTCATAGTTTCCATCTCTGGTTAAAATTACAGTAGCTCCAACTTTTGTTAATTCTAATTCTAAGAATTTACTTATAGCAAGATTAATATTACTTTCATAAATATCATTGCTAATTGTTCCAGGGTCGGCGCCGCCATGACCAACATCTACAACTATAATTTTACCACTAAGGGGAAGCATAGCTTTTACTTCATTGTTGATAAATATAGCACTTATTAACAATAAAAATAGAATAAGTATTTTAAATTTTGTTTTCATATTAAAATATATGATTTTAAGTAAGAAAAAATAGCTTATTTTAAGCTATAATTTATCTTTGTATTGTAGTATTATGATTATTTAGAAATTCTTTAGTGGCAAGTTGACACATTTTAATAATATCACTATAATCCCAAGCTCTAGCAAAGAATCTTCCATTATGACATCTTATAGCAGATGTGATACCTGAAATATTTGGAAGATTAGTAGTTTCTCCTGCCCATGTTTCTGGTAAAGGTATGCGTTGTGAAAATTTGTCTTCTAATGAAGGTGGAACACATTGCAAAGCATAACCACCATCTGGATAAGGAAATACTATAAAATCAATTTTATGTTCAGAATTATTATTGTGATTAATTACTCCTGATTCCCAAGGAAAAGTTTGGCAGGGTATTAATAATATGTTTTCAAAATGTGTTTCATTATTATTAATTCTAGATATTAATTCGTATGGTGCAAGTGCATTAGCAATATAAGTTTCAATAATATTTTCTAATTCAATGCATGCAACGTTAGCACATTGTTCAAATTTTTCATTGTAATTATCATTTTTATTCCAGCAAGGTAAAAATGAAGTTATTGTTTTAAAAGGATGATTAGCCATTGATTTACCATTGTCTTCTAAATCTATATTTTGAATTATATGATAATCTATTAAGTTAGCAATTTCAGTCGTTTCTTGAGAACTTAATTTAAAATTTGATAAATATGCTATTAAATAATTGCCAAACTTTCTCCAAATTAATCCAGCACTGGCATATTCTACATTATTATTTCTTTTGCCATTTCCGCCTTTTTGGTGATGATCAAATTCTCCTTCGCCTATATCAACTAAAAAATCAGTGTTTTGTTTTAAAAAATCTAAATTTCGAGAACGGATTACGAAAGTATCACCTCTTGGTTTATTTAAAAGGGCTAATATTGCAATAGCTATAACCTCATCACAGTGAAAAATGCCGTTATGAGTTCCGATGCAAATATTAATGTTGTTTTTATTACTTTCTATTCGTGAGTTTACAACTTTTATCATATTTTCTCCTTTTTTGTAGGTTATATTATAATTTTTTTTAAAATTTGTCAAGTAATTAAAAGAAAAAATAGCATTGCTGCTATTTAGATTCTTTAACAATTTCTTTTGATTTTTCTCGGTTTTCTTTAGTGTAGCCAATTAATATTTTTTCGTTTTTACTGGCAATAGTTTCAGCAACTTCATTAATGATTGATGTTGATTTTTTAGTAATACCATCAACTTGAAGCAATGCTTTTGTTTTACCATCTTTTAACATAGCCATTAAACTTTTTGTAGTAGTAATACCATGTTGTTTTAAACGATGTTCGTATATCCATACGATATCCTTATATTCAACAATTAGTAATTTGCCAACAAAACTAATTAAATATTTTTTACTTAGAACTAAATGTGCTCTTTCATAATGGAAAGTTTCTTTTCCATCAACGTCTTTTTCAATTTTAGCAAGTTCTTCATCACTAATATTTTTTAATACTTTTTCAGTTTGAAGTTTTCTTACAAAATAAAGTAATAGGTAAGTAAACGTACAAATTGATGAAATGAAAATAATTCCTGCTAAAACTCCCATCATTATAGAGTCTTTAGTAGTATCTAAGTATATTTGAGCAAAATAATTATTGTATTCAGAAGTTGTAATGTTTTTATTAAACTCTTTGTTATACCATTTTATAGCAGCATTTGTGATACTACTATTAGTTTTTTTAGTTGTACCATAAATAGTTTCAGGATTCTTTTTTAAGTCTTTTTTTGAAAGATTTTCATATTCAGAATCTGAAAGAGTTATAATGTAATAAAAATCATCATTTGCTGCTGCATATAATTTTTTGCTGCCAGCAGAGTAACTTTCAACTCTTCCATAAATTTTGTTGATTTTTATGTTTGCTTTTTCTTCAGCAGTTGTATAGTTGTGAGTGCTAGCAAGGGGAGTAGTATTGTCTAAATAAACTCCTCCAAAATAACTGTTAAATTCACTTAATTTGATTTTGTCTTCAGCATCTACATTAGAATTATACCAGTTAACCGCATATGATTTAACGTTATTTTCTGTCTTTTTAGTTACACCATAAATAGTTTCAGGATTTTTTGCTAAATCAATTTTAGAAATTCTTGTATATTCATCTTTAGTTAAGCATACTAAGTATAAATATTTATCCTTATCTTCAACAATATATAGTGCTTTGTCAGTGTTTTTATATGTGGCAATAGCTGTGTATAATTTAGTTATTACTAGATATGAATTGACTCCTTCTGCATTTTTTTGTTTGTCAATAACATCATTTAGAAATGTTGCTTCTTTTTGTAATTCTTCGATGCTTAGCTTACCTTCTATAATTTCATTTAAATTTTTGGTATCTGTTGGAACTCTATTATTTTCATAAAGTAACAACAAAGCGCAAAAAGATGTTAGAATTACAAAAACGATTCCGATAATCAAAAGATTGTTGATTTTTTTGAATTCTTTTTTAAAGATTTCATTGTTAACTCTTTTCATATAAACTCCTCTTTCTTCCTATATTATAGCATATTTATTTACAAAAAAAAATATGAAAATGGATATTGTTTCTAATATAAAAATATGTTAAAATTATAAAGGATATTATTTTATTATATATAACATTTGGTAGAGTTTTTTAATAGTATAGATAGAAAGGACGATGCTTTTTGTTATATATAAAAGAATCAAGAGGAGATATTTTCAAAATAATAGGTGCAAATGTTAGATATTATCGGGGATTATATAATATTAATAATCCAAGTGAAAAAATTTCTCAAGCTAAACTTGCGAAAATATGTAATGTTTCAACAGGATTAATAGGTTCACTTGAAACAGGAAAAGTTTTGGGAATAAGTATTCCAGTACTTTGGAATATATCACAAATATTAGATGTTAGCATTGAAAAATTCTTTGAAGATAGATTTTCTTCTTAAAAAACAGATACTAGTTGTTAGTATCTGTTTTTCTAATTATTATTTCACCGTTTTTAGTATATAGATATTTTTCTTTAGCATATCTTTCAACATACGCAGGATTTTGTAATTTTTGTACTTCAGCTTTAAGCGCTTCTTCGTTATCTAGTAATTCTTCATATGAAGATTTTAAAATGCTTATTTCTTTATTGTTTGCCATTATTTTTAACCAATCGGGAAGTATATTTATACACATAAAAGTAATGATAAACATAAATGCTAAAACAAATAAAGTTAGTCTTCTTTTTTCTTTTTTAGTTACTTTTTTATTCATAATAGTCACCCTTATTTTATTTTAGTATAACATTTCTTTTTTATTTTTGCAATGAATTCGCGGTATTTGACATTACTTAACAATATTTTTAAGAGTTTACTTCCTATTAAATAACCAATAATTATCATTAAGAAAAAATATATATGAAATTGGCCATTATTTAGTTTGAATAATAATATTAAATATATTAAAACAATGTTATACATGAATAATATAGTAGCAAGGCTTCTAAATACTCTTTTTTTCTTTTTTATTATATGATTATGTAAGTAATAAAGAAAAGTAAATATTAGTCCATAGAAACAGGAAAATAATAAAACAATTATTTGTGTTTTAGCTGTCATTATTTAAATAGTTTTGATAAAATGCTTTCTTCTTTGCCTTTGTTATTGCTGTCTAAATAATTAAAACTGTTAATTTTGCCTTTTATTTTTAAATTACCATCATGAGTGTCAAGCTTCATAATTTCTAAATTACTTCCTTTTATGAGTATTATTCCCATGTTACTTTCCAGTAAAAATTCTTCAGAATCAAAACTAGTTATTTTTTTAATACCAGTTAGAGCTATTTCACGGCGGTCTATTAGTTTTAGTTCATGTGAACCATAGGTTACTATTTCTTCTACTTTGTCCATTTTATTTTCTCCTTTTATAAAATTTATGATTAAAGAGAAAATTTTAGAATAAAAAAACTACTGATTTAGTAGTTATTCTGCTTTTTTGTATTCTTCTAAAATAGCATCTTCAAACATTTTACGTACATCTGGATTAATTGGGTGAGCTATATCTCTATATCCACCAGTAGCAGTTTTTCTACTTGGCATAGCGATAAATAAACCATTATCTCCTTCGATGATTCTGATGTCATGGATTGCGAATGAGTCATCTATTAAAATTGATGCGATTCCTTTCATTCTTGATCCTTCTTTTTCGATTTTACGAACGCTTACTGATGTAATTTGCATAAATATTCTTTCCCTTCTAAGTTTAATAACTTAATTATATTTTATAGCAAAAATAACTAAATAGCAAGTATTTTACTCATATTTTACTTTTATATCACCAGTAATTATATCAGCATAGCTAAAACTTTTTTCATAATTAGGACTTTTAATGGTAAAAATATTTGGGTATATTGCGGTTATGGTTCCACTGTAATAGTTAACTTTATTTCGCATTCCATATGCTTTAATTTCAACATTTTTGTTTAAATGTTTTTCGACTTCTTCTTTTATAAAATTTGGATTCATAATTCTCCTATCTGGGATATCCTATATACATAAGTCCATTACATTTAATACCACCAATGCCATCATGACCATATTTAGTTTTATCAAGTAACTCTAAGAGATTTACTTCTTGGTTGCGTTCAGTTAAAGCTATAGAGGAAGCAATAATGGCGGGATCAAGAGCATGAATATTAATTCTTTTAGGACTAGAGGCAAAATTGGCGCCAGCTTTTAGTAATTCTTCATAATTTGATTGACAAGCTCCTGCAATAATTATTAATTTATCATGAGATTTTTCATATTTTCTGGCTACTTTTACAGCTTTAATAAAGTTAGCAGAATTACGATAGTTATTTAAATCATTTATATTGCCTTTTTTGCGATAATAAGCATCATGACCTGTAATTATAAGAATATCGGGTTTGTGTTCTTTTAATAATGGTAAAATGCTTTCATAAATATGTTCTTCAACGATTTTTTTTCCGACAGCGTAAAGGCCTTTTTTTTTATAGTATTTAATGCATTTTTCTAAGTATTCTTTATCACCATCAATATGAAGTATTTTAGCTGGTATATAAAAATATTCACTACGATCTAAATTTTTTTCTTCTTCATTATTATTAACTATATCTTCTTTATCTTTGTTGTTATATTTTTCTAGATCTTCTAAGGTAGAGTCAGCATATAATCTAACTTCTAATCCTTTTAAATAATACATGTCATTTTTGATATTGGTAATTTTAAATATTGTATCGTGATTGTAACTTTTTCTAGTAACCAAATCGCCTCTTTTAAGTTGCATATAATTATCACCATTAAATTTTATGTTTTAAAATCTTTTTTATGAAGGATAAATGTATTGAACCTAAATAAAAAAGTGTTAATAATTTGATAGTTATTAACACTTATATATTATTAGCTATTTCTATAAACAATTCTATTGGTATTTGTTCTGCTCGTACTGTATCAGGTAAATTATGATTTGCTAAAATAGATGTTATTTTGTTCCAATTATAGCTTTTTAAATTATTTTTTAAAGTTTTTCGTTTCATTTTAAAGGCATCTTCAACTATTTTAAAAAATAAATCGGGATTTTTACATATAAAATTTTTTTCTTTTTTAGTAAAGTTTACTGTAGCGCTATCAACTTTTGGTATAGGCCTAAAACATGTATTTTTTACTTCAAATAAGTATTTTATATCAAAGTAGTAATTTAAATAAATTGTAAGAGAATTATAATCTTTTGTTCCTGGCTTTGCTGTAAATCTTTTAGCTACCTCTTTTTGAACAAGTAGAGTCATGCTTTTTAGATTAGGAAGATTTATAACGTGCTTTATAATAGGCGTTGTTATATAATAAGGGATATTAGCAATAATATAAATGTTATTATAAGGAATATCTTTTATGTCTTCTAATATATTAGTTTTTAAAAAATCTTTATATATAATGCTCGTTTTATTATCTTCATAATTATTTAAAATGTCTTTCATGCGGGTGTCAATTTCATAACATAGAAGATAAGAATTTTTATCTTTTAAATATTTTGTTAGAGCACCTTTTCCAGGGCCGATTTCAATTATTAAATCATCTTCTAGGGTGTTAATTGAATCTGCTATTTTTTTTAGAATGTTTTCATCTTGTAAAAAGTTTTGACCAAGACTTTTTTTAGCTGGTATAAAATTGTCCATAAATATTTCCTTTCTATTTAAAAAGATGGGTTATTTTTCCCATCCAAATCTTAATACATCATAAGTTATTGAACTTCGACCAATATATTTTGCAGCATATGCTTCACTTGGAGCTAGAAAATCAATATCATTACCAAGAACACCACGGTCTAAGACAATAGCTATTGTAGGTTTATCACTAATTCTAGCACTATCAAAACGAATTATAGTACCACATGGTAAATTCTTAGAAGAAGCAACAATATTTATATTACCATAAGTTTTATCTTCATATGTATTACGACCATTGCTTAAGTCTAATTTACTCATACATGCTAGACGTCCAGAACATAATGGGCAATCAGCACCATATCCAGTTAAATCACCAGTGTAACTATCTAGAGAGCCCCATAAATATTTTTGAAGTGCTTCAGCATTTTCTCTTTCTTCTTCCTCTTTATTTATAAATAGAGCCATGGTAGATAAATCAACATTTCGATTAACATTTTCATTACTACTATATATTTGTCTTTTACTTGAAGATGCTGTAATAGCAATAACTGCAAATAATATAAGACTTGTTTTTATTATATATCCGAAGTAAACCATTGTTTTACTTTTCATTTTTTCACCTCAATTGGTTAGAGTTATTTTATCATATTTTATACTAAATGTCAAAAATACGCTTGATATTTTGATTAGTGATTAAAGCAAGTTTTGCTAAATTAGTATTTTTTAAATGACTTATAAATTTTGCTATTACAAAAATATTAGCAGGTTCGTTACATTTGCCACGAAAGGGCTCAGGACTTAAATATGGGCTGTCAGTTTCTAAAATAATGTTTTTTAGGTCTATTTCTTTAATTACCTCTTTTAATTTAGAATTTTTAAAAGTAATAACACCATTAATTCCTAATAGAAATCCCATCTTAATATATATATTAGCAGTTTCAAGAGAACCAGAAAAAGAGTGAATAACACCTGTTACTTTATGCTTTTTTAATATATTTATAGTGTCTTCAGTAGCATCACGACTGTGAATAATTACTGGCTTATGATATTTTTCGGCTAAACTTAGTTGACTTTCAAATAACTCAATTTGAGCTTGTTTGTTTTCTTTAGTATAATGATAATCTAAGCCAATTTCACCAATGGCAACTATTTTAGGATTATTAAGGTTGTCTTCGATAAATTTTAATTCTTCAGGATTATAATTATCAACTTCTTCAGGATGGATGCCAATTGCTCCATACATATTAGGATATCGTGTAATTAAATCTAAAACTTCAAGATTACTTTTATGATTGCATCCATTATTTATAATTTGAAAGATTTTATTTTCTTTTGCATTATTAATAATAGAGTCTATATTATTATAATATTCTTTAAAAACATGACAGTGTGTATCTGTAAACATAAAATCACCTTGTTTTATTATAGTTAAAAAGTTAAGAAACTGCAACGGGAGAAATGTTATTTTTTTTATTTCTTTTTCTTGAGGCTGAAGTTGATTGGTAAGCTTTGAAAAATTCTCTTATTTCTGGATATTCTGGAACTAATTCTTCTAGGTGCGCTAATAGCTTTTGCTCATTAGCTAAAATATGGAAAATATTAAAACCAGGTGGAATTAAATCTTTATTTTGTAAAGTTCTTTCGTTATTAATATATATTAAAATATTGTATAAAATAATATCTAAATCAATTTCTTGAGGCACATTTTGAGATATTAATAATTCTGATTTAGAATGGCAAGGTTTTTGGTATTCAAGAAAATAATAACGTTCATTTAATGTAATATGATATGTTTCTTCTATTCTGGTAGAATTATTATATAAGAAATGATATGATATGCCTCCAGATATTAATTTATTATCATTGGTTAAGATAATATTTCCTGAAAAAACAAGAGTAGGAGTTATATATATTGAAAAGAATACATGTTTAGTGTTGCTTTCACTATGATATTTTTTAAATTCTAAACGTCTTTTAAAAGCTCCATTTTGGTGCTCTACAAAATGAATCAATGCTAAACTATTATCGATTTGTAAAAAAAGTGAACTTTCACTATTCGCAGATTTTAAATATCTTCCTTTATGTAATATATTTATATTTTTCATAATTCCCTCTGATATGTTAATTTTAGCATATTTATTTAAAAAAAGTAAAGTTTAAGTATAATAATTATTATTTTTTGTTCAGTTCTTCTTGTAACTGGTATAATTAAATTGGAGGTTTTAATATGACTATATATATTGGAGCAGATTATAAGGGAGATTGTTTAAAAAAACAAATATCTGAATATTTGAAAAATAAGAATTATGAAGTTATTGATTCTTTTGTTGATGAAAGAGAGATAAATGATTATACTGATTTTGCTTTTGCAGTAGGAGAACAAGTAAGAGATAATAGAAACTCTATGGGAATTTTAATATGTGAGTCAGGGCATGGAGTATGTATAGCAGCTAATAAAGTTAAGGGAATTAGATGTATTAGAGCAACAAATGTTAAAGAGGCTTTGTTAGGAAGAGAACATGATGGAGCTAATATTTTAGCACTTGGAAGTGCTTTTATATCAGATTTAAAAGATTTATATGCTATTATTGATACATTTATTAATACTCCTTATCCAGTTTTAGAAAGAAGATTAAATAGAATTGCAAAATTAGCAAAATATGAGGAAGAAAACTAATGGAATTAAAAGTATATTTATATGTGTTTTTTACCTTTATGTCTGTTTTTATTTTTAATGGGATAAATTTTAATTTGATTATGAAAAAAAATAAAGTAATAGAAGCTAAACTGTTAGTATTATCGCTTAGTTTTGCTTTAAGTTATTTGCTAACTAATTTTGTGATAGATTTTATTAGTTAATGTTTTTTTAATATTTAGATAATAAAAAAAGAGACTAAGTCTCTATAAATATAAAACGATCATAATTATTATAATCTTTTAAAATACTAACTTTAGATTTTGGAAAGCATTTTTTAGCTAGGTTTGTAATTTCGATTCCTTGGGTAGCGCCAATTTCAAATATTATAGTGCCATTTTTGTTTAAATATGAAGAAGCGCTTTCTAATATTTTTTCATAGAATTCTAAACCATTATGATTAGCATATAATGCGATTACTGGTTCAAATTTTGTTCCTTCTGAGGTATATTCATCTCTTTTTACATATGGAGGGTTTGATATAATACAATCGTATTTTTTGGTAGGTTGTTCCTTTAAAATGTCAAGCTCGAAAAAATTTATCGAAACATTATTGTCTTTAGCATTTTGATTGGCAATTTTTAAGGCATCTTTACTAATGTCACAAGCTTCGATTTCAATATCTAAGTATTTTTTTAAGGATATAGCAATACAACCACTACCAGTGCAAATATCAATTAATGATTGATATTTTTTTGTTTTTAAAAAATTTAATGTTTTTTCTACTAAAAGTTCTGTTTCAAATCGAGGAATTAAAACGTTTTCATTAACAGTTATTTTAGTATTAAAAAAATCAACATACCCGATAAGATATTGAATGGGGTAGTTGCTTTTTAGTTTTTCTTCAATCTTATTAAAATCTTCTTTATGGAGCTCTTTTAAAAGTTTTAAATCAGCACTTCCTATGTTATTCAAAAGATTCACCAGCTAGTTTTAATCTTAAATCTTCAGTTTGTAAGGCTTCAATTACTGGTTCTAATTCACCATCCATAACTCTATCTAAGCTCATAGTAGAAAAGTTAATACGATGGTCTGTAACACGGTTTTGAGGATAATTGTAAGTTCTTATTTTTTCACTTCTATCTCCAGTGCCAATTTTATTTTTACGAGCTTCACCTAATTCTAAATCTTGCTTATTTCGAATATCATCATTAATTTTAATTTTTAGCATGTTCATAGCTCGTTCTCTATTTTTTAACTGACTGCGCTCTACTTGACATGTAACAGCGATGCCTGTAGGTATGTGAGTAAGTCTAACAGCGGAGTTGGAAGTATTAACAGATTGTCCGCCTGCTCCACTTGAGTGATAAACGTCCATTTTAATATCGCTTTCTTTAATATCAATAGCACAAGTTTCAACTTCAGGCATTACAAGAACAGTAGCAGTAGAAGTGTGAACTCGACCTTGAGTTTCAGTAGTAGGAACTCTTTGTACACGATGTGAACCACTTTCATATTTAAGTTTTTTGTAAACATCTTCGCCTTTTATCATAACTTCAACTTGAGAATACCCACCACTAGTTCCTTCAATTGTGTGAAGTTCTTCAATTCTCCAACCATTTTTTTCAGCATAGTAAGTGTACATACGATATAGGTCACCTGCAAAGATATTAGCTTCATCACCACCAGCGGCACCACGAATTTCCATGATAATATTTTTACCGTCATTTTCATCCTTTGGAACTAGTAATATTTCTAATTCTTTAGTTACTGCTTCTAATCTTGTTTTTAAATCTTCTAGTTCTAAAGCAGCCATGTCTTTTAATTCTTCATCACTCATAAGTGTTTTAGCATCTTCAATGCCTGTTACAATACTTTGATATTCATGATACTTGTTGACTGTTTCTTCTAAGTCTCTAGATTCTTTTGATAAAGTTTTTAATTTATTATAATCACTTATTATTTCAGGATTACTTAAATCATTTTGGAGTTCATTATATTTTTTTTCTATTGCTTCTAGTCTTTCAAACATATAAATTGTCCTTTCTTCTTAATAATTATATCAAATAATGCCAAAAAAACAAACATTAACTGTTTGCTTCTTCATCATCTACATCAATTACAACTAAATCTTCTAAATCATCATCTGGTAAATCGTCATCATTATCAGAATCATAGAAAATATTATCTTCGTTTTCTTCTTCTTCAATAATGTTATCTTCATTTTCTTCTATTTCAATTGGAGTGTCATCTTCCTCTTCTTCAATGATAACTTTTGGATTATGAAGTTCTTTTAAGTCCCATGAGCCATCTTCAAGCATTATAAATCTTTTGTCAGTAGTTAACAATTCAAAGAAATCTGCTATTTTATCTTCAAATTCATTTTCATTTAGCTCTAAAGCTTCACAAACACGTTTAAATAAGACATTAATTTTCATCTTTGCTTTTTCTTCGTTTAGAATTATGTATGCGATATCGTCATAATTCATAGTTTCTAATTCTTCTTTAGTTATATCACTTAATTTCATAATAATTCTCCTTTGTACTTGTTCAAAAATATTATATGTATTATATCGTAAAATGTGTTTTAAATATTTGCCTTGTAAATTGTAATATTATTTTATTTATTTGTCAATTCTTAATTTACATTTTCTCAGGTATATTTATACCTAATATGTTTAAGAGATAAGAATTATTATCATATATTGCTTTTGTGAGAGCTAACCATGAAGCTTGAATTTCTTTGTTTTCTTCTGTTAAAACACGATGTTCAGCATAGAAGTTATTATATAAATTGGTTATTTTATATAAATATTCACAGATTTCATTTAATGAGCAGTTCTCAAAACTTCTTTTAATAATTCTTTTTAAATCTAACATTGCGATAATTATTTTTCTAATACTTTCTTGCTTTAGTACTTCCATTTTATTAAATAAAAGATTATTTTCTTGGGCTTTTTTTAATAAAGAACGCATCCTAATAGTAGAATACAATAAATAAGTACCTGTTTTACCATTTAAGTCAGTGAATTTGTCTATATCGAAGTTGTAATCAGTAGTTCTAAAAGGTAATAAATCTGCGTATTTTATAGCTGCTACTGCAACAGTTTTAGCAATTTCTTGGCGATTTTCAGAAATACTATCCATTAATCTTTTTTCACATTCTTCTGTAACCATATCAAGTAAGTCTTTTAATGGCATAACTCCGCCATCTCGCGTTTTAAAAGGCTTACCATCAGGACCATTCATTGTGCCAAAACCATTAAAGACAAATTTTAGTTCAGGTTTAACTAATTCACTTTTAGTGGCAGCACGAAATACTTGTTTAAAATGAAGCTCTTGTCTTTTATCTGTCATATACCACATTTCATCAATATCATATTTATTAGTTCTTTCCCAAATAGCAGCAATGTCTGTAGCTTCATAGGAAACAGCACCGTTCTTTTTAACTAAAATTAGAGGAGGTATTTCTAAAGTATCAGTTGGTTCAGAGACATTTATAACTTGAGCTCCTTCACTTTCAATAATAATGTTTTTATCTTTTAGAAATTTAAGAGTATCATCCATGTATTCGCAATTATCAGATTCACCTTCCCATAAGTCAAAAGAAGTATTTAAATCTTTATAGATACTTTTTACTTCAGTGGAACTGACTTCAACTATGTGTTTCCATAAAGCATAGTAACCTGGATGTTTATTTTGTAAGTCAAGATTTATTTTTCGTGCCATTTCCATGATATTTTCATCTTCTTTAGCTTTGGTAGTAGCTATAGGGTATAATTCTAATAAATCAGCATTAGTTATATTAAAATCAACAGGTTCGCCATTATAGTCTTCTTTAAAGTAAGCTAAATCTGGATATCTATTTTTGATTTCTAATATTACCATTCCCATAGGACGACCCCAGTCGCCAAGGTGAACATCTGATATAGTTTTACAACCAACACTATTACATAATCTTTTTAAAGCTTCACCAATGTTAGCACTTCTTAAATGACCAACATGAAGAATTTTGGCAACATTAGGGCCACCATAATCTAGAAATATTGTTTTGTTAATTCCTAAATTGTAGTTAATAGTTATATCTTCTAGAGAATCATTTAGAAAGTCTATTAGAAAGCTATCATTAAATCTTAGATTAATGAAACCTGGTCCTGCGACTGATGCATCTTTAATTTCTGGATATTCTTTTATAAGTTCAACTAATTTTGTCGCTATTTCTATAGGGTTTTGGTTATTTTTTTTGGCAAGAGGCATAATACCATTAAATTGATAGTCGCCTAAATCGGGTCTATTAGAAGGGTTGATTGTTACACTATCTATTTCAAAACCTAATGATATAAGACTATTTTTTATCTTAGTTTCTATTTCTGCTATTTTATATTTCATTGTTAATCTCTCCAATCATTATTTCGATTTTTAAAGGATATTCTTGACTAATTAATTTATATTCAATAATTATATTATCTTTATTATTAGTGTAATTAATAAATTCTAAGGGTATATTCATATGTTGCTTTAATTCTTTTAAAAATAATGTACATTCTTGTAAATTAATCTTTAAAATAGTTTCATTATTTTCTTTAGTAAAATTAAATTTATCAAGATTTAGACGTATAGAATCTGTGTCTGTACTAAATGTTAGATAATCTTCATCTAGTATGCCAGTAGTAGTTTCTTTAAACAGCAAAGTATTATTTTCATAAGTATTAATTGTTATATTATGGTTCATATAGAGGCCTCATTTACAAGTTAAATTATACTATATTAAAATAATATTTACAACTTTATATTTAGGGCAAAATAAGATTATAATTTTTAATTTTTAAAACATATTAATAAAGGGTGAAGTCTTTTGAAAGTAATTAGATTTTTTTTAAAGTCAGGTTTATTTTTGTTTGTATCCTTTATAGTTGTAATAATTGGATTATATACTTATGCTTTTGTAAGTCCTAAATTAGAATTAAAGACAGCGGGGCAGTATTATATATACGATGGTAAAGATGAACTTATGTATCAAGGATCACGTTCTAGTAAATGGGTAGATTTAGATGAGATTAACTATAATTTAGTTGATGCTGTAATAAGTATTGAAGATAAGAATTTTTATAATCATCATGGGTTCGATTATCTTAGAATTGCAAAGGCTATGTATTTAAATATTAAACATAAAAGAATAACACAGGGAGCTTCTACTATTTCACAACAATATGTTAAAAATATTTATTTAGATTTTAACTCAACATGGGCACGAAAGATTGAAGAAGCATTTTTGACTTTGGAATTAGAGGTTCATTATTCAAAGGATGAAATATTAGAAGGCTATTTAAATACAATTAATTATGGTCAAGGTAATTTTGGTATTGCTAATGCTAGTAGGTATTATTTTAATAAAGAACCAATTGATTTAACTTTGGAGGAAGCTTTAATTCTTGCAGGGATTCCTAATAGTCCTGAAAATTATAATCCTGTTGCTAATTATGATTTGGCAATAAAAAGAGCTAAAATAGTAGGGGAAAGTATGGTTAATAATGATAAGTTGACACAAGAAGAATTAGAAAGTTTATTTCAAAAAGAAATCCCGATTCATGGTAGGGCTTCAGAAGAAAATTTAGATATGCTTATGTATTATCAAGATGCTGTTATTCAAGAATTGAAAGCTATAAAAACTATACCTGATGCTTTAATTCAAAATGGGGGTATTAAAATTTATACTTATTTAGATTTGGATGCTCAAAAAATATTAGAGCAGAATATTATTAAGCATTTAGGTAATACAGATTTGCAATCTGCTAGTGTAATTGTAGATCCTAATACAGGAGGGGTTATAGCTTTATCTGGGGGAGTTAAATATTCTAAGAGTCAGTATAATAGAGCAACTCAAGCTTCAAGACAAGTTGGATCAGCTATGAAACCATTTTTATATTATGGAGCATTAGAGGAAGGTATGACTTCTTCATCTACTTTTAATAGTCAGTATACAACATTTACTTTGAGTAGTGGTAATTCTTATGCTCCTAAAAACTATGGATCAATATATGCTAATAAACCAATTACTATGGCAGAGGCGATAGCTGTTTCAGATAATGTATATGCAGTTAAGACTAATATGTTTTTAGGACCTGAAAAGTTAGTAGAAACAGCAGGAAGAGTTGGTATAAAAGCAGAGTTATCTCCTGTAGCATCATTGGCTTTAGGTACAGGTGGAATGTCAGTTTTAGATTTAGCTCGTGGATATAATACTTTTGCAACAGGAGGGTATAAAAAGGAAGTTTCTTTGATTAGGAGAGTAGAAGATAGTGAAGGCAATGTTATATATCAAAATAAAGAGAAATCAGATTTAGTTTTAAATGTTAATTATACTTATATTTTAAATGAACTATTAACTGGTACAACTAATATTCAATTTAAAGATTATGCTAACCCAACTGCATTAGTAATTGCTTCACAATTATCTAGAAAATATGCAATAAAAACAGGAACTACTACTAGCGATTATTGGATAGCAGGGTATAATCCAGATATTTTGATGGTGACTTGGGTAGGTTATGATGATAACCATGATGTGGAAACAAAGTATTCATCTTTATCAAAAAAAATATGGGCGGATACTGTAGAAGCAATTGTAAAAGAAAAAGAACCTAAATGGTATGATACACCAGATAAAGTGGTTGGAGTTGTTTTAGATGCTGTAAGTGGAAAGCCTACAACTAATACGTCTAAAGCAACATTGTTTTATTATGTAAAAGGTACAGAAGATAGTATAAATAATGTAGAGTATGTTTTTAAAGATGAGGATGAAGAAGATTAATTTTAAAAGAGCTTTGAATGAAGCTCTTTTATATAGTTTTTAATTAATAATATAAGGGTTACCTATGGAACCATTACCTGTTAAAATCTGTGTATCAGCTTTTAAATTGATTACTGGACGCATACCATACGTGTTGCCAACATACCAAATACTAAGATTGCCATTCAAATTTAAAGCAAACACATTAGACCAAGTGTTAATCTCATCCCAATTGCATGGAGACATAGTCCAATAATTTTGACCGTTATATAAGTAGTATGACAAATTATTATCATCCTTGCCTCCTGCATACATTACTTCATCAGCTGTTATGAGCCCTATTTTTAGTGTATATATATCGGGAGATGTGCAACTTAATATTGGAACATAATTTATGTACAATCTCTTATATTCTAAATAATATAATGGACCGTTTGGTGCGCTTGACCATACGTAACCACTATCTACATTTCGATCATTACAGAATTTGCCATCTGCTATTTTTGTTTCTTGACTCTTTAAATTTATATTGTACCAATTTTCTAATGTGATTTTAATTGATGTATCTGTACCTTCATTATTATTTGTTGGTCTTTGTAATCCTTCTGTGTAGGTCCATCCTACATATTCTGATTTATTATAATTTGTATTATAGGCTGTGTTTGTAACGATACTATCTGTTGTTATTTCGCCATTATTATGGCATGTTGTTCCATCATAGATTAATCTCATTGTACCATCGCCATTGATTCTCACTATTCGCCAACAATATCCGCCAAATTTTACATAGTTGGTTGTAGAAGCTCCCCTCCAATAGTATGAATATCCTCCATACATGCCATCTCTTTCTTTATATACTCCCTCATCTGTTGTAGCTATTTTACTAAAATCTGGCGATTCTATTTTAGCTATTTTAGATAATTTATTTACTAACTCATCTATACTTTTAGCTGTTGTTGCATTATCAAAATATAAGTAACATTTTTCATTTTTTAATATATTTTTTATTATATGCTCACCGTTATTAGTATAAATCCTAGCATTATTATCTTTATCTACATTATTTATTGTACAATAACTTTTTTCTTCATTTATTAAATATCCTGATTCTGGCAAAGTATCTATCTCTGTATAATTTGTACCATCATCACTCTTATACATAGCCATCATCTTAAAATCATAGGGTTTATAGTTTATATTTCCTTCTACTAGTTTTATATCTTCAATTCTCTGATACTTAGCATAACTAAATATAGAAGATACAGTTACAAGAAGTACTACTCCCAGTATTAGGGCATAATAAAAATACTTTTGGTTAAGTCTATTTATTTTTTCTATTTTCATTTCTTTCTCCTTTGTTAAGCTTTACTTCATTTTAATTTTGTTAATGCGCAATCACAATTGATGATAACTTATTTTAGGTTATCTAATCTTATGATAACGTAATTTAAGTTATATGTCAATAACCTATTTTAAGTTATGGTAAAGTTAAAATGTTAGGAAGATTAATATGAATAGATTAAGAGATTTAAGAGAAGACAAAGATTTATATCAAAAAGATGTAGCTAAATATTTAAGTATGTCACAAACAGGGTATTCACAGTATGAAACAGAGACAAATGATATTCCTACAGAGGTTTTAAAAAAATTAGCTTTATTTTATGATACAAGTATTGATTATTTATTATGTTTGACTGATGAAAGAAAGCCTTATCCCAAAAGTTTTTTAGAATGATAATTTGTCAAATCAAGTGCAACAATTTATAAAATTGTCAATTGACTCATTTGGCGTTTTATAATTTATACATTTTCTAGGTCTGTTATTAAGCAGATCTAGTTTTTGTTTTAATTCATTATTATTTGTTTTTGATAAATCCATTCCTTTTGGATAATATTCTCTTAGTAAACCATTAGAATTTTCATTTGTTCTTTTTTGCCAGGCACAATATGGTTCAGCAAAATACATATCACAATCTAAGTCTTCTTCAATTCTTTTCCAACCTGCAAATTCTTTACCTCTATCACATGTTATTGTTTTTACCAATTCTTTTGGATACTTATTTAATAATTCTATAATTGCGTTAGTAACTGTTTCATCTTTTCTATCGGGAATATGTTTGGCTATATACAATCTTGATTTTCTTTCAGCTAAAGTTACAAAACAATAATTACTTTTTACTTTTCCTCCAATTCTTCCCGAAACAACAGTATCAGCTTCCCAATGCCCAAATTCATTCCTTTTATATACTTCTCTTGGCCTTTTCTTTATTGTTTTTCCTATATTGAATCTACCCCTTGTTTCTGCTGGTCTTTTAAAATTGCCATGTCGTCTTAATTCTTTCATAGTAATGTTTTCAATATATTCTTTATGAATCCATCTATATATAGTTGATGTACAAGGAAAACTCTTTGGTCTATCTATTTCGCGATTCACAATTTGCTCTGGAGACCAATTAATACTTAATTTATCTTCAATATATTTTCTTATTTCATTATTAATTTCAATTTTCCTATGACAATCTTTTCTACGTTCTTTGTATTTTTTATGAGCAACTACTGCTGAATATTTTGTGACAGAATAATTTATAGATGTTTTATAAGAATTCCTTTTTAATTCTCTTAAAATAGTAGATGGGCTTCTATCTAATAATTTTGCCATTTCTCTAATTTTCATCTTCATTTCTTTAAATTTGCATATACAAGCACGTTTTTCTATGGTAAGATGATTATAGTTCATAATTTTAACTCCTTAATGTTTGTTTAGACACCAACATTATATCATGAGTTAATTTATGAACCTTTTTTATTTGTTGCACTTATTATTATAATTTATAGAATAAAAAAAAGTTAGTAAGTTTTAAATTACTAACATTAGTTTAAAAGTGATTTTGTATCAAGCATTTCTTCTGGTAAGGCAATATCCATATATTCTAGAATAGTTGGAGCGACGTTTGTTAAGTCGCCTCCTTTTTTTAAGCTGATATTTAAGTCAGTTATAATAAAAGGAACTTTACTAGTTGTATGAGTAGTAATAGGATTATTAAATTCATCTATCATAATATCCGCATTTCCATGGTCAGCAAGGATAATCATTGTATAGAAGTTCTCTTCTGCCACTTCAAATAATCTTTGGAGACATACATCAACCATTGTAACTGCTTTTAATGTAGCATCAATATTTCCAGTATGTCCAACCATATCAGGATTTGCAAAATTAACAAAAATAAAGTCTGTGTCTTTTTCCATAGCATTTATGGCTTTTTTTGTAACTTCTGCAGCACTCATTTCAGGTTTTAAGTCGTATGTTTCTACTTTAGGTGATGGTACAAGAACTTTTTCACATTTTTCAATTTTGCCATTATACATTCCATCAAAGAAATAAGTTACATGTGCATATTTTTCAGTTTCTGCAATTCGTGCTTGAGTAAGCCCTAAAGTACTTATATATCTTCCGAGTGTATTTGTTACATCTATATCTTCTAAGAAATTTGTTGTTGAACATTCTTTATCAATTGGGAAGAAACTATAAATTTTTATATTTTTAAATTTGTAGTTAGGAAATTCTTCAAATTCATTATTGAATGTTTTAATAATTTGTTTTGCTCTATCACTACGATAATTCATCCATAAAATGATATCACCATCTTTAATTGTTCCTTCAGGATTTATAACTACAGGATATAGAAATTCGTCAGTTAAATTCTTTTTATATAATGATAAAATACCATTAGTAGCAGTTTTAGCTTTAATACCTATTCCTTTAGTAATTAAATCATAATAAATTTTGGTACGATCGTAGTTTGTGTCTCTATCCATTGCATAATATCTACCACAAAGAGTTGCAATGTCAGCAGATTCATCATTAGCAATCTTTTCTTCTAATTCTTTAACAAAATTAATACCAGCATTTACTTTAGTATCTCTGCCATCTGTTATTAAGTGAAAATGGATATTTTTAGCATTGTTTTCTTTTAATAAATCATATAATTTGAAAAAATGCTCAACATTAGAATGAACTTTGCCATCACTAAATAATCCCATAATATGAATGGTTTTATTTTTAGCTTCTGTTAAAAAATCATTGAATAAAGCATTGTCAGAATTATTGTTTTTTAAAAATTCTGTAATACGTGGTCCATGTTGGTTTATTTTTCGCCCTGCACCAATTGTCATGTGACCAATTTCACTATTGCCAAATTCACCAGGATTAAGTCCTACATATTCTTCAGATGCCTCTAAAGTTGTATGGGGATAAGTTTCCCATAATCTATCAAAATTTTTAGTTTCTGCCATTTTAATGGCATTTCCATATTCTTCTTCACGATAGCCAAAGCCATCAAGAACAACTGTCAAAACTTTGCGCATAAATTTCACCTTTTTCCTTTTAAGATAATAACATAATTTTCTAAAAAATACAAATATTCTTCAAAATTAAAAAAGGCCATAGCCTTTTAAATTGTTAAAAGTTTTTTATCAAATCGTAGACGATCGGCGATTGTTGCGATAAATTCTGAATTTGTTGGTTTAGCTCGATCAAATGCGACACTATTACCAAAAATTTCTTCCATTAAGTCATAATCTCCTCTAGTCCAACTTACTTCAATAGCATGTCTAATTGCTCTTTCAACTCTTGATGCTGTAGTTGAATATCTAATTGCAACTTCTGGATATATTTCTTTTGTTATACCACTATATGCATCATTATTTTTGTAGAATAGAAACACACTTTCTCTAATATATGTATAGCCTTTAATATGACTTGGAATTCCTAATTGGTGTAATAATTTACTTATTGCGACATGGACTATACGTTCATTATCATTTAGTTCTGCAACTTTGTTAAATTCTTTGTTACCTAGCTCTAGAATTCTAGTTTCAAGCGCTAACATACTAAATGGTTTTAACATATAATAGCTAACTCCATAATTATTAGTCATATTAATAGTATATTCCTTTTTATAACTAGTAATAACAATAGTTTTTTTCTTTATATTTTGTTCTTGCATCTTTTGTAATATTGTTAATCCATCTATATCAGGGAGGATTAAGTCCATTACTATGATATCGAATTCATATTTGTGATTTAGGATATAATCTAAAGCAACATTTCCATTTTCGATAGTTTTTACTACTTTGATTACTGCGTGACTACTAAATTGTTTCTCTATTCTAGCAGTGATATTTTGGTTATTGTCTACTACTAAAACTCTTGTTACGTTTTCCATTTTTTTCTCCTTTATTTAGTTACCTAATTTTACTACACGCAAAATTATTATAGCATAACTGATATGTTAAGTGAAGTAAATGTTTTGTCTAGTTGTGTAAAATAGTGTCGAACCATGTCGAAGTGTGAAAACACATGTTATTTTACGTCAAATTTGTAAGATTTTTTTCTATTTAAATAAAAAAATATGTAATTTCTACATATTTTCTAGAATATTGTTTAAATTTGTTATATCAAGGCAAGCATTGCCAATAATAAATCCATCAAGACATTTTATTTTATTGAAAGATTTGATGTTTTCAGAGTTTATGTTACCGCCATAAATAACTTTTATAGAGCCATGATAATAGTTATCGATTAGATTTTTAATAAAATAAATCTTTTTTTCAATATCTTTAAAATCTAAATTGCTTTTTCCACCAATCATGTATGTAGGTTCATAAGCAATAATTATATTTTCAAATTCATTAGTAGGTATTTTGTTTAAAATACGAGCAATTTGTCTTTCTAAAACTTGATATTCAACTTTTCTTAATAGCTCTTCTTTAGATTCACCAATACAGTATATAACTTTAATTTTGTTGTTCAAAGCGGCTTTAATTTTAGTAATTATTTCAAATTCATTTTCTTTATAATATTTTCTTCTTTCATGATGGCCGATAATGCAGTATTTAATATCTAAACTTTTTAATTGTTTTAATGAATAATCTCCTGTTAAATTAAGCTCTTCATTTAAAGGAATATCTTGAATACATAGTGGAAATTGTAGTTCTTTAAACATAGGAAGGTAAATACTTGTAGGAGCAAGTATTAATTCTGTTTTATTACAGCTTATATTTAGTAAACTGTTTTTATATTCTATTATTTCAGAATATGTTTTATGAGCTTTTAAGTTACAAATCAAGTATTTCAATATTATCACCATCACTTATTGCATCAATGCCAGGTAGTGAACCTTTGGCAATGTATTCTAAAGTAGCTCCTCCACCACTAGAAATATATTTAAAATCATTTTTATATCCTAAGATATTTAAAGCTGAAATAGTATCGCCACCACCTAAAATAACTTTTCCAGAACATTTTTTTAAAGCTTCATATATTTCTACAGAACCATTTTTAAAAGCAGTTTCTTCATATACTCCAACTGTTCCATTAATAAAAATAGTTTTGCTATTGTTTATAATAGCACTATATTTAGCTATGGTTTTAATGCCAATATCTTTTATAACATCATTAGTTTCTATTTGGTTAATATTTCTAACATTTGGCTTGTGATTGTAGGTAGTTTCTACAATAGCATCAAGTGGAAAAGCAAATTTATTTTTATATTCAAGCATTAATTTTTTTAATTCATTTAAAGTGTCAGGGTTTTCAGTTTTTAAAGATTCACCAACTGGTAAGCCTAATGCGTATAAAAAAGAATTAGCGATTCCTCCACTTAATAATAAATGATCACATTTAGGTAATAAGCTTTTAATAATAGCTAGTTTGTCATTAACTTTAGCTCCCCCCATAATAACAGTAAAAGGGGTTTCCGGATTTTTGATAGTACCATCAAGCATATTTATTTCGTCTTCTACAAGAAATCCAATACAACTTGGTAAATATGCAGCTATACCTACAACAGACGTATGGGCACGGTGAGCACTTGCAAAAGCATCCATAACAAATATTTCGCCTAAAGAGGCAATGTGTTTGGCAATATTTTCATCTAATTTGCTTTCTTTTGGTTCAGGTATATCTAAAAAACGAGTATTTTCTAAAAGAAGTATTTCGCCAGGTAAAAGACTTAATGCCATATTTTTTGTTTCTTCACTTAATATATCTTTGGCAAACTTAATAGGTCTATTTAATAACCTTTCTAAAGTATTTTTAACTGGCTCTAGAGTGTTTTTAATTTTATCTTCTTCATTTTTGATGCGTCCTAGATGACTTATTATGATAATTTTGCATTGTTCTTGTAATAAATAGTTTATTGTTTTTAAACTTTTAAGAAGTTTTGTCTCATCTAAAACATTGCCATTTACAATTGGCACATTAAAATCACAACGTAAGATTATGCGTTTGTTTTTGACATACATATTTCCTAGTGTTTGTTTCATATGAATCCCTCTTTTATCTTATATATATTATAACTTTAATTTTTATTTTGTGCAAGTAGACATAATTCATGAATAAATATTTTTTTATAGCTCTTCATATAATTAGATAAACGGAGGATATATGAATAGATTACTGAGTTTAATAGTAGTTGTTTTGCTACCTGTTGCAGTATTTATGGAAAATAATAAAGAAGATGTAATGGTTAATAATGAAGTTTTAGAGATGAAAACTTTAGAAATTCCTATACTTAATCAAGAAAGTAATACTGATGTAAAAGAAGATAAAATAGCTAAAGTGTTAATTAGTAATAATAAAGATAAGAGTGATCCTTTTTATATGGATTTGGAAGAATATGTTATTGGAGTAGTAGCTGGGGAAATGCCTGCTTCTTTTAATATGGAAGCTTTAAAAGCTCAAGCTATAGCGTCAAGAACTTTCGCAATGTATAAAATGACAAATGTAAAAAATTATGTACTTAGTACAACAATTAATGACCAAGTTTATTTAACTTTAGAGCAAATGCACAGTAAATGGGGGAGTGATTTTGATTATTATTATGAAAGAGTTAAAGCAGCTGTTTTAGAAACAAGCGGGCAGGTTTTAACATATAATGGAGATATTATTACTTCTTATTATTTTGCTATATCTAATGGTTATACAGAACCTGCAAGTACAGTTTTTAATGAAACAAGAGATTATTTGGTTAGTGTAGAATCATTATGGGATAAAGAGTATCAATCTTATAGTTCTTCAAAAACTATTTCAAAGAATACGTTTTGTACTAAACTTAATATAGCTTGTGATAGAATAGAAATTAGTAATATTAATAGAAGTAATACAAATTATGTAAGGGATATTACTATTAATGGTAAGAAATTTACTGGGATAGAAGTATTTAATAAATTAGCATTGAAATCAACAGATTTTACGATAACTCAAGATGGCGAAAATATTATTATTAAAACGTTAGGTTTTGGTCATGGAGTAGGAATGAGTCAGTATGGAGCTCAAAGTATGGCTAATCTAGGCTATAGTTATGAAAATATTTTAAAACATTATTATAAAAATACAGAAATTTCAGAGATTTAAGTATAAATTTAAAATTCTTGCTCACAATATTTTTAGAAAGGTGAGTAAGTTATGAAACAAAGAAAACTAAAAGGTTATGTATTACCAACTCTATATGTAGGATTATTAATGCTTATTTTTGGAACAGTAAGCTTAGTTAGTACTTTAATGAAAAGTAATCCAACTTATTTATATTCAATAGGCGTTCTTAGAAATACAGTGGATAAACCAGTTGTTAATATTGACGGCTCTATTTCTGAGGGGATTGTTAAGCCTTATACTAGTGAAAGTGTTACTATAGATAAGTATTTTTATGATGTTAAAGCTAGCCAAGAAATTCAAGAGAAAGCCTTAATATATTTTGAAAATACTTATATGAAAAATACGGGAGTTTTATATAAGGCTGAAGAAAAGTTTGATGTTGTAACAGTATTAGATGGAACAATATTAAATATTAAGAAAGATGAAACCTTAGGTAATGTTGTTGAGGTGGAACATAACACTAATTTGAGAACAGTTTATTATAGTTTGGATGAAATATCAGTTAAAGTTGGAGATGTTTTAAGTCAAGGAGAATTAATTGGCAAAAGTGGTGAAAATAAACTGGGAGATTCCAAAAATTATTTATTATTTGAAGTATATTATAATGGTGCATTAGTTAATCCAGAAGAGTTTTATAACATGGATGTATCTACATTACAATAGTATAAAAAACTATCCTTTAAAATATAATTTATGGGGTGGTTTTTTTGTGCAATATTATTGAGGAAGCTAACTTTATATTAGATTCTAATCTAACAATTAGAGAAGCAGCAAAAAAATTAGGAGTATCTAAGTCGTCTTTGCACCGACATATGAGTAAATATTTAATAAATATTGATTATGATCTTTATTTGAAGATTAAAAATGTTTTTTTGGAACATAATAAAATTAGACATATAAATGGTGGTTTGGCTACAAGACAGAAATATTTATTAAAGGAATGATATTATGAAAGAGATGACTTTGTTTTTTGTAGATGATTTTTTAAATATTGTTTATAAAGATAGGGTTATTCAAAATAAGTTGAAAGATATTATTAGTAAAGGTTATATTGTAGACAGAAGTAGATTTGTAGAAGAATTTTTAAAGATTATTAAAAAAGAAAAAATTAAAGGTAAGCTTTTTGGTGATAATATAAATATTGTTTGTAACTCTTATTTTAGTAGTAGCTATATATTTTTTTTAGAAACTATTTTTTTAGATTTTGGTTTTATACATGTTAATTTTGTAGATATAAAGGATTTGCTTCCAGAGAGTAATGCAACATATATTGAAATAAATGAAGAGTATATGGTTATTAATTTGGATAAAGGAGTATATTTAGACTTAGAGTATTTTAAAGATATACCACAGATATTAGAATATTTTAAAGCGTATTTTAAAGAAGATGTAGTCTTGTTTGGAACTAATAAAAATATTGCTCAAATAAAGATGAAGAATAAATTTTTATACCATTTGGAAAACTCTGCAACTTATATTAACGAGAGTTTACTTAAAGTAAAAAAATATGGTGCCTAACGTCATATTTTTTTTGACATTATTAGAAAATTAGGCTATAATTACTTATAGTAAACTTGAGTTAGGTATGGAGTTGGTAGAGTGGTTAGAGTTGTCGTAGTAGATGATGATAAAGAAGAACTTGAGCATATTAAAGATTTGCTTGATGAGGTTGTTAAAGAGGAAAAAGAAGTTGTTACTTTTACGAGACTTACGGATAGATTAAAGAAAGAAATTCAGAATACTGATTTAAGAAAAATATATGTATTAGATATAGAAATTGGCCATAAAGTAAGTGGAATTAGTATAGCTAAGCTTATTAGAGATGTTGATTGGGAAAGTGAAATTATTTTTATAACTAATCATGATAAGATGTTTGAAAGTGTTCATAGAACAGTTTATGAAGTATTTGATTTTATTGAAAAATTTCATGAATTTGATAAAAGATTTAAAAAAGATATACAAACAATTTTAAAGAGAAACTTTGATAATAAAATGTTTGTATATAAAACAAATAATATAGAACTAAATCTTTATTATAAATCTATTCTTTATATTTATAGAGATACAGCAGAAAGAAAATTAGTTATTGTAACAGATTCTAATAAATATATGATAGGTCTTAGTATAAAAGAGATTATTCCTTATTTAGATTATAGGTTTGTAAAATGCTATAAATCATGTATTGTAAATACTGCTAGAGTACAAGAAAAGAATTATAAAGATGGTTATTTTACACTGGATAATGGTGAGAAAGTTTATATGCTTTCTAAAAAGTGTAAAAAGGATTTGGAAAATGACTGAGATAATAATTTGGTTTATAACTTGTTTTGTTTCTACTTTAGGCTTTGCTTTTGTATTTTATAAATTTGCGGATGTGCCTAGAAAATTTAATTTAAAATTTTTTATAGTCTTTTGGTTGGGAGTATTAGGTGTTCTTGTTATACAGTATTATAAAATAGAATCATTAGGTCATATTGCTTTTTTTATATTTTACCCAATTTTGTTTTATTGTATGAAACCTATGCCTTTTAAGAAATTGTTTTATTATGTAGTTGTGATATGGTTATATGCTACTGCCTTAGATTTGATTGCTATGTTAATTGTATCTTCTGTATATCACTTATATAAAATAGATGTTTATAGTTATTCTTTTGAATGTATTTTAACTTTTTTTGTATTTATAATTATGATAATTTTTTCTTATAGTAAAAGAGTTAAAATATTTACTGCTAATCTGTATAAAAGATTGGATAAAATAAGTTATTTAGATTGCTCATTAATTATTTTCTCTATTTTTGCTTTAACAATGAGTGTAATAATGTTTTTAAATTTGAGTAATTTAAGAATAAATATTTTGTTGCTAATTATTGTTGGTTTAATGTTTATTGTTTTTGTCGGACTTGTAAAGTTTATTATTAGTAATAGGGAAAATAAAACTTTTCTGAAAATATTAAAAGATAATAATGAATTTTATATAAAAATGGAAGAAGAAAATAGAATATTTCGTCATAATTTAAATGCTAAATTATTAAGTGTTAAATCAGTTGCTAATAAGGACGCTAAAAAGCTATTAGATAATTTTATGCTAAAGAATAGTAGGAGTATAAATTTCTCTAAAAATATAAAAGAAATACCTTATGGTTTAAATGGTATTATATATGAAAAGACATATCCTTTTATGGATAAAATTGAAATAAAAATAATTAATAATGTTACTTTTGATATTTTTAAAGTTTTACAGCCTATAAAATATAATGTGTTAGTTGAAAAAATGGTCATAGCTTTGGATAATGCATTAGAAGCATGTGCTAATAGTGATAAGAAGGTATTAGAAATAAATATATCTAGTCAAAACTCATTTATAGTTGTGGAAATAAGAAATACTTTTTCTAATTTTATAAATTTAGATTGTATTGGTAATAGTGGTTATTCTACTAAAGGTAAATTGCGTGGTCTTGGTATATTCTCAGCGTTAAGGGATAATGAAGCTACTTTAAATATTAAAATAGTAAATGGCATTTTTATAAGTAAAATTAGTACGAAAATAAAAGTAGCTAAATATAAAGATTAATTTTTGTATTAAAAAAGCCTCTATTTAGGAGGCAATTTTTTTGGAATTATTATATTAATTCTTCTGGACATTCAGGCTCATCATAAACAAGCCATACAGTAAATGGAGTTGATGCTGTTTGTGTAGCTGCTCCACTTAATAAGTTAGCTAATAATTTCATTTTCTATCCTCCTTTATTCTTTTTTGTTTAAATATCTATATTAATCATTTAAACCGTATTTGTTTTTTTATAATATAAGTAGTTGTTAAATTGGGTATTAGTGATTTTATAACTAATAGGATTTATAAATAATATCTGAATTATAAGTGCATATAATAAGCAATTATTTATAATATTGTTGTTTGATTTTAGATAAATAATAGTATATATTAATATAACAATCACTGAAATTATTTTACATTTGATACGATGTTTTTTTCTAATTAATGGTCTTTTGGGAGTGTCAGCAGGAGCCCAAAGAAGCATTGCCATTAAACTTGTTCCTAATATTATGAATCCTATGGTATTAGGTATGTGTATATTTTTAAATATTAGAGGAACTATATTGTAAATTAGAATAGTTGTTATCCAACAAGCTAAATTGCTTTTTGCATGTATTCCATAACTGAATGTTCTTATACCTGCATAAAATAATAAAAATAAACTTGTTTCTTTTAAAGTTTTAGTTATTAAGGCTATTATAAATACAGCACTAATTTTTATGACTAAACTATAAATGCCTTCTAAACCATACTTTAATTTTTTGATTTTTAAGTCATCGCAGTCTTCATATTTATTTATTAGACTAATAGATGAATTAATAAATTTTTCTTTCATATTATATATTCCTTTACAACATGACGCTATTGTAACTCAATAATATTAATAATAAAAGATTGTTTGCTTAAAGTAATCAATATTTTGTTTCAAAATGTAATGATATAGTTTATTTTATAAAAAAGTAACATTTTAGACAGGAATTTTAACTTTTGAGACAAAAGGGTTTAAATCATTTTTTAATTATGGTATCTTTGGGTTGGCTTAATAATAAAAGAGCAACATGTAGTGCAAATTTTGTCGAACGATTTTTATTGAGCTAGGGGTGCTTGTATGTTATTGTTAATATGAAGTAGAAAGGCGAGGTGTGATATGCAAGGAAAAGTGAAGTGGTTTAATAATGAGAAAGGTTATGGGTTCATAGAATATGAAGAACTTGAAGATATCTTTGTTCATTATTCAAACATTGTTAAGGATGGCTACAAAACTTTAAAGGAAGGTGCTACAGTTAATTTTAAATTAATTGAAACTTCCAAAGGATTACAAGCAGTTGATGTTTGTGAAAAAGAATTAACTACTATTTAATTTAGTGGTTTTTTTATTTTTTTCATGGTATAATATAAATTAATTAGTAAAGGTAAGGTGATTTTATGGAATTAAATATTAGAGGAGATAAGGTAACTGTTACGAAAGCTATTAAAGATTATATTGAAGATAAAATTAGTAAGCTTGATAAATACTTTGATAATAGTAAAAAGATTACGGCAACAGTTATTATTAGAGTTAGAAATGATGAACAAATCATTGAAGTTACTGTTCCAACAAATAAATTTACTTTGAGAGCTGAGGAGAAACATGTAGATTTATATGCTGCTGTGGATCTTGTAGTAGATAAGCTAGAAAGACAAATTAGAAAAAATAAAACTAGATTAAATAATAAGTATAAAAATATTGTTCAATTAGATATTAATACTGATTTTGAAGTAGCAGAAAATGAAGAAGACATTATTAGAGTTATAAAAAGAAAAAATATCACTACTAAGCCTATGGATGAAGAAGAAGCTATTTTACAAATGGAACTTTTGAATCATGATTTCTTTGTTTTTAAAAATGTTGATGAAGAATGTGTATCTGTTATGTATAAAAGACGTGATGGTGATTACGGAATTATTAATGTTAAATAAAATGCTGGTAAATTTATCAGTTTTTTTCTGTCTAATTCTTCTTTAATGGCATAGCTAATGCTAAAACTATTTTTAACAAATTTCATAATTAAGTTGTAACTGATTACTTTCATGGGTTAATATGCTGATGTTATATGGTCTTGTGCATCTTTAAATGTAAAAAATTATATTGAACCAGTGGCTGTTGCTCAAGTAGGTATTAAAATTCCTGTATATATTATGACTGAGAAAGGTTGTAATATTGTTAATAATCATTTACATGAAATGAATAAAGATACTAATAATTTTGCTCCAGATTTATTAAATGGTGATGAACGACCTGTTTTTATAAATGATTCAGGAATGATAAGAGAGCTTAAAAAGAGAGATATAAAAAATGTAGTGATTGTCCTCATCCTTGTGTATAACGTTTTTTCCTTAAATTATGTGCTATTTTCATTGTAATACAATGGATAATTATGTTATAATTCTTTTTATGGAAGGTGAATATATATGGGACTTTTTCAAAAGTTATTTGATACTGAATATAAAGAATTAAAGAAATTTGAGCATATTGCTGATGAGATAATAGCACTTGATGAGGAGATGCAGAAATTAACAGATGCTGAATTAAAAGCTAAAACAGAAGAATTTAAGGAAGAATTGAATTCTGGTAAGACTTTAGATGATATAGTAGTACCAGCTTTTGCTGTTGTTAGAGAGGCAGCAAGTAGATTTATTGGAGAGAAACCATATTATGTTCAATTAATTGGTGGACTTGCTATACATTATGGAAATATAGCAGAAATGAAAACTGGTGAAGGTAAAACTTTGACTACTATTTTGCCAGCTTATCTTAATGCTTTAGATGGTAAAGGTGTTCATGTTGTAACTACTAATGAATATTTGTCTAGTCGTAATGCTGAATGGATGCGTCCAATTTATGAAGGCTTAGGATTAACAGTTGGAATTAATTTGAGAGAAATGAGCTCAAAAGAAAAGCAAGATGCATATAACTCTGATATTTTATATTCAACAAATAATGAAATAGGATTTGATTATTTAAGAGATAATATGGTAGCAGAAGCTAGTCAAAGAGTTCAAAGACCACTTAATTTCTGTATTGTCGATGAAGTGGATTCTATTTTAATAGATGAGGCTCGTACACCACTTATAATATCAGGCGGAAGATTTAATTCTAATAATTTATATATTGATGCTGATAGAGCAGTAAAAAAATTAAAAGAGAATGAAGATTATGCTGTAGATGCTAAAACTAAAAGTGTTTCTTTAACTGAAGAAGGTAGTAAGAAAATAGAATCTATATTTAAATTGAAAAATTTGTATGATTTAGATAATACAGCTTTAGTACATCATTTGAATCAAGCTTTAAAAGCTAATTATGGTTTTAAAAAAGATGTTGATTATGTTGTACAAGATGATGAAGTTATAATTGTTGATCAATTTACAGGAAGACTTATGCAAGGAAGGCAGTTTAGTGAAGGATTACATCAAGCTATAGAGGCTAAAGAGGGTGTAACAATTAATACTGAGACTAAAACTATGGCAACAATTACTTTTCAAAATTTATTTAGAATGTATAATAAACTTTCTGGTATGACAGGTACTGCTAAAACAGAAGAAGAAGAATTTAGAAGTATTTATAATATGTATGTAATTCAAATACCTACTAATAAACCAGTTGTAAGAGAAGATCTGGCTGATTTGGTTTATGCAACTAGTGCAGCTAAATATAAAGCTATTGTAAATACTGTAAAAGAAATTAATGAAACTGGAAGACCGATTTTGATTGGTACAATTAGTGTAGAAGCTAATGAATATTTAAGTGGATTACTAAAAAAAGCTGGACTTAAACATGAAGTATTAAATGCTAAAAATCATGCACGTGAAGCAGAGATTATTCAAAATGCAGGATTAAAAGGTGCAATTACACTTGCTACTAATATGGCTGGTCGTGGAACAGATATTAAATTAGGTGAAGGTGTAAGAGAACTTGGTGGTTTGTGTGTTATAGGTACAGAAAGACATGAATCTAGACGTATTGATAATCAGCTTCGTGGTCGTGCAGGGCGTCAAGGAGATCCTGGAATGAGTCAATTCTTTGTTTCTTTTGAAGATGATTTAATGCGTAGGTTTGGAACAGATAGAATTAAAGTTATGCTTCAAAATTTGGGTGTTGATGAACAATCAATTAGAAGTAAGACTTTAACACGTTCAATTGAATCAGCTCAAAAGAAGGTTGAAGGAAATAATTATGATATTCGTAAAAGTTTATTAGATTATGATAATGTATTAAATGAGCAAAGAGAGATTATTTATAGTCGTCGTAATGAAGTTTTAGATATGGAATCTATTCATGATAGAATATTAGAGACATTTAAAAATGTTATTGCAGATTTAGCAGAATCTCATATTGAAACTGAGGGATATTTAACAGAATCTGATAAGGATGAGATCGTGGAGTATGTTAATAATAATTATTTGAAAGCTAATAATTTGAAATTTGTGGATATTAAAGATTTGAATGATGATGAAACTGTTAAATATGTTACAGATTTAGTTATAAGTGACTATGAAGATAAAATTAAAGATGTACCTGTAAGTGATGATTTTGAGAAAGCAATAACTCTTAGAGTAATTGATTCTAATTGGGTTGACCATATGAGTGCAATGGAACATTTAAAAGAAGGTATTGGACTTCGTGGGTATGGTCAAGTAAACCCTATTCAAGCATATACAATGGAAGGATTTGAATTGTTTGAAGAATTCTTAACAAGAATTGATAATCAAATTGCAACATTTTTGCTCAATGCTGAAATAAGACAGAATATTGAACGTAAACAAACACTTGATGGAAAAGCTAATGATGGTAAGGAAAAAGAAAAAAGTTCACCTAAAAGAGTTAATAAAATAGGTCGTAATGATGCTTGTCCTTGTGGAAGTGGTAAGAAATATAAAAACTGTTGTGGTAAATAGCAGTTTTTTAATGTCTTTTGATTATTATAGAATTAAAAAAAATGGCAAAAATTATATAAAAATATTATAATGTAAAAGAATTTTGACAGACAAAAATATATATTTTTTATAAAATGAAATTAGAGGTGCAAAAAATGGATATTGGAACAAGAATTAAAAAATGTAGAGAAAATCAAAATGTTTCTCAAGATGAATTGGCTTTGAAGATATTTGTATCAAGACAAACTATTTCAAATTGGGAAAATAATAAAAGTTATCCTGATATAAAAAGTTTAATTATGCTTAGCAATATCTTTAATGTATCTCTAGACGTTTTTATAAAAGGAGATATAGAGGAGATGAGAAAGTTAATTAGTGAAGATAAGATTAAAGAGTTTAATGTATTAAGTTGTATTTTTTTTGCGGAAATGCTGATTGTTGTTATTAGCGCATATCCTTTATTTAAGTTTATGGATTATATAGGAATTATAATTTGGCTGTTGTTTTTTGTGATAACTTTTGGAACAGCTATAATAATTGAAAGATTTAAAAAAACTAATGATATTCAGACTTATAAAGAGATTTTGGCTTTTATTGATGGAAAGCAGCTAACTTATGAGGAACAACAGCAAGAGATAGGTAAAAGATTATATCAGAAGATTGTATTTGCATTTCTAGTTGGTATAATCGCGATTATTTTATCTTTAATTGTAATATTTATTGTAGATGGAGGTATATTATGGAATTTTGGATTATTATGATTATTTTTATATGTATGGGTGGTAGTTGTTCTTTAACTAATACTTGGTGGAATAAAAATAAAAAAGAAAAGCATGTTAATAAAAAATAGAAGTGTAATTTTATAAAAAGGGATACCTAAAATATAGGTAACCTTTTTTGTTTATATAACCTTATATAGAATTTTAGAATATAATTTAATAGTGTATATTTTACGATTTTTTGTTAATATTTGGTTAACGTTAACTTTATTTAAAAAAATGCGCCAATATTGACAATTTAATTAAATTATGGAAAAATATAAGAGAAGGGAGCAAATATTTATGAAAGAAAAATTAAAAATGATAATTGTTGCCTCAGTTGCAACTATAGGAATTGCAGGTGGTATTGCTTGTTTGTGTTTAAGTAAAGATTCACAAGATGTTAAGCAATATTTGGATGATGAAAAAAAGCCTACAATAGATGATAATAATGTTAATAATACTAAACCAGAAGATAATAAGGATGATATTCAGGATGATGTAAATGAACCAGTAGATAATGAAATAGAGAATAAGCCTGTCGTATCTAAACCTAAACCTTCTAAACCAGAAGTTTCAAAACCAAGTGAGGAAGTTCCTAAAGAGCCTAGTAATCCAACATTACCTACAGATCCAGATGTAGATATAAATGATAAAGAAGAATTACAGGATTTAGTAATTGCAAATGATATGGTAGTAGATGGTAAATTAATTATTGCTAATAAAAAATATAATAATGTTAAAATTAGTTCAGATATTAAAAGTAATGCAAAAATTGTATTTGATAATATAGAGATTTCTGATTCTTTAATAGTGGAAAGTCCTGGAAAATATCAATTAGATATAGTTAATTCAAAAATTCCAGAAATGCTTGTTACTGATAATGTACAAACTTTTTCTTCATTATTTAGATCAATAGTAAGTAGAGGGATTAATAAACAATTAGAGGGAGCTACTATTAATTTTCAAGAAGGAAGTAGTGTAAATTTAATTTCTATTGATTCTAATGTTCATGTTAACGGTACTAATAGTGTATCAAAAATAAATGTTAATAATGGTAAAGAAGTAGTTTTAAATATTCCTAGTGAATCATTAGAATTAAATACAAATGGTTATGTTGCTATAAATAAAAATGTTGTAAATATGACAAATAATGATACAGCAACAATTGTTGTTAATGCATCAGTTAATAGTTTAGTTAATAATGCACCAAGTAATATTCGTGTTAATAAAGGTAATACAGTGACTAGTTTTAATAATAACGCTGAGGATACAGTTGTATCAGGTAATGGAAATATTACAAATGCTATAGTTTCTGCAAGTAATACTAAAATATTCGTGGAAGTTCTTAATAAAGAAGTAAAAGAGGAAGTAGATTTTATATTAATACGTCAAGAAGCAGATATACAAATAGTAGATGTTAAATCTGTAGCTCAAGGGAGAGTAACTTTTACTCTAAGTCAAGAAGTAGAATTAAGTTTAAAAGATTTATCAGTAATTTGTAATGCTGGAAAAAGTATTACTTTGTATAATTTATATACTAAAGATAATATTACATATACTTTGACAACTTCTTATTTTAAAAATGATTCATATGCTCTTTATATGACACTTCCTAATGGCAATATAATTAGTGCTGATTTTGATACTGATTATGCAAATCCAACCGTAGAGAATGTTGTTGTTGAAAGAGATTCAGCAAATACAGCAACTTTAAAATTATTTGGAGTTGATGAAGGTGGTCAAATTTATTATATTTTAGAAGATGCTTTAACTAAAGAAATCGTCACTTCTGATGTTATTAAGAGAGATGGTAAGTCTACTAGTGTTAAAGTAGGATTTAATAGTATTTCTTTGACAGGCTTAGAAGAAGGTAAAGCTTATAATTTATACTATTTTATAGAAGGATTCTTTGGAAATGTTTCAAAAGTTAAAGGTCCAATAGAAATTGTTAGTGAAGTAAAAGAAGAAACTAATAGTGATTATGAAATAGTATATGCTAAAGAAGAAATAAGTAATAGATTTGTATTTAAATTAAATAAAGTGCCAGAAAAAGAGTTAACGTTAAGTGATTTTGAAGTTAAATGTCCTAGTGATAGTAGCTTAACGATAAAAAATGCTAGTTTTTCTGTAAGTCCAGATTTATTAACTTATATAATTATTGTTCCTGACAATTATGGTCATAAGGATAATGAGTATACAGTTAAAATAAAAGTTTCAGATAGTGAAACTATTGAGAAAGATTTTGCAACTCATTTTAATCCTCCAGTAATTACAGGAGCTGTTGATAATGTAATAAGAACATCAGAGACTTCTGCAGAGTTTAAGTTTAATTCTGATGAAGCTGGTAAAGTTTATTATGGAATATATGATTGGAATGGTGGAATATATGATTATAATTCAACTACACCATTTGCTAGTGATGTTATTACAGGAAAAATAGAATGTAAAGTTCAAGATTTACATGCAGGATCAAATTCAATTTTGCTAGATTTAAGTAATATAGAGGTAACTCATAATACTAGAGTTTGGGCATTATTTGTTGATGAAGTTGGTAATTATCGTATAGGTTTTGTGGATCATTATAAAATTCCTGAATATAAAGATCCAATTACAGAGCCTGATACTACATTAGAGATAGTAGATTTCCAATATAGTAAAAGTTCATTTAAAGTGTTCTTTAATGAGGAAATAAGTAGCATAGGACAAGATGATATAAAGTTAGCAGTTATTAGTGGAGGTTCATTATCTTCTAAAATAATGTATATTATTAATAATTCGATTTCTAAACAAGTAACTATTGAAATACCAGATCCAGTTAGTCAACTTACACCTGGAGAATATGAATTAACTTTAAATATAATTGATAAAAATGGAAATGTGGTTAAGTTAGCAAAGAGATTTATTATAGAATAATTAATTTGTTTAAGACAAATGGGTAAAAAGCTTATTTGTCTTTTTTTGCAGTGTCCTAGAGTAATGTAAAATATGCTTAGTTTGCTTGAATCTGTTTTTTGGTGGTGTTATAATTTAATTAATAGGAGGGGCTTATGAAAAGTGTAGGAAAAGTTTTAAAAAGTATTTTAGAGATATTTATTTTTGCTATTAATGTTGTTTTAAGTTTAATTGTTATTGTTAATTTATTAGTTTTATTATCTTCAAAAGTATTTAATAATGAAATGCCAACTTTACTTGATTATACTTATTATATTTTACAGGAAAATAGTGCTAATTTTAGTTTTGTAAAAGGTGATTTACTACTAATTGATACTAGGAAAACTGTTGCTGCTGGTGATATAGTTTTATATAAAAATGAAAAAGAGTATGTTTTGAGTTTAGTTAAATCTACTGGTGATGAAAATTCTGTAATTGAGGTTTCAGGTAATGATGAAAATGTTGCTAATGATAAGATTACAGGTATTGTAATAAAGAAAATATCTAAATTGGGACTTTTGATTGATAGAATAATTCAGTTAGATGTATTTGTTATTTCTGTAGCTGTTTTAATAGTAACAAGTGTTATTCAAAGCTTTATGAATAGAAAGTCTAAGAAAAATAAGGATGTAAAGCCAGATTTTATGAACCAAAAAATGTATTAAAACTTTAATATTTTTAATTTTCAATATGATATTTTTGATGTATACTTTATATATGGAGGATTTATGTTAAAAGAAAATAATGAGTATGTTGAAGTGTTTTTATTAGATCAGAATGATGAAAGACAAAATACAGGAAAGATTGCAAAAAGAGGAAAACTAGTTGGAGAAGGTTTTTATGTTATTGGAGTTAACAATTGGATTATTAATTCTAAAGGAGAAATTTTAGTTCAGAAAAGGTCAAGGCTTAAAAGTAATAATCCTCTTAAATGGAGTTCAACAAATGGTCTTAGAGAAATTGGTGAAAATAGTGTAGATGCTGTTATAAGAGAATCTAGTGAAGAACTTGGAATTGAAATTGATAAAGATAAAGTGAAATTTGTGGATTCTAGAATAGCTGGAGATTCTTTAATTGTAGATATATTCTTTACTTTAATGGATGTAAAAATAGAAGATATTAAAATTCAAGAGGAAGAAGTAGAAGAAATTAGGTTTGTTAGTCCAGAAGATTTAGTATTGATGGATTTATCTACTACTTGTGAATATATAAAAGATAATATAGCTAAATATTTAGATATTGTTTTAAAATAGTATGCTTAGTTTTATAATATTAGTCTGAGTATTTTTGATTGGATTTACGATTAGAATTATTTAAGGTTTTGTTTTTTATGTATATTTTTAATTAAGACTGTATATGCTTATATAATTTTTTAATAATTATTATAAATATGCTATAATAAGGAAATGAAATTAGTATTTTATGAGATGAGTTTGTTTTTATTTTAAAAATTTTATGTTAATAAGTAATATTTTGCTTAGAAAAGAGAGATGGGTATGGATAATAAAGAACTTGTTCAAGTATTAGAGAACTGTAAAGTTAGAATAGTAGAAATTGGGAGGTCTCTTTGACTTAGAAAACTTAAAGTTGGAAAAAAAAAATCTTGACAAATTGGTACAAAAAGAGGATTTTTGGAATGATTTACCAACTGCTAATGCTACTTACCAACAATTGAAATGTATAAATAAAATAATTAGCAATTATGATGATTTGAAAGATAGTATAGATTTATTGGTGGAATTAAGCGAAATAGAAATTTTAAATGAAGAAGATGTTAGAAATATTCTACAACAAGTGGAAGATTTAGAAGTTAATACTTTGCTATCAGGAGAATATGATAATTTTAACTGTTATTTAGAAATTCATCCTGGTGCTGGTGGAACTGAGTCTTGTGATTGGGCTAATATGCTTCTTAGAATGTATGAAAGATTTTTAGATAAAAATAATTTTTCTTATAAAGTTATAGATAAACAAGATGGTGATGAAGCTGGAATAAAAAGTGTTACTCTTTTAATTGAGGGTGATTATGCTTATGGTTATTTGAAAAATGAAAAAGGTGTGCATAGATTAGTTAGAATATCACCTTTTGATTCTAATAAGAGAAGACATACTTCTTTTGCTTCTGTAATGGTTACACCTGTTTTTAATAATGATATTCAATTAGAAATTAGAGATGAAGATCTGAAAATTGATGTTTATCATTCAAGTGGAGCAGGTGGGCAATCTGTTAATACTTCTAATTCTGCAGTTAGAATTACACATTTGCCTACTAAGACTGTAGTAACTGTTCAAAACGAAAGAAGTCAATTAAGGAATAAAGAAGTAGCTATGCAATTACTTAAGAATAAGCTTTATCAACAAAAAATTATAGAACAAGAAAATGAATTAAAAAAAGTTACTGGTGAAGTTAGTAACATTGATTTTGGTAGTCAAATAAGAAGTTATGTTCTAGAACCTTATAAGTTAGTTAAAGATAATCGTTCTAAATATGAGTCTACTGAACCATTGAAAATATTAGATGGTGATATTATGGACTTGATTTTAAGTGTTTTAAAAATAAAATAGTGAACTATTTTATTTTTTTTTGGCATTTAGGACATGTATATTTTAATTTTTTGTGGGAAATATCTTGGATAGTATTTAATAATCTTGTTATTTCAGGAGGTAGCTCTATTAAATACTCACAATTGCTACATTTAATTGTATCTATTTTTATATTGAAGAAATTTTCATCAGGTAAAAGGCTTTTAATACTACAATTGAGAGCTTTAGCTATAAGATTTAATGCGCTTATAGAAAATGATTGATATGTATTACTTTCAATATTGGCAATAAAAGAAAAAGAATAATTTGTTAGTTCGGCTAATCTTTCTTGCGTAATTCCGAGTTTTTTTCTTCTTGATTTTATTTTTTTTCCTATTTCATTATATAATTCTTTTTCATTTTCCATATGCATCACATAAAGATATTATCATATCGTGTTAGCGCAATTTGTCATTTTTTGGATAAGTGATCAATATTTTTAGGAAAAAGTTTTCCACCACATTTAGGACACGTAAAAGTAGGGTATATTTCTTTACTTTTCCCTACTGCATAAATAAATTCAAATACGTCTATTACTTCGATAGGCATGTCCAGTTTGTTATTGCACGAATCGCAAATATATTCCATACTATTCATATTAACACTCCCTAATTTGTTATTATCATAACAGATTTCGTGGAGACCAACACCTAATGCAGCAGCAATGCGCCATAAGGCACCCAAGGAAAAAGTTTGGTGGGTAGAACTCTCAATATTGGCAATAAAAGATGGTGAATAATTTACAAGTTGGGCAAGTTCATCCTGGGTAAAACCTCGCATTTTGCGGTATTTTTTGATATTTTTCCCTACAAAACCGTAAACGTAGTTTTCGTCGTTTCTATTAAACCTCATGATACTACCACCTACTACAATTTAATTATAATGCCCAAACGTTTACAAGTTACTAACACAATTAGTAGAAGTTTATAAAAAAGTTACACAAATGGTAGACTTTTGTGTCGAATTATGATATATTAAACAAGAATAAGGAAGTAAATGTGGATAAGAGAGGAGAATTTTGATGAAATTTGAAACATTTAACAGTGGGAAATTTTCTTCAAAAAAGAAGATTTATCTAGGTGTAACCGTGATTGTCCTTGTTCTAGTCGTGTCAGTTTCACTATTTTCATACGCTAAGTATAAAAATGTTGAAAGTGTAAAATTGGCAGAAGGAACGGTTAACTATAGAGTCCCAGAT
>CAJUCD010000002.1 GCA_910585045.1 uncultured Bacilli bacterium
AGTGCGAATCAATGGTGATGGCACAATAAGAATAATATATAATGGACCAACAACAAACCAAACAGGCGAAACAACCCAAATAGGGGTAAGCGCTTTTAATGAAAATTATGATGACAATGCTTATGTAGGATATATGTATGGAACACCAAATAGTAATACCTATGAAGAAACCCATGCTAATATCAATGATAGTACAATAAAAAAAGTAGTAGACAATTGGTATGAAACTAATATTGCAAACAATTCTAGCTTTGTAAATAAAATAGATATTAATGCAGGTTTTTGTGGAGATAGGCAAACAGTGTCTGGAATATGGGATGGCTATGGTAAATTAGGATATGGAAATAATGCAACGACCTATTCTTCTGTAGGTAGAATGTCTGGAGTTTTAGAAAAAATTATTCCTAGTTATAAGTGTAATAGTAGTGATAATTTTACTCTAATACAATCTATAAAGGGAAATAAAAAATTAGAAAAACCAATCGCTTTGCTAAGTATTGATGAAGCAATATATGCTGGAGCTTATGATGGAAAAGAAAATAATAGTTACTTTTTAATATCAGGTCAAATCTATTGGACAATGACTTCACAGAGATTTAATATTTCGTTAGGATTTGGCGCTAATCATAATATAAACAGCCTTGGAGGGCCTGATAACAATTGGGTAAGTTCAAGCCATGGTATACGTCCTGTAATCAATTTAAAAGCAAATGTAACTTTAACAGGAACAGGAACAAAAGATAATCCATATATAGTAGAGGGAGCAGAATAATGGAAAAGAAGAATCAGAAATTAACAATAATTGTAGGATGCCTACTTTTGGTAATAAGTGTGTCTTTGGCATACTTTGTAGGAAGTGTTTTAATAAATGGAACAGGTTCAAGAGGAAATGTAACAACAGCCAGAATAAATGGTTCAGTACTATCTGTAGAAGGAATATTAGAGTTTAATGATACAAATATCTTACCTGGTCATAAATCAGTATCAAGTATAAAAGTAACAGCAACAGGCGAACCAGTATTAATACCATATAATCTAATCTGGAAAGGAACAAATAATTTAGGAACAAAACTAAATTATACAGTATATAAAACAACAGAAAATATAAATGTAAGTGCCACATGTGAAGAAAAAAGAGGAAATCTAAATGGATATACAGTATTAAGTGAAGAATGTACAATAACAAATCTAAATAATTTAGGAAATATAATATCAAGTGGAAGTATAAATACAAGTACAAGTGAGACCAAAGTAACAATATCTTCAGATGAATTTATAACATCATCAAAGAGTGGCGAGATAGTATATTATTATGTAATACTAGAATATCCAAACTTAAATGAAGATCAAAGTTCAGATATGGGAGGAACATTTGAAGGAGAAGTAACAGTAGAAGAGAGTCATGCAAGTGCAGATATAAATATATTAGGAGTATACTTAGAACAAAGTGATGGAACATATAAACAAGTAGATAATGTACCAAATAAAGAATCAAACTATACATTAAATGAGAGTAAGAGCACATGTACAAATAATGCCAAGCCAAGATGGAATAGAGAAGAGTGGGCATTAGAAGTAGGAAGTTTAAGTCAAAGTGGAACAGAATGTAATATCTATTTTGATGGAAGTAAAACAATAACAGATATAATACCAACCTTAAATGCTAAAACAGAAAGTCCAGATTTTAGTCAGATTGCTACAACAGATGAAGGAGTATATGCCGTAAGTGATGGCATGTATGGAGGAACATCTTATTACTGGCGAGGAGCAACAACAACTAATTATGTAAGATTTGGAGGATATTGCTGGCGCATCATTCGAATTAACGGCGATGGAACCATAAGATTAATATATGATGGAACAACATGCCATAATAATGGCGAAATAACAACAGATAGTATAGCAGTAGAAAATGTAGCATATAATTTAAATTATAATAAAAGTGAATATGCGGGATGGACCTACACCGAAGGATTACAAAGACCAACAAATAATAATGAAGGAACACCATCAAATGCAAAAACAAAGTTAGAAGAATGGTATAATACAAATTTAAAGAGTCAAGAAACAAAGATAGCAGATGGTAAATATTGTAATGATAGAAATACAAAGAGTGGACAAAGTTGGGCAAGTGCACCAAGTAGTACATTCTATTATGCGCCATTAGAAAGAAGAGAAGCAGCAAATCCAACATTGAGCTGTCCATCATTAGATACATACACATTAAAAGTAGGACTCATAACAAGTGATGAAGTAATGTATGCAGGAGGAAAAGCAGCAGATAATAAGCAATACTACCTATATAATGGTCAGAATTACTGGACCATGTCTCCGGACTATTGGTATTATTATAGTTCTTCTAATCTTAACATTAACGTGTTCCACGTGCATTTGAGTGGCTACCTCAGCGACTGGGGTGTGACCTACACGTATGGTGTGCGCCCAGTAATAAATCTTAATGCTAATATTAATTTATCAGGTAATGGAACTATGAATGATCCATATGAAGTAATTTAAAAAACTTGCTTGTATTGCTAAATTATATATAGGCTGGAATAATTAATTTTTCTTTTCCATTTAAGTAAGACTATGTCTTGCTTTTCTTTTGTTTAAATTGATATAATATTGTTAGAGATGATTATATGTTAAGAGAAATAGAAGGAATAATTATTAAAGAGATACCTTATGGAGAAACTTCAAAGATTATTCATGTTTATACAAATGAAGGAATTGTGGGAATAATGTGTAAAGGGGCTAAAACTATGAAAAGTCCTTTTAGAGCTACTACCCTTAAATTTACATATGGAATATTTAATATATATTATAAAGAAGATAGATTATCAACTTTGGTAAGTGTAGATGTAATAGATGGATTAAATTTAATAAAAAATGATATTGTTTTGCTTAGTTATATTAATTATTTGACAGAATTAACTAATCAAGTTGTAAAGCAAGCTTCTGATAATGTTTATAATGATTTTATAACTACTATTTTAAAAATTAATGAAGGGTTAGACCCACTTATTATGTGCAATATTTTGGAAATAAAATATTTAGATTTTTTGGGTGTAGGTCTTAATTTAGATGCTTGTGTTTCTTGTGGAGCAAAAGCTAATATTGTTACTATAGATGGTGATAGAGGTGGATATATTTGTAGCAATTGTTATCAAAATGAAATGCTTGTAGAAAAGAAAACGATTGAGCTTCTTAGAATGTATTATTATGTGGAAATTAAAAGTATTTCTAAATTAAAAATTAGTGAAAAAGTTAAGCAAGAGATTAATACTTTTTTAAATACTTATTATGATAGATATACAGGGTTATATTTAAAAAGTAAAAATTTTCTTAAAAAATTAATGGGATAATTTTATATAGTCAAATAGTTATTTTTTTGATACAATAAGTATATAAGTATAGAGGAGTGGTGAAAATATGGAGTTTAATGAACAGAAGGCTGAAGGTATAGTTAATCCTGTTTCTTCTAATGATGTGGCAGAAACGCATACTTTTAATAATAAGCGAAGTAAATGGAAATTTATTATTGGAGGGTTATTTGTAGTTGTAGCAATTGCAGTTGGCTTATTTGTAGGATATAATAAAATTTATGGAAATCCAATAAATATTTATAAAAATACTATTAATAGTGTGTATAAAATGCTTAGTGATAACTTAAAAGAAGTTGAGAAAAATGAATTTAAAGTTGATTTATTAGAAGAACCTATAACTTTGGGGTTGAATGTTAAATTAGATAGTGAAATGCCAGAGTTAAAGAATTTTAGTGGTATTGATTATAATTTACAAATGGGCTTAGATGTTAAAAATGAAAAAATTAATGTTAACTTAGGAGCTATGGAAAATAATAAAGATATTATTAAGGCTTTATATTCTTTTATTGATGGTAATATATACTTTAAATGTGAACAGCTATTTGATAAAGTTTTATATGGGAAATATGATGTTTTTGCAGATTTAGATTTTAAAGAGTTAAAGGATATTTTGAAAGATTTAGAAATTAATGAATTTGATTATGAGACTTATGATTATATTTTAAAAGAATTAAAGAATATTTTAATTGATTCTTTAGATAAAAATAAGTTTAAAATGAGCAATGAAAAAATAACAATTGCAGATAAAAAACAAAATGTGAAAAAAGTTGTGTATGTAGTTGACGAAGAAAATGCTATAAGAACTAGTAAATTTATTATTAATGAAATTTTAAAAAATGATGAATTAATAGATGCTTTGGTAAAATGTAGTGGAGTTAAGAAAGAAGAATTAATAAATTATTTAAATAAATCTTTAGCAGAAGTTGATAATATAGATATGGATAATTCTACTTCAAATATTGTCTTGTATGTAAATAATTTAAATGTTGTTGTAGCAGGTTCAGTAATAACTAAAAATGAAGAAGTTTTAAAATTTGAATGTGCTAAAGATTTGAAAATTACTGTTAAAAAGGGTAATGATAAAGTAATTATAGAAGAAGAACAAGATTTTTATACTTATAGATTTCAATCAGGTAGTGAAGAACTTATGACTGGTAAGATTTATAAATTAGAAGATTCTTTTAAAGCAGAGTTTACTATTAGAGATAATGAAGAAGAAAATTTGAATTTAGGTTTAGAATTTAAAGATATTAAAAATAGTAAAGATGAAGTTTCTTTAAATATAATTATAGATTTTGATATGGTAATATTTGATGAAGAAATAGATTTTAAACTGGATATGGATTATAGTTTAAGAAAAGGTGAGATTGAAACAGTTAATCCTATTGGAAGTGTAAGTGTAGATTCTTTAACTGAAACAGAAATGTTAGAAGCTTATACAAAATTAGAAGAAATATTAAGCAAATTTGGTTTAGAAGAAATAATGGATAGCATGTAGTTATCCTTTTCTTTTGATTTTTAGTTTGTTATAATTGATTTATAGTGAGGTAAATATGAAAGAAGATATTAAAATAGAAATGAATAAGCATAATTCTTTATTAAGTGATTTTGCTTGTAGTGATGATAAAGCAGAATATTTAAAACCTTATGAGGAAGATATTAGACCACCTTTTTTTAGAGATATTGATAGAATAATTTATTCATTAGCTTTTATTAGATATCAAGATAAGACTCAGGTTTTTTCAAATGCTTTTCATGATCATATATCTAAGAGAATGATCCATGTACAATTTGTAAGTAAAATAGCTAGAACTATTGGTAGAGCTTTAGGATTAAATGAAGATTTAATAGAAGCGGCAGCTTTGGGGCATGATCTAGGACATACTCCTTTTGGGCATAATGGGGAGACGATATTAAATGAACTTAGTTTAGAGCATAATGAAGGATATTTTAATCATAATGTTCAGAGTGTACGTAATTTGATGATAGTGGAAAATTATGGGAAGGGATTAAATATTTCTGTACAAGTAATGGATGCTATATTATGTCATAATGGAGAAATAGCTTTAGGAGAATATCATCCTACTAAAAAAGCAAAAGAAGATTTTTTGGCAGAGTATAATAGTAGTTATAAAGATAAAAATGTTTTAGCTAAATTAAAACCTATGACTTTAGAAGGCTGTGTTGTAAGAATAAGTGATTTAATTGCTTATTTAGGTCGAGATATTGATGATGCTCTTAGAATGAAATTGATAACAAGAGAAGATATTCCTAAAGAAGTTATTGAGATTTTAGGAAAAGATACAAGAAGTATTGTTAATACTTGTGTTTTAGATATAATAAATAATAGTTTTGGTAAAAATTATATTAAAATTAGTGATAAAGTTTATAATGCTATTGGAGAGTTAATGAAGTTTAATTATCAAAATATTTATTTTAAGTCAGCAACTAAAGAAGAAAAAGAAGAACTTAAGAAGAAGTTTAGAGTGTTGTTTGATAATTATATTTTAGATATAAAAAGTAATAATAGTAAGTCGCCATTTATTAGTTCGTTTTTAGCAAATATGAGTGCAGAATATAAAGCTAATAATAGTAATGAACGTATTATTATTGATTATATATCAGGGATGACAGATGACTATTTTAAAAGTGAATATGAGAGAATTATAACTAATGCTTAGGATATAAGTATTAGTTTTTTATTGACTAACAAACATTCGTATGATACACTAAATATAGTGAGGTAATTATGAAAATATTAAAATATAGAAAAGGTAAGGGTAATGAATATAAAATAATTACAGATAAAGATGAGTATAAGCTTTATGATGATATTATTATTAAATATGAACTTTTATTAAAGAAAGATATTGATGATAAAGATTTTACTAAAATTTTAGAAGAAAATAAATTATTTAGTGCTTATTATGATGCTTTAAAACTTATAAATACTAAACTTAGAACTGAAAAAGAAATAAAAGTGTTACTTAAAAAGAAAGAGTATAACTATAAAGAAATTGATTATGCCATTAAAAAATTAGATAAAGAAGGTTATTTAAATCATAAGGTATATATTGAAGCTTTTATTCATGATATGTTAAATCTTTATCTAATTGGTGAGGATAAAATTTTAAAGGACCTTGTAAATTTAGGATTTGAAGAAAAAGAAATAAGACTTTATTTAGATAAAATAGATAAAGATATTTATAAAGACAAGATAGATAAATATATTAATAAGAAATTAAAAGCAAATAAGAAAAGTGAAATTGAGTTTAAGCGTAAAGTTTTAGGAGAACTAATTAATAAAGGTTTTAGTAAGAACGATATTATGATATTTTTAGAAAATACTAATGTGGTTGAAGATGAGGAGGTAACAAGACGATTAATAATAAAATTATATAACAAATATATAAAGAAGTATGATTATAATACAGTTAAGCTTAAGATTAGAAATTATTTATATCAAAAAGGTTATAAAGACATTGATATAGATAAATATATAAAATAAAAAAACTTCCATTTTGGAAGTTTTTAATTTGTACTATTTTGTTTAGCACTATTAATTAAGTTGTTCATATACTTGCCATATTGGCTGTCCATTTCACTATCAATGATGTCTAAGTCATATTTATCACGGTAATGCTTAATTGCTTCAATCATTAAAGATTGATTATTATCAAGTTTATTTGTGGCAATGTTTTCTTTCATAGATTCAAGAGAATCATCATAGCTTTTCTTTTCGCCAGTTTTTGTTTTTAAGATAACATGATATCCTAATTCAGTAGTTATTACTTCAGTGCTATAAGACCCATCTTCTAGTTTAAAAGCACCTTTAATTAGTTCATCATATTTATTACTTAAAGAACCAATGTTGATTTCGCCTAAATCTCCGCCTTTATCTTTGGTACTTGTATCCTCAGAATTTTCTTTAGCTAGATTAGAGAAAGTTTCTTTAATATCTTTGTTATCTTTTTTGGCTTTGTTTAATTCTTCAATGATATTTTGAGCTTTTTTCTTAGCAGTTTCTTCAGCTTTCTTTTTATCATCTTCACTCATATCATCTTTAACTTCTGGAGTAATTAAAATATGAGATATAGTCATGTTTGGATAAACATCATTTTCATAATATTTTTTTAGTTCATCCTCAGTGATATTGTCTATTACATATTTTTCTATCGCTTCACTTTGTAAATAATTTAAGTAAAGAGAATTTTTGTAAGATTCAATAGTTTGATGACCATAATAATTTTGAATTACTTGAAGTAAAGCTTCTTCAGAATCATAATTAGCACGTAATTGTTTGATATATGCTTCTGCATAATCATTAGCTTCTTTAGTTATGTCTTCAAATTCTTTTTCGTAAATGTATTTATCAATCATACTAACTAAAGTTTGTAATCCAAAGCTATTTTTTATTTCGTTGTAGAAGTCATTAACACTTATCTTTTCATCATTTTTGAAAGTGATTATTGCTTCTTCGCCGTTTTCTAATTTAGGTATTTTGCCACAACCGCATAATAATAGAGACATCATCCCTATAACTAACATTTTTTTCTTCATTATTATTTTCCTCCTAAAATAATTATAGCAGTAAGTATGGGAAAAAACAAGAGTTTTAATATTTTAATAAACTTCTCATAAAAGCCCAGAACCAAAAAAAAGTTTTTACGTAATATATAAGTGTAAAGACAAATAAAGGAGGAATGAATTATGAATAATTGTGGATGTGGAAATGGTCTAGGAGCTGCTATAATATTAGTACTATTTATCTTATTAATCATCATAGTAGGAGCATTCATTTAGTCTTTTTTAAAAATACAAGGAGGTGTCCCATGGGATGTTGTAAAAGAGAAACTCATGACAATAAATGTTGTGGAGGTTTCGGGCTACAAAATAGTGCATTTCTAATAATTGTTTTATATATCTTATTAGCAATAATTTTAGGCGGAATACTATGTTATTAAGGGTTAACCTTTGAAAAGATGGATTGCAAAATCTGTCTTTTTTATTTAGGTTATGGAATTTATAAGATATGAACTAAGAATTTTTGATTGTCAAATTTACGTAAATATGATTATTTATAAAAAAAAGCGAACAGTTTATTCTTTACAAAAATATCAATAATTGGTAAGATAATGGTAAGCAGTGGTACATTGTGGTAGAAAGTGGGGGATGTTAATGTTCATGGGCGAGCATCGTCATAGTATTGATGATAAGAATAGACTTGTTATACCTTCAAGTTATCGTGATAGCTTAGGTAGTTCTTTTATAATAACTCGTGGCTTAGAGAAATGTTTATATATTTATACAGAATCTGAGTGGCAAAAAATCGTCGACAAGTTAGCAAGTTTACCTTTTACAAAAAAAGATGCCCGAACTTTTATAAGATCTTTCTTTTCTGCTGCTGCTAATTGCACTCTTGATAAACAAGGGCGCATTAATATAACTCCCAATCAGGCTCTTTACGCCGGTTTAAACAAAGAATGTGTGATAATCGGCGCTAATGACCGTGTAGAGATTTGGTCAAAAGAAAATTGGGAAGAATTCAATTTAGAGTTTAGTGATGCTTTAGAGAGTGTAGCTGAACATCTATTTAATGGAGAAGACTAATGCATTATAGTGTTATGCTAGAGTCAGCAATTGAAAATTTGAATATTCACAGTGACGGAGTGTATGTAGATGCCACACTAGGATATGCAGGTCATAGTAGTGAAATATTGAAAAGAATAAAAAATGGGAAACTTTTCGCCTTTGATGCGGATAGGGAAGCAATTTCCTATTCGCGTCAATTATTACTTGAGATAGGGGAAAATTTTGAGCTTATTCATGCTAATTTTATAAATTTAGCAGAGGAGCTTGATAAAGTTAAGATGTCTCAAGTAGATGGATTCCTCTTCGATTTGGGTCTTTCTAGTCCAGAAATTGATGATGCATCACGAGGATTCAGTTTTATGAATGATGCATTACTTGATATGAGAATGGATACTTCAAGTAATATTGATGCTAAAAAGATTGTTAATCAGTATAGTGAAGAGGATTTAACAAATATTTTTTATAAGTATGCAGAAGAAGCTCGGAGTAAGGTTATAGCAAAAGGAATAGTCAATTATCGAAAGAATAAGACTATTGAGAAAACTCTTGAATTAGTAGAAATAATTAAGAGTAGTGTTGGAGCTAATTATTTTTATAAGAAACATCCTGAAAGAGAAATATTTCAAGCAATAAGAATTGAAGTTAATAGTGAGTTAAAAGCAATTGAAGTTGCATTACCAGAAGCTATTAAAAGATTAAAAGTTGGAGGAAGAATTTGCGTTATAACATTTCATTCCTTAGAAGATAGACTTGTAAAGAATATTTTTAAAAAATATAGTGAAACAAATGAAATATTTAAAGGGTTACCTGATAAAGATATACCTTTAGAATATAGACCTTTAATTAAACTAGTTAATAAAAAACCGATTTTACCTAGTGAGCAAGAATTAAAGGAAAATAGTAGAAGTAAAAGTGCAAAATTAAGAGTAATTGAAAGGATATAAACTTATGAGAACAAAAAAAGTTAAAAGAGTAAAATTATTAAAGGGTGAAAAATTTATGTTTTTCTTAGTAGTTTTATTTGGTTTTGTAATTATGCCAGCTTCTTGGGTTTATACCAAAGCACTTTTATCTGAAACAAATATTGAACTTGAAAAAGTTAGAACAAAAATAAATAGACAAAATAATACAAATGAAGCTTTAGGAATGCAAATAGATGAATTGGCTTCAATAGATAATATTCAAAATATTGCAAGTGAGAACGGTTTGTCTTATAATAATAGTAATATTAAAACTATTAATGACTAAAGGAGATAAATATGAATAAGCGAAAGAAAATAACAAGAGTTAGAATTAGTAAATTTTTTATTCTTTTATTTGCTTTTGCTTTTTTAATGGGTATTTTTAAACTTTTTTACGTAGCTTTGAGTTCTTCGGTTGATGGAATAAATTTAACAGAATTTGCTAATAATCGAAATACAGTTAAGAAAACTTTATATGCTTTTAGAGGGAATATTTATGATGTACATGGTGATGTTATTGCTCAGAATGCTAATTCTTATACTTTAATTGCTTATTTAAGTGAATCTAGAACTACAAATCCTAATAAGCCTCAACATGTTGTAGATAAAGAGAGTACTGCTAAGGCTTTAGCGGATATTTTAGATATGGAATATGAATATGTTTTAGGTCGTTTAAATACAAAAAATGCTTATCAAGTAGAATTTGGAGCAAAGGGTAAGAATTTATCAGAAAATAAGAAAGTAGAAATAGATTCTTTGGCTTTGCCAGGAATAGATTTTATTGCGGGGAGTAAAAGGTATTATAAGAAATCAAAAATGGCATCTTATATTGTTGGTTATGCTAAACCAAATGAAGATGGTGAAATAGTTGGAGAAATGGGGATAGAATCGCATTATAATAATGTATTAAAAGGCCAAGATGGTGAAACAGAATATCAAAGAGATGCTTATGGTTATCAGATGGGTGAGGCTTATACTAAAGATCCTGTAAGTGGTAGTGATATTTATTTGACACTAGATTCGCAAATTCAACTTATATTAGAAGATGCAGTGCATAATTTGGAGGAAAATAATGAGTTTGCTTGGTTTACTTTTACAGTTATGAATGCTAAAACGGGAGCAATTGTAGGTAGTGCATCAAGTCCTAATTTTAATCCAAATACTTTAGAAGGTTTAACTAATTATGTTAATCCCCTAGTCGGTTATACTTATGAGCCAGGTAGTACTATGAAAATATTTTCATGGTTAGCAGCGATGGAAAATAATATGTATAATGGTGAAGAGGAATTTATGTCTGGAACAATAAATGTAGCAGGTGCCACAATTAAAGACTTTAATAATTCTGGTTGGGGAAAAATAACTTATGATAGAGGTTTTGCATATTCTTCAAATGTTGGAGCAACCAATTTAGCTTTAAGGCTTGGAAGTGCAAAATTAAAAGATTTTTATGAATCATTAGGTTTTGGGTCAAAAACAGGAATTGAATTGCCAGGTGAGGAAAAAGGAATAATTCGTCTTACTTATGAGTCAGAATTAGCAACAGCTTCTTATGGTCAAGGAATTACTACTACACCAATTCAAAATTTGCAAGCTTTAAGTATTTTAACTAATAATGGAGTGATGTTAAAACCTTATATAGTTGATAAAATTGTAAATGATAAAGGAGAAGTTACTTATAAAGGAGAGAGAACAGAGCTTGGTCAAAAAGTCTCTAGTAGTTCTGTTAAAAAAATGCATACTTTAATGTATGATGTAGTTTATAATGGTTTAAGTAAAATTTGGCAACCTAATAATGTTACTCTAATGGGAAAGACGGGTACAGCTCAAATTGCAAGTCCTAATGGTGGCTATTTAACAGGAACAGTTAATTATATTAGAAGTTTTGCGGGAATATTTCCGTATGAAAATCCAGAATATATTTTTTATGTATCAGCAAAACAAATAGATGGTGGAGCAAGCGCAGTTGCAAAAGTTGTTACAAAAGCGATAGAAAGTATTGCTAATTATGCTAATATTACAAATAAAGAATCAGAATTAGATTTATCGAAAGTAATTTTACTTAATAGTTATATAAGTGGCGATGTAATTTTAACTAAAGAGGAACTAGAAAAGCTTAAACTTCAAGCTATTATAGTAGGTAATGGTAAGATAGTTATAAATCAATATCCTCTAAAAAAGACGAATGTTTTAGTGGGAAGTAAAGTATTTTTGTTAACAGAAGGTTCGGAGTATTTAATGCCAGATATAAGAGGTTGGAGTAGTAGTGAAGTTATGAATTTCTGTAATATTATTGGTTTAAAATATGAATTTACAGGTTTTGGAAGGGTAACTCAGTTTAATATTGGTGTCAATGAGGTTATAGATTTATCAAAAACATTACAAGTTACTTTAAGTAATGAATAAATATTAGAAGTTAGCTCATAATAATAACAGGTGAGAGCATGAAAGATGTAAACTGTTATTATGAAGGATTTGTAGAATCGGATAAGAGAATAGATTTTTTAAAATATGGTTTATTAAACGATTTTGGACCTAATTTAGAAAAAAATAAAAATAATATTTATAATGAGGATAAAATAATTAAGAAAGTGTGTAACCATAGAGGTTAGACATTTTTTTATTGGTTCTTTTTTATATTATTTAACTCTTGTTGAAGTTTAGCAACAGCATCTAATAAAAAATCTACTTCAAGACGCTGATTTTGATTACTTTTACTATTATTAGCATAATAACTACCACCACTTTTATGTTCTTTACTGTTTATATTAATATTATTGTGTTCAATTCGACCTTCGATAAGTTGTTGTTGAGCAGCATTAGTAAGCATAAATTGTCCCACTAGAATAAGCCAATTTCCAATGCTATTTTGTTCGTTAGCGTCATAGTCACCTATTAAAGCAGAGCCAACTAAAACAGCAAGAAAGGAGAATACTTGAGGGTTAATATTAGGAGGAAAGTTTTCGACATTTTTATGCATGATAAATCCTCCTTATCTTTTTATATTTTATTCAATTTGGTGATACTTAATTTGCAATAATATGAAAAATATAATATAATATGTTTAGGTGATTAAAGTGCAAATGAATTATGTTGATTTAGCTTGTATGGCAGTTAGGACTAGTCAATATCCTGATGATAATTTGCCAGAATTTTTGTTAGTGGGCAGAAGTAATGTTGGAAAATCTAGTTTTATTAATACGATAATTGATAGGAAGAATTATGCTCATACTTCATCAAAACCTGGAAAAACACAGACTTTAAATTTTTATATGATTAATAAAAAGTTTTATTTGGTGGATGTTCCAGGTTATGGTTATGCTGCAGTTAGTCAAGATAGACAAAAAAAGTTTGGAGTAATGATTGAAGATTATATAAAAAGTAGAGATAATTTAAAGTGTGTGTTTATGCTAGTAGATTATCGTCATAAACCAACCGAAGATGATGTTTTAATGTATGAGTTTTTAAAATTTTATAATCTTAAAATACAAGTTATTGCAACGAAATTTGATAAAGTGAAGAAAAGTGCTAGAGAAAAGCAAAATAAATTAATTAAAGATACATTAAAATTAGAAAGTGAGGACTTTATAACTTTTTCAACAGTTTCTAAAAAAGGAAAAGATGAGGTTTTGGAGGTTATAAAGGGATTAATATGATTGAATTAAATATTGAAAAGAATTTTGTAAGTGATTATGTTGTATTTGATTTGGAAACAACAGGTTTAGATCCATATATGGATGATATTATTGAGATAGGCGCTTTAAAATATAAAAATGATGAATTGGTAGATGAATTTAGTGTGTTAATAAACCCTAAAAAGCCTATTAGTGAGGTTATTACAAAAATTACAGGGATAGATGATAAAATGGTTAGTGATGCTCCAACTATAGAAGAAGTATTACCAAAATTTATGGAGTTTATTGGAGATTTTGTTTTAATTGCCCATAATTCAAGCTTTGATTTGTCATTTATTGAAGATAACATTAAAAGACTTAAATTGCCAATGATTAATAATAAGAATATTGATACAGTGGAAATAGCAAGAAAGTATTTGCCACAAGTTTATAATTATAAGTTAACAACTTTAAAAAATTATTTTAAGCTAGATTTTGGTTCACATAGAAGTGTTGATGATTGCCGAACTACGAATTATGTTTATCAGTATTGTAAAAAGAAAGCTTTAGTTAATAACTAGAGTTTTTTATTTGTTTTTTTAATTTTTTCGTGTATAATAATGACTAATTTTGGTGGTTATTATGGATTTAGAAATGATAAAAATCTTTAATCTTTATTATGCAAAACAATTATATGATGCGATAGAACAAGTAATGCCTAAACTTATACAAGCTTTTATAAATGTTTATGGTAAGTCTCATGCAGATTATATAAGAGATAGATTACAAAATATAGTTTATACTTTTACTATTTCAAAGTCATTTTTGAATAGAGGTGTTATTCTTGATGATAATAATGAAGAAGATACTTATATAAAAGATTTGTATAATAGATATGTTTCTTATTTAGAGAATAAAAGAAAAAATTTGAGTGATGAAGAAGATAGAGATTTTACTATTAAAAATTATAAAGTTTTTTCAGAGTTTGATGATGAATGGTTTTTAGATTCTAGTTTATTTGATGCTTTAAAGGATGATTGTCCTTTAGTTACAAATTTTTTCTATCAGATGGAAGAAGATGCACCTTCATGTATTGGTAAAGCAGTATTTTTGCCGATTATTACAATTAATTTTTATATATTAGTGCATGAATTAAATCATGCGCTTGCTAATGATTCTTATTTGCTTACTCATGATGATGAATTTTTAGAGACTAATTTCTTTATGAGTGGTGATGGGGATTATTATGAGGAATCAGAAGAATTAATAAATGATTTTATTGCGGGAAAAGTAATAAGAGAATTCCAAAGAATTGGAGGAGTAATTCCTGATGCTTTAAAAAGATATAATTTTAATTCGAGTTATCAAGCTAATGATTTTTTGGTAGAATATTTTTATAATTCATTAGAACCTCTTATTTTAAAAGGTTATATAAGTGGTAATCATAATATAAGAAATATAGTAGGCGAAGATAATTGGATGCTTGTAATGAAATTGATTAATAGTTTATTTCATAAAGAAGATATATATCCAGAAGATGTTATTCCGTTAATTGATATGGTTGGATTAATGCGAATGAAGTTTTTGACTCATAATGTTTCTGATAATAAATCTTTTGTAAGAGAATTAAAACGTAAAGGAGTAAAATTAAAGAGTACTCTATAATAATATAAATATATGTGTTATAATTTTTTTAGGTGTATTATGAAAGTAAATAAAAGAGTATTAATAATTATTTTAGGTTGTGTGATAGCGCTTGCAATAAGTAGTTTATTAAATTTTACTTATTATGAAGAATATAAACTATTTTATAGTAGTGAAGATTTTGGAATAACAGTTATTAAAAGTGATGTAGATGCTAATAATAATGGAATTGATGATTATACAGATATTTTGGAAGGAGCTAGAATAGATGCTTACAATCATCCAGTTTATGATGGAAGATATTGGAATTTAGGATATCCGCCAGATAATATTGGAGTTTGTACAGATGTGATATGGCGAGCTTTTAAACATGCAGGATATAATTTAAGAGCTATGTTAGATAATGATATTGAAAAATATAATAAAGAATATTATAAGATAAAACATCCTGATACAAATATAGATTTTCGTAGAGTTGGTAATTTGCATTTGTTTTTTATGAAGTATGCAGAAGTTTTAACTAATGATATAAGTAAACTTGAGGAATGGCAACCAGGAGATATAGTTGTTTTTGGTTATGATACAGTGCATATAGGAATTATTAGTAACAAAAGAAATCGTAAAGGTGAACCTTATGTTATTCATAATTCAGGGCAAGAAGAAAGAGAAGAAGATATTTTAGCAATTAGAAATGAAATTGATCCTATTACAGGACATTTTAGATGGAATGCTAAAGATTTAGAAGATGTTATTGTTTATTTTAAATAACATCTTTTTATATGTACTAAATTTTGACAATTTTTTCATGATAAATATGATATCTTATTTTTTCAGGGAGGATTATATGAAAAATTATTATGAAGAAATAGCAATTGTTATTGAAAATATAGAGGTTAATAGAAGGGTAAGAGAACTTCAAGATAATAGTGAAAAGTTGCAAGCTTATTGGAATATTGGAAAACTTTTAGTGGAAGCGCAAGGCGGTTATGATAGAGCTAAATATGGTGATGGATTAATAAAAAAATGGGCTTTAAAATTAGTTAATAATTATGGGAATAGTTATAATTTAAGTAATTTAAAAAGGTATAGACGTTTTTATCTTTGCTTTCCAAAAGGTGCCGCATTGCGGCACCAATTGAGTTGGACTCATATAAAAGTGTATTGTCTATAAAAAATGAGAATGAAAGAAATTATTATTTGAATTTGGTTATATTAAATAATTTATCTACCAGAGAATTAGAAACACAGATTAAAAATAAATCTTTTGAAAGACTTTCTTATGCTGATAAAGAAAATATTAAGTTGATTTTGGATGATAATTATACTTTAACTATTAAAGATATGATTAAAGATCCTATATTAATTAAAGGAAATAATTTGCCTGATACATTAGATGAAAAAGCAGTTCATAGTTTTATTATAGAGTTACTTGAAAATAAGTTTCTAGAAATAGGGTTAGGTTTTGCTTTAATTGGTCATGAGTATAAAATAAATATTGATAATAAAACATATAGAATAGATTTGCTCTTTTTTAATGTTGAGTTAAATTGTTATGTTGTTGTTGAAGTAAAAAGAGGGGAACTAAAACATATTGATATAGGACAGCTAGATTTTTATGTTAGATATATAGATAAAACAATAAAAAAAGTGAATCATAATAAAACAATTGGTTTATTAGTGGTAAGAAAAAATAATAAATATGTTATTCAATATACAACAAATGATGATATATATGTTACTACTTATAAAATAGTTATGTAAAGATTGCTAAAATATATTGATTAATAATAAATAATATTCTATAATTGATATAGAATAAAGCATTACATTTAGCGTTATGTATTTTAAAAAAAGGAAGTTTTGACAAGTTTTGTCGAACATAATGAATTATAAAGAATGTTTTGGTAGAATAGTTTGGAAGGATGGTTTATATGGATAGAAAAAAAGAGTTGATTATTATAGGAGTTGCAATGTTACTAGTATTAGCAGTAGGTATTACAATGGCATTTTTTAGTCAAAATGTTGATGTTAAAGGTGAAGCTAATCAAAGTGTTGATGTGCAAACTATTACTATTGAAGATACAATTTTAAAAGTTGAAGGTAAATTACAGTTTAATGATTTAGATATATATCCAGGACATAAAAATATATCAAGTATAAAAGTAACAGCAACAGGAGATAAAGAATTACTTTATAATTTGACTTGGACAGGTATTAATACATTAAATACTCCTTTAAAATATACAGTTTATAAAACTTTAAGTGAAGTTAGCCCTAGTATAACTTGTAGTAAGAAAAGTTTACAATTACATTATTTCGAAACTTGTGAAGAAACTAATTTTGATAAATTAGGTACACCAATAGCAACAGGCAATATTTCAACTGCTACTACAGAAACAAAGTTTAAGTTAGCTTATAATGAATCAGTGCAAGCAACAAGTGATGGAGTAGTATATTATTATTATGTAGTGTTAGAATTTCCAAATTTAGATACAGATCAAAACTTAGATATGGGTGGAGAGTTTGATGGTATAACTAGTGCTGAAGTATTAGATGAAAGAGACAATACTGCTCCTATAAATATGGATGATATAATTAATAACTCTAATGCAAAAACAGAAACACCAGACTTTAGTGTAATAGCAACAACAGATGAAGGAGTATATGCAGTAAGTGATGGTATGTATGGAGGTAACTCATATTACTGGCGAGGAGCAGCAACAACAAACTATGTAAAATTTGCAGGAAAATGCTGGAGAATCATCAGAATCAATGGCGATAAAACAATGAGATTGATATACGATGGAGCAACATGCCACGCCAATGGAACAAGTACTGCAGATAGTATAGCAGTAGCAAGTACAGCATATAATTCAAGTTATAATAAGTCAGAATATGTAGGGTGGAAGTATACATCAGGAAGCCAAAGACCAAGTAGTATAACAAGTGGAACAAATGCACCAATTAAAACAACATTAGAAAATTGGTATAACACAAATATCGGAAATAATACAACATATTCAAGTAAGATAGCAGATGGAAAATACTGTAATGATAGAAATGTACAAAGTGGACAAAGTTGGGCAAGTGCACCAAGTAGTACGTTCTACTATGCAGCATATAAAAGAATATATACAGATCGCGCTCCATCACTAAGTTGTGCATCACTCGATACATACTCACTCAAATTAGGACTCATAACAGCAGATGAAGTAATGTATGCAGGAGGATTAAACACAAATAATACTTCATATTACCTATATAATGGCCAGAATTACTGGACCATGTCTCCGTACTATTGGGATGCTTTTAATAGCTATGCTTATGTGTTCATTTTAAATTCGAATGGCTTCCTTGGTAGTGGTTTTGATGTAAGTTGGCCTGGTTATGGTGTGCGCCCAGTAATCAACCTGAAGGCTGATACATTGTTTGCGTCAGGAGGTACAGGAACACAATCAAATCCATATGTTGTCTCATAGAGATAACATATGGGAGTGAACACTTCCAAGGAGTGGATAAGTAAAATAGTAGTTAAGAGGGTATTTGATGACAATAAGAAGGAGAAATAATAAGAAAGCAAAAGATGAAAAAGGGAAAGCCATGCTGAAGTTCACTCGTAAGGGTGAACGGCTTTTAGATAGCTATGACTTTGAGGGATAGATATAAGAAACTGAAGAAAAAATATCCAAATAGTGTAGTACTTATTAAGAGTGGTAGCTTTTATAATACGTATGAAGATGATGCTATACTTATACATGAATTATTAGGTTATAGATTAGTAAATAAAAGAGTGGGATTTCCTATTTATAATTTATATAAAATAAATGTATTGCAAAATTATGTATTGGTTGATAATTATGCTTTAATTGAAGTGTGTAGTTAAAAATACTTGACAAGAGCATATAATAGTAATATAATTAATTAGAAATTTAAGAAGGAAAGCGAATTATATTCCACCTGATAGATATGAGTCTATAGGTAAAAAGCCAAGTTTTAGAAGATATTATAAGGTTTTTTAGGTGGAATATAAGATATTCTACCTTTTTAATTGTGGAGGTGTGGAAAGATAGCAAGTGTGAATAAGGAGTTACCTATTAATGAGCAAATTAGAGCAAAGGAAATGATGGTTATTGGTCCAAATGGTGAACAAATGGGTCAAAAGCAATTAAATGATGCTTTAACTCTAGCAAGATATGCAGGTTTGGATTTAGTTTTAATGAGTGATAATGGGAAAATGGCAGTAGCTAAAATTATGGACTACAATAAGTATCGTTATGAACGTCAAAAGAAAATTAAAGAACAACAAAAGAAACAAAGAGAAACTAATAAGGAACTTAAAGAATATCGTTTATCTGTTACAATAGATATTCATGATTTTGAAACTAGAGTTCGAAATGCCAAAGAATATCTTGAAAAAGGACATAAGATTAAAGCATTTATTAGATTTAAAGGTCGTCAAATGGCAAGACCTGAACTTGGTAAAGAAGTTCTAATTAGATTTGCAGAAGCTTTGGCAGAAGTATCACAAATAGAGACTCAACCAAAACTTGAAGGTAGACAAATGTTTATGTTGCTCGCACCAAAAAAATAAGTAGGAGGAATTAAAATGGCAAAGTGCAAACAAAAAACTCATAAAGCAAGTAGTAAAGTATTAAAAAAGAAAAAAAATGGTACATTAACTTATAAAAAGAGTAATGGTAATCATAAGACAAATAAAGATTCAGCAAAGCAAGTACGTCAAAGAAGAAATAAAGGAGTACTTGGAAAAGGAGAGGCTAGCAGATTAAAGTCTGTTATCTAATAGGAGGTTAAAATATGACAAGAGTTAAAGGTGGAACTGTTTCTAAAACAAGAAGAAGAAAAGTTTTAAAAGAAGCTAAAGGTTATTTTGGAAGTAAACATAGATTATATAAGACTGCTCAAGAGCAAGTATTCCATAGTGGAGCTTATGCTTATCGTGATAGAAAGCAAAACAAAAGAAACTTTAGAAAACTATGGATAACTAGAATTAATGCTGCATGTCGTTTAAATGAAATTAGTTATTCTAAATTTATGAATGGTTTGGCTAAAGCTGGTATTGAAATAAATCGTAAAATGTTAAGTGATATGGCTATTAATGAACCAGCTCAATTTGCAGAATTAGTTAAAACTAGTAAAGCTGCTTTAGAAAGTAAAACTGTCAAAGCTGAAACTAAAAAAGTAGAGAAAGTAGAAGCTAATAAAGAAGTTAAAACTAAAGAAGTAGCTAATGATTATAGTAAAATGACTCTAGCTGAGTTAAAAGCTGTTGCTAAAGAACAAGGTGTTAAGGGTTATTCTACAATGAAAAAAGATGAATTACTTGCAAATATAAAGTAAGAGCCTAAGGGTTCTTTTTTTATTTATATTATGTTATAATTTTGGTAGGTGAAGTTTTATGGAGAGAATTGATAAAATAAATTATTATTTAGATATGGCAGAAGTTGCTTTAGAAAGGTCTACTTGTATTAGAAGAAAATTTGGGGCAGTTATTGTTAAGAATGATGAGATAATTTCATCAGGTTATAATGGAGCGCCACGAGGAAGAAAGAATTGTACTGATTTAGGTTATTGTATGCGTGAGAAAATGGGAATTCCAAGAGGCGAAAGATATGAAATGTGTAGAAGTGTACATGCAGAGGCTAATGCGATTATTAGTGCTTCTAGGAGAGATTTGCTTGATAGCACTCTTTATATGGTAGGAATAGAATCTAATACAGGAGATTATGTTAAAAATGCTAATTCTTGTGCAATGTGTAAAAGATTAGTTATAAATGCAGGAATAAAGCAAATTGTGATAAGACTTAATAAAACAGAATATAGAGAGATAAGTATACAAGAATTTATAGAAAATGATGAGACTTTAGATATGGTTATGGGATATTAATCATGTCTTTTTGTTTGATTGTAATTAAGAATAATTTTTGGTATAATTTAAATGGTGAAATGTATGAAAATAAAAACTATATTTATGGGTACTCCAGATTTTGCAGTGCCAATACTTGAGACTTTAATTAAAAATACAGAGGTTGTATTAGTAGTTACACAACCTGATAAATTAGTAGGAAGAAAAAAGGAAATAAAGTCTTCGCCAGTTAAAATTGCAGCATTAAAGAATAATATTCCAGTATTTCAGCCTTTAAAAATTAGAGAAGATTATGAAATAATAAAAGAATATAATCCAGATTTAATTGTTACTTGCGCTTATGGACAAATACTTCCTAAAGAGGTTTTAGATATTCCGAGACTAGGAGCAATTAATGTTCACGCATCATTATTACCCAAATATCGTGGTGGAGCACCAATTCATCATGCGATAATTAATGGTGATGAGAAAACAGGTATTACAATTATGTATATGGATGTTGGTATGGATAGTGGAGATATTATAGAAATTAGAGAAATACCAATTTTAGAAACTGATAATGTAGAAGTTTTACATGATAAATTAAGCCGTCTTGGAAGTGAGCTTTTAAATGAAGTTTTGCCGAGTATTATAAATAAAACTAATAAAAGAATTAAACAAAATGAAGCAGAAGTAACTTATGCACCAACAATAAAAAGAGAAGATGAACATTTAGATTTTAGGTTATCTGCTAAAGAAGTTTATAATAAGGTTCGTGGTCTTAATTCTTGGCCTTTAGCTAATATGATACTTGATGGTGAAGAAATAAAGGTTATTGAAGGATATATTGGAGAAAATGCACACAAACCTGGTGAGATTGTAGATATAAAAAAGGATGCTCTTGGTATTTCTTGCAAGGATCAAATATTTTATATTACAAAAATTAAGCCAGCAGGTAAAAAAGTTATGATGGTAAGAGATTATCTTAATGGCAAAAGTAAAGAATCTTTATTACATAAGAGTGTTTTATAAAATGTTTTAGGAGAATGGTAAATGAAAAAGAGGAAGTTAAGAGATAAAATTAAAACTTTGCGGTCAACTTCTAAAGGCAAAGCAATTTTTAAATTGATTATGTGGGGAATCTTCTTTAGTGTTTTGTTTTTGTTTTGTGGTATTATGGCTTTAATTGGGCCAATTCAGATTGATGAAAAACCTAGTGCTGAAATTAAAGATGAGGTAAATAAAAATAATGATAATGATGAAGATCTGTTAGTTAAAGATTTTATTTACTATAAAAATAAATTTAGTGAAGGTAATTATAATTATACTTATAATATTACTATTGGTGATTCTAAATATATTTTTGATGGTTCTATTGTAAATAATGTTAATAGTGGATATAAAGAGAGTAATATGGGTATCATTAAATATTATTTAGATGAAACAGGAGTTTATCAAGAATTAGCTGGTAATAAGGTATTAATTTCCAATTTGTATGAAAATTTAAATAGTAGTTATTTTAGTTTGCAAGATGTTTTAAATAGTGTTAGTGCTTTAAATCCTGTTTTAAATAATTTAAGTGAGGTTACTTATCCAGTTTATGAGGCTAGCAATGGCATTAGTAAATATGTAGTAGAATTTGTAAATGAAGAAAAAATAAATATTACAATAAGTGAAGAAAGTGTTACTTATAGTATTGTTTATATGAAGGTGTAATTATGCGAAATATATTTGATTTAACAAGAGAAGAATTTGAAAATTATTTTTTAAGTATTGGTGAAAAGAAGTTTAAGGCTTTACAAGTTTATGAATGGTTGTATCAAAAAAGAGAGTTTGATATTGATAATTTTTCAAATATTAAAAAGGAGATTAGGGATAAATTAAAAAATAGTTTTAGTAACCATTTTATTACTATAGAAACTAAGGAAGAAGATGTAGATACAAAAAAGTATTTGTTTAGATTAGAAGATAATAACTTTATTGAAGCGGTTGTTATGCATCATAATTATGGTAATTCAGTTTGTGTTTCTAGTCAAGTTGGTTGTAATATGTCTTGTGCTTTTTGTGAATCAGGAAGGCAAAAGAAAATTAGAAATTTAGAAGCTTATGAAATAGTAGAACAAATACTAGCAATTGAAAAAGATTTAGGTATAAGAATTAGTAGTGTTGTTATTATGGGTATTGGTGAGCCTCTAGATAATTATGATAATATTGTGCGATTTATTAAAATAATTAATGATAGTAAAGGAATTCAGATTGGAGCTAGACACATAACTTTATCAACTTGTGGTTTAGTTCCTAAAATCTATCTTTTAAGCAAACTTCCAATTCAAATTAATTTAGCTGTCTCGCTTCATGCACCAAATGATTTGTTACGCAACCAATTAATGCCTGTAAATAAAGTGTACAATATTAAGGAGTTAATGCAAGCTATTAAGGACTATTTGCAAGTTTCAAGTAGACGAGTAACTATAGAATATGTTATGCTTATGAGTGTAAATGATAGTTTAAAAGAAGCTCAAGAATTAGGAGATTTACTTAAGGGCTTGAATGTTTATGTAAATCTAATTCCTTATAATGAAACTAATCATTTAGAATATAAAAGAAGTAGTAAAAATAGAATTATGGCATTCTATGATAGATTAAAGAAATTAGGCATAAATTGTACTATAAGACGAGAATTTGGTTCAAATATTAAAGCAGCTTGTGGACAATTAAGAGGGAGTATGAAGGACAAATGAAAACATTTTATTTAACAGATACGGGTCGAGTAAGAACCCATAATGAAGATTCTGTAACTATTTTAAAAAATGCAAATAATGAGCATTTAATGATTGTTGCAGATGGTATGGGAGGTCATCGTAAAGGCGAAGTGGCTTCTTCAATGGCTATTGCAGCTTTAGGAAGTCGTTTTAATAAGATTTCAAGTATAGGTTCAAAACTGGATGCGGTTAATTGGTTAAATGATAGTGTTAATGAAATAAATAAAAGTATTTTAGAGTATGCTGAGGCTAATCCTGATTCTACTGGTATGGGAACTACTTTGGTTATTGCTTTATTAACAAAAGATTATTTGATTTTTGGAAATATTGGTGATTCTTCAGGTTTTGTTATTAAAAATGGTGTAATGCATAAAGTTACTAAAGATCATACTTTAGTTAATTTATTAGTACAGGCCGGAAATTTAACCGAAGAAGAAGCTAAATTTCATCCTAAAAAGAATGTGTTAATGAAAGCTTTAGGGGCTGCTGAAAAATGTGAATTAGATATATTTGATGTTACTCAGTTTAATACTACTGTGAATGGGATATTATTATGTAGTGATGGTTTAACTAATATGCTTAGTAATGAACAAATAGAAAAAGTTTTGGCAGATAAAGAGTTGGAAATAGAGGAAAGAATAAGTAAACTTATAAGGAAATGTAATGCGAGAGGTGGCACTGATAATATTTCAATCGCTTATTTAGAGATTAATGAAGGGAGTGCAGCAAAATGATAATGAAAGGGCAAAAGATTAGTGATAGATATCAAATAATCAAATCTATTGGCGAAGGCGGTATGGCTAATGTTTACCTGGCTTATGATACGATATTAGATCGCAATGTAGCAGTTAAAATTTTGCGAGGAGATTTATCAAATGATGAGAAATTTGTAAGAAGATTTCAAAGAGAGGCTTTGGCAGCAAGTAGTCTTGCGCATCAAAATATTGTAGAAGTTTATGATGTTGGTGAAGATAATGGTGAATACTACATTGTAATGGAATATATTGAAGGTAAACATTTAAAGAATTTACTTAAAAAAAGAGGTAAATTGACTTTGAGTGAAGCTGTAGATATTATGATGCAAATAACAGATGGTATGAGTGTAGCTCATGATTCTTATATAATTCATAGAGATATTAAACCACAAAATATTATGATATTAGAAAATGGTTTAGTAAAAATTACCGATTTTGGTATTGCTATGGCAATGAATGCAACTCAACTTACTCAAACTAATTCAGTAATGGGAAGTGTACATTATTTACCACCAGAACAAGCAAGTGGACAAGGTTCTACTTTACAAAGTGATATTTATTCTATGGGAATTGTAATGTTTGAACTTTTAACTGGAGAATTACCATTTAAAGGTGATAATGCTGTTGAAATAGCTCTTAAACATTTGAAAGAACCAATAGTTGATATAAGAGAGAAAATTCCTAATGTTCAAAATAGTATTGTAAATATTATTAAAAGAGCAACAGCTAAAAATCCTAAAAATAGATATAATGATGCTAGAGAAATGTATGAAGATTTAAAGACATGTTTAGATGATGCGAGAGCAATGGAACCAATTATAAGCTTTAAGTATCCTGAAAATGATACAGATGATACAAAGATTATGAAGATGGTTAAAAAAGAAAAAGAAAATATTCCAAAGAAAGTAGAGACAGAAGAAGTAGTAGCAAAAAAGATAACAGGTGATGATTTGAAAAAGCAAAATAAATTATTAATTATATTAGCATTTGTATTTACAGGTTTAATAGTAGGTATAACATCAGTAGTAGTATTAATACCGATTATAACTAATGGAAAGCAAGCGACTATTCCAGATGTAAGTAATTTAAGCGTTACAGATGCAATTACAAAATTACAGGATGAAGGATTTAAAGTAGCTGATAAGCAAGAAGAAATTTCTTCAACAGAAATTGAAAAAGGTAAAGTTGTAAAAACTAATCCAGCAATTGGTTCAAAAAGGAAAAGTGGTACAGAGATAACTTTGTATGTTTCACTAGGAGATACACAAATTACGATTGAAGACTATACTGGTGAAAGTTATTTAGAAATTAAAGGTAAATTAGAGGCTTTAGGGTTACAAGTAATGATTGATAAAAAAGATGTAGAAGAAGGGACAGAAACTGATTATGAAGATGGAAAAATAATAGATCAGTCTTCTAAACCTGATGAAAAGTTATCTTTAGGAGATAAAATAACTTTATATATTCCAAATATTATTAGTAAATATCCTAATTTTACAGATGGTACATTTAGTGTCAAAGATATTGAAGATTTTGCTGATACTTATCAGTTAGAGTTAACTATAGATTATGTAGAGACAACTGAACATGATCCAGGAACAATTTTTTATCAGTCTAGACCTGAAGGTTATACAATTGTTGCGGGTCAAAAGTTTAGTATTAAAGTAGCTCAAGTAGCTCCAGATGATGAAGATGGTGGAGAAGATGAGTGCTTAGAGGGGCTATGTTAAAAGGAAGGATTATAAAAAATATTAGTGATATATATACAGTTAATAGTGATAATAAACTATATGAGTGTAAAGCAAGGGGGAAGTTTAGACATACAAAAATGGTTCCTCTTGTAGGGGATATAGTAGAATTTTTAGAAGATGAGAAGTATATTATAAATATTTTAGATAGAAGAAATGAACTTGAAAGACCCAGTATTAGTAATATAGATGTAGCTTTAATAGTAACTAGCTTAAAGAAACCAGATATATCTTATAATTTGTTAGATAAAGAAATTAGTAGTGTTGTCATAGCTGGAGTAGAACCTGTGATATGTTTTACGAAACTAGATTTGATTTCTGATAGTGAAGAAGCTCAGTTACATAAGATAGTAGGTTATTATGAAAGTATTGGAATAAAAGTGTTCTTAAATAATAGATTAGAAGAAATGGTTCAATATTTATGTGATAAGTATGTGGTATTAACGGGTCAAACTGGTGCTGGGAAATCAAGTCTTATCAATAGATTAGATAAAGAAATGGCTCTTAAAATTGGAGATATAAGTGAAGCTTTAGGGCGAGGTAAGCATACGACAAGACATACAGAATTTCATCTAGTAAGAGGAATTTATATAGCAGATACTCCAGGTTTTTCAGCCTTAGATTTAAGTAAGTATACAAATTCAGAAATTAGAGATTCTTTTGTGGAATTTAGAAGTCGAATTTGTGAATATAGAGATTGTATGCATGATAAAGAAATAAATTGTGCGGTAAAAAAAGATGTAAGTGATGGTGTTATTTTAAAATCAAGATATGATAATTATTTAACATTTATAAAGTAGGTGATTAAATGGAAGTGGCAGTTTCTTATTTAAAAAGCAAATATGATACGAAAACAACATTAAAATTAATTGAGAATACTAGTGCCAATTATATTCATGTTGATTTAATGGATGGAGGATTTGTTCCCAGACGTAATTTTGAGGTAGATGATGTAATTAAGCTATTAAGTGGAACTAATAAAGATTTAGATATTCATTTGATGGCTTTTGACCCCATTATTTATGTGGAAGAACTTGCTAAATTAAAACCTACATATATTACATTTCATGTAGAGGCTACTCATGATATAGTAAATACTATTGAGAGAATAAAATGGAATAATATAAAAGTTGGTTTATCAATAAAACCTAATACTGATATATTAGAATTAATGCCATATTTATCACTTGTTGATTTAGTTTTAATAATGAGTGTTAATCCTGGTTTGGGTGGACAAGAGTTTATGGTGGATACTGTAAATAGAGTTAATAATTTAATTAAGATACGGGAAGAAAATAAGCTTAATTTTAAGATAGAAGTAGATGGGGGAATTAATGAAGACACTATAAAAAATGTTTTAGGTGTTGATATGGTTGTAAGTGGTTCTTATGTGTGTATGAGTGATAATTTTGAAGATGCAGTTAATAAGCTTAGATTAAATTAGGAGAGAAGAAAAACTTTTTCTTTTCTTTTTTTATTTTTTCTGTTATAATAGTCACAATTTTTTAGAGGTGTAACTATGGGGGATAATATTTTAGAAGAAATTAAGAAAACTTCTAATATGAGCGATTGCTTAAATTTATTAGAAGATGTTAATTTTCAAGAACTAGATAGTGAAACATTAAATGGTATATTAGATCATTTGAATTTTTTGGCAAGTCAAGAACCAGAAGATTTTAAAGATAATTGTAAAATAAAAATGCATAAGAAATTTAAATTTTTAAAAGTAATTGGAGGAATTTCAGCTGTCTTATGTATATTATCATCTGTATTTTCAGATGTAATTATTATCCTTATAGTAACAGCATTAAGTTTAGGTGGGACAATTGCTAGTGCAATTAGCATGATTATAGAAACAATTAAAGATGGGGCTATATTTAACGAAGTAGAATGTGAAAAAGATTGTATATTAAGTTTAGCTGATAATATTGATTTTATATTAAAGTCTAGAAATAATAGTGAAGTAAAGATTCTTCAATCTTTAGAAGGGCCTGAAAAATATGATGGATATGATTTTGATAATGTCGCTAAAAGGTTTTTAGAAACTGTGGATATAGTTGGTAAACCAGATTTAGAAGCTCGACTTGCTAGAATAAGTCATTTATTGTCTCCTTTGCCTCAAAATCTATATAAAAATTATTTTTTAAGATTAAATAATGTGGCAGATAATTTTAAAAAAATAAATGCTATGTTAAGGCAAATGTATGCAACAAATATGGATGTTAATGATATTCTTAATTATAAAGTATGTAACCTTGAAGGACTTAACAAAAGTTTAGATGACTTAGAAATAACTTTATATTCAGATTTATTTTTTAATGATAGTAGACCTTTTTTAGAAAAAATGTCAGAAACTGTAAATAATTTTATAAAAGATATACCAATAGCAGACGATACTTTGATAGAGTTTTGTAAATTAAAAAAATTATTAGAATTGTTAGGTTGTTTACCTGAATATGGAAGATATCAAGAGGACATTTATACAATTTATGCAAGATGCTTTTGGGTAGCATTGAAATATTCTGGTGATGATAAAAGGAAAGAAATGATAAATCTTGTTGATCATGAATTTCAAGATGTAGTGGTATGGCATGGTGAACAAGTAATTTCTATTATGGAAAACACACCTGCTGTATTAGAAGTTAAAAGTTTATTAGCTCAGAAGAAACAAAAAACTTCATTTGAAGAATATTTAGCAGAATTAATTTTTCAAGCTGATAAATTAGGAATATTTGGTGATGGAATAAGAGTAATTCCTCGTAATAGAACGGCTTAGGAGGCGTGATTTTATGTTTATAGATAAGAAGAAGTTAGCAGAGTTGCAAGATTTAGAATCTTTTTTAGAAGTAGTTGGATTACTTGATATAGATAAATTAAATCAAGAAGATTTAGATTTTGTTATAAAGTGTCTTGAAAACTTATCAAGTAAAGAATTAAAATATGAGGAACCTAAAGTAAAAGGTTTGATTATTAAGCTTTTAATGATGATTATTTCTTTAGGAGGAACTTTTCTTGCGATTTATAAAGGTATAGATATACCTTTAGCACTTAGCGGCTTTGGAACATTTTATATATTTGGAACAGTAATTGAGTGTGGAGCAAATATTCTTGGAAATAATAAAAAACAGAAGAACAAATATGTTTCTAGTCAGAAACAAGCTAAAAAAATGTTAAAAGATGCTAGGGCAAGAGCCAAAGAACTAGAGTTAGAAAATATTATTAGTGAGCCATTAGATGAATCAATAAAACCAGAAATGGTAGATAATAAATTAAATGAAATTAGAGAAACTGAACTTTTTGCTAGTGCTCAGGAATTGTACAATTTTATATTGTCTAGTAAGATTATAAATAAAGAGTATTTCTTAAGAAAATTATATGCAATTTTACAAGGTTATACAAATCTTAAAGAAACATTGCAAGAATTAAAATGTTATGTTTCATCTAATAATATCCAAAATGAATCATATCAAGAACAAATATATGATTTAAGCCTGGAGGCAGAAGCTTATTCTATGAGTTATAGTGATGAGGTCTTTAGCAGTTCTTTTGCTAATCATGTAGAAAGTTTTAAAAGTCAAATATTGTCGGGAGCAGATGTTTTAAAATTATTTGGCGATTTTAAAAAATTGGTTGATATATTATTTTCGTTAAATATTAATAAAGAATTTTTGTTACAAGGATATGCTTATAATTTTTGGTTAGCTATTAAATATGTTAATGATGACGAAAGACAAGTGTTAGTTAATCAAATTAAGGATGAGTATTTGGATGCTATTATTAGTCATGCCAATTGTATTTTAAGTTATATTCCAGATACTGGTTCGGCTTTAGAAATAAAAGATGAGTTACGTAATAAAATGGCGCAAGAAGATAAAAGAGAATATGTAAAAAGTTTATTATTTGCCCTTGATAAGTTAAATGTATTTAATAAAGCAGGTTTTAAAGTTAAAAACTAATTAATATGAGGGGAACAAGACTATTTTGTTTCTTTTTTATTTCCAAAACATTACAAAAGATGCTATAATATTTACTGGTGTAGTAAAATGAAAATGAGTGAAGTAAATAAAACAGATTTAAGTCCAATGATGCAACAATATATGGATATAAAAGAACAATATAAAGAAGAATTACTTTTTTTTAGATTAGGAGACTTTTATGAGCTATTTTTTGAAGATGGAATTATAGCTTCAAGAGAATTGGAACTTACATTAACTGGTAAAAATGCTGGTTTAAAAGAACGAATTCCAATGTGTGGTGTTCCTTTTCATAGTGTTAATCCTTATATTGAAAAATTGGTTGATAAAGGATATAAAGTGGCAATTTGTGAACAACTAGAGGATCCTAAAAATACTAAAGGAATGGTTAAAAGAGGGGTAGTAGAAGTAATTTCTAAAGGAACAGTAGTTAATTTAGAATTGCTTAATGAACATGATAATAATTATATTGCTAGTGTCATTGATTTTGAATATTTATATATGTTAACTGTTGCAGATATTTCAACAGGAGAGTTAAAAAGTTTAAGTATTCCTCATCATAAAGATAAGCTTTTAAATGAAATTTTACATTTGAATATAAAAGAAGTTATTTTAGAAAATAATGAAGATATTGAATTAATAACTATGTTAAAAGATAATTATGGAGTAGAAATTAGTATAAGTGATAATTATTTGACTGAAGGGTATGAAGAATTATTAAATAGTACAGATGAGCCAAGAGTTAAACAAGGTATTAGACATTTATTGTATTATTTAGTAGTAAGAGAATTAAAAGATTTGCGTCATATTTCACATGTGGAAATAATAGATAAAAATGATTTTTTAGAAATGGATGTTCACACTGTTCGTAATTTAGAATTAGTTCTTACTCTTAGATTACATGAGAGAACATTTTCTCTGTTATGGCTCTTAGATAAAACTAAAACTGCTATGGGTTCTAGAAAACTTAAAACCTGGTTATTAAATCCTTTGCGTAATAAAGAAGAAATAGAAGAAAGATATAAAAAATTGGAAGTTTTAAATAATGAATTTATTTTAAAAGATGAATTAAGAGATTTATTATTTGAAATATATGATTTAGAGAGATTATGTGCAAAAGTTATGTGTGGTAATTTAAATGCAAGAGATTTATTACAAATAAAAAACTCTTTAAGTGTATTGCCAAGAGTTAAAGATATTATTAAAGATTTAGGTTTTTCTTATAATGTTAATTCACATAGCGATTTATTTAATTTATTAGAAAGTAGTATTTATGAAAATCCCCCTTTAAGTATTAAAGAGGGTTATTTGATAAAAGATGGCTATAATAAAGAACTTGATGAGTTTAAAAGCATAAGAAGTGGTGGAAAAGATTTCTTAATTGATTTTGAAAATAAAATAAAAGAGTCAACAGGTATTAAAAACTTAAAAGTTGGTTTTAATAGAGTTTTTGGCTATTATATTGAAGTTTCTAAAGGCCAAGCTAAAGAAGTTAGCGAAAGTCTAGGTTGGGAGCGAAGACAAACTTTAGCTAATTGTGAGAGGTTCATATCACCTGAGTTAAAAGAAAAAGAATCGATGATATTAAATGCTGAAGAAAAAATATTTGAGTTAGAATATAATTTGTTCTGTGAAATACGAGATAAAATAAAAGATCAAATTTTAGAATTAAAAGAAACTGCAGATGTTATTAGTGAAATAGATGCTATTATTTCTTTAGCGGTTTGTGCTGATGAATATAATTTGGTTAAACCTAAACTTAACTTAGATAGTAAGTTAGAGATTATTCAAGGAAGACATCCAGTTATTGAAGCTGTTTCTAAAAGTGCTTATGTTCCAAATGATGTTATAATGGATAATACAACGGATATTTTACTTATTACAGGACCCAATATGAGTGGTAAATCTACCTACATGAGAGAACTTGCTATAATTATAATAATGGCACAGATGGGTTCTTATGTTCCAGCTCAATCAGCTAATCTGCCAATTATTGATAAAATTTTTACTAGAATAGGAGCTAGTGATGATTTAGTTAGTGGCGAGTCAACTTTTATGGTAGAAATGAAAGAAGCTCGAAATGCGTTAGTTAATGCAACGAAGAATAGTTTGATTTTATTTGATGAATTAGGACGAGGAACTTCAACTTTTGATGGTATGAGTATAGCTCAAGCTATTTTAGAGTATGTGGCAAAAAGCATAAAGTGTAAAACTTTATTTTCGACTCATTATCATGAATTAACAAGATTAGAAAAGGATTTTTTAAATGTTAAAAACGTCCATGTGGCCGCTAAAGAAGAAGGGAATATGATTACTTTTTTACATAAAGTTAAAAATGGTCCTGCTGATAAGAGTTATGGTGTTCATGTCGCCAGATTAGCAAAAATGCCAGAAGAACTTTTAAAAAGAGCAGATGTTATTTTAAGCGAGTATGAAACAGAGGCTAAAAAACAAAAAGTAGTTGATAATGGAATATTGCAAATGGCTATGGATTTTGGCAATGAAAAAGAAGAAGATGCATTAAGAGAGAAGTTAAAAAGTATAGATCCTTTGCGTCTAACACCAATAGAAGCATTAAACATTTTATTTGAATTGAAGGAAATAGAATAGTTTTTGATTAGAAGAGATTTTTCTAATCTTTTTTTATAAAAATATTTGACATATATAGCGAACAAATGTTACAATATATAATATAAAAATGAAAAAGATATTAGTTTTGGATTTTTAAAAGAGTTAAAAGTCTAGTAATTATGTGTGTTTTATAATATAATAAAAAAAGGTGATAAATATGGCTGTAACTAGAAGCGAATTAAGAGAAAAAATAATGATTATATTGTATCAATATGATTTAATGAAGAATAGTAATTTAGATTGTGATATTGAGGCGATTATTAAAGATAATGTTGAAGTAGAAAATGATTTTATTAAAGATATGGTTTATGGGGTAATTACATATAAAGATGAATTAGATAAACTTGCTAATTTGAAAATGGTAGATTGGGATATTACACGAATTGATAAGACAGGCGCGGCAATTTTAAGATTAGCTTTATATGAACTAAAATATACGGATACTCCAGAGGTTGTAGTTATAAATGAAGCGGTAGAACTAGCTAAGAAATATAGTGATGATGCTGTTCGCAAGATGATTAATGCTGTTTTAGATAAATGTATTAAAGAGTAATGTTATGATAGAATTGACGGATAGTGATAAAGCCTTAATATTAGAATACTGTGACATTAAAAAGAGTATTAAGTTAAACAATGGGAATTATTACATAAAGCGACTTCCTAAATCTTGTGCTTTGAAAGAGCTTATTGGAGAGAGAATAGCAAATGAAATTTTTAAGCTTAAATGTCCTAAATATCATTTAGCAGTTATAGATGGTAATTATTTTATTTTGAGTAGTGACTTAAATTTAGAAGGTGAATTTTTAACTTTAGCTGAAATGGGCTTTGAAAAAAAGAATTCTTTGTATGGTGTATGGGATATTTTGGAACAAAAATATGGTAAGTCTTTTAAAGAAATGGCTGATTTTATAAAGATATATATATTTGATGTTTTATTTCATAATTTGGATAGAAATGCTAGTAATGTAGGAATTTTATCTTTGTCAGATGGGAGTCGAAAAGTTGTTATTTTTGATAATGAATTAATACTTAGTAATGATAAAGCAGCTGTTTATGGTTTAAATCCTCGAGAAAATTTAGATTTGCAGGTAGATATTGCTAAATCTTTAAATATTTATGAAGATTTTGAACGCTTTTTGTTAGAATCTAGTGAAGAATTTATTTCGCTTTTTAAATTTTATTTTGAGCTTGTTACGCCAGAATATTTTGAAAAGTTAGTTAATGAAACAGTTACTACATATAATTTTAATGTTGAACCTATTCCTGGAATTGTAAAAGGTTTGTCTGAAACAATAACAGAGCTATATTCTGTGCATTATTATCGTTTACAATTAACTTTGATGATATTTAGAAAAGAGAGGTAAAAAAATGCAAGATAAATATTTAAAAATTAGTGATTTAAATGATTATATCAAAAGTGTTTTTGATGAAAATCCATATCTTAAAAAAGTTTATCTTCGAGGAGAAGTCTCTAATTTTAAGAATCATACAAGAGGGCATTTATATTTTACTTTAAAAGATGATACGTCAAGAATAAGTGCTGTAATGTTTTATTCAAGTGCTGTTTCTTTAAAATTTGTGCCAGAAGATGGTATGAATGTTTTAGTAGAAGGGCGTATTTCATGTTATCCTGCTCAAGGTACATATCAGATTTATGTAGATAAGATGGAACCAGATGGTTTAGGTAATTTATATATTGAGTTTGAAAAATTAAAGGAGAAATTAGCTAAAGAGGGATTGTTTAATGATGATATAAAAAAGGCAATACCAAAAATACCTAAAAGAATTGGAATTATTACTGCACCAACAGGGGCTGCTATAAGAGATATTATTTCGACAATAAAAAGAAGATTTCCGATTTGTGAAACAATTTTATTTCCAGCGTTAGTGCAAGGTCGTGATGCAGCTCCTGATATTGTAAAACAAATAAAGGAAGCTGATAGTGGTAATTATGATTTAGACGTTTTAATTGTGGGCCGTGGCGGTGGATCTATAGAAGATTTGTGGGCTTTTAACGAAGAAATTGTAGCACGAGCTATCTATGAGGCAAGAGTACCTATAATTAGTGCTGTAGGACATGAAATTGACTTTACAATTGCTGATTTTGTGGCAGATCTTAGAGCACCAACACCAACAGGAGCAGCAGAGATGGCTGTACCAACTGTTGCAGAAATTAATAATATTATAAATAATTATGAGATTAGATTAAATGAATTTATTGGTAATATGATTCATAAAGATAAACTTTTATTAGAGAGAATAACAGGCTCTTATATTTTAAAGAATCCACTTTCTTTATACGAAATTAAAGAGCAGAAATTAGATAATTTTATTGATACTTTAAATAATAATATTAGGAAAAGACTGGAAAATGGTAATTTAGTTCTTAAAGGTATTAAAAGTTCTTATGTATTAAAAAATCCAATGAGCTTATTTGAGATAAAAAAAGAGAAGCTAATATTTAATGAAAAGTGTTTATATAGTGATATTAAAAATATAATTATAAAAAATGATCATAATTATAAAATGTTAATTAATACTTTAAAGTTGGTTAATCCTTTAGGAATATTGGAAAAAGGTTATTCCTTAGTTACTAAAGATAATGTTTTAATTAAGGATTGTAAAAATTTAAAGAAAGATGATATTTTGAATATTAGATTGCATGAAGGCAACGTGATAGCAAAAGTTCAGAATATTAACAATAACTAAAATTAAATAAAGAAAGAAGGATAATAAATGGAAAAATCATTTGAAGATGCTTTAAAAGAGTTAGAAGTAATAGTAAAAGAGTTAGAAAGTGGTAATGTAGAGTTAGATTCAGCAATAGATAAATATACTGAGGCAATGAAATTAGCTAAATATTGTAGTGAGAAATTAAAAAATGCTACTGATAAAGTAAATAAAATTTTGACTGAAAATAAAGAATTAGTAGACTTTGATATTGAAGGTGGAACTAATGAGTGATGTTAAAGATATAACAGGCCGTGATATTGATTTTGCAAAGTGGTATACAGATGTAGTTACTAAAGCTCAATTGGTAGATTACTCAAGTGTAAAGGGTAGTATGATAATTTGTCCTTATGGTTATGCAATTTGGGAGAATATGCAAAAAGTATTAGATAAAATGTTTAAAGAAACAGGTCATGAAAATGTGCAAATGCCAATGTTTATTCCAGAAAGTTTGTTTAATATTGAAAAAGAGCATGTTGAAGGTTTTGCGCCAGAAGTGGCATGGGTAACATATGGTGGCAAAGAAAAGTTAGATGAGCGCATTTGTGTACGACCAACAAGTGAAGTATTATTTTGTGACTATTATAAAAAAATAATTAAGTCATATCGTGATTTACCAAAATTGTATAATCAGTGGTGTACTATTGTAAGATGGGAGAAAACTACTAGACCTTTTCTTCGCAGTAGAGAGATTTTATGGCAAGAAGGGCATACTATGCATGCTACAGCTATGGAAGCTCAGGAAGAAACTTTAAGAATGCTTCATATATATGAAGATTTTCAAAGAAAATATTTAGGTATTCCAGTTATTGTAGGAAAGAAAACGGAAAAAGAAAAATTCTCAGGGGCTATTGCTACTTATTCTTTGGAAGCTATGATGTATGATGGAGTAGCACTCCAAAATGGAACAAGTCATTATTTTGGTGATGGCTTTGCTAAAGCTTTTGGAATTACTTATTTAGATAAGAATAATAAATTAGTAACACCATTTCAAACAAGTTGGGGAGTTACAACAAGAATGATTGGTTCACTTATTATGGTTCATGGCGATGATAGAGGTTTAGTTTTACCTCCTAATATTGCTCCTATTAAAGCTGTAATTATTCCAATTGGGGATAGTGAAGATGTAAAAAAGGCAACAGTAGATATAGTAGAACAGTTAAAATTAAAAAATATAAGTTATAAAGTAGATGATAGTAATAAAACTCCAGGGTTTAAATTTGCAGAAGCGGAAGTTAAAGGGTATCCTGTAAGAATAGAGATTGGTCCTAGAGATTTAGAAAATAGTGAAATAACTGTTGTAAGAAGAGATACTTTAGAGAAAATTAAATATAATATTAATAATGTGGTAGAAGAATTAGAAAATTTATTTATGAATATTCAAAATAATATGTATGATAAAGCTTTAAAAAGACGTGATAGTATGATTTATGAAGCTGAGACATATCAAGAATTTACAGAAATTGCTAATTCAAAGCCAGGATTTATAAAAACTAATTGGTGCGGAGATGAAGTGTGCGAAAATAAGATTAAAGATGATTTTAGTATGAAAAGTAGATGCTTAATTGAAGATGAAAAAGTTGGAGATAAATGTGTTTGTTGTGGCAAAAAAGCTAATTATCGCTTATATTTTGGTCGTCAATACTAAATATTACCAATAGCCAATAATTGTAAATGTAAAACTATGAATTATATCCATACTAGTAATGTGGTGATTAGTATGAAAAAGTTTATAGTTTTTTTATGTATGCTCGTTATGCCTTTAAATGTTTGGGCTTATTCTGATGAAGTTATATTGGGTGGTAAAACGATAGGTATTGATATTAAAAGTGATGGAATAATGATAATTGGCTTTTATAAAGTTGATGGGAAGTATCCTAAGTCTGATTTAAAAGAAGGAGATTATATTATTAAAATTGGTAATAGTACTGTTAATACGATTGCTGAATTAACAGAAGCGATTGAAAATAACATGAATGATAAAAATGAGGTATTAATTACTTATTTAAGAAATAATAAAGAAAGTAGAACAACTTTAGAGTTAATAAAAGCAAATGATATGTTTAAAACAGGGTTATACGTTAAAGATAGTATTACAGGAATAGGAACATTAACATTTATTGATCCAGAATCAAGGATATATGGTGCATTAGGGCATGAAATTATTGAAGGAAATACTTCTAAGATAATAGAGGTTAAAACAGGAACAATATTTAAAAATAGTATTACAGATATTATAGAAAGTCGTGATGGAACCCCAGGAAGTAAAAATGCTAAGTTTTATTATGGAAAAAATTATGGTGATATAACTAAAAATACTAAATATGGAATTTATGGTAGGTATGATGATAATTTTGAAAATGGTAAGTTAATTGAAGTAGCAGATTCATCGGAAGTTAAAATTGGACCTGCTAAAATATATACAGTTCTTTCGAATGAAGAAATAGAAGAATTTGAAATAAATATAATTAAAATAAATGAAAATAGTGATATTAAAAATATTACTTTTGAAATAGCAGATGAAAAATTGTTAAAAGAGACTGGTGGTATTGTTCAAGGAATGAGTGGTTCGCCAATAGTACAGAATGGAAAATTAATAGGGGCAGTAACTCATGTTATAACAGATAATGTTAAAATGGGTTATGGTTTATTTATTACAACAATGTTAGAAGAAAGTGAAAAATAGGACTATATAAATTTTATAGTTCTTTTTTGTTTAGAAAATTAAAAAAATATGAAGGCATATCTCGACAAATATATACTTATTATGATAAAATGTAATCATAGGAAGTGAATGTTATGTCAAGAACAACATTTATTTTGATTGGGGTATTATATTATATATTTACGATTGTAATTATAGTTGTCGTTTTAAATTTGATTAATAAAAAGGAAAGACAGAAATATAAGGATGAAATTACTACATTAGAACGAGATAAAAATTTAATTGTAGGGGCATCTATTTTGTCGGAACTTAATAAAGTTGGTGCTTTAATTAATAATGACATAATGCAAAAGAAATATGATAATTGGTGTCTTAGATTAAAAGAGATAAAAGAAATAGAAGTTCCTAAAATTACTGATGCCTTGGTTGAAATTGAGGAAGCTTTTCAAGATAAAGATTATCAGAGTTTAAAAACTAAGATTGCAGCTTTAGAGTTAGAAATTGCATATGTGAAAACTAAGTCAAATTTTTTACTCGATGAAGTAAAGGAAATTACTTTAAGTGAAGAAAAAAATAGGGAAACTATTACTAAATTAAAAGCTGATTATAGAATGATTTTAACTAAATATAATTCTAATAAAGAAGAATATAATGAAGTTGAGAAACCTCTTATGTTACAATTTGAAAATGTAGATAAGTTATTTGGCGCTTTTGAGGCTGCTATGGATAATAATGAGTATACTGAGGTTGGAAAAATAGTTAAGGCTATTGATGATACAGTAGGTAATTTAAAAGTGGTTATTGAAGAAGCTCCTTCAATTATAATTATGGGAAAAAAACTTATACCTGCTAAGATATTAGATATTGATAAAATATCTAATAAAATGATAAAAGAAGGATATAATTTAGATTATCTTAATATTAGTTATAATGTTACAGAAGCTGAAAAGAAAATAAATGATGTATTTGGTAGACTTAATGTTTTAAATTTGGAAGATAGTGTTTTTGAGCTAAAAACAATTTTAGATTATTTTGACTCTTTATATCATAATTTTGATAAGGAAAGATTGTCAAAAAGAACTTTTGAGGATTTACAACGAAGTATTCTTATTAAAACAACTAAGCTTAATAATATTAGTAATGAATTAAATAAAAAAGTGGATGATTTAAGATATAGTTATGATTTAGTTGATGAAGATATTAAAATTTTAGATGATATTGCAAATGAAATTGATGAGATTAAAGATGATTATAATCGCATAATTGAAATGCATAGAAGAGGAAATTGTGCATTTTCAAGATTAGCCAAAGAAATGGAACTTTTGAATAATAGTTTGGCAAAGACTGAGGAAAAGTTAGATCAAACGCTTAGAAGTTTATCTAGTTTAAAAGAAGATGAGAAAAGAGCTAGAGAGCAATTAGATGAAATAAAGAGAATTTTAGGGCAAGCTAAGAATAATATTAAGGAATATAAATTGCCTATTACACCGAAGAATTTTTATGTAGAGTTATCTGAGGCATCAGGGGCAATAACTGAAATGATTAAAGAGCTTGATAAAAGACCTATATCAATTAAGACCTTAAATACTCGTGTTGATACAGCTAGAGATTTAACATTAAAGGTTTATAACACAACTAAAGAAACAATTAAGACGGCCAAAATGGCTGAGATGGCTATAGTATATGGTAATAGATATAGAGCTATATATAAAGATGTAGAAGTAGGTTTAATTAAGGCTGAAAATGCTTTTTATAAAGGTAATTTTAAAAATAGTTTAGAAAATGCTATTAATGCTATTAATGTTGTAGAACCTGGAATACATAAGAGACTTATAGAGGAATATAAATGATGAGCTTAAAAGACCTATTTGATAAAACAAAAAAAGAAGTAGTTTATGAATTCTATAAAAAAATAGTTAAAAATTATAAAAAGTATAAAAGTGTTACGAAAGCTGTAATGTATAATGAGATTTTAAATAGTTATTATGAAGATCCAGAGATTATTCTTAGAATGTCTAGTGTAGAAGAAATTAGTATTTTAAAGAGTTTAGTATTTGAAGAAGAAATAGTTAAAAATGATGGATATATAGAATATTTGTTATTTGAAAATTTGAAAAAGAATTTCTTAATTATGGAAGATGATAAGTTTTATATTCCAGAGGATTTAATTAATTATGTAAAAATGGCTATTAATGTTTATGATGAAAAAGAATATTCTTGGTATGATATTATTGATAGTGCAATAGTAGGATTTGTTAGAATTTATAATGCTTTATCAGTAACTAAAATGGTGGAGCTTTTAAATGATTATAATACTAAATTTGATGTTAAATCATTAAAATCTTATATAAATAGTAGTTTAAAATTTAAAAATATAGTAAGAATTAAAAGACATTTAGGTAAATATTATGTAGTTTCTTTGGAAAATTTATTTTATAAAGATATAATTGGATTTAAATTAATATTTACTAAAAAAAATTATAGGTTAGAAGAAATAATTAGTATTGGAAAGTATAAGATAAATTTGTTTAAGGAGCCAATATTTCAGTTTTTAAGTTTCTTAGAGAGATATTTACAAACTGAATCCATTGATAAAATTATAAACAAGTTAGTCACTTATACTGGAATAGAGATACATAATACTAAAGAATTAAAAGCTATTGCAGAAAATGATGAGGTTTTGTATAAAGAAATGTTGAAGGTATTGCCTTATTTTCCAGTATGGCTAAGTAAAGAAGATTTTGATACTTTTGAACGAATTATGAAAGAAAGAAATAATATAGGATAAATTGACTTTATAATTAAGAGTTGCTATAATAATTCCCAAGAGATTGGGGATTTTTTTATGGAAAAAAGTAATTATTTTAAGAGTCCTACACAAGATGATTCTTTGGAAGAAAAAATTGCATTAATAAAATCTAATTTGTTAGCAGCTAAAGAAGTAGAACGCAAAATAGATGATTTAAAGCATACTGTTAGCAGTGTTGAAGTTAAACCTCAATTTGTTGTTCCAAGATTAGAAATAAAAAAGGAAGAAGCTATAATAAGCCATAATATTTTAGAGTTATTTCATGCAATATTAAGTATAAATATAGACTCTATGAGTGATGAAGAAGCAACTTTAAAATTTAGAGATATTATAAAAGGTCAAGCTTTAGGATATCAAGGTATTATTGATAGATTAAAGCTTCTACTTTATAAAGAGCTTTTAGATTATAGTAAATTACGGTTTAGTTGTCAAAGCGAAAGAGAGAAGGAAGAAGTTTTTTTGTTAATGGCTACTATTGAAAGAAAGATAGAAATTCTAGATGATTTAGAAATGGAAGAGGATATTGAAGAATTTTGCGAAAAAGAGTTTAAATTGTTATTTTTAACCTCAAAAAATGGCAATGTCGTTCCTTATGAATCTTTGAGAAAAATGGCACCTGAATATTATTATAAGTTTAAATTATTATTGAGTCTTTTAAAACGTGGAAAATTTAAAAGGCTAAAGAGATTTATTTCTGTAGATTTTTTTGAATTACGATTTCAGGATGTAAGATTATTCTTTGATTTTCTTAATAATGATACCATTATTGTAATTGATGGAGTAGTAAAAAAAATCTATAATAGTAATAATTATGATCATAGTTTAACTCATCGAAATAATCAATATATGGTAGTTAAAGATAAATATTTATCATTAGTAGATAATGAAGATTTTTTAGCTCAGCATGATAAATATTTAGAAGATATATTTGCTTTATTAGAAAAAAGAGAAAATTGCTATGGGGGGGGGGTAGATCCTAATGTTAGAAGAAATAATAGTCGAGCTTAAATCAAAAAAATCGTCATCTAGTGATATTTTTGATGAGAGTATTGAACTTGTAAAGACTTATTTTAAAGCTTTTTTTCAAAAATATCCTTCACATAATTTTGGCGAAATTAAAAAGATTAGTTTTTATGATGTTATGACTAGTATGATTTATTTATCTAATCCTTATAGTATCTCTAAAGCACAGGAAGTTATGGAAAAATATAAAGATTTGTTTTCTAATCCTAAAAATGCAGAAGTTATAAAAGCAATAGCATTACTTTCAGATGATGAAGCTTTTAGGATGGAAGTTATGGCAAGTCTTAATAAGCCAGTAGTTGGGAAGTTAGAACTTTTTGGTTTGGGGTTTAAAAGATTAAAACCAGTTACAATTTATACTTTTTTAGAATTATTAAATAAATATCCAGAGCTTCTTTATGAAGTCACTGATTCTTGTAAAATTTTACTTGATAGTTTGCTTGTGGCTTTGCGTTTTTATAAAACGATAATGGATTTAAGCGAGAAATATATTTATTATAATGAAAAAGAAATAAATAGAATGTTTAGGTCTAGATTGACAACAAGTAGTGAAGAAAAATATGTTGTCGATTATTTAGAATATTTAAACAGAGCTTATAGAGGAATTATTAAAGATTATAATGCATCATGTAAGAGAGAAACAACAAGGAATTCTGAAATAGATCTTTTAGTATCTTTATTAAGTTCATCTAAGGAAATTACAGATATTGATACTATTTTAAGCTTAGCTCCTATTAAATTAAGAGAAAAAATTGTAGATTATATTTTGGCACATAATCTAAGGATACATGAAGCTTTAGAAAATGATTTAAATTCTTTAGAAAGAAAAGTTAGGCAAAACTATGAAGTTTTATTTGGTAAATATGGTTATGATTATAATAAAGCTACTAGTTCAGAAAAAGAATATATTGAAAACTTAGATTATGAAGTGGTAGAAAATATTTTAAAACGATTAGATAATCTTAAGATAGTTCTTTCATGGGAAATGTTTGTTAAAATAGCAAGTGATAAGCTTAACACAATAGAGAAGTTAATAGCAGATAAGTATTTAACAAAAAGATTTGTTTGTAAGTACCCTTGTATAGTTTTGGGTGATAATAATATTTTAGAAAGAATAGTTGCAAACATAGAATTATTAGAGTTTTATGAAATAGAAATTTATAACTATCCAGATGATTTAGATATATTATTTTCTAATGATATCCAAAATAATTTAAATATTTTAATGCAATATGGTTTAAAGATAGATAAAGCAACTACTCATATTGATTTTTTAAAGGATTTAGATTTGGCGGATAAAATTGATATGGTTATTGAAATGGGTCGTTATGAAGAATTGACTTGTCTAGATATTTTAAATTTAAGTTTAGCAGAAATAAATAGGCAAAGAGTTTTAGAAAGATTAAATATAGATGTTAATAGTAATATTAAACCTGTTGTAGATAGTGATTTGTTAGTTCAAATAGGTAATCTAATGTTAAAAGATGAAATTCCTTGTTTATATAATGGTCAAAATCAGGAAATAGGCTTGCCAAATATTTTAATTCCGTATAAAGTAAATCCTTATGTTTTATTAATAGGAGATGTTTATGTTTCAATTAATAGGTTGCAGAGAAATTTAGCAAAGTTTTTAGGAACTACAAATTTAGATATATTTTATGCGATAATATATAATAGTTATTATTCTGCATCAGAAATAAATAGTTTAGAAAATTGTTTATTTTCTTATGATAAAATAAATTCAGAAACTAGAAGTTAAAATCTTCTATTTTTTTTTAATTAGCATATTATTTTTTAGGTGATTATATGTTTTTTAGTGAAGTTCATGATCGAATGAGATTTGTCTTTTTAATATGTATAATTATTTTAATAGCTATAATTATAAAAGTTTTTTATATACAGGTATTTAGTTATGAAAAATTAAATAGTTTAGCAGAAGGATTATGGAGTAGAGAATTACCAATAAAGGCTGATCGTGGTTTAATAGTAGATCGCAATGGTAAGGTGCTTGCTAGTAATTTAACTACTGTATCATTAGTTGTTGTACCAGGTCAAATAAAAGAGCCAGAGAAAGTGGCTAAAGATTTAGCAGAAATTCTTGATTCAGATTATAAAGATATGCTTTTACATGTAACTAAGTCGACTTCAATAGAAAGAGTGCATCCTGAGGGAAGAAGACTTAGCTATGATATAGCAGAAAAGATTAATAAATTAGGTTATGATGGGGTTTATCTTTTAAAAGAGAGTAAACGTTATTATCCTTATGAGACAGTTTTATCTCATGTTTTAGGTTATGTAGGTATTGATAATCAGGGTTTATCAGGATTGGAATTATATTATGATGACTATTTAACAGGTGCTGATGGAGCGATAAAATATTTTTCGGATGGAAAAGGTAATAAATTAGAATTAACAGAAGTTTATGAAGCTCCAACTAGTGGTATTACTTTGCAACTTACGATTGATATGGATTTACAAATGGCAATAGAAAATGAGTTAGATAATGCAATTGCTAAATATAATCCAGAACAAGCATTAATTATGGCGATGAATCCTAATACAGGTGAAATATTAGCAATGGCAAGTAGACCTAATTTTAATAGTAATGATTATCAGAAATATAAAACAGAAGTTATTAATCGAAATCTTCCTATTTGGATGACTTATGAGCCAGGAAGTACATTCAAAATAATTACGTTATCAGCTGCTTTAGAAGAAAAAACTATTAATTTATTTGAAGATACTTTTCATGATGGCGGAGCAATAAATGTAGATGGAGCTACTATTCACTGTTGGAAGGCTGGAGGTCATGGTTCACAAACAATGTTGCAGGTTGTAGAAAATTCTTGTAATCCAGGCTTTGTGCATATAGGTAATACTCTTGGCACAGAAAAATTAATGAGTTATATTGATAAATATGGTTTTGGTAATAAAACAGGGGTAGATTTAAATGGAGAATCATCGGGAATTTTATTTGATATAAATAAGATGGGCCCAGTAGAATTAGCAACAACAAGCTTTGGTCAAGGAATTAGTGTAACACCTATTCAACAAATTAGAGCAGTATCGGCAGCTATTAATGGTGGAACATTATATACACCTTATATTGTAGGAAGCTTTTTAGAGAGTGAAACTAATAGTTTAATAAAAAAAATAAACCCGCAAAAAGTAAGACAAGTAATTAGTAGTGAAACTAGTAAGTTAGTTAGACATGCATTAGAGAGTGTAGTAGCTAACGGTTCAGGAAAAAATGCTTATATTGAGAATTATAGGGTAGGCGGAAAAACAGGAACTGCTCAAAAAGTTAAAGATGGTAAGTATTTGAGTGGAAATTATATTTTGTCTTTTATTGGTTTTATGCCTGCTGATTCACCAGAAATAGCTGTTTATGTTGCAATAGATAATCCTAAGGGAGTGACACAGTTTGGTGGTGTAGTGTCAGCACCTATAGCTAAGAGTGTTTTAAATTCTGCAATTGAGATTCTAGATATAAAACCAAGTTTGGAGACAATGCCTAGAGAATATACTTGGTTAGATGTTAAATATGTTAAAATGCCTAATGTGATAGGATTAAGTAAAGAAGAAGCTAAAAAGGTATTAAAAGGCTTTAAAGTGGAATATTCAGGGTCTGGTGATACTGTTATATATCAATCGCCAGAAAGTGAATATTATGTAGAAGAAACGGGAACAATAAAAATACTTTTAGGCTAGATTGTGAAAAAAATGTCAAATGATTTATTAATTGCAGGAATTTTTCTTAATATGTAGTATAATTATTAAAAGAAAGAGGTGGGTTATGTTAATACTTGCTAAGGCGGCAATGGCTATCTTATTGGGGTTTATTTTAGCAATAGTTACAGGACTAGTTTTGATTCCTATTTTTAGAAAATTTCATATTGGCCAGTATGTTAGCCATTATATTGGTGAGAGACATTTAAAAAAAGAGGGTACTCCAACCATGGGAGGATTAATATTTATTATACCTACTTTAATTGCTTTATTTTTACTTTATATTAATGGAAGTATAGAAATAACTCATAGTTTAATTATTTTGATTTTTGTTTTTGTTAGTTATGCAATATTAGGTTTTGTAGATGATTATTTAAAAATTAAATTTCATAATAATAAAGGTTTAACTATAGTTAGTAAATTATTAGTACAGATGCTTATAGCTTTAATTTTTTTCTATATATTTATGAGTAATGGTGGAAAGTCTGATTTAGTTATTACAAGTTTAGGTATTAATATTCCTCTTGGGTGGACTTTTGGTTTATTTATATTATTCTTATTGGTTGGAACTAGTAATGCTGTTAATATTACAGATGGTTTAGATGGTTTAGCTGGGGGACTTAGTGCAATTGCTTTTTTTGCTTTTGGAATTATTGCTTGGAATACAGGTTGGTTAGTTGGATATCAAGAGATTGCGATATTTTCCTTTGTTTTGGCGGGTTCTTTATTAGGTTTCTTAGTATTTAATGCACATCCAGCTAAAGTTTTTATGGGAGATTTAGGTTCCTTATCTTTAGGAGCGGCTTTAGCTACAATTGCTATTCTTACACGACATGAATTATCTTTGGCTCTTATTGGGGGAATATTTGTAATTGAAACACTTAGTAGTTTAATTCAAATTATTGCTATTCGAAAGTTTAATAAAAAAGTATTTAAAAGGGCGCCTTTACATCATCATTTTGAAGTTGTAGGATTAAATGAACAAGATATTGTACGTTATTTTTGGGTAGCTGGTTTAATTTTAGCTATGGCTGCTATAACATATGGTGTATGGTTATAAGTGAAGTTAATACTTCATTTTTTTATTTGAGTAATTTGGTTAATAAAGCCTATCTTTAATATTTAAAAATGTATAGTAGTTCTACATTTTTTTCTTTGTAATAAATATTAATAGGTGGAGTTATGGACAAGAAGAAATTTGATTATGTTTTATTGATAGCTGTTATTATAATTAGTGTTTTTGGAATTACAATGATATATTCTGCTAGTTCGATTTGGGCAGAATTTAAATTTCATGATGCTTTAAAATATGTAAAACATCAGAGTTTATTTTTTATAGTCGGAATAGTTATACTTTTAATATCTTCAAAAATGGATATTGAATTTTTAAAAAAGAAAGCTAATTTAATTTTAGGAGTTTGTTTAATATTATTAATTTTAGTTTTAATTCCAGGAATTGGTTCTGTTAGAAATGGTTCTAGAAGTTGGTTTGGAATTGGAGGCCTAGGAATTCAGCCTAGTGAATTTGCTAAAATAGGATTAATTATATATACAGCAAAATATCTTTCACGAAATCAGAAAAATATGAAAGATATAAAAAAAGGAGCACTTCCTATTTTTTTAGTAATAGGTGTATTTTTTCTATTGATAATGTTAGAGCCTGATTTTGGAACGGCAATGGTTATTACACTTACACTTATTTGTTTAATATTTATTTCAGGACTTAAAATATCTTTTTTTGTAAAATTGGGATTGTTAGGAATTTTAGGAATAGTAGGACTTATTATTGCGGCACCATATCGCATGGCTCGTATTATATCTTTTTTAAATCCGTGGAGTGATCCTTTAGGTTCGGGATATCAAATTATTCAAAGTTTATATGCTATTGGTCCAGGTGGTTTATTAGGTCAGGGTTTTATGAATTCCAGACAAAAACATTTTTATTTGCCTGAGCCACAAACAGATTTTATTTTTTCAATTATTAGTGAAGAATTTGGTTTTATGGGAGTAATTATTGTATGTAGTTTTTTCTTTTTAATTTTTTATAGAATGTTAAAAGTAGCAATGAGCTCTAATGATTTATTTAAAAAGTATTTGGCTTTTGGTTTGGCTTTTGGGATATTTATTCAAGCAGGTCTTAATTTGGCAGTTGTAGTTGGTTTGATTCCTGTTACCGGAGTAACTTTACCATTTTTTAGTTATGGAGGTTCTTCGCTTTTAGTTTCAATGCTTAGTGTGGGCTTGGTTTTAAATATAAGTAGAAGATAGATTGATGGTATAAATTATATTAAAGCGCTGATAATAATAGTAGTGATATTTATGAAATTTAGAACAATGGGATTATGGATAGTATTTTTAGGTTTATTGGCAGGAATTGGTTATTTTGCAGTAACAGTTTTGGGGAAACCAACTTATAAAGTTAAATTTGATTCTAATGGAGGGTCAAAAGTAGAGTCATTACAGATTAAAGAAGAAAATGTGATAAATGCATTACCAAAAACAACCAAAGAAGGCTATCGCTTTGTAGGATGGATTTTAGAGAATGAGATTATAGATGATAATTTTCGTGTTAGTAAAGATATTACTTTAGTAGCAAAATGGGAATTAGCAGATAATAAAAAATATATTATAAGGTTTGATAGTTTGGGTGGCGGTGAAATAGAAGATAAAGAAGTAGCAGAAGGAGACATTGCTCAAAATATACCTGAGCCTTTTAAAGAGAATTATCAATTTATTGGGTGGTTTTATCATAATAAAGAGTTTGATTTTAGTAAGCCTATTATTTCAGATATGACTTTAGTTGCTAAGTGGAAATATTTAGGTGATTAGAAATTGACATGACATAAATTGTGTGATAGTATAATACCTCATATGAGTGGAGGTATTAAATATGTTGAAAAATAGAGAAACTACAATCCTTTATCAATTATGGCTAACACCGGAAACATTAGAAAATAAAATTGCTAATTATTTAAAACAGTCAGGAATAACTAGAGAAGAATTTGAGAAACCTATTCGCAAGTTTTTAGATTGTGAAACATTAGAAGATTTATTAAGTTGTATTGAGAATGATAATATTACATTATTTAGTGATTTACAATTAAAACTTATTATAGATAAATGTGACCAATTATTAAAAATATTTGAAAGTAATTGTAAAAGAAAAAATAAAAAAATGAAGATTTTAAATGGGTTAGCTTTTGGAGGAGTGTTTAGTTTAGTTGTAGCTTTAGGCGCTTTATCTAGTGTTCCGCTGGCGGTTATATTGCCTATGGGAGCTGTTTTTAGTGGTTTAGTTGCAAGATCAGGGTATAAAACTTTAAATAGTGAAAACTCTCAGTATAATAATATTATTAATAAATTAGATAATGCTATGGAAAAAATATTTCTTCTAATTACTGAAAAAGAACGAGTTTTAGCAGAAGAAGAAAAGCAAAAGAGATTAGAAAAAGATAATGCCAAAAAGCAACAAACAAAAACTGAAAGTCCAGAACAAATTTATAATTGTAGAGAATCTATTAATAATATTAATAAAATTATTTTATATTTACCTCAAGACAAACGATTTCTTGTTTCAAATCGATTAGCAGTGCTACAAGGCGCATATCGTGGTCCTAAATTAGTTTTAGAACTTTATAAATTAGAAGGAACTTTAAGACAAGTATTATCTTCAAGTAATCAATTTGCTGTTTTAGATAAACTTCAAGAATATAGCTTTGGTGTTGTTTCTTATAAAGATAAAGTGGCAGCTTTATTAGAATTAATGTTTAATGTGAGATTAAGTTTATCTTTTAATGACCAATTATTTAATCAGCAATTATTTCAATCTTTTGCGATTTGTTTTTGGGATACTGTCGCTGTTTCAACAGAAGAAGAAATAGTAGTAATTGTTAAAAGTGTTTCTTCAGATTTAATTGATGAAATTATAAATGTGGGCAAGTTTAGAGTTAATACTTTGCCTGAAAATTTAATAAATTTAGAATTGCTAGGAAAAAGTGAATATCTATTGGCTTTAGCGGTATCTTATAGTCGAGAAATTGGTCAAGCAAGATCTTAATTAGTAAAATTTTATTAAAAATTAAAAAAAGATAGTAAAATTATCTTTTTTTTTGTATAATAAAGGTTATAAGGAGAGATATTATGAAAATATTAACAGTTAATGCAGGATCTTCTTCATTAAAATTTAATTTAATAAGTTTACCAGAAGAAAGAGAATTGATTAGTGGAAATTTTGAAAAAATAGGTTTAAATGGTGGTATTTATACTATAAAAATAAATGGTTCTAAAATAGGTAAAGAAGCAGAAATGAAGGATCATAAAGTGGCAATTGAATTATTAATTAAGGAATTGCTTGAGAATAAGATTATTAAATCTTTAGATGAGATTGATGGCGTAGGACATAGAATTGTCCATGGCGGAAGATATACTAAAAGTGTAATTGTTGATGATGAGGTTATTGATTATCTTGATGAAAACTCTAGTTTAGCCCCTCTACATAATCCCGCTCATGTTTTAGGAATTAGAGCTTTTAGAGAAGCACTTCCAAATACTCCTATGGTTTGTGTTTTTGATACTGCTTTTCATCAAACTATGAAGGAAGAAGAATTCTTATATGGAATACCTTATTCTTTATATGAGGACTATCAAATTAGAAAATATGGTTTTCATGGAACTAGTCATAAATATATAACTAAAGTAATGAAAGAAAAATTAGGGAAAGATAAAGTTAATTTAATTAGTTGTCATATTGGAAGTGGAGCATCTTTATGTTGTATTAAAGATAATGAAAGTATTGATACTAGTATGGGCTTTACTCCTAATGCTGGTTTAATTATGGGAACTCGTTGTGGAGATATAGATTATTCATTTATACCATATTATATGAAAAAAAGTGGTGCTTCTATTGAAGAAGTAGATAATATGTTTAATAAACAAAGTGGTTTATTTGGTGTAAGTGGTAGATTTAGTGATCATCGCGATATTGAAGATGGAATAAATGATGGTGATTATAGATGTGAGTTAGCTAATAATATGTATATTAATAAAATTGTAAATTATATAGCAATGTATTACGTTAAATTAGAAACAAAAGTAGATGCGATTGTATTTACTGCAGGTGTAGGAGAAAATGCTAGAGAGTTTAGAGATGATGTAATTAGAAAATTAGCTTGTTTAGGTGTTTATTTAGATGAAAAAAGAAATATGGAAACTGCAAGTTATTTAGATATAACAGAAGGAGTGATCTCTAGAGATGATTCAACTATTCCTGTATTTGTAGTGCCGACAAATGAAGAACTAATGATAGCTTTAGATACATTTAAGTTGGTTACAGAGTAGGTGTTTAAAATTAATAATAATGTGATAAAAAAAATATATAAAAAAATAAAAGAATATGACAAAATTGTGATAGCAAGGCATGTAGGACCTGATCCAGATGCCATAGCTAGTCAAACAGCTCTTAGAGATTCTATTAGACTAACTTTTCCTAATAAAGACGTTGTGGCAGTAGGGCTTGGAGTTTCAAAATTTAAGTATTATGGTATTTTAGATAAAATAGATAATGATAAGTATGCTGGTTCATTGCTAATAGTGTTAGATGTCCCTAATATTCATAGGGTAGATGGAATAGATGGTTTAAAATATAAGGAAATTATGAAGATTGACCATCATCCAGCAGAAGATGTTAAAGGAAAAGTTGATTGGACTGATGAAACTGCTTGTTCCACTTGCCAGATGATAGCAGAGCTAATTTTAAAATCGCCATTAAAACTAGATACTAAAATAGCGGGTAATTTATATTTAGGTGTAGTCTCAGATAGTGATAGATTTTTGCTTAGCTATACAACGCCAAAAACATTTAGAGTGATGCATGAGCTTTTAGTGAAAAGTAAACTCGAATTTACTTCATTATATAATTATTTATACGATAGAAGTTTAGATGAAGTGCGCTTTCAAGGGTTTTTATCGACAAATATGAAAGTTACGGATAATGGTTTAGGTTATATAGTTATTCCAAATAGTATAATAAAAGAATATAATGTAGATTTAGCAACTCCATCTAATTTAATAAATAGTTTTAATTTTATTAGAGAAGTAATAGTATGGACTTTTATTACAGAAGATGCTAAAAATAAAGCTTATAAAGTTAGTATTAGGTCTCATGGGCCAATAGTTAATAGTACAGCAGCTAAATATAATGGTGGTGGGCATAAATATGCGAGTGGAGCTAGACTTACAAGTGAAGAAGAAATAGATTCTTTTATAAATGATTTAGATAGATTATGTGAAGAATATAAAAGAGGAAGTATTTCTAATATATAAATTGATAATTTTTGAGATTATCAGTTTTTTTATGGTAGTATGTGTAGAAAATAGTTTGTATCAATTGCTTTATGAATCATTGTGATGAAATCTGCCTTTTTTGTATAAGTTTTGTCAAATTATAATACTTATGTTGTGGTAATGATTGACATTTGTTATAATCAAGTTAGAACCATTAAAGGAGGATATATGGCGAAAAAATATGTGTACCTTTTTTCAGAAGGTAATAGAGACATGAAGAATTTATTAGGAGGAAAAGGCGCTAATTTAGCGGAAATGACTTCGATTGGACTTCCAGTTCCAAGAGGATTTACAGTTACAACTGAGGCTTGTAATAAATATTATGAGGATAAAGAAGTAATTGATGAATCTATTAAAGAAGAAATATATGCTAAATTAAAAGAATTAGAAGATATTACTGGTAAAACATTAGGTGATAAAACTAATCCTTTACTTGTTAGTGTACGTAGTGGAGCTAGAGCATCAATGCCAGGCATGATGGATACAGTATTAAATTTAGGTTTAAATGATGAAGTGGCTGTAGGATTTACTGAATCTACTAATAATAAGAGATTTGTTTATGATTCATATCGAAGATTTATTCAGATGTTTGCAGATGTTGTTAAAGGTTATCCAAAATCAAGTTTTGAACGTCGTTTAGATGAAATTAAAGAAGCTAAGGGTGCTCAATTTGATACAGATTTAACAGAGCAAGATATGGTGGAAGTTACAGAAGAATTTAAAAAGATATATAAAGATATTGCAGGAGAAGAATTTCCCCAAGATCCTCGTGTTCAGTTAATTGAAGCTGTAACAGCAGTTTTTAGAAGTTGGAATAATGATAGAGCTATATATTATAGAAGAATGAATGATATTCCTGGATCTTGGGGAACAGCAGTAAATGTACAAGAAATGGTATATGGTAATCTTGGTGAAACATCTGGAACTGGCGTGGCATTCACAAGAAATCCTGCTACAGGTGAAGCAAAATTATATGGTGAATATTTAATTAATGCTCAAGGAGAAGATGTTGTAGCAGGTATTAGAACTCCAGAACCTATTTCAACCTTAGAGAATGTTATGCCTGAGGTATATGCTGAATTTGCTAAAATTGCTAATATTTTAGAGCAACATTATAAAGATATGCAAGATATGGAATTTACGATTGAGAATGGTAAGCTATTTATGTTGCAAACTAGAAATGGTAAAAGAACAGCAACAGCAGCTTTAAAAATAGCAGTTGATTTAGTAAATGAAGGAATGATTACGAAAGAAGAAGCATTACTTAAAGTTGAACCAAAACAATTAGATAGTTTATTACATCCAATGTTTAATGAGTCAGCTTTAAAAAATGGTGAAGTTATAGCTAGTGGTTTAGCAGCATCTCCAGGAGCAGGAGCTGGTAAGATTTATTTTACAGCTGAAAGTGTTACGGAACATGCTAAAGCAGGTGAGAAAACTATTTTGGTTAGACTTGAGACTTCACCAGAAGATATTGAAGGTATGAATCATGCAGAAGGTATACTTACTATACGTGGTGGTATGACTAGCCATGCGGCGGTTGTAGCTCGTGGTATGGGTAGATGCTGTGTGTCTGGCTGTGGAGAACTTTCAATAAATGAAGAAGAAAATACTTTGACTACTAGAACTGGTAGAGTATATCATGAAGGTGATGAAATAAGTTTAGATGGTTCAACAGGAAAAGTGTATGATGGTTTAATTAAAACAGAAGAACCAAATATAAGCGGCGATTTTGAAACGTTTATGTCTTGGGCTGATAGTACACGAAGACTTAAAGTTAGAACTAATGCTGATACTCCTAAAGATGCTTTGCAAGCTCGTAAATTTGGCGCTGAAGGAATTGGACTTTGTCGTACAGAGCATATGTTCTTTGAAGAATCTAGAATATTTAATTTCCGTAAAATGATTACAGCTGAAACTTTAGAGCAAAGAGAGGCAGCGCTTGAAGATATATTACCTTATCAAAGAGAAGATTTTGAAGGATTATTTAAAGCTATGGCGCCATATAGTGTTACAATTCGTTATTTAGATCCTCCTTTACACGAATTTTTACCACATACTGATGAAGATATTAAACCTTTAGCTGAGGCTTTAGGAATTAGTTTTGAAACACTAAAAAATAGAGTTGATTCTTTAAAAGAATTTAATCCTATGATGGGACATAGAGGCTGTCGTTTAGCGGTGACTTACCCAGAAATTGCTCGCATGCAAACAAGAGCAGTTATTGAAGCTGCCATAAATGTAGGGAAAGAAGGAATTAAAGTTTCACCAGAAATAATGATTCCGTTAATCGGAGACGAAAAAGAATTGCAATTTGTTAAAAATATAGTTTGTGAAACTGCAGATGCCATAATTAAAGAGAATAATAGTGATATTACTTATAGCGTTGGAACAATGATTGAAATTCCAAGAGCAACTTTAATTGCAGATAGAATTGCTAAAGAAGCAGAGTTCTTCTCTTTTGGAACAAATGATTTAACTCAATTAACTTATGGTTTTTCAAGAGATGATGCTGGTAAGTTCTTAAATGATTATTATAGTACTGGTATTTTTGAATCAGATCCTTTTGCTAAAATTGATATTGATGGTGTTGGCCAATTAGTAAGAATGGCAGTAGAAAAGGGTCGCAGTACTCGTCCAGATATTCATTTAGGAATCTGTGGTGAACATGGTGGAGATCCTGCTAGTGTAGAATTTTGTGAAAGTGTTGGACTTGATTATGTTTCATGTTCGCCATTTAGAGTTCCGATAGCAAGACTTGCTGCAGCACAAGCCGCTATCAAAAATGGGAGGAACTTATAATAGCCGATAATACTTAGGATTGTCGAGTTAATACCAAATTATTTGTTAAGCATAATATAAGATTAGAGACTAAATCTGAATATATAATTGCATATATTCACTGATTTAGTCTTTTTTGATGATATTCTGCGACGAATAATAGGAGGTATTTACTAATGAAATTGATGTATTCTAGGCCGATTTTAAGAGATTTATCGCAAGGCTCTCGTATTGCTTTTGTTAGGCAGTTTAGATCTAAAACTCAAGATGAGATATCTGGTTTATTAGGAGCTACTGGTGATAATAGAAGACGTACTATGACAAGATATGAAAAGGGTGATAGAAATCCTAATATATCAAGAACCAAGAAGATAGCTGAATTATTAAATGTTAGTTATGAGGCAATTAAGCAATATAATTATAAGGAGCCGATAGATTTAATCTATACTTTATTATGGCTAGAGGAATTGATACCTAATTATCATTTTGACTTATCCGAAGTATCTACTGGAGATGAAACATTCCTAAGCATTCTTAATACGTTTATTGGTGAGTGGGATAAAATAAGGAAGAGGAGAAAGAGAAGAGAGATTAAATATTCTGATTATATTGAGTGGAAGATAACTTATTCTCTAGGTGATAGAGATGAGTGAGTTAAAAAAGATTAAGATTACTGATATAGAGTCTTTTAAGGATCATCCCTTTATTGTGGAAGTAGATACTTCATTGAGAGAACTAGCTCAGAGTATTAAAGATAATGGTTTACTAAATCCAGTAGTAGTTAGAACAAAAGGGAGTAAATATGAGATGGTGTCTGGTCATAGAAGATTAAAGGCATTAGAGGTTAATGGTGTAGATGAAGTAGATGCTTGTGTTAAAGATTTAACTGATGATGAAGCTATTATATTTATGGTTGATTCTAATCTTCAAAGGGAGAAGATATTGCCTAGTGAACGGGCTTTTGCTTATAAGATGAAAATGGATGCTATGAAGCACCAAGGAAAGAAATTAGACACTTCGTTCCCTAAGGGAACAAAGTCGGTAAATGGCATTAATGATACTAAGACACAAATATATAGATTCATTAGATTAACTTATTTGATTCCTGAATTATTAAAGATAGTTGATAACACAGCAAGATTTAATGATAAGCATAATATTACTATGGGTATAAAGCCGGCAGTAGAGTTGTCTTACTTAAATAAGGATGAACAGATGCTGGTTTATTCAACTATGATTTATGATGATTTAAGTCCTTCTCATGCACAAACAATAAGAATAAGGAAGTTAAGTGAGTTAAAACAACTAAACGCTGACATGCTAGAAAGTATATTATCAGAAGAAAAGGGGAATCAACACGAGAAAATATCATTTAATAGAGAGAAGATAGAACAGGCTTTACCTTATGAATTAACTAAAAGAGATAAGCGTTACATTGAAGAGTATATAATTAACGCTATTGAAGCATATACGAAGAGTAGTAGATAGACAATATAAAAGGAAAGAGGCTCTCTCTTTCCTTTATTATTCTGTTATATCGTTAAATATTTTTTTAGTATTATTGTAATACTTATTTTGATATACCTCCATTTCTCTTTGAAGTGCTAATTTTAGTTCGGTATACTTTATCTCGATTAGTTCTAACAATAAACAAATTTTATTTTGTGCTTCTAATGGAATAACTGGAATTGTTAATGGCTTAAAATCTTCAAGTTTAATATAGTATGTAGGTGAAGCGGTATTATTATAGTATCTTTTAATACTCTTGTTAATTTTTTCTACAAAATATTCCGATTCCAATACATATCTTAGGTATATAGGTGATACATAGTTTTCTATATCCGTATAAGGTCTTAGGCGAATTACTCCATCAGAGAATATAAAATTAGGTTCATGAACTATTGCTGTTTTAGTACCTTTTGAATAAATTGCAAACAATATGTCATTCTTTTTAAGTTTACCTTTATTAATGAATTCATCCAAATCTTCTTTTCTTACTCTTTCTGTATGAATGCTTTTATTTTCTTTAATATACATTATAGGATGATCTTCTATAACTGAGCCATTTTGTATTTCTTTTGTTGTAATATAGCGGTATGGGAAACTGTCATTAGTATCTATTTTCATATCTTTAATTTTAGAACCATATGTTATATCTGCAATTTCATCTAATGGACACATTTTAATATCATTATTCTGTTTTACTTCTTCGAGAATATTAGATATACATTTATTTACTTTTTTGATACTTGCATCGTATTTCATGCGTAATTTATAATTGCTTTCTTCTTCATTTTCATAGATGAAATCTGATAGGGATACATCCTCTGTTATTGTAAATGAATACTCTTTATTATAGTTTATATAATCGCAAATGTTTAACGAATAATTATGTTCTGCTATTTCTTCTGGAGTTGCTACGTAAGATAGATTGTCTATAGTTTTTCTATTTAATATAAGTGCTAGAATGTTATCTATGTTGTCATCACTAAAAGTTATTTGATTACTATTTTTTGTACATATATTACCAGCGTCAATAAATAATACATTATTATCTGTTTTGTTCTTTCTAAATAGAAATAGACATGTACCAGTATCAGTTCTTAAAAACATCTTTCGTGGCAGTAATATTATAGTATCTATTTGATTGTTGTCGACTAAATATTTTTTTACAGCAGTTTCTTCAGAATTTCCTCTAGATAACATATGTGGTGTATCAATTGTTAATGCTAATCCTTTATTATTTAACGTATATATAATATGGTATATAAATGCCCAATCTGCTAACTCTTTATTAGGAAGCGGTTTGTTATTAAACCTTTCATCATCTTTTCTTAATGATGTCTTGTTCCAAGTTATTCCAAAAGGTGGGTTAGCAAATATTAAGTCATACTTTTCTTTTTCTTCTTTATCATATGTTTGTAATGTATCACATTGAGTTATATTAAAGTCTTTGACATTATGTATTATCATATTCATTCGGCATAGCATTGCTGGTATTGCATTTAATTCTTTACCAAAGAAAGGTATAGTATTATTATATTTTGCATATTCAGTTAATAGTGAACCACTTCCACAAGTAGGATCGTAGATATTACTAGGATTAGGAATGTATTGGTCTGCTATTCTTTTCAACAATTTAACTATCGATGGTTGAGTATAAAATATCCCATTCTTAAGACTCATATTATTATTCGTGTCCTTATTATTTAATAAGAACTCAAAGATATTGCCAAATAAGTCATAGTTTGATTTATTAATATCATAATCAATTTCAGATATGGCTTTCAATATAGTTGAGTATATATTACTTCTTTTATTTTGACTAATTCCAATGGTTTCTGATTCAGTATCTATGTTTCTAAAGATTTCACATATTTCATATTTAGAAGATTGCTTGATATTCTTAAACACTGAATTTAATGTAGAATCTAAACGACTACTATTTAGTTCTTTTGATACAATATTTTGAAATAGATCTTCTGGAAATATAAAGTAATCTTTATTACTTTGTACATGAGTTTTATATGCTTCAGCTTCTTCGTTACTTGTTTTTGCGTAATCTATATCGAAGTTAGTTTTAACATAGCTAACTATATTTTCAGAAAGAAAACGATAGAATAAGATTAAGTATATATATTTCTCGTAACATGCTATATCCTGACCATCATTGTATCCTTTTAGAGCATCCTTTAAGTCCTTATTGATTGTTTTTACACTTTTCATTCTTCCCATAATGTTACCTCCAATTTAATTTGTCGAAAGATATTATATCATTTTTTTAAGATAATATAAATGAGACTAAGTAAAAATGTGTTTTTAATAGTTGGTATTTAGCGCTGTTTTTTATATCCCAAGTAATACTAGGAACTTTTTTTTGATGCGTATGGATAGTATTATTGTTTGAATAATAGTATTAAATGTATGTTTTTATTTTTTATTTTTTTTGTAATAAATGATGGGATACTAGAATAATTTCGTATAATATCATAGCCCGCTAGAACGATTGGAAAGTGTGGTGATTAAATATGGTTTGATAAATTATAATTCTTTTTTGATAATTTACTGATAATCGTCAGTTTAATTTTATATTACTATGACGATCGATGAATTGTCGGATTTGCAGCACAGATTTTTCAACTTAGATACGAGATTGTGCGTGCTTATAGGAAAGCACATTATCCCTCGTTAAACGCACTTATAATAATAGTACTAAAGATAGTAATAATTCAAATTCAAATTTAAACAAACATTTATTTTTAAAGAAAGATTTATTAACAGGTATTCAATTATTTTTACAGGTATTAATTTAAATTAAAAGGACAAAAGAATCAATGTTTTACAGGTAATTTATATAGAGTATGAGTAATAGAATGGCATTGATTAACTAAATAGACATAAAACTATTTAGAAGATAGTATCGACGTATGAAGAAACAAGATTCATATATGCAGATATAGAGAAATTATTTTATTTAAAGACTGATTTGAGTGATCAAGATTCTGATCAGCTTGTTCACTCGAATTAAGTTATTCTTAAAACGTGCTTAATTTTGGGTTAAACTGGTTTTAATGAGTGTTTGCCTTAGTCTATTTTTAATAATTCCACCACAGGCTTAAAAACTGGTTAAAACTTTGTGATTTTGAAGGGATTGATGGATGATGTGTAAGAATTGGTTGGTAAAGATACAAAACCCTCTTACAAGATGTAAATTAGTGATTTATGAGGATGGACGTTTATATGTTGACGGTAGTGGACCTCTAATTGGATACTTAAAACCAGTAGCAATTCGAGAAATAAAGATTTTGATTGATGAATATTTGCCAACTATTAAGCGAAATGGATATCATGTTCAAGAAAAAGATGGATTCATAGTAAAATTTTGGGATCATAGCAACATGAAACGCGATGATCTTAAGGTTAAGGGTTGGAAATATGAATATCATCTTTTGAGAATATTGTTCAATGAGAATAATATTCGTAAGTTCAAGATAGATATATCTGATTTTTACTCTATTATGGAAACTTTTTTAGGAACTACGTTCGATGAGGAGCGTTCAAATGAAAGATAAAACTTGGTTAATTATGCTTATTAAAGAGCAAACGGATGGAATTTATACTGTAACGATTACTGAAGATGGCTATGTTTTAGATAACAAGAAGAAAAAAGTAGTCGTTTTGAAGAAGTCAACTATGGAAGAACTTAATAAACTGATGATTGAGTATAAAAACCCTAATTTAAGTGATGATTTTGATTCAAAATGTATGGTGAAATTCAATGGTGATACTAATAAGTTCACGAGTAATGATAAGGAACTCTATTCTAAAATCATTGATTTAATATTTAAAGAAGATAATATTAAGCATCCACCTAAGTTGCTAGATTCTGCGATATCTTTAATTGAAAGGTTGCGAGCAACTGGAGAGCTAGATGCAATGATTGAAGCAAATGGAATGGATGCAACAGTAGATGCATTACTTGCTATATGTCAGTTAGAAAACGAATAATAGATTACTTTTTAACTAGATAACTAACTTTATTTGAAGTAAATGATTAATAATTTATAATTATATTGCTAATTCTTTGATTGAGAGTTTAAATACAAAATCAAAGGAGTTAGAAATATGAAAGAAAGAATAATAGAAAATGATAAATTGATATATGATAAAATCCAACTCCCTAAGCACAATTATATTACTAAAAATTTATTGATTAAGAGGAAGTTTATTAAGGAAGATGATATCGAAACTTTTATGTATGATGCTCTGTTTGAAGAATTAATTGTACAACAACAATATGATTTTAAGATTGTCCTTATTTCGGCAAGTTATGTAATAGCGAGGATAAAGTCGAACAAATTTCTTGATCAGGATGGGCACCCTGTTCGAAATAGGTATGCTTATTTTCGGTCATCAATAATATGGGACTTGAAGAGACTTACTGGGCAAATTAGACTTAGTTGGGAGGAAGATGATGACTATGGATGATACCTAGCAAGTATCTTTTATTCTAGTTTTTTATTAAGGGGCTGTAATTTTTAAAACTTATGGTATTATACAAGCTAGGTGATGATTAAACATTTCAAACTGTTGAGTTAACTAAATGCTCATTTCCTTTCAAACTGTGATTGTAATATAAATCCATACAATTTAATTCATTGCCTGTTAAAAGAGGTCTAATTCTTCTACAAACTAAGAAAGTTAGAGCTTTTTTATTTACTTTAAAGTGTTGTAATTCATGAGAGGAGGAACAGGTATGAGACCAAGTGAAGAAGTTGAGAAGATTAAGAAATTATTTCCTGTAGGTACAAGAGTTAGATTGATTCATATGGACGATCCACAAGCAGTACCAAGTGGTATTTTAGGAACTGTAGATCATATTGACGATGATGGTCAACTTCATATGAAATGGGACAATGGTAGAACTTTAGCTTTGATATATGGAGTTGACCAGTTCGAGACAATTTAGTATTTTATAAAAATCATACCCACAATTATTTCGCGTGTTGTGTATTGACAAAATTCGACAAATAATGTATATTGATATTGTCACAGGTGATGTGATTCATTGTTAAACCATTTTACTAGACCTTTCATGGAAGCTCTCACTTCTTTTGAATAATGTAGTAGAAAGCAGTAAAGTAGTACCCAAGAATATTAGAGTTTGAACCGTAACCTTTTATCTAATATTCTTATAATGAAAAAAAAGTAGCCAAGTGATAGCTACTGTAGATAGATTTTAATTCTTTAGTATTGAGATAACTTATTAGGTTATCTCTTTTTTTCGGCAATGATTGAGATATTAAACTTTTCTATTATTTTTTCTAATGTGTTTATGTTGTAGTTTGTGGTACCTGCTTCATATTCTTGGATTGTTCTTTCGCTACGACCGATCTGTTTCCCAAATTCTTTCTGAGTAAGTCCAGTCCATTCACGAATAATCTTTATGAAAGCACCTCTACCATAGTCCTTTAAATTAACTTTCATTGATCATACTTCATAATATCTCTCCCATTACCTTTGCCTACACCTAATTATAAATAATAATCATTGAAAATTATCAAAACCCACAAGTTGCTTTCGTGTTATAATTAGTATGAACCTTTTTGGATTTTTTATTCATAGCATTTGACAATAATTGAAAGCATTTTAAAATTACAGCAATTCTAGTGTCTAGAATTAGAAAGGAGAATTTGTTTATTATGAAGATTACTTGTAGAGTTTTAATTTAAATAATAAACTTACAATAAAGGCTGTATTTCTTTCGAACTTATGGTATATAAACAAGCGGGATGGTGATTTGAATGAAGAAATTGTTATTAAATAATCCTAGTCTTAATGTGATTAAGGAAAAATTATCTAATGATTTACCCGAAGAAATTGAAATAACTTTCAATAACAAAGTAGACAATGGTATAGAGTTTGTGATAATGGATTATTTAATTAATTCTGCTGGATATTCTATTGAAGAAGTAAAGCCAATAGATGATTCAAAAGCAATGTATATTGTTTACTTTAAAAGGAAGAGTTAGTTCTCTTCCTTTTTGCCTTCTAATAACTTTTGATTTTCTTCCCAATATTCCCAATAGAAATTTGGATCTTGTTCATACAATTCAATTGCACCACATAGAACCTCTAGTGATGGTCCGATTTCAGAACTTGGTGCTTCAATTCTTTTAAGCGATTCTGGTTCTATTCCAAGTGCAGGAGCTGCATCTTTTACTTTGATATTAGCGAGTTTTCTTGCAATACGCATATTCTGACAAATATTCTTTTTTACACCACTATAATCTATCAATTGTTCATCAGTATAAGAGTGATTATTTCTACCCATAAAACAACCTCCACAGCATTTATTATTTTCTCATAATTATCTTGAAATGACGGTATCTTCAAATGTTACTAAATTTGTGATATAATATTCTTGAGGTGATGTCTGTATGAGTCACAATTCTTGTAATATTGGATATATTTATATCTACAAGTGTGTTGTGGGTAATGTAGATAATATTTGTAAGATTGGTAAGACTACTCATTTTAGAGATAAGCATTGTCGAATCGTTCAAAGTTTAAGAACCCCATATTTTGGTTTTATGCCTTATATGCAGTTTGATGGAACACCGATTGTTACTGGTTTTAAAGTTAGAGATGTAGATGTTGCTGATGCTGAGGTACATAAGTATTTTAAGAAACAACAAGTTAGTACACTTGAGATTTATGTTACAGACTATATCGAGGGAGTTAAAAAATTACATGATTTCTTGGTTAGAAAGAAGTTGCTTATTGAGATTATGGAAGATGATGTTACCGATTATAGTTTCCTTAAATTAGATAACTATACTATTGATACGACAAAATCTAACTTTAAGAACCTATTAGATAGTATTTTACTAAAATATAATAATGAAATACCTAGTAAACTACTTCCATTATTTAAGGGTATGGATGAGTTCAGAGAACATTGTAAAAGTCATTATAATAGTGGTAATTATATTTCAATTGATAATCTAGTTTTAGATCTTCATGTTTGTCGCCCTAAAAGAATTAAAATATTGTCACAAATAAGTGATTTATTATAAGGAGTTGAGTTATGTGTTTACTGATTGTTTTGAGGACAGGATTCTAATAATTTTGGAATCAATATTTATTACATGTTTGGCTGTTTTATTATTTCCTTATAACAAAATGATTGCAGTTGATATTTGTAGAGCAACACAAATACCCTATGATCTAGTTTTATCAGTTACATCAGCTGGATTTGGTAACAACATTATTATATTGTTATTTGTTGTTGAGATTGTATTAGTTGTTCTATTTATTGAAAAATTTATTCCAACATGTATTGAAAGATTAGTTTGGGATTATTGATTTTATCTTGTTTTTAGCAAGTTCATTAATAATTGAAAGGATTGGTGATATATAATGAACTTTTTTAAAAAAATAGGTACATGGATTAAGAGCCATGTGCCAGTAACACTTATTATAGGTATTGTTGTTGTGGGAGGTGTAGCAACTTCATTACTTCTATTTAATAAAGATGCACCTAAGATGGATTCGGACAGTAATTTTAACAATAATGTGTCCGATGATAAACCTACTTCAAATATTCTTTCAGATGGTACTTATAGTTGTCAGCTAATGTACAATGGTAAGAGTTTGAATTCAGACAAATCTATTGAAGATTGGAGTAAAAAACTTTATGAGTCTATTACTGGAGCAACTGATGTTTCTAATATTGATATTTCAGAAATGCGACAAATGGTAGATCTATTTAAGAAATACTATGTTACTAAGAATGCTAATATTTTAAATATAGGTGCTGAGGAAGAAAATGCTAATAAGAAACTATTTTCTTATGATTTAGAACATAATCAATTTATAAAAGTTGGAGAAGATGCTGTTACAGAAACAATGATTCCAACGTTACAAAAGTTGATTGAAGTGAAACAAACTAAAGATAGTTTGACATTTGATAATTTTATATTCCTTACACTTTATTGGCCTAAGCTATATTCAAACTCAATGGAAGATTCGGAACTAATAAAGTTACCAGGTGATTTGGTTTGTACATTTTCTAGTGAAGAAGTAAGGTAAATATGAGGTGGTAGTTATGAGTAAGAAACAAATTAAAAATATTGATGTAGATCAGGATATTGTTAAACCTATAAAGAAGAAAAATAAGCATATTGTATTAAAAGTTCTTTTAGTTATTATAATTGTTATAATACTATTCTTTAGCTATAGCTTTATTAAGCAGAAGTTATATCAAACTAGAAGTCAGAAGATGACTGAGGAAGTTAATGAGATACAAAAGGATAAGGTAGATTATGTTTTTATTGAGATTAACCCTTTTCTTGTTTTAACTATTAAAGATGGTACTGTAGAAGATGTGGCATGCCTTAATGATGACTGTGTTTCCATTTATAATGAAATCAAAATTGCAGGTAAAAATATTGATGATAGTATTGATTATTTATATGATTTAGCTAAGGCAAAAGGTTTTGATACTTCTAATGGAGTTAAAGTTAGAGCAACTGGAAATGTATATATTGAGAAAAAGGATTATGTTATTGTTGAGTATATTTCAGTAGCAGATAAAGAGGTATTGCTAGCTGATTTGAAGAACAATGAGAGTATAAAAAATAGTAATAATGAGGGTTATTACACTACCCTATGGGATAAGTTAAAAGCAGATGGTGACTATGGTGATGTATATTCTTGTAGTATGAATAATGAAGAATTAGAATGTTATTTTACTGACAAATTTATATCGAATATTTTTGATGAAAAACAACTAGTTTTAGATTACGTAGGATTGGAAAATCAAATCAATAAGTTTTTCAATACACTTGATAAATTTAGAATAAAACACACAAAGAAAGATGATACCGAATATATTTCCATTAATTATAATGAATATGTTGCTACAGGTAGTATTCAAATAGAAGATAAAGAGATATTAGCTAATGTTTTATCGAGAAAAATTGGACATCAGAATTCAAGTTCTTCTTATGAGGAATGTTTACTTGCCGATACATATGAATACGTTGATTTGAAAGATTTTAATCTTTTAAATCCTAATGATGCTAATAAGATTAAAAGATATACACCTGAGCGAGTAATTAAAGATTGTAAGGACATTCAGATGTTGAATGATTCTTTGACAGGTGTAAATATAGAGACACAGAAACAAACATGTAGATTTATGACTCCTAATGGCGATATTTATACAGTAAATAGTGAAGATTTCGATAAGGTACCAGCGAGTGATTTAATAGTTGATTGTGATTCATGGAAATAAACAGAAAGAAGTGTGATGGTTATGTTTAAGATTATATTTAGTTGGATTCAACAACATGTAGTAACAACTATTATTGTTAGTGTTGTAGTGATTAGTGGTGCTGTTGCTACCCCTGTTATCTTATTGAACGTCAAAGATGAACCAAAGCCAAATAAAGATATTAAAGAAGAAGTTAAACAAGACGATCAAGAGGCGGAGGTCATAGAACAAGAGCCCGAATTGAACGAAGATGGGTGTCCTGTAGGTTTCTTTTTGAACTACTATGGTATATGTCAGGATGAGCACCTTTACGAGCCACAAGAGTGCCCAGATGGCTACATATGGTATCCTAACAATATGGCATCGTATGAAAATTCTGAAGATGCCTATGGTATTGATGGTTTACCTAAAGGAGCATGTGGTATGGATTTTGATACTCAGAATGAATGGTATCGTTCACATGGTTATCCTACTTATTCAGAAAATCAGAGAGAAGAGTTTGAACATATTGGAGAGTGTGGACGTGGTTCTTTCTATGATTCAGAAACTTGTGTGGATATGACAGCTTGGAATCGTTCTATTTATGAGAAAGAAGTTCTTAGTAAACATGATCCAAAGGATGATTTACCAAAATGTTCTGAACGATCTGAAACTGATCAGGCTTGTCTTAAGGATTAAAGATGTATCAACATAAGTCAATTTAATGAGAAAGAAGCACTTAACTAGTTGCTTCTTTTATCAATTGTATGGCTGTAATAATAATTATTTATGGTATAATTTGTATAATGAAATATATTTAGGAGGTTACCAATGTGACTAAGAAGATTAATTTTAGGAAGATAGAGACCACGATTCCAGAGAACGTATTTATTTCTCATATTGATGGATTAATTGGCAAAGTTAAGAATGTTACACTTGAGGGAAAGTTTCATAATATGAAAGTCTATGAGATTGAAGATACTATGTTTGTGCTTGTACAATTTGTTGATTGTAGTGGAACAATTCCTGCAGTATTTGTTGGTAATAGAAATAATGAGTTTAAATCATTTGTAGAGGGTATCATTATGAATACTGACTATAGAATTAGTGGCAATGTTTCTTTACTGAATGATGATTTGTTAGATGAAGTTCTACCATTCCAGGATGAGATTACAGGAAACAAGATTTTTTGTATTACTGCATTACAAGATTTAAGAAGTATCAGATTGTTTGGTGTTGATATTGTAAAATTATATGATTATGATTTACATAATGCATATGATATTGTTAATGATAATACTGATTATTTAAAGGATGTATCCATTGATGAAGTTAAAGATATCAAATTTTCTTGTTATAAAGATGTTATTATTTTATTACATAATGGTATAGTCTTACTAAATGGTAAGGAAATGTTGGAAAATGTAAAGGCAGTAGTTTTTATAAATGGTGGAGCAATATTTGCAATTACTAATAATAATGTTATTATTCCTGTTGTTGGCATGTGTAATTCTACCAAATGCATAAATAACAATAATTATAAGTATAAGAAAATAATTATTACACCTCTTGTAATTGCAGCATTAACATTTGAAAAAGATATAAGACTATTTGGTATGGTTTGTGAGGGATTTATAGACTATCATAGATTTTTTGACGTAGATGATATTGGCTATGTTGAAGAGAATGATGATATTGTTGTTATTAAGGATGGTAAGGTTTATTCCTTATTCCATGAGAATGATTATTCTAATAATAAGCCAAAGGTATTGACTGATGGAGATTTAATTGAGATAGCTTGATTTTTACTTTCTTTTTAAGATAGATTTCACAATCTATCTTTTATTGGCGCTAAAATCGTTGCAATTAGTTGTAGAACATGGTTAAACAAAGAAGAGCTTATATTCTGCTTATATGTTTAACTATCTAAGATATGGTCTTCAATGGGCCAATAATGGGGTTAAATTGTAGCTCTTATTTTTTTACCTAATGGTGTCAAATTAAACTATTGATTAATTGGACACTCATATTAAGGGGTAATTATAGGCAATTTAAGCATGAATTAGGCTGAAACTGTCTAAAAAATTCAAAGAGGGATTTTTTAGACACTTGGAGAAAGGATGGATTATTGTGGATTCACAAGATAATGACAAATATGGGTATGCTAGATGTTCTACTCTTGCACAGGATGCGGAATATGAACTTAAGGTTTTAATGGAGAAAGGTGTTCCTCGAGAAAACATTTACATTGAGTATGTCTCTGGTGGTAAAACTCGAGATCAGCGAGTTGAGTATGATAAGTTGATGAAAGTATTGGAGCAAAATCCAGGTAGTGAGTTATATGCTACCGACTTGACTAGGATTGCTCGTAATAACAAAGATGTCTATGAGTTGGTGGAGTTTATCCAAAAGAACCATTTAAAATTGGATATAGGATCATTTGTTGTTTCATGTAAAGATAAGGAGATAGATCCAATTAGTGAAGTTATTATTATGGTCTTGGGAATTTTCGCCACCTTCGACCTCAAGCTCAAACACCAACAGATTTTTAATGGTATTCAACAGGCGAAGGCCTCTGGGAAACGTTTAGGTGCTCCTAATAAAACTAAAGATAAGATAGACGATCAGTTTTATAAGTATTATGCACAATATAAGAATAAGCAAATTAACATTACTGAGCTAGCTAAACTTTCTGGTAGATGTAGGCAAACTTGCTATAATTTAATTAAGTTGATAGAAGCAAATTGAGAAGTTACTTACTATAGTTACTTCTTTTTTTGTCACAATTTTTACGCCCAAGTAGGACTAGGGAAATTTATTTGATATTCTCTCTTTGTTGTTTCAAAAAGTATTCCCAAGTAAGACCAAGGAATATTTTTATGTTGTTGCTTTTTAAATATATTTATTAGAAAAATAGTGGTTTCTAATATTGTTTTTTCAATGATTTTAGTGGCTTTTGTTTATTTTAAGCGTGAATTAGCCAAACAATTTCGTATAACTCCACAAGCTCGTTAGAGAGTTTTGGAAAGGCTGGGTATTTTATGACTGGTAAACTTAATTTAAATTTAAGTGAATCGAAGAAACATAACCTTAATGTGAGTTTTGCGGTTGAGATTATTAGAAAACTTTTATTTGAGGCTGAAAGTATATCATCTAAAGAATTTCAAAATGTTGTTAAGGCTGCTAATCGAAGTGTAAAAAAATAATTGTAGAATTGTTATAATTTTAAGGAAAGGTGATGGTAGATATGGAGAGAGTAGTCGCTTATGGTCGTGTTTCTACGCAACATGAGCAGCAGTTTTATTCTTTTGATAACCAAGTTCAATATTATGACGGTATAATATCCCAACATGATGATTGGAAACTATATAAAAGATATTTGGATAGAGGAATAACTGGAACCTCTACAAAGAAGCGAAAGGGATTTTTAGATATGATAAGAGATGCTGAAAATGGGAGCTTTGATATACTTATTACACGTGAAGTATCTCGTTTTGCAAGAAATGTTAAAGATTCCATAGTAGAGGTATGTAAATTAGTAGATTTAGGAATAAGAGTCATTTTTATTGCTGATGATATTGATACCGAACGAGATAGTAACTGGAAAGAAAAGTTAGTGTATTGCGCAATGAATGCCGAAAATCAATCTAAGAAGACTTCTGAGATAGTTAGGTTAGGACAAGAAACATCCCGTAAAAATGGTGTGATTTATGGGACAGGAAATGTATTGGGGTATGATAGAGTAGGCAAAGAATTCATTGTTAATGTTGAACAAGCTAAGATTGTAAGATTAATATTTGATATGTACTTACGAGGAAGTGGTAGTAGACAAATACAATACGAATTGGAGAGAAATGAATATCTTACAGCTACAGGTAAGAAGAACTGGGATCCATCAACCATTACTAGGATTCTCAGAAATCCATTATATTGTGGTAGGGTTGTATACAACAAATATTACGTGGAGTCTTATCTTCATCAACAACCGAAAATAAATAAAGGAGCAGTTGAACAAACAATTATTGAGGATAGAGTTGAGGCAATTGTATCAAAGGAAGAATTTAATAGGGTTCAAGAGTTACTTGATAGCCATAAAACACATAATAGTAATGTAGAAACTAAGGTTGGCAAACCGCCAGTAACTATTTTTGGAAAGAAGCTTGTATGCTGTTGTGGATATAGTATGCAGAAGAAAACCTATCGTAAATATGAAGATCATACAGCATGGTGTTATCAATGTTATGATCAAGTTAATAGAGGTTCATATACATCAAGAAAGAAGAATGGAGTTAGTGTTGATGGAATATGTGATACTAAAATAATTGCTGACTGGAAACTTAAACTAATATCCTATATAGTTTTTGATATGCTTATTGAAAATCAAGAAGAAATAATTAGTAACATAGATATTCTTTTACAATCGTCTATCGAAGATGAAAAATTTGGCTTGGATGATGAACAAAAGTATATTGAGAAAGAAATAGAACGGTTAGAAAGAAAAGCTTCAAAACTATTAGATACATATTTAGATGATGATATTACTCAGTGTCAATATACTGAAAAGAAGAAAGAAATTGATTCTAGATTAAATGATTATAATGTAAGATTAGAAGAGATTAAAGCCAACACTTTAATTTCTCCTAAAACTATACAAGAAAGATTAGAAGAATGTAAGGAAACCATAAGGAATGGGTTTGTTAAACAAAAAGGAGAGACGTACGAGAAGTTAGTTGATTCATTTGTTAATAGAATTGTAGTTGGTAATGATCATATAGAATGGCATATGACATTGTTTGGTAAGAACGATGATTCTTCTAATAAATGTCATAATATTATAGAAAAGAAAGAGATAATGATTGGTAAGTTGGCTATTACAAAAGATGATGCTACGACCTATTCAAAGTATAATGATGAATTATCAAGGGTATATTTAAAGGAACCACTAATGGTTGAAGTGTACATTTAAGGTTAAGTGTAGAAGACTAGGATATTTGCAAGATATCTTAGTTTTTTGATTCAATTTTTGCAATAGTAATGGTATAATTAGAATGTCGTAGAATTATATATGAAGATGTTAGGTACAAGTAATTGGGTAAACTTCCTCTTATATTAGACAGTGACACAAGCCACTATCAAACAAAAAATGAATAAGTAGGAAGATGAAAAAAATATAATTTATATAAAATATTAAAGACTAAGATGACTTATAGTTGCAAATCTTAGTCTTTTTTTGCTTGGTGCAATAGAAATTTGGAGGTATTAAGAATCTATTATTATTTGTTAAACCAGAATTAGAAGATTTTCTCTTTTTTGCAATAATTAAAGAGAAAGAAAAATAGTAATTTGAAATGGAGAAATATTTATGAATGATTTTGATACATTAGAAAAATATATAGACTATGTGCATATAGTAGATGATGTTCCTCTAAAGGCTCCAACTGATTTACAAAGTGAAATAAAAATTTTATTTAAAAAAATTTAGATTAAAGAAATAGGAACAAATTTATTTTTTACTGATATAGATAGTTTATAACAACAAATGTTAAAAGAAATAAAATAAGTAATTAAATATAAGTCATTTTAGTTTATTAATATTTCTTATTTATCCCAAATAAGATATTGACACAAGATATTATAAAGTCAAATAATAAATAGTCAGTAATAAAGAAGTGAATATTTGTATTTAAAGTTAGAGTAAGATTGAGAAATCTTGTTTTTTTTACAAATTAAAATATTGAAAGTTTTTTAATGTTATGTTAATATACTTTTAAGCAAACCACAAAATAGGTATTGTATGCATAGATTAATGTTTATGATAGGGATTAATAAGCTATTATAAATAATAAGGGGATTATCATAATGATTTATAAGAAATTATTTGGGATAGAATTTAATAAAAAAAAATTTATAATATTTTTAGATGAAAACAATCGCAGAACGTTTTTAGAAATGAATGAAAAAGGTGAATATGAATATTGTATGCTAGAAGACTTTTTAGTCTTATCTAAAATATTTAATTGTAATAATCCTTATTTAGCTTGTGATGTCTCAAGATTTAACTTTAAAGAATGTGTAAAACTTGCTAAAAATGGAGTTGTAACTATATTAGCTGTAATTATTGCTAGTAGTAATTCTAGTGCTTTAGCTACAAATATTGATTATGAAGTAAGTGAAAATAGTATTGCTATAAGTTATAGCGCTCCTTTCACTGCTAAAAATGAAATCGACTTAACAAATGCGCAAGAATTGTTATATAAATTTTTAGACGAGATTGATTTAACTGAAGATTTAATAATAAAAGCTATAGATAATAATCAAAATATACCAGACAATATTAAAGAAATAATTAAAGAAGATTTTAAAAAACATTATAAAGAACACCCAAATGCTAATTATCGAATTTTTTATGAAAATATCAAAAGATTAACAATAAATTTTTTTACTGATGAAGAATATCGCAAAAATTTTCCAACGATTCCAGGATCAGAAGCTCATTTTGATTTTCTATCTTGTGCTGTAAATTTGCGAGAAACTTCCTCAAAGGAAATACTCCGTCATGAGCTTGCTCATACTTATCAATTCATACGTCTAGAAACTGAAGATAGTATCTTTATTGTGAAAAATAGTAACAATAGAGCTTTAACTGAAGGTGTAACAGAGATAATGCACCAGCGTCCAATGTTTGGCCTTTATAAAAAATTGAAAAAGGTTTGTGAATTTCTAATAAGTATTTCAGATTTTACATTTGAAGAATACACGAATAAAGGAATTGGATATTTAATTACAAAATGTAAACAAGCTTATCCTGATATAGATTTTGATTATATCTCCGCAACTTTAGATACGTTACTGGATGCTGAAATTCATCAAAAAGTTGAAGTTGAAAAAGATTCTGTTGAGATGTACGATGAGTTATTTAAAGCAGCTTTAAAAAAGGCAGATGTAAAAACAGGTTATAAGCCTTTTGCTTTATTCCTTGATTGTTTAATTGGAGTATCTGATGAAAGTATAGCAAAAGATTATTTTGAAAGCTATACTAAAGAATTAGAGAAAATTGGATATTTTAATACTGAACAAGGTAAAAAAATTAGAAATAATATTAAAAAATATGGTGCAATATACGAAAAGGCTAATTATATTGTATATAGTCCTAATCATGAATTTGATACATCTTTAGGAATAGTAAACAAAAATCAAACTGCTCAAAGAATTAGTGATGATGGAACTATTACAAATGTTGATGCTGTTGCGTATGGACGTAGTATTAATCATATATTAAAAATTAAGGCAGCAATTTGCGCTCCTAATATAAGAGAAATGATTATAAATCATCTTAAAGATAATGAATATATTAGTCCAAATTTATATAGTCCTATACCTTTATATGTTCATGGTAAATTACTAACTACTATTACAACAGGCGATTTGAGTTTGCAAGTAGGCTTTACGAAAAATGGTGAAATAGGTTTTATTATAAGTGATAAAAAAGGAAAAATAATATATAAAACAAAAGATAATTTAATGAATTTATCAAATAAGGTAAGCTTAAATCATTATATGACACCTTATATTTATTATATTGAAAAGTTAGACTTAAACGATATTTTAAATGATGATTATTTAAAAAAATATCAGTCAGAATATATAGGATTTTATAATATTGATGTAATAGATGATAAAATTGTGATATCTTCTTCTCCAATTGTCACTATCACAGGCACTGAAGAAGGTAGACCATATAGACAAAACTATAAAGTATCAGATTGTAAGGTATATGTACAAGGTGGCCGTATATTTGTGGGAAAATCAAATTATGCGCATACAAAACCTGTTGATTACGCTGTTGATATGGAAAGTGTTTTAAAATTTGCCAATCTTTTAGTGGATGGTATTCCGTGTTATACAATAAAAATGTATGAGTTAGAAAGTATTATTAAAAGTTATATAGAGGCTTTAAGTGATGAAACAAATGTAATTAAAAGTGATTCAGATTATTATTCGTATTCAGACGAAATATCAAAAATAATGTAAAACTGTAAAAAATATTGAGATAAAATAAAAAGACTATTATAAAATTAAAGTCTTTTTTTAATGATTATGTCTATGACATCCACTTTGTTTGTTATGTCCATGACCATTATTACTATGATTATTAACATAATTGCAATTATTATTTTTTGGACAATTATGTGTATTAGTTGTTTCATCATAGTAAGGACAGCTTTCGTTACTATATGGGCAGTTATGATTAAAGACTAGTGTTTTATTTGCAGAGTTATTATCACCTAATGCATAAGCGGTTGTAAATGCTACAGTAAATGTGATTATTCCTGCTAATAAATATTTTTTCATGTTAAGTCCTCCTTTATTCATAATTAATTATATAAATATTATGAGAAGATGTCAATTAGATATACTTTAATAAGAAGTAATTGTTATGCAAGTAATGTTGAGTTTTTGAAGTATTTATGATAGCATAATGTTTTGAGGTGTTTTGTAGTGCAAGATATTGAAAATAGAATTAAAAATTTAATAGATAGTTTGGAATTTAGAAAAAAAGAGTTATTAAATTCAAATAAAGATAGTGATGAATTAAAAGAAATAGATTTAGTTTTAAATAGAGTTAAAGATTTATACCAAGCTTATTTAGAAAAAGATGGAGCTCTTAAACATAAAGTGGCTTTGGAGTTAGTTGCATATGTTAGAAGCCCTATATTTATGAGAATTATTAGAAAATGTAATAAAGGTATTGCAGCTTTTATGATGTTTGTAATTTTATTCTTGGCAAGTGCTTGTAATTCCAAAAATAGATATTCAGATAATAATAATGATAACGTTATTATTGGAAATACAGATAATTATCATTTTTGGCATGTTAAATTTGTTAATTTTGATGGAAGTGTTGAACATCAAGAAGTATTAAATTATAGTTTTTTAAAACCACAAATTGTCAAAAAAGTAGATGGATATAAATTTTTGGGTTGGTTTTTAAATGGACAGTTATATGATTTTAATATGCCAGTTCAAAGTGATTTAGAATTAGAAGCGAGATGGATTCCAGAAAAGTATCCTAATATAAAAGCATTAAGTGATTCTTTGGAAAACTTAGTTAGAGATTTAGGTTTAAATGGATTAATTTCTTCTAATGCAATTGATGATTTTATTTTAGTAGGATTTGATATTCAAGATTTAGGAATTATTTTAGATATTTTAGAAAAAAATAAGGCTTTAGGTTATGATGTAGTGGTAGATTGTAAGGATATTAATTTAAATAATTATAAGTTATTAGCAAATCTTCCAAGAGAATTTTTTTATTGGATATCAATTAGTGATGATTTTTCAAATGTTAATTTAGGAGAATATCTTCAAGGGTTAAAAATTAATACGTTTGTTTTAGATTATAATGCTAATGTTAGTGAATCTGATTTAAAGAAATTATTACAAGTGAATGGCTTAAACTTAAAAATATATAGTAAAGTGTTTGATAAATATGCAAAATTAAGTACTTTAGCTTCAAATAGTAATATTGGTTCATTATCTTTGTCTTTAAATGCAAATGCTAATGAGCAAGAAGTTGTTTTGCCTAATTATGAAATTGTTTTTGTGAGTAATTCTAATGATGTAAATGCCAATGTTGTTTTTCAAAATGGTTATGTATTAATAGATTATGAGAACATGGATAATTTGAATGTTGCGGTTCCTGATAAGACAGTTGTTAGAATATGTTGCCCTAGTTTTGAAGATATTGGTTCTTTAGAGAATTTATTTAAAAGTCCTATTTTTACTTCATTAAATAATATGGGTATGTTGGAAGTTTTTTGTTTTGATTTTTATGCAAGAGGAGAAATAACATCAGAAGGTATTACTATGTATGACAATAATGGTATAAAATTGGGATATTTTGATGGTGAGAAATATCATAAAGTAAAATATTATGCGAGAACATTGCAATAACAAAAGAAAAACTCTTTTTTTTCGAAGGCGAAAATGTTATAATTTTTAATAGGAGGATACTATGAATAATAAAAAAGAGGGAATAAAGATTTATGAGTTTTGTTTTTTTGGCGCTGTATTAGTTATTTTAATTTTAATATCTATTTCGATATTTAAAAATAATAAAGTAGATGCTTATTCAAAAAATGATGGTATGTCTTTAGAGGAGCATTGTAGCAAGGCAATATGCAATGATGACAATACAATGTGTTATACTTATGCTTTAGATGATGGAACAGATATTACTTGGAAAGGCGATTGCTCTAAATTAACTAAATAATGGTTGTAGGGTTATATTGTATTTTTTGAAGAAATTTGTTAGAATATTGAATGTACTTATGAAAGTAGGAATTATGTATGCGATATTTAGGCCTTGATTTAGGCACTAAAACTTTAGGTGTTGCAATAACAGATAAAACAGGAGTTTTGGCAAGGGTTTTAAAAGTTATAAGATTTAATAGTGAGGATTATGAATTTGCTGCAAAAGAAGTAATAAATATATTGGGACAGTATGAAATTAGAAAGATTGCTTTAGGATTGCCAAAGAATATGGATAATTCTTGTGGTTTTGCTAGTAAAAGAAGTTTGGAGTTTAAGAATATTTTAGAGTCAATGACAGATGTGCCAATTATCCTTGTTGATGAGAGATTAACTACATTAGAAGCAGAGAATATTTTGATAAGTGCTGATGTAAGACGAGAGAATAGAAAAAAAGTTATAGATGGGTTAGCTGCACAAATAATATTAGAAACATTTATAAAAATGGAGGAAAATAATAATGAATGATGAAAAAGAGAAATTTTTTACAGTAACTGATGAAAAAGGTAAAGCAACAGAATATGAGATTTTATTTACTTTTGATTCTGATGAGACAAAGAAGAGTTATATAGTTTTTACTGATAATACTGAGGATGATGCTGGTAGTTTAAATACGTATGCAGCTACTTATAATAAAGATGGTAATAAATTAGAATTAAAAGATATTAAAACAGATAAAGAATGGGATTTAATTGAGAATTTATTGTCACAATTTGAAGATAAAATGGGAGAATAAAAAAGAGGTATTATGAAAAAAAAGATAATTATCGTAGTGGTTTTACTAATTGCTGTTATTTGTGTATTAATTGGAACATATTTTTATGGGCTTACACCAGTTTCAAAGGATAATAAAATAGTAGAATTTAAAATTAGTTCTGGAACTAGTAAACTAGATATAGTGGATAATTTAAAGGAACAAGGTTTAATTAAAAGTAAAATATCATTATATATTTATGTTTTATTAAATCGTAATTTAAATTTACAAGCAGGAACTTATGAAATTAGTGCCAATATGCGAGCAGATGAAATTTTAAAGAAAATAAATGATGGTAAAATAAAAGAAGTTAAAAATACTTTTAATTTAAAATTTATTGAAGGTAAAAGGTTAACTAATTATGTAAATATTATAGCAGAAGCTACAAAGAGTACAAAAGAAGAAGTTTTAGCTGTATTAAATGATAAAGCTTATTTGCAGGAGTTAATTAATAAATATTGGTTTTTGACTGATGAAATATTAAATGAGGGTATTTATTATCCTTTGGAAGGCTATTTATTTGCAGATACATACGAGTTGTATAATGGAAGTACTATTAAAGATATAGTTGGTAGAATGTTAGATGGAATGAATGATAAATTAACAAGTCTAAAAAATGAAATAGAAGCTTCTAATTATAGTGTTCACGAAATACTTACATTGGCTAGTATTGTGGAAAGTGAAGGCGCTAATTCTGATGATCGAGCTGGCGTTGCAGGAGTATTTTATAATCGTTTAAAAATAGGTGATTCTTTAGGTAGTGATGTTACAACTTATTATGGAGCTAAAGTAGAAATGAGCGAAAGAGATTTATATATAAGTGAAATAAATGATTGCAGTAATGGTTATAATACACGTGGGTTATGTAATAAAGGAAAATTACCTATAGGACCAATAAGCTCGCCAAGTTTTGAATCAATTAAAGCGGTAGTAAATCCAAGTGAACATGATTTTTATTTCTTTGTAGCAGATAAAAATAAAAAGACATATTTTACAAAGACTAACCAAGAACATATAAATAAAGTAAATGAATTAAAGAATAAAGGTTTATGGTATCAATATAAATAAGGAGACTATATGAAAGATTTAATAATAGAGATGGAGCAATACGCCTCCCTTCACAATGTACCCATAATTGAAAAAGAGTCTATTACTTTTATAATGAAGTATATTAAGGCTAATAAGATTAAAAATATTTTAGAAATAGGAAGTGCTATAGGTTATTCAGCAATATTAATGGCAAGCACAGCTCAGGATGTTACAGTAACAACTATTGAAAGAGATGATACGCGTTATATGGAATGTTTGAAGAATGTTAAAAAATGTGGTTTTGAACAGAAAATTAATGTGGTTTTTCAGGATGCTTTAGATGTTAATTTAACTGATGTTAGTTATGATTTGATATTTATTGATGCTGCTAAAAGTCAATCTATTAAGTTTTTTGAAAAGTTTAAGTATTTTTTGAAAGATAATGGAACAATTATTACAGATAATTTAAAATTTCATGGAAATGTTGGAAAATCTAGTGAAATTGAATCTAAAAATTTAAGAAGTTTAGTAGGTAAAATTGAAAACTATATTGAATTTTTAAAGAATAATCCAGAATTTGAGACTAAGTTTTATAACGTTGGTGATGGATTATCAGTGAGTGTAAAAAAAGATGAAAAAAAATAATATATTATTGTTAGTAAATAATTTAGATATTGTGAAAGATTTAAAAGAAGAAAGTAATATTACTTTCCTTTTTCCTGTTAGTGAGTTTAGTGTGGGATTTGAAAGAACTTTTAGGGTTGAAGAGATTCCAGAAGGTTTTATTTTTGTAAATAGAATATTAGATAATGAGGGAATTGAAAAATTTAAGAAATTTATAGGAGCTTTACCTTCTAATATTAAAGGAATAGTTTTTGATGATGTAGGCGTTTTAAATGTTTTATTAAAAGTTAATCTTAATATTACAAAAATATTATTTTTAAATCATTTAAATTGCAATTATGAAAGTGTTAATGCTTATTTAGATTTTGTTGATAGTGTAGTAGTGAGTACAGATATTACTATCGAAGAAATTGATGAGATTTTAAAGAAAGCTAAGAAACCAGTAGTTTTGTATACTTTCGGTCATATTAATATTATGTATTCTAGAAGAACACTTTTAACAAATTATAATAATCATTTTAAAAAGGATGTTCCAACTATAGCAGATTTGACAGAAAAAATTAGTGGAAAAAAATTTAAAGCTCAAGAGAGCATTTATGGGACAGTTATATATACAAATGAACCTTTTAATGGTCTAGAATTACGAAATAGAGAAAATGTTTTGTTTAATTTAATAAATATGACTTTTTTTACCAATGAGAAAATGCTAGAGATAATTAAGAGTGATAGTAATTTAGAAGATAAATATCCCTATAAGTATTTGAGTGCTGAAAAAACAATTGTTAAAATTAGTGATATTAAAGATTAAATTTTTAGAATAGCAATAAGAATGGATATAGTTTGGAGGCTAATATGATAGAATTACTAGCACCAGCAGGTAATTTAGATAGACTTAAAATAGCTTATCTTTATGGAGCTGATGCCACATATATTGGAGGATATAATTATTCTTTGAGAGCTAATGCAATTAATTTTAGTGCAGAAGAATTAAAAGAAGCAGTAGAGTTTGCACATAGCTTAAATAAAAAAGTTTATGTAACAGTAAATATTGTACTACATAATAGTGATTTGGCAGGTTTAAAAGAGTATTTATTAGAATTAGAAAGTATAGGGGTTGATGCTGTAATAGTAAGTGATATTGCAGTTATTAATGTAATTAAAAATAATAATATTAATTTAGAAGTACATGTTTCAACACAAGCTAGTACCTTAAACTATGAGGCAGCTTTATTTTATAAATCATTAGGAGCTAAAAGAGTGGTTTTGGCAAGAGAGGCTACTAAAGATGATATAAAGATAATCAAAGATAAAACAGGTCTTGATTTGGAATGCTTTATTCAGGGGGCTATGTGTACTAGTTTTAGTGGGAAATGTGTATTATCAAATGTTGCAACTAATAGAGATTCTAATCGTGGTGGTTGTGCACAAATATGTCGATGGACTTTTGATATAAATAATGAAAATAATGTATTTAGTATGACACCTAAAGACCTTAATATGGCAGTATATCTAAAACAAATGATGGATATTGGAGTTAATTCTTTTAAAGTAGAAGGTAGAATGCGTTCGGTTTATTATATAGCAACTGTAATTTATGAATATCGTAATTTGTTTGATAAAATAAAAAGTAATACTTTAACTGAAAATGACATATTATATTCTAATGATGTCATTAATAGATGTGCTAATAGGGAAAGTGTACCACAATTCTTTGATGGGCAACCAACAGAAAAAGAGCAATATTATTTAGGGAGAGATGAAGTTTCTAATCAAGATTTCTTAGGAATAGTATTGGATTCTTTAGAAGATAAGATTTTAATTGAGGAACGTAATTATTTTAAAGTTGGAGATGAAGTGGAATTTTTTGGGCCAGGAATTGAAACTTTTTCTTATAAGATTGGGGAAATTTTGGATGAGAAGATGGAGTGTATTGAAGTTGCAAGACATCCTAGAATGCATGTTTATTTACGACATGATAAGAAACTTCCAAAGGGTACTATGATGCGATTAAAAGTATTTGACAAAAAGATGTATTTGTAGTATTCTTTTGTAGTACAAAATTTATTTCGAGGTGAAAGAATGAAAAAAGAAAATAAAGTAGTATTAACTCCGCAGGGTTATTTGGAACTAGAAGCAGAGTTAAATGATTTGAAGTTAAATAAAAGACCAGAAGTAATAAGTTCACTTAAATATGCACGTAGTTTAGGGGATTTATCAGAGAATGCTGATTATGATGCAGCACGTAATGAGCAAGCTCAATTAGAAAGTAGAATTAAAGAGTTAGAATATAAATTGGAACATTGTGAAATTGTAGATAATAAAGATAAAAATGTTGCTAATGTAGGTTCTACAATTGTTGTAGAGTATGATGAAGATGATACAGAAGAATTTAAAATTGTAGGTTCTTTAGAAGCTGATCCGTTTAATAATAAGATTTCAAATGAATCACCAATAGGTAAGGCTGTTATTGGACATAAAGCAGGTGAAAAAATCATGGTTGATAGTCCAAATGGTTCATATGAAGTGCTTCTTAAGAGTGTTGCCTAAAAATTTGTTGTAATTTAAAATTAAATATGTTATAATTTTTTAGAACCCAAGAAAATAATCCGCTTATTTTGATAATGATTATTGGTTTAATAAATATAGAGAAAGGATGTTGTTTGATGGCAAATTTAGTTGATAAGATTAATAGCAAGCATATCAAAAAAGACATACCAGAATTTCGTGTTGGAGATACTGTTCGAGTAGACGTATGGGTTAAAGAAGGAAAAAAAGAAAGAATTCAAGCATTTGAAGGTTTAGTAATTGCTAAAAAAGGTGCTGGAATATCTGAGACTTTTTCAGTAAGAAAAAAATCTGGAGGAGTTGGGGTAGTTCGTGTTTTTCCTGTTAATACTCCTACAATTGATAAAATTGTGGTAATTAAAAAAGGTTTGGTTAGACGTGCTAAACTTAATTTTATTAAAGATATGCGTAAAGAATATCGTGTTAAAGAAAGAAACGATAGTGTTAAAGCTGAGAATTAAGAAATTAATTCTTTTTTTCTACCTAAAATTGGAGTATAGATAAGTAAACTAATAAGGAAAAATATTTACTAAATTATAAAAAAGTGGTACTATTAATTCAGGATAAATGGTGATTTTATGAAAATAGTAAAAAGCTTAATGCCTTACATTGTTATTGTAATCGTAGTTATATTAATTAGAAGTTTTATTGTAACGCCAGTTAAAGTTAATGGTTCTAGTATGTACCCAACTTTAGATGGTGGAGAAATAATGTTTTTAAATAAACTAGCTAAGCTAAAAAGATTTGATATAGTAGTGTTGCAAATTGATAGAGAAAATGAAGATTTAATTAAAAGAATTATTGGTCTTCCAGGAGAAAAGGTTAAGATTTTAAATAATAAAATTTATATTAATGATGAAGTTTTGGAAGATAAATATGGTTTTGGAGAAACAAATGACATGGATGAGATTACTTTAGCAGATGATGAATATTTAGTTTTGGGTGATAATCGAAAGATTTCTCTTGATTCTAGAGTTTTTGGAGCAGTAAAAGAAGATGCTATAAAAGGTACTGCAGATTTTGTAATGTATCCATTTAAGAATTTTGGAAAAGTAGAGTAAATTTTTGATTAGGTAAATGGCCATGATAAATAGAATTTTAATGGAATTATTTGATGATTATGAAAAAAATAATGTAGATAGTTTAATAAATTTTACTAATAAAACATTTCCTAAAAATGGAACAGATAAACTTTTTATAGGATGTGTTTTAATAATGTTTTCTAGGGCTGTTGGCTTTAAACCAAGATATTATGTCTCACGTGAAAATCTTCTTTCTATTGTTTTATCTTCAAAGGAGAAAATAGGAACAACTAATTTATTAGCATTTTATGTAGAGAGAGTAAATACTAAGAAAGGAATTAGTAATTATTTGAAAGATGTTGTAAATGATGAAAAACTTGATACATATAGCGATGTAATTATTGACTATTTGGAATATTTTAAACCGCAATTTATAGAAGAATTAAGAATACATAAAGGTATTGATAAATATGTTAAATATAAATCTATAGAAAAGATTGACAATAATTGAAGATTACTTGGAAGGATGAAGTTGGTGGCAAATAAAAAATTAAATTTAGATAGTATTAAAATAGTTATTTTTGATTTTGATGATACTTTAGCTATTCATAAAGACAGAGATTATGCAAAACGTCGTATTAAAGATGATAATATTTATTTAGATTATTGTTTAAAGGCATATTTAAATCCTGAAATATTTTATGAGACTATAGAACCGTGTTTAGTAATGGAATCATTGCAAAAGTTTATTAAAATATGTGAAAAAAGTAACATTAAAATGTATTGCGTATCTAAATTGAAATTTTCTTTTAATTTGAAAGCAAAACAGGCTTTTGTACATAAACATTATAGTACTAATATTGAAGTAATATCGTCTGGAACTCAAGAATTAAAATGTGAAGCAGTGAAAATTATTCAGCGTATTAATAAGTGTGATTTAAATGAAATATTATTTGTAGATGACATGAAAGATAATATTATTAGATTTAAGAATATGGGAATATATGCTTTGTTACCAGAAGAAGTTGATAAATTGATTATAAATATGAAAGATGAGTGATAAACGTTATGAAAGATTTAATGAAAACAAATTGTTATGATATTGAAGATACAATGATTATAGTGGGAAGTTGTTTACAAAGAATGCAACCTAAGGCGTATAATGAATTACAAAAAGTAACTATTAATATTTATGATGTGTGTTTAGAATGTATTCATTTAAATATGGTTATCACAAAGATTATAGGTATGCTTTGTAGAGTAAATGTTAAGCGTCTGATTTTCGCTTCTGTAGATAAATCGCCGCATTGTGTTCAATTGCATTATATTGAAAATGAGATAAGAAAAGCTATGAATATAGACTGTATTGAAATTGTTCATTATGTAGCTATAGATAATGAGCTTATTAAAATAGAAAATGATACAATAAAAAAATCTAAAGCTCTTGGTGAATTAGAAAGAGAAAAGGTGTTAAATTAGATGAGATAAGTTCTATAAAAATAGATAGGATAAAACCTATTGAAGAAAGAATATTAAATTTATATAGATAGATAAATTGAAATGATTTATTTTTTAAGACACGGTAGTACTGATTGGAATGAAAATTTAAATAATGAGTTAGTTTGAGGGGGTACCAAAAGATGGAAATTATTTGAATTTCGAATTAGGAACTGGTAAATTGAAAGAATTTAGTTTTGAAAGATTATAAAAAAATAGATAATCAAAAGGAAGTGAAAAGTTATGGAAAATAATCGACAAAATCCAATAAATATAAACTGGTTGATTATAATTTAATTAAGAACACCGTAATTTTGGCATTATTTATAATAGGAATTAGATAGGTGATTACGAACTTTAAGAACATAGAAAAGAGGCGAATATATGACAAACAAAATAATCGAAGTTCAAAATATTAAAGTGAACATAACAAATATGAATGACAGCGATTATATTTGTATTTCTGATTTTACCAAATTTAAAGAAGGAAAATCCACATCAGATGATGTTATCAGAAATTGGTTAAGAAATAGAATTACTTTAGAATTTTTAGGTACTTGGGAGTCAATTTACAATCCAAATTTTAATTCCGTCGAATTCGACGGGTTTAAAAGTGAGGCTGGACTTCATACTTTTACACTAAGTGTTACAGAATGGTGTAGTAAAACAAATGCAATTGGTATATATTCGAAGCGTGGAAAATATGGTGGAACTTATGCTCATAAAGATATTGCTTTTGAATTTGCGTCTTCTGTTAGCCCAGTTTTTAAACTATATTTGATAAAAGAATTTGAAAGACTTAAGCAATTAGAAAATCAAAATAGGGAATGGGATATAAAAAGAATTTTAACCAAAAATAATTATCTTATTCATACAGATGCAATTAAAAATTATATATTACCTGATAACGATTATTATAAAGATAGAGAATGGTTAAAGTATGCAGAAGAAGCAGATATTTTAAATGTTGCTTTATTTAATACAACTGCTAAAAGATGGAGAGAACTTAATCCGAATTTGGCAAAAAATTCAAATGTTAGAGATTATGCTTCAATAAATGAATTAACTGTATTGTCTAATTTGGAATCACATAATGCAGAATTAATTAAAGAGGGGAAAAACAAAGAAGAAAGATTTGAAATATTAAGTAGCATAGCAGAGTATCAACTTAATATACTGAACAATGCAGAAAAGATAAAATTATTAGGAGAAAAAGATAATATATAGTATTTTGCACATTTGTATTACTTCTTTCAAAATAATAAAATTATTATAGAAAGAAGGTAAAATATGTATAAATATAATATTAAGGAATTAGAAGAAAAACTTAATATATGTAGAAATATGAAACTTGAAGATGTATCTTTAGAGGATGTAGATGAAATAAGTTCTATAAAGATAGACAGAAGAAAACCTAGTAATGAAAGAATATTAGATTTTATTGCAAAAGTAAAGAATCCTTATATATTTAAAGTAAATGGAAAATTAGTTAGAATTAGCTTTTCAAAGAATACAGATTTAACAGCAGATGATTGCTTAACTAAAGTTCTAGAAAATTTATATAGATAATTTTTGGAGGGAAGTATGAATAAAATAAAAGCGATTATTTTAGATCTTGATGGAACATTATTAGATGATAATAAAAAAATAGGCGACAAAACAATACATTATTTGAGACAAATTAAAAATAATTTAAAAATAATTCCAGCAAGTGCTAGACAATTTTGTACTATAAAACCTTACTTGGAAAATTTAGGTTTGTTAGACGAAAATAATTATACAATTTGCTTCAATGGTTCTTTAATAGTTAATAACAAAGAATCCGAAATATTTTCATCATATATTGATAAAAGTGTAGTTTTTAAAATAGATAATTTCATTTTAGATAATAAAATAGATTGGATTTATTATCTATATGATAATAGATTATTAAGAAACGAAATAAGCAATATTGAGAAGTTTGCAAACGAAAATAAGATATATAAAATAGTTGGTGTATCAACACCTAGTGTAATAAACAAAATTAGAAGTAATTTACCTAAAGAAGTATTAGAAAATTTAGAAATAACTAGTAGCGAATTAAATAGGATAGAATTTGTTAACAAAGGAATGACAAAATTTAAGTCAATTGAATTATTGTTAAATAAATTAGACATTGACAAAGAAAATGTTGTAGCAATTGGTGATGGGGATAATGATATAGATATGATAAAATATGTTGGTTGTGGAATAGCAATGTTAAATTCACCAGAAATAGTAAAAGAAAATGCAGATATAATTACTGAATATTCTAATAATGAAGATGGTGTTTATTATGCAATTAAAGAATTGTTAAGTGAAGGAATAGATAATGATGAACGACAATAAAGGACAAAATTCGACAAATATAAATTGGTATCCAGGACATATGGAAAAAGCCAAAAGACTTATGATGAAAGAATATAAAAATATTGATGCGGTTTATGAATTAATAGATGCTAGGATACCAAAATCGTCTAAAATTAAAAATATATATGATATTATAGGTAATAAGCCTAAAATAGTTATCATGACTAAGAAAGATTTGGCTGATCCAATTGGAGTAGAAAAATGGGTTAAATATTATGAAAATTTAGGAACAAAAGTAATTGTTGCTGATTTAAATGATGATAATGATATTAAAAAAATAATTAATTTAACTCATGAACTTATGGAAGAATTGCAGATAAAAAGAGAAGTAAAAGGAATGTTTCGTAAAGAAATTAGAGCTTTAGTTGTGGGAATTCCTAATGTAGGTAAATCGACTTTAATTAATAGATTAGTTGGCAAAAAGGTAGTTAGTGTTGGTAATAAGCCGGGTATTACTAAGAGTTTGGTATGGCTTAAAACTAAACATAATATTATGCTTTTAGATACTCCAGGAATTTTATGGCCCAAATTAGATAATAAAGAAATAGCTCTTAATTTAGCAGCAATATTTTCTATTAAAATAGAAATATTAGATGTTAATGAAGTAGCAGTACATATATTAAATAAACTTAATTATTATTATCCAAAAAAACTACAAGAAAGATATAATATTGCTCCATCTTCTTTAGGTTTAGATATAGAAGAAGTGTATAATAATCTAGGAGGAAAAATGGGAGCTATTCGTCATGGCGAAGTAGATTATGAAAGAGTTAGTAATAGAATAGTAAATGATATTAAAGATGAGTATATAAAAGGAATAGTGTTTGATAATGAAATGTAATTTGCTTAAATACGAAAAGGAATTATATAAGAATAATATATCTTTAATTGCTGGGGTAGATGAGGCAGGAAGGGGACCTCTAGCAGGGCCAGTAGTAGCGGCGGCGGTTATATTGCCTAAAAATTATAAATTAGATGGACTTAATGATTCAAAGCAATTAACTGAGAAAAAGAGAGAAGAATATTTTAAAGTTTTAGAAAAAGAGGCTTTGAGTATAGGGGTGGGAATTATAAGCCCTCAAGAAATAGATGAGATTAATATTTTGGAAGCTTCTAGAAAAGCAATGTATGTGGCTTTAAATAATTTAGATTTAACACCTGAATATATTTTGAGTGATGCTATGAGCTTAAATGATATAGATATTCCATCTAGACCAATTATTCATGGAGATGCCTTATCTTTATCAATTGCGGCCGCTAGTGTTATAGCTAAAGTAACTAGAGATCATATTATGTATGAAATTGATTTAAAGTATCCAGAATATAATTTTAAAAAACATAAAGGATATCCTACTAAAGAACATTTAGAATTGTTAAAAAAATATGGAGTTATGGAGGAATATCGAAAATCATATAAGCCTGTAAAACAAATAATGGAGGAATTAAATTGTGAAGAAAATAGGGAAAGTATGGCAGAGTAAATTTTTTAGAAATTATGTGATATTAATAAGCTCTTTTTTACTTTTAGAAATATTTTTTAGAAGTGTTTCTGATTTATCATTAATTTCATATGCTAGTTTAAGAATATTATTATTTTTAAATGTTTTTGCTTTATTCTTTAGTTTTATTCTAAGCTTTTGTTCTAATAAGGTGAGTAAAATATTTAATATTTTAATAATTTTATTATTAACGATTTATGGGATAGCTCAACTAGGCTTTAAAAGTTATTTAGGAGTTTATGTTTCAATTCAATCTAGTGGACAAGCAGAAGCAGTAACTTCATATATTTGGGATTTTATTAAAAGTTTTCATTTGAGTTATTATTTATTATTAATACCCCTTTTATTAGTACTAATTTATTATATATTTGTCGAAAAAAGAGTAGTGTTTGATATGCCTAAAAAAATTTGGAATATGACTACTTCTATTGTTAAGGGTTTTCAGTTTTTAATTATAGTCTTTTTTTCTTTAGGATTTTTAGTAACTTTAAAATTAGATTTTATGCAAAATAAAACCCAAGCAATAACTGATTATGAACTTTTTTTAAAGCCTAATAATCCTAGTTTATTAGTTAATGATTTTGGTTTTATTGGTTTTGGCTTTTTAGATATTAAAGAGACTTTTTTTCCTGGAAAAGAAATAACAGATAAGATTGATTATGATCCAAATAAAATACCTACTAATAATAATCAAAACTCGGTAGGTACACCAGAAACTCCAGTTTTTAGTAATCAACTTAGTATAAATAATGATATATGGATAAAAATTATAGAAAATGAAAGTAATGCTAATAAAAATACTCTTAATAAATATTTTATTAGTAAAACACCAACTAAGACTAATGAATATACAGGAATTTTAGAAAATAAAAATTTAGTTATGATTATGATAGAGTCTGGCGGAAACTTGATGATTAATGAAGAATATTATCCTAATATTTATAAATTATATAATGAAGGAATAAGTTTTGATAATTATTATTCACCAAGAAATACTTGTAGTACAATTAATAATGAACTAACAAATTTAACTGGTTTATTTACTATAAATAATAATTGTACAGCAAATTATTATAAAAATAATACTTATTTTAATAGTATATTTAATTTGTTTAATAACAAGGGATATGTAACAAATAGTTTGCATGATAATTATGATGCTTATTATCCAAGAACTGTAATTCATAAAAATTTAGGAAGTGGAAGATTTTATAAAGTACAAGATTTGAAAATTAAATATAGTACAGATTATGGTGATTGGGCTAGTGATGAAGATTTTATGAATGCCTATTTGAATATTTTAGATAACCGAGATATGAGTAAACCTTTTATGAGTTTTTTAACAACAGTTTCTTCTCATATGCCATATACTGATAAGTGTAAATTTAATACGATGTATGCTGATATGTTTTCAAGTGATTTACCAAAAGATGTAAGAGCTTATATGTCAAAGTTAAAAGTGGTAGATAATGCAATAGGAATATTGATAGATGGACTTAAAGAGCGAGGAATATTTGATGATACAGCGATAGTTTTATTTGCAGATCATTATCCTTATGGTATTTCCAAAAGTAATCTTAGTAAAGCTTTTGGTTATGATATAAGTATTGATAATGAAGCAGAAAAAGTCCCTTTTATAATTTATAATTCAAGTCTAAAAAAAGAGCATATTTCTAAGTATACTGAACATGTTAATACAACACCAACTATTGCTAATTTATTTAATTTGGATTATGATTCAAGAATTTATATGGGTAGTGATGTTTTAAGCAATGAGTATGAATCCATTACGATATTTGATGATGGTTCTTGGAAAAATGAATATGCTTATTATGATGCTAGTAATAATAAAGTACATTATTATGCCAATAAAGTGTATAGTGAAGAAGAAATACTTGCAATAAATGAAAAAGTAAGTTTAAAATTAAAAATGAGTAGTTTGGCTATTAAAAGCAATTACTTTGACTATTTAGAAGAAAAATTAAATAGTTATGCAGCCACTTCCAAAGAATAAATTTTAGAGAAAGGAATAATATGAGTAATTTAGTAATAGTAGAGTCTCCTGCTAAAAGTAAAACTATTGAAAAATATTTAGGAGGAGATTATAGAGTTGTTTCTAGTAAAGGACATATAAGAGATCTAGCTACAACTGGTAAATATGGTTTAGGGATTGATATTGAAAATAATTTTGCTCCTAACTATATTGCAATTACAGGAAAGAAAAAAGATATATCAGTCTTAAAGAAAATGGCTAAGGAAAGTGATAAGGTTATATTAGCAACTGACCCTGACCGAGAAGGAGAAGCTATTTCTTGGCATTTATATGATGAACTTGGATTAAAAGATAATAATTATGAAAGAGTTGTTTTTAATGAAATTACAAAGGATGTAGTAATTAATTCAATTAGTAATCCTCGTAAAATAGATATGGATTTAGTTAAATCTCAAGAGACAAGAAGAATGCTTGATAGAATAATAGGTTTTAGATTAAGTAAATTAATGCAACGAAAAACTGGTGGTAAAAGCGCAGGAAGGGTTCAAAGTGTAGCTTTAAAATTAATAGTTGATCGTGAAAGAGAAATATTAGCTTTTATACCAGAAGAATATTGGACAATAGAGGCACTTTTTAAAGAGTTTAGTGCAAGCTTAGAAAAATATAAAGATAAAAAGATTGAAATTCATACTGAAGCCGAAGCTCAAGAAATTTTAGATAAGTTATCTTTATCTTTTAAAATAGATAGTGTAGAAGAAAAAGAAAAATTAAAGAAACCTAAAGACCCTTTTAGAACATCTACTTTACAACAGATGGCTGCTAATAGGCTTAATTTTTCGTCAAGTAAGACAATGCAAATAGCACAAAAGTTATATGAAGGTATGAATATTGGTAGTGAGACAGTAGGTTTAATTACTTATATGCGTACTGATTCAACTAGACTTAGTGATGTTTTTGTTGATGATACAAAGGCATATATTAAAAATAATTATGGTAGTCAGTATGTTGGTAGTGTTAAAGTTTCTAAAGAGCCTAAAGGAGCTCAAGATGCTCATGAAGCAATAAGACCAACAAGCATTATGAGAACGCCAGAGTCTATTAAAGAATATTTAGCTCCTGATGAGTATAAATTATATCGTTTGATATATATTCGTAGTTTAGCTTATTTAATGAGTAGTGCTAAAACTTTAGCGACAACTGTAAATTTAGAAAATAATGATTATATGTTTAAGGCTACAGGAAGCGTTTTAAAATTTGATGGTTATTTAAAAGTTTATAAAGAATATGAAGATTCAGAAGATGTTATATTGCCAGATTTTAGTTCTTATAAAGACGGCATGATTGAGGCTCAAAGTATAGAGAAAACTCAACATTTTACAAAGCCTGCTCCAAGATATACAGAATCAAGTCTGATTAAAGAGATGGAAGCTTTAGGGATTGGACGTCCTAGTACTTATGCAACTATTATGAAAACTATTAAGGATAGAGGCTATGTTACTATTGAGGATAAAAAATTTTTTCCAACTGATATAGGTATGGAAACAACTGATAAATTGCAAGAGTTTTTTAGTGATATTGTAAATGTGGAATATACAGCTAATATGGAAACTGAATTAGATGAAATTGCTGACAATAAGAAAGATAATATAGAGGTTTTGAAAAACTTTTATGACGCTTTTGCACCTCTTGTAGAGCAAGCATTTAAAGAAATGGAGAAAAAAGAACCTGAGAAAACTGGAGAAGTATGTCCAGATTGTGGCAGCGATTTAGTAGTTAGAAGTGGTAGATATGGCGAGTTTGTCGCTTGTGGAAATTATCCTACTTGTAAGTATGTAAAAAAAGAGGCTCAAGAAGTAACGGTGGTTGCTAAATGTCCTAAATGTGAACATGATATTGTGGCAAGACATACTAAAAAAGGTAAAGTTTTTTATGGATGCAGTAATTATCCGAAGTGTAAATATGCTACATGGTATGAACCAACAGGAGACATTTGTCCTAATTGTAAAAATTTATTGGTTAAGAAAAATAATGCGACTATTTGCGAAGAATGCGGCTATGTGAAATAGACGCTTTTTTAATAGCAATTTTTTTTATTTTAAATATTTTGGCTCGTCTATTTTACCGAGAAGATAATCAGCACTTATTTTATATTTTTTACATATATCATAAAGAAAAGGTGTAGCAATTATGTATCTTCCTGATTCATATCCAGCGATAGTGCCATAAGAACAGTTTAATATTTCGCCTAATTTAGTTTGAGTTAGTTTATGTTCTTTACGAAATTCTTTTAGTCTTGTACTTGAGTTTTTAATATTGTAACTATGTTTTTGATTAGCATAGTTTTTATTTTTAGTGAAATTAAATATATAGTCAATTGAAACATTAAAATAGTCAGTTATAGTTATTAAATGCTTTAGAGGGATTATGTCATCTTCATTTTCATAGTGAGAGTATGTAGTTCGATCAATGTTTAAAATAGAGGCTAGTTCTTGTTTAGTTAAGATGTTTTTGTTTCTAAGAGAAGTTATTTTGTTTTTATACATTTGTAATCACCTACAATAATTGTCGCATTTTAAAAAGTAATTTAAAATATATGTGGGAAATGCCTCCAAATAGTTGGTTTAAAAGTGGGTCTAGTAGTTGGGCTTTTATGAGTCTAGTAGATACTAGTGGTCGTATTGCTGGAACTGGTACAAATAGTACAGAAGTTGGCATACGTCCAGTAATAAATTTGAAATCTAACGCAATAATTTCAAGAGGCGCTGGTACGCGAACTAATCCTTATGTTGTTTAGAATAAGTGGTATTTAATACTGCTTTTTTTGTTTAAAGTTGTGCCATATGATTTTTTGCGCTATAATATTTGAAACCACTTTCACTAATTTAGAAAGGAAATATTATGAGTATATTAAAAGTTGAAAATTTATGCAAAAAAATAGGAAAGAAAGATATACTGAAAGATGTATCTTTTGAAGTTGTTGCTGGTGATATTATGGCTTTTATTGGCCCTAATGGTGCTGGTAAGACAACAACTATAAAGTGTGTATTAGGACTGCAAAAAATTACTAGAGGAAAAGTCTTTATTAATGGTTATGATATAAGTAAGAATTTTGTTAAAGCTATAGAAAAAGTTGGGTCAATTGTCGAATCGCCAGATGTCTATATGTATATGTCAGGTTATGATAATTTGCTTTTACAAGCTAGAATGTATAAAAATATAAAAGAAGAAGATATTTATAAAATAATAAAATTAGTAGGATTAGAAAATAGAATATATGATAAAGTAAATAAATACTCTTTAGGGATGAGACAACGCCTAGGAATTGCTATTGCCTTAATAAATAATCCTAAACTACTTATTTTAGATGAACCAACAAATGGCTTGGATCCTGAAGGGATAAAAGAACTTAGAGAATTATTAGTTGAGTTGGCAAAGTCAGGAATGGGTATACTTATTTCTAGTCATAATTTAAGTGAGTTAGAAAGCTTTTGTAATAAAGTTTGTATTTTATCTCATGGAGAGCTTTTAGAAGAAAATACGATTGCAAAAATAAAAGAGATTGATGAAAATAAATATATTATCAAAGTATCTAATTTAAAGAAAATTTTAAAATTTTTAAATAGTTGTGATAGAGTAATAGATGATAATTATGTAGAAGTAATAAGAGATGAAAAAGATATTGCTAAATTTATTAAAGAATTAGTTAATAATAATATAGATATTTTTGAAGTTAAAAAAGAAGAATTGAGTTTAGAAGAGGCATTTATAAGAAGAGCAGGAGGAAAAAAAATTGATTAATTTAATTAAATTAGAATTAAAAAAGATTTTTAAGAAAAGAAGTTTTTTAATATTAACTATAATTTTTATTATGTATGCAATACTTACAAATGTTATTTATAAAACAATCTCATTTAATGAAATGACTGAGGAAATAGATATTGCGGAATTAAAAGAAATAAATAAATCTTTAGATTTAAATAATAGTGAGGATAAAGAAACTTATATTATTAATTTAACAAATATTGAAGTTTATGAATTAAAAAATAAAGAGAAAGATAATACAGCTAAGTTTTTGATTGATAATTATTTATGGGATTTAATATATGCTAAGAATGAGAATTTATATGGCTTAAAAGAAGAAAATAAAGAACATGATATAAATTTAGAAATAACTAATGTTTTAAATAAAATAAATGATAATGATTGGGAGTATTTTACTAAACAAGAATTGCAAGAATTAAAAAATAAATTTGATGGAGCAGATTTAAAAAATAAAGAAAAGTTAGAAGAACTTATAAAATTAGAAGAATATCGTTTAGATAATAAACTTGGTTATGATAATGATAACTATTTATGTGAGGCAATAAATACTTTAAAAAGAGATATTGTAGAATACTATAATTTAGTTAATAAAAATAGTTTAACTAAAAATGAAGAAGAAAGACTTTTAGATCTTAAAGAAACTAGAGAGATTAATAAATATATTTTAGATAATAAGGTTGATATTAATAATAGTAATAGTCTAAGGGCTGTATTAAAAAATTTTCCTAATGAGTTTGGATTGTTTATCTTAATATATATTGTGATGATTAGTGGAACAATTGTTAGTGAAGAATTTAATAAAGGGACGATAAAATTTCTTTTAACTAAACCATATAAGAGAAGTAAAATTTTAACAGCCAAATTATTAACAGTTTTATTATTAATACCATTAATTATAATAATTATGAGTCTATTAGAAGTAATTGTTGGAGGTTTGATTTTAGGTTTTGATACACTTAATGTACCTATTCTTTTATATAATAATGGGTTAGATACTTTAATAGTTCGAAATATATTTGTTCATTTAGTATTTATCTTATTAGGTAATTTGCCAATTTATGTAGTTCTTGGAATAATATGTTTTATGTTAAGTACTATTACTGTATCAAGTAGTGCTGCAATTACAATTACTTTCTTATTTTATTTAGTAAGTAATGTAATTTCTAATTTAGTTTTGATGTATAAAATTAAGTTTTTAAATTTATTTATTTCTTTACATTGGGATTTTACTTATTTAATGACTTATGAAAATAACCCTTTTGATTTTAGTGTTTTGCTTTCTTTGATTGTTATAGGTTTGTATATAAGTGTAATACTTGGTGTAACATATATTTATTTTAATAAAAAAGATGTAAAAAATGTTTAAAATGAGTTATAATAAATATAGGTAGTGATAGTATGAAGTATAAAGTTTTTAGTTTAGAAAATATGATAGTTTTATTCTTAGGACTTGTAGTTGCAACAATAGGTTTAATATTTATGAGTAGACATTTAGAAGCAAGTTTTTATGATGATAATAATAAAATTCCTGTTAGTCAATCAAGTCCTGTGAAATATATTGATGTTGAGAAAATAGTTAATAGTATTAAAGAGAAGAATGATACAGCAGAACTTAAATATGAAAGTAAAGAAGTAGAAGATTTTAGGAGTTTAATATATAAAGTTACAGATATTAAAGATGTAGATAAAATTGGTAATGTAGAATATAAATGTATACTTATAAGTGCTATAACAGGGGAAGAAATAGAATTTGTTGATTTAATAAAAAAGGATAAGATTTCAGATTTTAATAATCGAGAATTAGAGTTATTAAGACTTAAATATCCAGAATTTATTGTTGAAGCAATATTAGACAATGGTGATAACTTGGGTAAAAAAGTTTATTATGTAAAAGATAATGAAGTTATCATATCTTATGAAGGATATAAGTTATCTTATCAGTATAGTGAGCCGATATCTTTAAAAATTAATTTTAATGAAATTAAAGATTTAGTATCTTTTAGACCTTTTTTAGATTTAGATTATCAAAATGAAAATGGTTTTAGTTATACAAATAATAAAAAGAGTATTGCTCTTACTTTTGATGATGGACCAAGTGGTAAATATAATCCTTTGATATTAGATGAACTTAATAAAAATAAGGCTCGAGCAACATTCTTTATGGTTGGAGAAATGATGAATAGTTGTCAAAAGTGTGTTTATGATACATATCGTTCTGGAAATGAAGTGGCATCACATACTTATGAGCATATGAATATTAAAAGAGGAACAGTTCAAAAAGTTGAGGAAAGTATTAAAAAAGTTAATGATTTATATTATAGTATAACAGGGGATACTATTAAATATTTAAGGCCTCCTTATGGAGCTTATAATAAAACAAATTTAGAAAATGTTAATTTGCCATTTATTATGTGGAATATGGATACTTTAGATTGGCGATATAGAGATGTTGATCACATTGTTAATTATATAATGGAAAATGCTCAGGATGGTTCTATTATTTTAATGCATGAGCTTTATGAGACAAGTTATGAAGCATTAAAAATAGTTTTACCAAGACTTTATGCTGAAGGGTATCAAGTAGTTAGTATAGGGGAATTAGCTAAAATTAAAGGAAGAACTTTAGAAATTGGTAATGCTTATACTTCATTACGTTAGTTCAACATCAGGTGTATTGCCAGTTAGTTCGACATATAATGCAATAACACCACCAACTAAAAATAGAAGGGCTGATATTAGACTTAAATGTTGATTTAGAACTTCTTTTTTTGTGGCATCACGTTTTAAAGCATTAATATCTTCATAATTTATAAATACAAAATATACATAGATGAAAAGCGCTACTACAAATATAGTTATATTAATAGTTTTATATTTTTTTTGACTATTTTTATTGTTTGTAATTAAAAAATTTCTTTCGTAAACATCAGAAATGATAGCGGCTAGAGCAATAAAGAAATATACTACCCATATAAAATCTTCAGTATTTAGTCTTTGTAATTTTATTCCTATACCCATATTTAATTATATGATTAGATGTTACTTAAAAGAATAGCTTGAAAATAGAAATAAAAAATGTTAGAATATAAACTAATTTTATTTAAAAAGGGGCGAATAAAATTGGAAAAAAGAGTGTTTTTAAAACGGGTAGAGGATATTTTAAATACTAAAGATTGGTCGGGCATTGCTAAGAGTTATATTAAGGGAGCAGCTAAATTTGTCTATGAAAATTATGCACCACATGATTATTATAAAGTTTCAATTTTTAATTATTTAGAAAGATTTCTCTATATTTTAAATAATATGAAGGACTTTAAAGTTGTAGAGTTTGCAGATTTTGGTTTAGAAGTTGAATATATGGATTATTTTAGGTCGCAAGTTAGGGTAGCAAATGGAAATGATGGTACTTTAGATATTGTAGATGGTCAATTTGTACCTGCGGTTAGAGGTCGTTATAGTTGTCCATTGTCTGGTTATGCTGACTTAAATAAAAGAAACGTTTATTTATTAAGTGAAAGTGATAAAGTTTTTCGTCATTTAAATATTGTACATGAACTTACACATTTAGATGATGGTAAATATTCATTTCCAGTTGGTAAATTACCTTTTGGAGCAGATTTTAGAAAAATGTGTATAGAAGGTAAAGCAGTTTTTCATGAAACTTTATTTGGCACTCAAATAGAAGATGGAGCATGGTGTGATAATATTAATGATGAAAAACACCATTTACAAATATATTCTGATTCGTGTTCTTACCCTTTATATGAAATTTTGTATAAATTATTGATTTTGATTTTCGGGGTAGAGACAATTGAGAAAATGTCTAAAAATACAGATGCAGGACTTAATATGATTGAAACTTTAAAAGCAATGTATCCAAATCTTCCAGTTTATGAAATATATGCTCACTTTGTTTATATTTTAGCTATGTTTGATGATAACTCTAAATCATTTATTAAAAATACTATTAATATTTTTAGAAAATCACAGTATAGTTTATTTTCGCAAGAACAAGCTAATTATAAAAATTATATCCGTGCTTTGAGAGAGTTACATAGAAATATTATGCAAGCTCAAGATAAAGCTTCATATAATGAATTTAAGAAAATATTTATATTTGCTTTAAAAGAAACTCAAGCATCAAAAGAGAAAATGCTAGCATTAAAGGATGAGAGTTTAACTTATGCTTTGATGGATATATGTGTTAAAAATGGTGATTTGATAGCATCTTTTGACTTTTTAATAAATGTTGCTAATATGGTTATCTTTAGTAGCAAAACAGTTGATGAATCTATGGCTAAAGAGTTAGGTAATATAAGAAATACTTTAATTGAAGCAAGAGAATTAGGTAATATTAGATAAGAAGTATTAGAGAGCTTCTTTTTTTAATTTAAAAATATTTGTTTTTATTGACTTTTAGCTTCGGGGGGGGGGTATAATGAAGCTAGTGATTATAACAAAAGGAGTAAGAGGTTTATGGTGTTTAAGTGTAAAATGTGTGGTGGTGATATTACCCCTAAACAAGGAACAAATATAGGAATATGTAGTTATTGTAAAAGTACCATGACTTTGCCTAATTTAGAAGATGAGAAAATAGTAAATTTATATAATAGAGCTAATGATTTAAGACTAGCTAATAGGTTTGATGAAGCAAAAGAAATATATGAAAAGATTTTATTAATTAATAATGCTGAAATAGAAGCTCATTGGGGAATATTACTTTGTAGATACGGGATTGAGTATGTAGATGATCCTAATACTAATAAGAAAATTCCAACTTGTCATAGAACTATTGATAGTTCAATTTTGGTAGATGCAGATTTTAAATTTATAAAAAAGGAAGCTTATGGTGAAGTTTTAGAATTATATAAAAATGAAGCTAAAGTTATTGATGAAATTCAAAATGGTATATTATCTATTTCAAAAAAGGAAAAGCCTTATGATGTATTTATATGTTATAAAGAGACTGATGAGGCAGGAGAAAGAACTAAAGATTCAGTTATAGCAGAAGATATTTATGATAAATTAGTTCTACAAGGCTTAAAAGTATTTTTTGCAAGAATTACTTTAGAAAGTAAATTAGGAATGGAATATGAACCTTATATTTATTCAGCTTTAAAGTCAGCTAAAGTAATGTTAGTGGTTGGAACAAAGGAAGAACATTTTAATGCTGTTTGGGTAAAAAATGAATGGTTAAGATTCTTAGAAATGATGAAAACCAATAAAGAAAAACATTTGATTCCTGTTTATAGTGGTATTGATGCTTATAAATTACCAGAAGAATTTGCTATGTTACAAGCTCAAAATATGGATAAAATAGGAGCGATGCAAGATATAGTAAGAGGAATAAAAAAGATTTTAGATGAATATAAAGATGATTCAGAATATGAGGAAATAAATAAAGAAACTATTGAAAAAGTGGCGGCGGCTATAGGTGATGCCAGAAGTTTAGGAAATGGTTCTTATGAAGTAACTGTAGTAAAAGAGAGACTTCCTGTATGGTATTACTTGTTAATTAGTGCGACATTTGTTTTTGGTTTTTTCTTTTCATTAATGCTATTAAGTAATGAAGTATTTTATCATTTGGTAACAAAAGAAAGCTATAGTGTTATCGACTTAATAAGATATGTTACTGGTAATGGGTTACTAATATTGTGGGGAATGTTTGTTTTGTTCATGATAATAAGTTTACTTTGTTTTATTATAAATCGTAAAACATTTAAGTTGAGAAAATACTTTTTAATAACAGGGCTATTAATTTTTTTAGAGTTTAATATGTTACCTATAAAATATGGTTATATGCCATTTAGATTTCCTTTTGTTTTAAATATTAGAGATTTAGATGGAGTCTTCTTTTTCTATTTTATATTTGTAACTTTGTTTTTATTATTGTGGTTTATAAAGCCAACTTGGCAAATTAATACTAGTGGAAAAACTTTGATGAATGAAGAAGAAAAAAATAAACAATTGGCTAAAAATCAAGAAATTAAAAATAATTTTAGTAGAAAAGATGATTCTAAAGTAAATAAAAAATTTCTACTAGGGATATTTTTAACATTAGTTGTTTTATTCTTTATTAATATTTATACATCACTAGCAGCTTGTAAAGGTACTAATAAGGATGATACTATAGATCAAGTAGAAATAATGGTAAGCAAAGAAATGACTAAGTTACCAGGCAGTAAATATTATAATGGACAGGTAAAAAAAGGGGAATTTTATAATTTAATAAATGTAGTTGTTAAAGATAATAAGATGTATCTAGGAATCAAAAATAAGGCGGGAATTTTTGGTTATATAAATAGAGCTAGTGTGAATATTAATTGTGTTTCTGATAAATGTTTGCAAATGTTTAAACAAACAAATGATAGAAATCCAGAAGTAAAACAGCTAATAGTAACAACTGAATATATAAATATTCGTGCTAGTTCATATGCATCTAGTGTCAACTTGGGAAGGGTTTATAAAGATGAAATATATACTATTTTAGATAAAGCTGGTTATCAAGAAATTTGGTATAAAATAAAAACATCAAATGGAATAGAAGGATGGATTGCAGGCAGTTTTAATAAAGAAAAAATGGTAGATATTTTAGATTAGAAAAAGAGGTAGAAAAATGGCATTATTTGAAGTAATAAAAAAAGCAAAAGATGATAAAAATATTGTTTGGCGATATCCGAAACAGAATTTTAATACAGGATCAAAGTTAATTGTTAATGAGTCAGAAGAAGCGCTGTTCTTTTCTTGTGGTGAAGCCTTAGATTTATTTGGGCCTGGTAGATATACATTAAATACTAATAATATTCCTTTATTAAGAAGATTATTAGATATTCCAACAGGTGGAAAAACTTCTTTTACAAGTGAAGTGTATTTTATTGATAAAACTGTTAGGCAAACAAAATGGGGAACATCATCAAAATTAGAGTTTTTGGAACCAATCTATAAATTTCCTATACAAATTGGAGCATGTGGAGAAATACGTTTTGAAATTGAAGATTCTCGAAAATTGTTAGTAAAGCTAGTAGGCATTAAACGAAATTTTGATATTAATAATATAGATGATTTTTTTGCTAATCAAATACTTGTGAAGGTTAAAGCTTATTTGACGGGAATAATTAAAGAAGAAAAAATAAGTATTTTTGAGATTGATGAAAAATTAGATAAAATAAGTAGAGAATTAAAAGAATTATTAAAAAATGATTTTCAAGAATTTGGCATTAAAATAGATAATTTCTTTTTAAGTAATATTGCAAAGCCTGAAGATGATAAACAATATCTAAAATTTAAAGAGTTATACTTTAAAAAAGGAGTTTTAATTGCAGATGTACAATTAGATAAAGAAATATCAGATATTGAAGCAGAAAAAGAGGCTAGTAGAATAGGAATTACGGCAAAAGGTATAGCTACAAAAAGAAAAACAGAAGGTTATTCTTATCAAGAGGAAAAAAGCTTGGAGATTGGTAAGGAAGTGGCTAGAAATGAAGCAATGGGACAATTTACTAATATTGGAGTTGGTCTGGGTGTAATGAGTGGTACTTCAAATGTTTTAGGAAGTGAAGTTACAAAACAGGTTCAAGGAGCTTTTATGAATTTGAATGAAAAATTTTGTTCTTATTGTGGACAGAAACTTAATAATGAAGCACTATTTTGTTTTAAGTGTGGAAAGAAGGTAAGTGATGAGTAAGAGTACTAAGATTATATTGTTAGTTGGGGTGTTGTCTTTTATTGTTTTTTTAGTAGTAGCATATTTTCATTATCAAGGTAGTTCAGATATAGTATTTTTGACCTCAAAAGATTCTTATGCAGATAATTATGCTAAAAAGCATTTTTTGGATGTTGAATATGTTTCTAATATGGAAAAGAATAAGTATCAAAGAAAATTAGAAAATTTTGATTATAAAATTGATAAGGGAATTACTATTACAGGTTATAAAGGTAAAAGTTCAAGATTAGTAGTGCCAGCTGTTATTAGGGGCATAAAAGTTTTAGAAATAGAGGCAGATATATTAAATAATAAAAATATTGAAACATTAGTATTATCTAGTAATATAGAAAAAATAGATAAAGAAAAATTTAAGAGTGTTAATATTGAATGTTTTGCTAATTCTTTTTGTTTAGAGTTAAAAGAAACAGATGGCATGAATGTAACAATTTTAGATGATTCAGAATTTGTAGATTTTAATAATTATTTAGATGAATATGCTTATGAGTTAAATGATGGCCAAGTAGAAATTATAAGGTATGATGGTCAAGATTCTTATCCAATAATTCCTAATACTATCAATGGTTATCAAGTTAAAACTATAACTTTTGCGGCTAATAATATTAAAGGTATATATATTCCTGATACAGTAGATTATATAGGAAATAACTTTATTATGAAGCATTTAAATAGAACGTATTTAACGGTGGTTTTAGGTAATTTAGGGGCTTTGATAATATTTGTAGTTGTAAATATATTTAATAAGAGTAAAAAATTAGAAGAGATAAGCGCTAATTCAATTATTAGTATTATAAGTATAATATATTTAGGAATTATTTATTATTTTTCTTATAATATAAATATATTTTTAGACTATAAATGGTATATTATAAAGACATTAATCGGAACATTTATTTATATTTTACTCATAGTTTCTCTTTATTTAGGATTAAGTAATAGAAAGAAATATACTAGTAGTATTAAATATAAAAAAGAGTTTTTAAATGAAACATTAAATTTGTTAGATGATGTTGATTCAAATGATGAATATAATTTAAGAGAGTTAATTAGATATTCAGAACCAATATCTACTGACCAAGTAAAAGATATAGAATATAAAATCCTAGAATTAATTACAAATATAAGTAAAGATAATGTAGAGGAAATAAAAAAGCTTATTAAGAAAAGAAATAATGTTTTAAAGCAAAATAAATAAGTATCTTAATTGATACTTTTTTAAATATTTTAAAATTAGCAGTTATATATTGACAAGTGCTAAGCATAATATTATAATGGTATTAGCACTGAAGGTTAGTTAGTGCTAATTGTATAGGTGATGGCATGGACGAAAGAAAAAAAGATATTTTAAAAGAAATAGTAGAAAGTTATATTAAAGAAGCAAAGCCTATAGGCTCTAAGCATTTATGTGATAAGTTTAAATGTTCTAGTGCAACAATTAGAAATGAAATGGCTGTTTTGGAAAGTCTAGGCTATATTGAGAAAAATCATATATCTAGTGGTCGTATTCCAAGTGAGCTAGGTTATAAGTATTATGTAGAATATTTAATGAAACCAAAAGAATTAACTGGTGAAGATATGTTAAAATTACAAACTATATTTTCCAATCAAAATTTAATGGTTAGTGAAGCTATAGAGGCTTGTTTAGAAATTATTAGTGATATAACTAATTATACTAGTGTAAGTTTAGGGAAAGAAAGCTATAATAATACTTTAAAACAAATTTCAATTATACCACTTGATGAACATAAAATAGTAGCTCTGGTTTGTACTGATAAAGGAATTGTTAAAAATAAACAGTTTGTTCTTAATCAGGGTATTAATTTAAAAGAGTTAATGAAAACTAGTGAAATAATTAATAAAATGTTGATAGGTACACCAATACCAGATATTTCAGAAAGATTAGAGTATGAAATTAAGCCAATTATTTCTCGAGAGATGGAACAATATGAAGCGATATATGGAATATTTTATGAAGCTTTTAGTGACTTTGTAAAAAATCAAGAGAATGTACATGTAGTTGGTAAATCAAAAATGTTAGCCCAACCAGAGTATAATGATTCAGAAGAAATTAAACGTTTAATTTCTAAATTAGAAGATGAAAGTTCTATTCGAAAAATTGTACAAAATGATGATGATAAAAATATTAGTATATATATTGGTAGCGAGTCTGATTTTGATGATAATGTAACAGTAATTAAAACAAATTATAAATTAGGTGGCGAGGAAGGAACTATAGCAATAATTGGTCCTAAACGTATGGAATATGACCGGGTTGTAGGAGTATTAGATAAATTAAATAAATGGCTAGAGGAAAAAGGTGAATAAATGGATGAGAATGTAAAAATAGCAGAGGAAGTAAAAGAAGATACTGTTATGGAAACTTCTGTAAAAGATGAGAAAAAGAAAGATAAAAAGAAAAAATTTATCGATAAAGAAAAAGAAGAATTGAAGAATGCTAATCTAGAACTAAAAGAAAAAGTTTTAAGAATAACTGCTGATATGCAAAATATGCGTCGTCGTTATGATTTAGATTTGGCGCAAGCTTATAAATATGATGGTTTTGATTTAGTAGAGAAAATATTACCAATTCTAGATAATTTTGAGAGAGCTTTAAAAATTAAATCGGAAGGAAATGAGAAATTTTTAGAAGGCTTTAAAATGATTTATGAAAATTTAATAGCAATATTAAGTTCAAAAGGTATTACAGAAATAGATTGTTTAAATAAGGAGTTTGATCCTACTGTAATGAATGCAGTAGTAACAGAAGCAAATAATGATGTAATGGAAAATACAGTATTAGAAGTTTTACAAAAAGGCTATATGTATAATGATAGATTGATGCGTCCAGCAATGGTTAAGGTTAGTTGTAGAGAGAATGAAAGCGAATAATCATACATTTATTGATAGTAAAACTTATGAAATTATTAAAGATGAACAAATTATTGAAGTTGATGATGCTATAGCAGAAACTATTTCAGTATTAAATAAAAAAGGATATAAGACAAAATATTGCTGTAGTGGACATGTTAAAGATATATTTAGATATGATAGGCAAGTATGTGATATTTCTTTATTAGATGAAAATAAATTTAAAGAAGATTTTGTAGAATATTTTATTACAAATATAACAGATACTAACTTTAGTCTTATTACTCCAAGAGAGTTTACAGCAATATATATTAAGTTTCTTAATGACTATAATTTTCAGGAATTGCCAATAGGCTTTATAAAATATCCTAAGTGGGATGATAAGCTAAAAGATTATAGTAAAACGTGTTTTGATTTAATAGAATATAAAGTATCTTACTATCAAGATAAAATGATAAGAACTATAAAAGATGTAGAAGAAGAAATTAATAAATATAATAAATTACTCTTAGAATGGGCAAATAATTTACCCGATATAAATGAAAGGAATGATTAAAATGAGTAAAATTATAGGAATAGATTTAGGTACAACAAATAGTTGTGTTGCAGTTTTAGAAGGTGGCGAGCCTAAGGTTATTACTAATCCAGAAGGAGCTCGTACTACACCATCAGTTGTAGCTTTTAAAGGCGAAGAAGAAATGGTTGGGCAAATTGCTCGTAATCAAGCAGTTACAAATGCTAAAAATACTATTGCTTCAATTAAAAGAAAAATGGGTACAGCTGAGAAAGTGGAAGCTAATGGTAAAAAATATACACCAGAAGAAATTTCAGCTAAAATTCTTAGTAAATTAAAAAAAGATGCAGAAAGTTATTTAGGAGAAAAGGTAACTAGAGCCGTTATTACAGTGCCAGCTTATTTCAATGATGCTGAGCGTCAAGCTACTAAAAATGCAGGTAAAATTGCAGGATTAGAAGTAGAAAGAATTATTAATGAACCAACAGCAGCAGCTTTAGCTTATGGACTTGATAAACAAGATAAATTACAAACTATTTTAGTTTATGATTTAGGTGGAGGAACATTTGACGTTTCAATTCTAGAACTTGGTGATGGTGTATTTGAAGTTAAGTCAACTACTGGTAATAATCGTTTAGGTGGAGATGACTTTGATAACCGAGTTATGGATTATTTAGTGGCAGAGTTTAAGAAAGAAAATGGTATTGATTTATCTAAAGATAAAATGGCAATGCAAAGAATTAAAGACGCAGCTGAAAAGGCTAAAAAAGATTTATCAGGAATGACTACAGCATCTATTAGTTTACCATTTATAGCTCAAAATGATGAAGGACCTGTACATTTTGAAACTACTTTAACTAAAGCTAAGTTTGAAGATTTAAATAGAGATTTATTTGATTCAACTATGGATTCAGTACGTAAAGCATTAAAAGATGCTAAATTATCTGCTAAAGATATTGATAAAGTTATATTGGTTGGTGGTTCAACTCGTATTCCATATATTCAAGAATTAGTTAAAAAAGAACTTGGGCAAGAACCTAATAAAAGTGTTAATCCTGATGAAGTTGTAGCTATGGGTGCAGCAATTCAAGGTGGAGTGTTAACTGGTGAAGTAGAAGATATAGTATTATTAGATGTTACACCATTATCTCTAGGTTTAGAGACTTTAGGAAATGTTATGACAGTTTTAATTCCAAGAAATACAACAATTCCAACAAGTAAGAGCCAAGTATTTTCAACTGCAGCTGATAATCAGCCTGCTGTAGATATTCATGTTTTACAAGGTGAAAGATCTATGGCTTATGATAATAAAACTTTAGGTAATTTCCAACTTACAAATATTCCACCAGCTCCAAGAGGAGTACCACAAATTGAAGTTAAGTTTGATATTGATGCTAATGGTATTGTTAATGTTACTGCTAAAGATTTAGGAACTAATAAAGAGCAATCTATTACAATTACTTCTTCAACTAATTTAAGTGATGATGAGATTGATAAGATGGTTAAGGAAGCAGAAGCTAATAAAGAACAAGATGAAAAGAGAAAAGAAGAAGCTGAAGTTAGAAATAATGCTGATAGTATGATTTTTGCTACTGAAAAAGCTATTAAAGATTTAGGTGATAAAGTAGAAGAAAATGATAAAAAAGAAGCTGAAGAAAAATTAGAAGAATTAAAGAAAGCTATGGAAGGTACTGATTCTGAAGAAATTAAAGCTAAAACAGAAAGCTTAAATGAAATTGCTATGAAGTTAGCTACTAAGGTTTATGAAGAAGCTGCAAAAAATAATCAAGCTACAGAAGAAGTAACAGAGGAAGAAGATAATAAAAAGTCTAAGAAAAAAGATGATGTTCAAGAAGCAAACTATGAAGAAAAATAAAGGCAAGTTCTAGGAAACTAGAACTTTCTGTTAGCTCGAAAGGATAACTATGGCAAAATTAAGAGAAGATTATGAAGAAAAGTTAAAGTGGAATGTTAAAGATTTGTTTGCATCTGAAGATGATTATTTAAAGATGGTTGATGAATTAAGTTCTTCATTAGAAAAGTTTAAAGTTTTTAAAGGTAAATTATTAAGTAGTGCTAAGACATTGTATGATTTTTTGAGTTTTGATAATAACTTTAATAGTAATTTAGAACAAGTTTATATTTATGCTCATATTCAAAATGACCAAGATACTACTAATACTAAGTATCAAGCGATGTATGGTAAAGCATATAAATTATATGAGCGATATAATGAAGAAACAGCTTTTGTTATTCCAGAATTATTAAAAGGTGATTTTAGTACTATTAAAGAATTTATAAAAGAATGCAAAGAATTAGAAGATTATGAACGAGAACTAAAAGATATTTTTAAGTTTAAAGCTCATACTTTAAGCGATGAAGAAGAACGATTATTATCATCACTATCTAGTGCATTTAAAACTCCTGATGATGTTTTCTCGATGCTTACTGATGCAGATTTGAAATTTGGAGATATTGTTAATGAAGATGGTAAAAGTGAAGAATTAACAGAAAAAAGTTATCGTAAATTTATTGAAAGTAGTAATCGTAATGTAAGAAAGAAAGCCTTTAATAAATTATTAGAGACTTATGGTAATTATAAAAATACTTATGCGTCTTTATTAGCAAGAGAAGTAGGTCTTAATAATAAAAAAGCTGAAATAAGACATTATGGTAGTGCTTTGGAGTCTTCTTTATATCGTAATGATATTCCAGTAGAAATATATGATAATTTAGTAAATTCAGTAAAAAGAAATGTTAAGCCTTTATCTATGTTTTGGAATTTAAAAAAGAAAGCCTTAGGAGTTACTAAATTGCATTTATATGATGCTAATGCGCCAATAACTAAGATGGTTACTCATCATTATAGTGTAGATGAGGCTAAAGATTTATTAATGAAATCTTTGAGACCTTTAGGCGAGACTTATTTAAATGACTTGAACCGAGCTTTTGAAGAAAGATGGATAGATTTTTGTTCAAATGATGGAAAGAGAAATGGAGCTTATTGTACAGCTTGTTATAATGTGCATCCTTATGTATTATTAAGTTTTGATGGTTCACTTAATAATGTTTCTACTTTAGCTCATGAACTTGGGCATGCAATGCATTATCATTATGCTATTAAAAATCAAAAGTATCAAGATTATGGTTATTCTATTTTTGTAGCAGAGGTAGCTAGTCAAGTAAATCAGATTTTGCTTAGTAAATATTTAATTAGTAAATCAAGTGATAAAGAAGAAAAAAAGTATTTAATTGATGATTTAATTAGAGATTTTAAAGCAACAATTTATCGTCAGACAATGTTTGCAGAATTTGAAAAATTAATTCATGAAAAAGAAGCTAGTGGAGAAATACTTACTTATGATGTTATGTGTGATATTTATTATAATTTGAATAAGGAATATATGGGACGTAATATTGTAGTTGATGATGTTATAAAATATGAGTGGGAAAGAGTTCCTCATTTCTATATGAATTTTTATGTGTATCAGTATGCCACTGCTTATGCGGCAGCAATTAAAATTGCTCAAGATATATTGAATAATAAGTCTGGGGCAGTAGAGAAATATTTAGAATTTTTAGGTTTAGGTTGTACTAAAACTCCTATTGATTCTTTACTAGTTGCAGGTGTTGATATGACTAAGCAAGAAACTTTAGATGAAGCATTTAAATATTTCTTGGAACTAGTAAAAGAGTTAGAAAATCTATATAATGAATAGAGGTAAATATTATGAATAAAAGAGATTATTATGAAATTTTGGGTGTATCTAAAACAGCGACTGATGAAGAAATAAAACGTGCTTTTAGAAAGTTAGCTAAAACTTATCATCCAGATAATAAACAGACTGGTGATGAAGCTAAATTTAAAGAAGTAGGCGAAGCTTATGCTATACTTTCAGACCCAACAAAAAGACGTCAATATGATCAATTTGGACATCAAGCATTTACTAATAATGGTGGAGCTAATTATAGTGGATTTAGTGCAGAAGATATTGATTTAGGTGATATTTTAAATGATATATTTGGTGGAAACTTTGGAGGCTTTGGGAGTGGTTTTTCAGGCTTTGGTGGGTCTAGCAGAGGGAATTCTAAGAGACCTCGTAAAGGTGAAGATAGTTTAGTGAATGTTAATTTAACATTTGAGGAAGCAGCATTTGGTTGTAAAAAAACTATTACATTAGATTTAAATGAGAAATGTTCCAAGTGTGATGGAGCAGGTGGCTTTAAAGAAACTACTTGTAAGACATGTAATGGCAGTGGACGTATTATAAGTGAGCAAAGATCTTTATTTGGAGTTTTTCAAACCCAAACTACTTGTACAGAATGTGGTGGCTCAGGTCGTACTTTTAAAGATACTTGCACAGAATGTAATGGTAGAGGAAATGTTAGAAAGAAAAAAGATTTAGAAGTTACAATTCCTGAGGGTATAGATACAGGATATCAACTTCGTATTAGTGGTAAAGGTTCAGCAGGGGTAAATGGTGGACCAAATGGTGATATTTATTTAGAATTTAAAGTGCGTGAACATGAATTGTTTACAAGAGAAGATGAAGATGTAATATTACGAGTTCCGCTTAATATTGCAGAAGCAATGTTAGGATGTAAAAAGGAAATACCAACTTTAACAGGTAACGTAATATTAGAGGTTAAGCCTGGTACTCAATCTAATGATAAAGTTAAACTTAAAGGTAAAGGTGTTAAGAAAGTTAATGGCATTGGAAAAGGCAATATGTTTGTTATTTTTGATGTGATTATTCCAAATAAATTGTCAATGGCACAAAAAAGATTAGTAAAAGAATTACAAGAAACAGATTTAGAAGATGCTAGTGAATTTAAAGTTTTTAAAAAATATTTATAGAATAGGTTCTGCTATTCTTTTTTTGTTTTGACTAAATATTATGGGATATGATATAATTTATTAGTTAATAAGGATTGATAATGATGACTTTAGAAAATAGCAAAATAGGATCAAATGCAAGTAATAGAAAAATTCCTGATAAACATGATGTATGGAATTCAGGGGCTATTGTTATTGATAAATATGGTAATGTTGCCAAAGAAGCTAAAATAGGTTATGATGATAATCACGGAGCAGCAACGGTTAGGGCGGCAGAAAGATTAAAAATTGTTCTTGATAAGGCAATGGGTGTAATTGTTGCTAATAATGCTAATCTTTTAGATTTAGCAGTGTTTCATACTGAAGCTAAATGTTTATTTGTATTTTTGCCATCACATATAACTGAGATTCAGAATCAAGCAATTCACGATGTATTTTTAAATAAGCAGGATTTTTGCTTATTTTTAATGCAAGGGGAAACTAGATATTCTAATATATCGTTTGTTGAATTTTATGAATTCTTAAATAAAATAACTGTTTTAGAAGAAACAGAAGGTATTAGTAGATAACATTATTTATAGATTTTTTGATTTTCAAATTGACAATAAAAACAATTATGTATATACTTAAAATAAGAGGGGAACGTTAATAAATATATGCGAGCAAAATATAAGAGAACTTTATTTTTTATTGGTGTTTTAATAGTTATGTGTGGCTTTGTGGGAGTGGCATATCTTTTTTATGATAAAGTTTTAAGTCCAGAAACTGATGTTGTAGTAGTAGAAGAATTATCTGTAAATTTTATAGATGGTTTTAAAGTTAATAGAGAAGGAGCATTTAATTTTTCAGTAACTAATAATGGTGATAAAGATATATATTATGAGATTCGTTATAATGAATTATTAGGATATCAAGACAATATTAAGTACAGTTTAGTGTCACAAGATGCTAGTATAAATATTAGTAATGCAACTATTGATAAAGATAATAATAATTTAGCAGTGGGTATTTTGATTCCTAGCAGAGCTACTCAAAGTTTTACATTCAATGTTAGTGGTAATACTATTGCTTCATTTAATATTGAAATTAGAAAAGTTATGGATACAGATAAATATTTTTATACTACTATACTATCTAATAATAAAGTTAAAAAATCTAGTGTTACTAAAGTAGGCGAAGAAATAGCAGAAACAGATGAGGGATTAATTGAGGATATTGATGATTTAGGTTTAACATATTATTTTAGAGGAAATGTTCAAAATAATTATGTGAAAATAGCTGAATCTTTATGGCGCATCATTCGTATTAATGGCGATGGAACAGTAAAATTGGTTTTGGATGAAAATGTTAGTGAATTAGCTAATTATCATAGTGATATAGAAAATTTTGAAAGCTTAAAAGATGCTAGTATAAGTACTTATTTAGCAAATTATTATGAAAGTAATTTGACTGAATATGATGATTATATTATAAATTATAAATATTGTATAGAAACAGAAAGTATTAGTAATACTAATGAGAAATTGTATAATGGTTATACAAGATTAGTTACAAATAAAATTCCAACATTTAATTGTTTAGGAAGCCTACATAGTAGTAAAATTGGTTTATTAACAGCAGATGAAGTAATATATGCAGGAGCTAATTTTGAAAAAGAAAATAAAAGCTATTACTTATATAATAGTAAAATTGAGAATGTTTGGTGGACATCATCGCTTGCTAAAGCTAGTGCCACAGTATTTTATCCTTTTAGTGTTAATAGTAATGGAAAAGTAGAATATGCGACAAGCGGTATGTTATATCGTAATTTGAGACCGACTATTAATTTAATTAGAAAAACAGTAGTAAGTGGTAATGGTACGAAAGATAACCCTTATGAAATAAAGATATGATTTATCATGTCTTTTTGTTTTGTGTAAAGTAGATGAAAATAAAGTGTAAATGGTTGAATAATGCTTTTATATTGTTCGCTTTTCTGATAGAATATAAGTGTGTGGTGATATTATGCAAATATTTAGTGATATAATAAATTTTATAAAGACTCTTTCTTTTGTAGATATAGTATTCTTTTTTGCGGTTTTAGCTTTAATGCTTTTAATTATTACTTTAATCTATTTTTTAAGAGAGAATAATGATAGTGATATTGAAGTTAATAAAAGTTCTGATAAGAAAGAATTAACAAGTGATGAAGCAGCATTACTTAGCTTAAAAGAATTAACTGAGGCTTTAGAGAATGCTGAGCCAAAAGAAGTTAATTTGAACCGTTATGAGGAAGAACAAGAAGAAAAAGCAATTATTAGTTATGAGGAACTACTAAATAGGAAAAATGATTTTGCTATTAATTATAGTGAAGAAGAAAATATTGATGAAGAACTTACAATTAAGAAAGTAGATTTAGATAACTTAATTAATAAAGAAGTTACAGAACCACAACATATAAGTGTAACTGTTATTTCTTATGATAAGGAAGAAGCTTTTTTGCAAGCTTTAAAAACATTACAACAAACACTTAATTAGTGTTTTAGGGGGATATTATGAAGTTTAAAATTATAACTTTAGGATGTAAAGTTAATACATATGAAAGTGAATATATGCTGGAGTCTTTAATTGCCTCTGGCTATATTTATTGTGAGGAAGATCCGGATATAATAATTGTTAATACATGTAGTGTAACTAATATGGCAGATAGTAAATCTTTGAAAGTAGTAAGAAGAGCAAGAAGAGAGAATCCTAATAGTTTAATTTTAGTTTGTGGTTGTAGTTCGCAAAATAATCCAGAAAAGTATCAAGAGTTAGGAATAGATATTTTACTTGGTAATAGAAAAAAAAGTGAAATTGTTGCGTTAATAGAAGATTATTTTAAGAATAATGAAAAGTTTATTTATTTTGATAAAAATCGAAAATTAGATTTTGAAGATATGCAAGTAAAGAAATTTACGACACATACTAGGGCTTTTCTTAAAATTCAAGATGGTTGTAATAATTTTTGTTCTTATTGTGTAATACCTTATGTTCGGGGAGATGTTAGAAGTAAAGATTTTACTAAAACTATTAAAGAAGTGGAAACTTTAGTTAATAATAATCATAAAGAAATTGTTTTAACTGGTATTCATACAGGGTCTTATAATTCTGATGGTAAAGATTTAAGTGATTTATTAATAGAGTTATCAAAAATAGAAGAATTAGAGCGAATTAGAATATCTAGTATTGAAATTACAGAGTTAGATGATAAATTTTTGGATGTTTTAAAAAATAATTCGAAAATTTGTGATCATCTTCATATTCCATTGCAAAGTGGAAGTGATAATATTTTAAAGAAAATGAACCGAAAATATGACAAAAAGTATTATTATGAAAAAATTAAGAAAATTAGGGAGATTAGACCAGATATTTCTATTACAACTGATGCTATAGTAGGGCATCCATATGAAACAGATTTAGATTTTATAGAATATTTAGATTTTTGTAGAGAAATAGCTTTTAGTAAAATTCATGTTTTTCCATATTCGATGCGAAATGGTACTGCGGCGTCTTTGATGCCTCAAGTTCCTAATGAAATCAAAAAAAAGCGAGCACATGAACTTATAGAGCTATCTAAAACTTTAGAGGATGACTATATAAAACGTTTTATTAAAACTAAGCAGCTAGTTATTACAGAAGAATATAACGGCGAGTATACAATTGGATTTACGAGTAATTATATAAAAGTATATCTTAAAGGTGAATATCTGTTAAATATGGAATATTTATGTGTAATAGAAAAAGTAGAAGAAAATATAGCTTATGGAGTAGTACTCACTTGTAATACTAATAAAATAGGCTTATAATGATGGTAGGTGGTCAAGTTGGCAAAAGAAGAATATAAAGAAGCGATAATTATAGGAACATATAATCCACAAAATAATGTTTTTACAATGAATGAAATTATACCTATTGATAAAAATTCCAAACCTAAGCGAAGATTTCATTTAATGAGAAACTTTTTTGGTAGGATTTTTGATGAGATTATAGAACCAGTTGCATATCATAGCAGCCAAGCTGCGAAAAGAGTTCGCTTAATGGTTATTAGTATGAAAGAAGGTATTGGAATTAAACTTTTTTGTGATAATGAAGGTTTAGTATATTTTTATGATACTAATGGTTTAAGGTATTATATTAGTGAAGATAATTCTTTTGCTTTAAGTGAAGATGGTAATTATTTTAGAATTGAATTTGATGAAGGTGAATATTGGTTAGCAGAAGTGCCAAGATTTGAGAAGGCTTTTCCTTTTAAAACTATTTATAAAGCAAAGGAGGAAGGTTATGATTTTGGTGATGACGATGATTTTTTAGATATGCTTGGAGCAGAAGAAGACCCTTTTGCATCAGAACTTCCTAAAAGTAGTAAAATTATTGATTTTGAAGCAGCAATGTTTATCCGAGATAGAGAAGAACAAAGAAGACGATAGAGGTAAATATGAATTACATCAAGGGTAAAGTACGTAATATAATATATCAAAATAAAGAGAACGGCTATGTTGTAGCTGTTTTTCGCATTAAAGAAACTAATGATAGTAAAATGGAAGAATATATAAATAAAACTATTACTATTACAGGTAACTTTTTAGATATTAATACTGAAGAAACTTTTACTTTAAGTGGGAGTTCGCTTAAACATGAGAGATTTGGCTTTCAATATAAAGTTGATAGTTACTCGAAAGAAGAATTAACCTCAGAAGATGCGATTGTAGAGTTTTTATCTAGTTCTTTAGTTAAAGGTTGTGGAGAAAAAACAGCTAAAAAAATTGTGGAAGTACTTGGTGTTGATGCGATTAAATTAATTAAAGAAGATGAAAATGTTTTAATTAACATTCCTGGGTTAAATCAAGGTAAGGCTAAATCAATTAGAGATTCGATTCTCGCTTATTCTGATGCTGATGATTGTCTTTTAAAATTAAAGGAATTGGGGTTTTCTATTCCTGAGTCTACACGTATTTATAAAAAGTATCAAGAAGCTACTAAATATATAATTGAATCAGATTTGTATGTTTTAAGTGAGATTTTAGATTTTAATAAGATTGATGTTATATATCAGAAGAATCATGAAGAATATGATGATACTAGAGTAAAAGCTTGTATTTTAGAGTGTATGCGAAGACTTAGTTTTAATAATGGGGATACTTATTATTTTGATACAGAAATAAAAGATGCGTTAAAAAGAGAATTTGATTTAGTAGTAGATGATGTGATGTTTGATGAAATCACCTATGAATTAGAATCTCAAAATAGAATAGTTATTAAAGATAATTTTTATTATTTAACAGAGTATTATGAAGCTGAGGCAGATATTGTGGATAATCTTTATAGTTTAAATCAAAGTAGTAAAACACCTATTTATGATTTTGCTGAAGAAATAGCTAAATTAGAAGAAGAATTTAATGTTTCTTATAATGAAGACCAAAGAAAAGCTATAAAGAATGCTTTGGAAAATAAAGTTACAATTATTTCTGGTGGTCCTGGAACTGGTAAAACAACAATAATTAATGCAATTGTAAGATTGTATATAAAAATGCATAACTTTAGTCAAATGGAAGTTTTGCAAAATATTGCGCTTTTAGCGCCAACAGGACGAGCTAGTAAAAAAATGAGTATGGCAACTACTTTGCCTGCTATGACTATTCATAGATACTTAAAGTGGAATAAGGATACTAATAATTTTGGCGTAAATGAATATCATAAATCTCAAGAGAATTTGATAATAGTAGATGAAATGAGTATGATAGATGTTAATTTATTTAATGCTTTATTAAAGGGAATTAGAAGCAATGTACAATTAATTATGGTAGGGGATGTTTTTCAATTGCCTTCAGTAGGTGCAGGTTTAATATTAAATGATTTAATTGAAAGCGACTTGTTTACTTTTTGCCCTTTAGAAAAAATTTATCGTCAAAGTGAAAATTCTTATATTCCGTATTTAGCTTTAGAAATTAAAAATAAAGATTTGGCAGATGATTTTGTTAATCAAAAAGATGATTATAATTTCTTAGAAGCAGATAGTAAATATATTAAAGATATGATTAGAAAAATATGTATGATGAGTAAAGAAAAAGGCTTGAATGAAAATGATATTCAAATACTTGCACCAATGTATAAAGGTGAGAATGGTATTGATAACTTAAATATTGCTTTGCAAGAACTATTTAATCCGAGTGATCCTAAAAAAGAAGAAATATTTATTGGAGATGTTGTATTTCGAGAAAATGATAAAGTGTTACAATTGCAAAATAATCCTGATTGTAATGTTTTTAATGGAGATATTGGGTATATTAAGAAAATAACTAAGAAGAGTACAAAGAATAAAGATACCATTATTATTGATTTTGAAGGTAATAAAGTAGAATATAACAGAGAAGATATGTTTCAAGTTAAACATGCATATGCAATAACTATTCATAAGAGTCAAGGAAGTGAGTTTCCACATGTTATTTTACCTATTTCTAAAGGTTATTATAAGATGCTTTACAATAAGTTAATATATACAGGTGTTTCTAGAGCTAAGAAAAGCTTGGTAATAATTGGGGAATCTAAATGTTTTATGATGGCTATTAATAATGATTATGCCTCTAAAAGAAAAACTTCATTAAAAGAGAAGTTAATGTATAAATTTTATAATAATGGTACATAATAATATTGAGGTGGATAATATGAAGAAAATGATGGTTGGAAGTATAGTTGCTATGGGTGTAGGAGCTAGTATGATGGCTTATGCTTTAACAAATAAAAAAACAAGATGTAAAGCAAATAAATTAGTAAATAATGCACTTGATATGGCAAATGATAAAATAAATAAAATGAAATAGGGCTAGACTCTATTTTTTATTGGTATTTTTTGGAGGTAATGATGTTTAATTATGAAGTTTTAAGTAATAATGAATTTAATAAGACTATTAATAATTATATAAGTGAAAAAGAACAAGATTTCTGGGATATAGTAAAGGATTATAAATTAGAAAACTATAGTTTTAATGTTAATTATGATAAGTATAATTATAAGAATATTGAAACAGTACATTTTATTATTTATCAATATGTAGGCGGGGCTCATGACGAGAGATTTGATGAAATATTTTATTATGATAAACAAAATAAAAAACAATTAATGATTAGTGACTTGTTAATTATTAATGATAGTTTTTATGAGAAGCTTAGTCTTCTTGCAAGAGAAAAATTGACTTCACAAAAAGATTTATTGTTTCAAGGTGATATGCTAGAAGATGGTTTAAAAGGAGTAGCCTCAAATTATAAATATTTAATTTTTACTGATGAAGGTTTAAAAATAGTATTTCCACCATATCAAATAGGACCTTGGAGTAGTGGAGAAATAGATGTTATTATTCCATATCATAGTATTAGTGAATATTTAAAATTTATTTATTAAAAATAAAAAGAAGTTTTAAAATGATTGTTGTAAATGATATAAATTAAATTACAAAAAAAGAATATGTTAAAGTTAATTAGCTTTATAACATATTCTTATTTTATTATAAGATTAAAGTTTTCTTCTACACTTCGTTTAGAAGTGTTTTTTATTCCTTGATATTCAGGAAGAATGTGCATGTGAAAATGATTTACTTCTAAACTTGCTCCATAGTTAACTAGTAAAGAAAGTGATGTAGCGTTTAATTTAGTTACTAATGTAGTTCCTACTATCTTGGCTATTTCAAAAATATGACTAGCTGTTTTATTATCAAGGCTCATGTAATCATCAAAGTGTTTTTTAGGTATTATTAAAGCATGACCATCAACACTAGGATTAATGTCTAATATAACTTTAACTAATTCATCTTCATAAATAGTATAACTAGGTATTTCATTATTTATAATCTTACAAAATATACAATCCATTTTTATCACCATTTTAATTATATCAAAGTTTTTAAAAAAAGTGTACTTTTATCATGGGTTTGCATAGATTAAAATAGAGGAGGAATAAAAGTGGCAAGTTATAAAGAGATAGTTACAAAGGCGGTTGTTGGTAAAGCAAAAAAGAATAGTGTTTCTAAGTTTGTGGTAAAACCTGAAGAAACTCCTGATACAATTCTTGGGTGTTGGGTTATTAATCATAATTTTGAAGGTAAAAACCAAAATGGTGTTGTAAATATTAATGGAGCATTTGATGTTAATGTGTGGTATTCATATAATAATGATACCAAAACAGCAGTTTCAACAAAGAGATTTCAATATAACGATAAAATGAATGTTAGATTAAAAGATGGTGCTGCTTTATCTGATGCGACTGAAATTATAGTACGTAGTTTAAATCAACCAACAGTTACAGATGTTTATATTAATAATGGGGTAGTAAATTTATCTGTGGAAAAGGAACTTGGTGTGGAAATTGTTGGAAATACAATGATTAAGGTAAGTGTGGAAGAAGATCCAGATGATTATGAGGTTTTGGAAGATTTTGATGAGGCAAGTGTAGCAGAGGATATTAATGCTGTAAATGAAGATTATTTATCATAAGTCAACCAAAAATAGTTGACATAGCTATTTAGGTTTGATAGAATGTAGTAACAAAGGAGGAACTAAATATGGCAGTTAAATTAAGACTTAAGAGAATGGGTAGTAAACAAAAACCATTTTATCGTATAGTAGCCGCTGATTCAAGAAGTCCTAGAGATGGAAGATTTATCGAAGTAGTAGGTACTTATAATCCAGTTAAAAAACCAGCTGAAATTAAGGTTGATGAAGAATTAACTTTAAAATGGTTAAGAAATGGAGCACAACCTACTGATACAGTTAGATCTATACTTTCTAAAGAAGGAATTATGGCTACTTATGCAGCTTCAAAAAAAGAAAGTAAATAGTTATGGATGTAGTAGATTTTACAACTTATTTAATTAAGAATATTGTTAAGAATCCAGATATGGTAAAAGTAAGTAGCTTTATGGGCGAAGAAGAAACTACAATGGTGGAAGTTTTAGTGTCTAATGAAGATATGGGTGCAGTAATTGGTAAGAGTGGAAAAAATGCTAAGGCTTTAAGAACAATTATTCAAGCTCATGCTTATTTAAACAATATTAATAAAATACGAATCAATATTGATTCCTTTTAAGAGCTTGTGCTCTTTTTTATTTAGTTTTTTATGTAAATAGACTGTAAAAAAGTGAAAATAGCGCTTATTTTTTATGAGAGTTATTTTATAATATATTTAGTTAGAAAGTAGGATTATATGAAACAGAGAATTATAAGTGCTATTATAATGCTTATAATAGTTGTTCCTATTATATGGTATGGTGATACAATTTTTAGAATAGGCGTTGGAATTGTGGGTGTTTTAGCTTTAAAAGAACTATTAGATTTAGATAAAAGTCATAAGAAAATACCTGTTTTTGCTTCGTTAATTGCAGAAATAGCACTACTTTTTATCATATTAGCAGAGTATGATGGATATTCTATAATGTATGGGATAACATATAAAGGAGTGGGTATCTTATTATTAGCTTTATTATCTTTGACACTGTTTTATAAAGATGATAAGTTTAGAGCTACTGATGCAATATTTGTTATTGGTTCAGTGTTATTAATAGGAGCTTCATTTAATGCAATGATATTAGTAAGAATGTTTAGTTTATATAAGTTTATATTCTTAATATTAATATTTGTTTTAACTGATACCTTTGCTTTTTTAGGAGGGTTAAAGTTTGGTAAGCATAAACTAATACCTCATGTTAGTCCTAAAAAAACAATTGAGGGTAGTTTGATAGGTTCAGTTGTTGGAACTATTGGAGCTAGTTTGTTTTATCACTATTTGATAGCGCCTATAAGTTTTAAAGTGGTTTTGGGTATTATTTTGCTATCAATAATAGGTCAAATAGGAGACTTAATATTTAGTAAATTAAAAAGAGAGAATGATATTAAAGATTATAGCAATTTGATACCAGGACATGGCGGAATATTAGATAGGCTTGATAGTACTATTGCAATAATGTTAGGTTATTTAATATTTTATGGATTATTTTAAGGAGGAATATATATGTGGTTTTTAACTTTAATTTTATTGATATTGATATTGGGTATTATTATTTTAGTTCATGAATTTGGGCATTTTATAACAGCTAAAAAAGCTGGAGTGCATATTTATGAGTTTTCAATTGGAATGGGGCCATTATTAAAAACTATTAAAAGTAAAGATGGAATAGATTATAATATAAGAGCTTTTCCTATTGGTGGTTTTGTTTCTATGGCAGGAGAAGTTTATGAGGATGATGACTCTAAGAAAATTAAAAAAGAAGACTTTATGTGTAATAAAAAGTGGTATCAAAGAGTTATTATTTTAGCAGCAGGAGTTTTTAATAATTTTGTTTTAGCAATAATTGTTTTATTTATTTTAGCTCTTATTTATGGGGCTCAAAGTATGGAACCTAAAATTGGCGAAGTAATTCCAAATTATCCAGTTAGTGAAGCAGGTATTAAACCTGGTGATAAAATTTTAGAAATTAATGGAAAAAAGGTTTCAACATGGGATCAAGCTCAAATTTATCTTGTGATGAAAAGTGATAATTCAAAGTATACATTTTTAATAGAACATGAATCTGGTAAAAAAGAAAAATATGAAATTGCTCCTAAAATAACTAAAAATGAAGACGGTGAAGAAGAAAGAGCTTTTGGTTTTAAAATTGCGCAAGAAGAAACTAGAGGTTTTATAGCCAGTGTTAAATATGCTTTTCAAAAATTTGGAAGTTTAATTAGTACAATGTGGTTAACAGTGGTTAATTTATTTACAGGTAAAATAGCTTTAAGTAGTTTATCAGGACCTGTAGGAATATATCAAGTAGTTGGTCAAAGTTTGGCGGCAGGTATTCAACAAATAATATATTTAATAGCATTTTTAAGTATTAATGTTGGTTTAATTAATATTTTACCAATTCCAGCTTTTGATGGAGGAAGAATTTTATTCTTAATAATTGAAAAAATAAAAGGAAGCCCTGTTAATCAAAAATTTGAAAATATGTGTCATACAGTTTTCTTCTTCCTACTTATTGCATTAATGATTTATATAACAGTATTTGATATTATTAGATTTTAAGGTTTGCTAAGGCAAATCTTTTTCTTTTCTTTTTTTTTATTTAATGATAAAATGTGATTAGTGTCCCAGTAGTTTAGTTGGATAGAATGCTGGCCTCCGACGCTAGAGATCGTGGGTTCGAATCCCGCCTGGGACGCCATTTAAAAATTTTAATTAAATAGGAGCTTATTTATGATATATGTTACACGTCATGGTCAAACAAATTGGAATCTAGAAAAGAAAGTAATGGGAAGATGTGATGAACCTTTAAATGATAAGGGTAAAAGTCAAGCTTTAGAAACTAAAAACAAACTATTAGATGTAGGTATAGATTTGATAATTTGTTCACCACTTCTTAGGACAAAACAAACGGCTGAAATTATAAATGGTAATAGAAATATTCCTGTAATTTATGATGATAGAATTATCGAAAGAGATTTTGGCGAATTTGAAGGAATGCAAGTAGATAATTTTGATTTTCATGGGTATTGGAATTATTATAAAAATGAACAGTATCAAAAAGCGGAAAATATTCAAGTGTTTTTTAAGAGAGTTTATAGTTTTTTAGAAGATGTTGTTAAAAATTATAGTGATAAGAATGTTCTTATTGTAGCACATGGAGGAGTAAGTATTCCAGTGACATGTTTTTTTTAATAATAATATACCAGATGGTTCATTAATTGATGCTGGTTTAGTTTTGGGGAATTGTGAGATTTTGGCTTTTTCAACTGAACTTCTAAATAGACATAAAGAAACTTTGCTTTAAATAGCAGAAGTTTTTTTGTTTTTGGGATAATATTAAAAGTAACAATTCTCTTATATTATTTTAGTTTAAAAAAACTAAAAAGGCTATACATTTAAACAAGTGTATGCTATGATATTAATGGTGATAGTTATGTATAGTTATATTATAGGAAGTGTAGTAATTCAGGAAAACAACTATATTGTGCTAGATAATAATGGAATAGGCTATATGATTTATGTTGCTAATCCTTTTAGTTATGAGCTAGAAAAAGAAGCCAAAGTTTATTTATATAATCAAATAAAGGAAGATGAGCATAGTCTGTATGGATTTAAAACTACAGAAGAACGTGATTTGTTTTTGAAACTTATTAATGTTAAGGGTTTAGGTCCTAAGATGGCAATGCCAATGTTAGCGACTGGAAGTATTGCAGGAATAGTGGATGCAATAGATAGAGAGAATATATTGTATTTAAAGAAATTTCCTAAAATAGGAGAAAAGTTAGCTCGTCAAATAATATTAGATTTGAAGGGTAAACTTACACAATCGGTTGATGTTAGTGTAAGTGGTAATTTTGATGAATTAGTTAGCGTTTTAGAAAGTTTAGGTTATAAAAATGTGGAAATAAAGAAAATTTTACCTAAAGTAAATGCGTCTTTAGATATAGAAAGCCAAGTAAAAGAGGCTTTAAAATTAATGCTTAAGTAGGTGAGTAAATGACTATTGGAATAGATATTGATGATACAATTACAAAAACAAGTGAAAAGGCTGCAGAGAATTTAGCAAAATATGATAATAATTATTTAGATTATCATAATCTTCCAAGTGAAAAATATGAAGAATTTATGAAATTATATCAAGCAGAAATTTTAAGAACAGTAGAACTTAGAGAAGGAGTAAAAGAGGCTTTTAGATATTTTAAAGATAAGGGTTATCGTATTGTTATTATAACAGCAAGAGATAATACTTATTCAAAAGAGATAAAAACAATTACTTTGGATTATTTGGCACAAAATGAATTAGAATATGATAAAATAATTTTAGGGAAAGAAAATAAAGGGAAAATAGCAAAAGAAGAAGGAATAGATATTTTTATTGATGATAAAGAAACAGTATTAGATGATATGGTCGAAAATGGAATTAAAACTATTAGAAGAACAGAAAAGACTGATAGTAAACATGTTTCTTTTGCTAATTGGAGTGATATTGTTAATTATATAAAAACATTGGAGGGGTAAAATGGATGAACGAATTATTACAGCAGAAGAATTAGATTCTGATGTTTTTGAACAAAATATTAGACCTGAGTCATTAAATGAGTATATAGGTCAAGAAGAAATAAAAGAGAATTTAAGAATTTTTATTGAAGCGGCTAAAATGCGAGGAGAGTCACTTGATCATGTGTTACTTTATGGTCCTCCAGGACTTGGAAAAACTACTTTAGCACATATTATTGCAAATGAGCTTGGTAGTGATTTGAAAACTGCTAGTGGACCAGCATTAGAGAAAAGTGGTGATTTAGCAGCGGTTTTATCTAATTTGGAACCTGGGGATGTTTTATTTATTGATGAAATTCATAGAATGCCTAAATTTGTGGAAGAAATATTATATCCTGCTATGGAAGATTTTGAGCTAGATATTATTGTTGGAGCAGATGGTAAGAGTAGAAGTATTAAAATAGATTTACCACCTTTTACTTTGGTAGGAGCGACTACTAGAGCTGGAGATTTATCTAGTCCATTAAGAGATAGATTTGGAATAGTTTCAAAACTTAATTATTATAAAGATACAGAGTTACAACAAATTGTTAAAAGAACAGGTAGAGTTCTTAATATGGCAATTAATGATGAAGCGGCTTTGGAAATTGCTCGGAGATGTCGTAAGACACCGAGAGTGGCTAATAGATTGTTTAAGAGAGTAAGAGATTTTGCTTTGGTTAAAGGCACTGGAATAATAGATTATGAAATAACAATGGATAGCTTGATGAGACTTAAAGTGGATGAATTTGGATTGGATCAGGTAGATATTGAATATTTGGAGGCTTTAATTAACAAATTTAATGGAGGACCTGTTGGTATTGAAACTATTGCTACCGCGATTGGAGAGGAAGTTACAACAATTGAGGATGTAGTTGAACCATTTTTGTTACAAGAAGGATTTATTAAAAGAACTCAAAGAGGTAGAGTAGCAACAGAAAAAGCTTATGAACATTTAAAAATAGATAAGCAAGGAGCATTGTTTTAGGAGATATTTATGAAAATTTTACTTGGAAGTAAAAACCCTGGGAAAATAGAAGGTACTAAATTAGCATTTGAAAATTATTTTAAAGAGTTATCAATAGAGGGAGTTCCAGTTTTATCAAATGTAAGTGAAGAACCAGTAAATGAAGAAATTTATATAGGTGCTAAAAATAGAGTTGATAATTTAGTAGAATATGCAAAAGAAGAAAATATTGATTGTGACTATTTTGTTGGTGTTGAGTCAGGAATTGCAAAAATTTTTGGTAATTGGATGATTATTAATATAGCTGTTGTAATGGATAAGACAGGATTTTTAGGTGTTGGAACTAGTTCAGGATTTCCAGTTCCAGATAAATATGTTGAAGAAATAATTAAAACTGACCTAGGTAAAGTAATGGATAGAATATTTGATAAGAGTGATTTACGAAGTAGTAAGGGTGGAATTAGTTATTTGACTAAAGGTAAAATTACAAGAATAAATTTAACAACTGAAGCAATTGTAATGGCTTTAACACAATTTATTAATGAGAGTATTTGGAAATAAATAAAGAAGGGAGTGGTAATTATGCATATATTACTACTTATAATTGAGACTTATTTATGTTAGATTATAATTTATAACATAGAAAGGAGCTTAATATGAAAATTATAGATGGAAATCATCTTGCAAACAAGTTGAGGGAAAACTTGAAAAAAGATATAAAAGATAATGATTTATGTCCAGGACTAGCAATTATTTATGTTGGAAATAATCCTGCAAGTGAAGTTTATATACGTAATAAATTGAAAACTTGTGTAGAGCTAGGAATTGAAGGCAATTTGTATCATTTTGAAGAAAATGCTCAGCAAGAAGAAATAATTGCCAAAATTAAAAATTTAAATGAAGATAAAAAAGTTCACGGAATTATTATTCAAAGTCCTGTTCCAAAAAAATATGATGAAGATTTATTAAATAGTTATATACTAAAAGAAAAAGATGTTGATGGTTTTGGGATTTATAATGTCGGAAGCTTAACAGCAAATAAAGAAGAAATGTTAGCGGCTACTCCTGCAGGAGTTATTAAAATGCTAGAGAGTGAAAATATTAAGATTAGTGGAAAACATGTAGTGATGGTTGGAAGAAGTAAAATTGTAGGGAGACCACTAGCAATGATGTTTTTAAATAGAGATGCGACTGTGACAATAGCACATTCGAAAACAGAAAATTTAAAAGATATTACTAAATTAGCAGATATTTTAGTGGTAGCTATAGGTAAACCGTTATTTATTAAAAAAGGTTTTATAAAAAAAGGGGCAGTTGTTATTGATGTTGGTATTAATCGCCTTAGTGATAAAATAGTTGGAGATGTAGATTTTTTAGATGTTAAGAAAAAAACATCATTTATTACACCAGTTCCAGGTGGAGTTGGACCAATGACTATTACAATGTTGCTAGCAAATGTGGTTGATAGTGCGAAAAAAGCAAAAGAAAGAGGTAAATAATAATGGATAAAAAAATAAAAGAAGCTTTAGAAAAAGAAATGAAAAGGCAACAAAATAATGTTGAACTTATTGCGTCTGAGAATTATGTTTCAAAGAGTGTTTTGGAATTACAGGGAAGTATATTTACAAATAAGTATGCTGAGGGTTATCCAAAAAAAAGATATTATGGTGGATGTGTTAATGTTGATACTGTAGAGGAATTAGCAATTTCTTATGTTACAGAGTTGTTTGGTGCTAAATATGCTAATGTGCAACCTCATAGTGGTTCTAGTGCTAATATGGCAGTGTATAGAGCATTATTAACTCCTGGTGATAAAGTTTTGGGAATGAATTTAAGCCATGGTGGACATTTAACACATGGACATACAATTAATTTTAGTGGTATGGATTATGAATTTGTGGCTTATAATTTAAATAGTGAAACTGAAATGTTAGATTATGAAGAAATTCGTGAGATTGCTTTAAGAGAGAAGCCTAAAATGATTGTAGCAGGTGCTAGTGCTTATTCAAGAGAAATTGATTTTAAAAAGTTTAGAAGTATTGCTGATGAAGTTGGAGCTTTGTTATTTGTAGATATGGCTCATATAGCAGGTTTAGTAGCAGCAGGTTTACATCAAAATCCGGTTTTATATGCTGATGTAGTTTCTTCAACAACTCATAAAACTCTTAGAGGGCCAAGAGGGGGAATAATTTTAACTAATGATGAAGAAATTATTAAAAAAATTAATAAAGTAGTATTCCCTGGTATTCAAGGTGGTCCATTAATGCATGTTATTGCAGCTAAGGCTCAATGCTTTTATGAAGCTTTACAACCTGATTTTAAAGAATATGCGAAACAAATTATTAAAAATACAGCAGTTTTAGCAGATACTTTAAAAGATAAAGGATTTAAATTAGTTTCAGGTGGTACTGATAATCATTTAATCTTAGTTAATGTTAAAGAATCTATTGGTATTACTGGTCAAGAGGCAGAGAATATTTTAGATGAAATATATATAACTGTTAATAAGAATACTGTTCCTAATGAGACTGAATCTCCTCAAAAAACTAGTGGAATTCGTGTTGGTGCAGCAGCGATGACTACAAGAGGTTTAAAAGAGGCAGAATTTAAAAAGATTGGTGAAATTATAGCGGAAGCTCTTAGAAATAAAGACGATCATGATGTTTTAGAAAAACTTGGTAAAGAAGTTTTAGAATTAACAGATAATTTTCCGATTTATAAATAGGAGTGATGCAAATTGAGTAAAGGCAAGTTAATTGTTATTGAAGGAACAGATTGTTCTGGCAAACAAACACAAAGTGAATTATTAGCACAGAATATGCGAGAAATCGGATATAAAGTAGTGAGTTTTAGTTTTCCAAATTATGCATCGCCAACAGGGCAAATAATTGGAGAAGCTTATTTGGGCAAAAGTGGTAATTCAGTATTTAGTGAGGGAATAGAAAATGTTGACCCGAAAATTTCTAGTCTTTACTATGCAGCGGATAGAGTGTATAATATTGAAGTCATTAAAAATTATTTGGATAATGATTATATTGTTATTTTAAATAGATATGTTGAGTCTAATATGGCTTTTCAAGGTGGTAAAATTAAAGATATAAAAGAAAGAAATATGATGTATGAATGGTTAGATAATCTAGAATTTGTATTGTTAGAATTACCAAGACCAGATTTAGTAATATTTCTTTATTTACCATATGAACATGTTTGTATGTTAAAAGAAAAAAGAGGAGAAAAAGCTAATCATAATATGCTTAGAATGGCAGAGATTGCTTATGTTGAATTAGCAAATATTTATGATTACTTAAAAATTAATTGCTTAAATAATGCAACTCTTAGACCAATTAATGATATTGCAAAAGAGATATTAGGCAAAGTAGAATTATTTTTAAAGATGGAAGTGAAATAATGAATTTAAGTGACTTTGATTATGAATTACCTTCGGAGTTGATTGCCCAGACTCCATTAAAAAAAAGAGATGAATCTAAATTATTAGTACTTGATAAAATGACAGGAAGTATTAATCATAAACATTTTGAGAGTATTATTGATGAACTTAATTCAGGAGATGTTTTAGTTTTAAATGATACAAAAGTTATTCCAGCACGATTAATAGGTGTAAAATCTGAGACAGGTGCTGTCATTGAACTTTTATTGTTAAAAGATTTAGGTGAGGATAACTGGGAGTGTTTGGCGAGACCTGCTAAGAGATTAAAGGTAGGTACAATTATTACTTTCAGTGAAGAATTACAAGCTAAAGTGTTAGAGAAATTAGATGAAGGTTTAGTACATGTTGAATTGATATATAAGGGCATTTTGATGGAAATCTTAGATAGATTAGGAGAAATGCCGCTTCCTCCTTATATTCATGAACATTTAGAAGATAAAAATCGTTATCAGACTGTTTATGCTAAGAATGTTGGGAGTGCAGCAGCACCTACGGCAGGTCTTCATTTTACAGAAGAACTTTTAGAAAAAGTGGAATCTAAAGGTGTTGAAATATTATTTGTTACTTTACATGTAGGTTTAGGAACATTTAGACCTGTAGAAGTGGATAACATCTTAGAGCATCATATGCATAGTGAGTATTATCAAATGACTGATATTGTGGCTGAAAAACTAAATAAAGCTAAAAAAGAGCATAGAAAAATATATGCAGTTGGAACAACAACAACTAGAGTTTTGGAAACAATAGCTCATAAATATGAACAGTTTAAAGCTTGTAGTGGAAATACTGAGATATTTATATATCCTGGTTATGAATTTAAAGCTATTAATGGTCTTATAACTAATTTCCATTTACCTAAATCAACATTGTTAATGTTAGTGAGTGCTCTTTCAACAAGAGAAATTATTTTAAATGCTTATAAGGAAGCAATAAAAAATAAATATCGTTTTTTCTCGTTTGGTGATGCAATGTTTATAAAATAGATAATTAGTAAAAAAAGCATTTTCTTTTTTAGAGAATGCTTTTTAGTTTTAAAAAATATAATTTGGTTAAACTAGTCTAAATAAATAGGATTGTCAACTTTTCCTAAAAGATAGTCTGCTGATAAATTATTTTTTTGACAGATATTATATAAGTATGTCGTTAAAATTTTATTTTTATCATTGAGATAAGCCCATATAGTAGAAACTGTTGTGCCAGCATCAATAGCCAGCGATTCTAATTTCAGATGATTTTTTTCTTTAAAATTTTTGAGGTTTTCTGATAATTTGTTAAAGTTCATTGGCTTATATTCTATATTACTTTTCTCAGTATAAAAGTTGAATAGATAATCTATTCCTATATTATAAAAGTTAGCTATTAAGTCAAGTTTTTCTAAAGGGATTTCTACTCTAGCTGATTCCCAGTTTGCATAAGTTGCTCTTTTAATATTTAATTTTAAGCATAAATCTTCTTGCTTTAACTTTTGCTCAATTCTTAAATAATGAAGTTTATTAGCTATAATTATAAGAGGTTCGTTTTTCATTATACATCACAGATTAATTGTCTCATTTTAGCGTTTAAAAATGAATTGTCAAAACTCATATGTGCTCGTTCACGAAAAAAAACTTGACAAATAGTATAGGTGATATTATAATTTTAGTATAAATGATAAATTTCTAATATAATTGAGCGCTCATTATTTAGAATCAGAGAAAAGAGGATAAATAATGAAATTAGAAAAGTTAGGTAAAAATTATAGAAAAGAAGTAATAGGAGGTTTGATAGTAATAAGTGTAATAGGAGTATTAGGATTTAATTTAACAAAAGCTAAGTATCAGAATATTGAAGATATAGAATTAGTAAAAGGCGAAGTTAATTATAAATTACCAGATTTTAAAATGATGGCAATGTATAAAAGTGATGATGGCAGTTATGAAGAAGTAAGTGAATTACCAGGAAATAACTATAAGATAAATGAAAGTAAGAGTTATTGTACAATAAATAATGTAGATAAAGATAATAGTGCAAAACTATATACAGATAAATATGGCCAACATGTAATAGGAAATATAAGCAAGAACGATAAATGCTATTTATATTTTGATAAGAATACAGAAGTAGTAAGTACAGTCTTAGGAAATATTGAAGTAAATAACTATACTCCAGACTTTAGTGTAACAGCAACAACAGATGAAGGAATATTTAAAGCTGAAGATAATGATGGAGTAAGCTATTACTGGAGGGGAGCAGCAACTACAAACTATTTAAAGTTTGGCGGATATTGTTGGCGCATAATTCGTATTAACGGTGATGGAACGATGAGATTAATCTATGATGGAACAACATGCCATAAAAATGGCGAAGTAACAACAGATAGTATAGCAGTAGCAAATATAGCGTACAATGCAGCATTTGGCAAGTCAGAATATGTAGGATGGACATATACTGAGGGCTTACAAAGGCCAAATAGTACAATAGAAGGAACAAATGCACCAATTAAAACAGTTCTGGAAAATTGGTATAACAATAATTTAAAGAGCTATGAAGAAAAAATAGCAGATGGAAAATTTTGTAATGATAGAAACGTTCAAAGTGGGCAAAGTTGGTTAAGCACATCAAGTAATACATACTATTACGCACCCAGCGCAAGAACATATACAAATTATGCACCAACACTATGCTGCACAGTGCTAGATACATATATATTAAAAGTAGGACTTATAATATCAGATGAAGTAATGTATGCTGGAGGCAAAAATGTTGACAATGACTCATACTACCTATATAATGGCCAGAATTATTGGACTATGACTCCACACAGTTGGCTTGTAGGAACAGTTGCCAGTTGGGTTTGGGCGTTCTATGTACATTCAACTGGCTACTTCAATGCTTACGGAGTAGACAATAAGTTTGGTGTGCGCCCTGTAATAAATTTGCGTTCTGATATTAAGATTTCTGGAAATGGAACAAAGGATAATCCATATGTTGTTTTAAATTAGAGAAATATGATAAAAAAAATAAAAGATAGGCATTGATTCTTTTATTTTTTTGTTTTTAATGATATAATTTTCTTAGGTGGTTATGTATGAAAATTTATTTAGTTGCAGGTAAAAGTGGTAGTGGAAAAGGTGAAGTTGCAAAACTTATTAAAAAGTATTATATTTCTAAAAAAGCAAAACCTTTTATTACTGAATATAGTAAATATTTAAAGATGTACGCCAAAGATATTTTGAATTGGGATGGTGGAGAACCTAAACCTCGTAAATTTTTGCAAGATATAGGTGTTACTATAAGAGAAAATATGGATATGCCAAAAATGCTTATTAATAGAATGATTGAAGATATAAAGATTTATGATTTATATTATGATGTAGTAATTATTAGTGATGTTAGATATCCAGAAGAAATTGAAGAAATGAAAAAACATTTTAATGATGTTAAAGCTATATATGTGATTAATCAATTTGGACCTAGTAAACTAGCTTTAAATGAGCAAATGCATGTTACGGAGACTGCATTAGAGAATTATGGTAATTTTGATATAACTTTAACTAATGATACTTTAGATACATTAGATAATAAAATTTATAATTATTTAGATAGTGAGGGAGAGTAAATGAATTTAAAAGATGCATATATAAATTATTTTAAAAAACATGGGCATGTACAAATTCCTAGTGCACCATTGATACCAGAAAATGATCCATCTGTTTTATTTAATACAGCTGGAATGCAACCTTTAATTCCATATTTAATGGGTAAAGAACATCCAGAAGGAAAAAGGCTAGTAGACTATCAAAAGTGTGTAAGACTTACAGATTTAGATAGTATTGGAGATAAAACTCATCATACTTTCTTTGAAATGTTAGGTAATTGGAGTTTAGGAGATTATTTTAAAAAGGAAAGTATTCAATATAGCTATGAGTTTTTGACAGAGACTTTAAATATTCCAGTGGAAAAATTAGCGGTGACAGTTTTTGCGGGAAATGATGATATTCCACGTGATGAAGTTAGTGCTGATGTTTGGCGTAGTTTAGGAATTAGTGAAGATAGAATTGCTTATCTTGGAGTAGAAGATAACTTCTGGATTGCAGGAGAATCTGGTCCTTGTGGTGGCGATACAGAAATCTTTTATTTTAGAAGTACTGATGAAGTTCCAGCTGAATTTGACCCTAAAGATGAACGTTGGGTGGAAATTTGGAATAATGTTTTTATGGAATTTAATAAGGATGAAAATGGTAAAATAACTGAACTTCCTAGTAAAAATGTTGATACAGGAATGGGTTTAGAACGTGTTGTAGCAGTACTTGAGGGTGTAGATGATAATTATAAAACTTCTATTTGGAAAGAAATCATAGAGACTATAGAAATGGTTAGTAAAAAAACTTATGTTGGTAATGAGCTTAGTATGCGAATTATTGCTGATCATATTAGAACTAGTGTATTTATAGCTGCTGATAGAGCGTTAGTTAAACCTAGTAATACAGATCAAGGATATATTTTAAGACGTTTAATTAGAAGGGCTATTCGTCATGGTAAAAAATTAGAAATTGATATGAATAGTGATTGGCTTGCTATAATTGCTAAGGAAGTAATTAAGAAGTATGAGAACTATTATAGTGAAATTAAAGATAATAAAGAGATAGTTTTAGATGTATTAAGAAATGAAAGTTTAAAATTTAATCGAACTTTAGAAAAGGGTTTGAGGGAATTTGCTAAAATGTTGAAACATTTAGATGGTAATATAATTGATAAAGATAATGCTTTTAAATTATATGATACTTATGGTTTTCCAATTGAACTTACAGAAGAAATGGCAACTGAGCATAATATGAGTGTTGATGTTGAAGGTTTTTATGATAAATTTAGGGCTCATCAAGAAAAGTCACGTACAGCTAGTGCAGGTAAGTTTAAAGGTGGTTTAGCTGGTGATGGAGAAACTGAAACAAAGTATCATACAGCAACTCATCTACTTAACGCAGCATTAAAAATAGTTGTAGGACCTGACGTTCATCAAAGAGGAAGTAATATTACTCCTGAGAGAATGCGTTTTGATTTTTCTTGTGATCATAAGCTAACTGATGAAGAAAAACATGAAGTAGAGAAGTTAGTTAATGATTGGATAAAAGCAGATATTCCAGTAACTATGGAAACTATGGCTAAAGACGAAGCTGTAAAAAGTGGAGCAGAGGCTATGTTTATTGAAAAGTATGCTGATATTGTTAATGTTTATAGTATTGGTGATGTTTCAAAGGAGATTTGTGGAGGACCACATGTTAATAGTACTAGTGAATTAGGTGTATTTAGAATTAAAAAAGAAGAAGCTAGTAGTGCTGGTGTTAGAAGAATAAAGGCTGTATTAGAATAGTCTTTATTTTTTATTTAAAATATGGTATGATATAAAAGAATAAGAAAAAGGTGAAGTTGATGAAAATACTTAGTATTGGTAGAACTAGTTACGATATTGCATGTCCTGTTGAAGAATATCCTGTTGAGGGAACGAAGTATTTTTTGAACGAGAAAATTGAATCTGGTGGAGGAACAGCAGCAAATGTAGCCTATTTATTAGGTAGATGGGGTGAGACTTCTTATTTTGCGGGAGTTTATGGTTCTGATGATTATGGTACAAGAATAAAAAAAGAATTGGAACAAGCAATGGTTAAAACAGATTTAATGGAAATTTCATATGAGGTTGGTACACCATTGTCTGTAATTTTAGTTAATAAGAAAAAAGGTACAAGAACGCGTTTTGATGTAGTGGGAGCAACACAACCTCAATTAAAAAAGTATGAATATACTATAGTTCCAGATGTTGTATTTTCGGATGGTAAAGAGTATGCTGCAACTATTAATGCATTAAATAAATTTCCAAATGCAATTAGTATTGTAGATGCAGGTCGAGTAGATAGAGATTTGTTAGAACTTTGTAAATATGTTAAATATATAGTATGTTCTAAAGGATTTGCTGAAAAAGTAAGTGGTTTAAAAATAGATTTTGATAATTCTTTAAGTTTAGTTAATGTTTATAAGAAACTTAAAGATAGATACCCTAATAATGAAATAGTTGTTACTTTAGAAAGTATGGGAGCTATGTATTCAGTTAATGGTGAAATAAAAATTATGCCAGGTATTAAGACTAAAGTAATTGACCCTAGTTGTTCTGGAGATATTTTTCACGGAGCTTTTGCTTATTGTTTAGCTAATGGTTTTGATATAGAAAAAACTGTAACATATTCAAATATAGCAGCAGGGCTTTCGGTTGGTAAAATGGGTGGAAGATCTTCTATTCCTGCAATTAAAGAAGTAATTAATTATTATAATAAAAAGTTTAATATAGAAGCTGTACAAGAAGAGGAAGAAGTTGTTGAAGAAACTGTAGTTCAGGAAGTATTACCAGAAATACCTGATGCTGCAACATTTAAGATTCCAGAAGTTATTCCTGCATCTAATATGGCAGAAGCAATGTTTTCAATTGGAGGAGCAACAATTCCAGTTGTAGAAGCAGGTAATTCAAATAATAATGTTTCACAGTAAATCGCCAACTTTAAATTTACATGGAGAAACTAGAGATACTATAACTTTTCTTATAAATGATTTTATAAATGATAATGTTAAATTAAAAAATGAATATGTAGGAATAATTCATGGGAGAAGTTCTAATATTTTACGTGATAAGGCTCATGAAATTTTGAAATTAAATAAAAATGTGGATTCGTTTAAGGTTGATATTTTTAATCCTGGAATGACAATAGTTAAAATAAAATTTAGAAAGTAATAGACTTTCTTTTTTTCTTGTTTTATTAGAATGTTTTAAGTATAATTATAGGTAGGAGATTTAATAATGATAGATATATTTAAAAAAAAGAAAGTTATAATTTTTGATTTGGATGGAACATTAATTGATTCAATAAATATATGGAATGAAGTAGATGAGAAAGCTGTTATGACATTGTCTGATAATAAAATTCATCCTAAAAATATTGGCGAGTTTAGAGATGAAGTGTTAGCAAATTGTAGTTCTAGCGATATTTATTTAGAATATTGTGAAGCTTTAAAAAATAAATATAATTTAGAGCAAACTCCTAAAGAAATTTTAGATTTTCGTTGGGATTTATCTGATTACTATGTAAAAAATAAAATTGATTATAATGAAAATGCAGATAAAGTTCTTAAATACTTAAAGGAAAAAGGATATGTGTTAGCACTAGCAACAACTACTACAAATATTCAGCTAAATGCTTATTTAAATTATAATCAAAATATAATTCAAAAAGCTAAACTTGATGATATTTTTTCAATTATTTTGTCTAAAGATTATGTTTTAAATAAAAAGCCAAATCCTGAGGTTCATTTGAAAATTATGGATATATTAAAGGTAAGTTGTGAAGATTGTTTAATAATAGAAGATTCTTTAGTGGGAGTAGAAGCAGCTTGTAATGCGGGGATTGATGTTATAACGGTGTACGAAAAAAACTCTCTTAAAGATAAAGAGAAGATTGATAAAATCTCTAAAAAAATGTTTTATAATTTTGATGAGTTATTGGATTATATTAAAATGGAGATAGATTAATATTTAATGTTCAAATGATTTTTTTAATAATTGTTTTATAAGATATAGGAGTAAGATATGACAAGATATATAGATAGATTAAGTGATTTTAGGAAAGATTATTATCATATTTTATCTAAAGAGTTTCCAGAGTTTTTAGATGATTATATTAATACAAAAGAAATGCTTAGATTAGAAGGTGTTAATCAGATTTGTGGTTCTTATTGGCGCAAGAAAAATATATTTAATAATAAATATTCTGTGTTAGATCATAGTATAGCAGTGGCTCTTATAATTTGGAATTTTACCCATGATAAGATACAAACTCTTGCAGGTTTATTTCATGATATATCAAGTCCAGCTTTTAAGCATTGTTTAGATTTTATGAATGGCGATGCTGAAACTCAAGAAACACTTGAAGATGACACTATTGATGTAATTCGAAATTCTAAAGAAATAATGAGTTTATTAAATAGAGATGGCATTACTTTAGAAGAAGTAGTAAATTATAAAATATATCCTATAGCGGATAATGAAACTCCCAAGCTTTCGGCAGATAGATTAGAATATACTTTTATGAATGGAATTTATTTAAAAGAAGTACGGAATTTAGATATAATAGCTAGAATTTATAATGATATTGATGTTTTTAAAGATGAAAAAGGTATGCTAGAATTAGGGTTTAAAACTATTTCAATAGCTGAGCAATTTGTTTTTGGTGCTAAAGAATTATGGCCAATCTGGATCGGCTCTGAAGATATTGTAACTATCTATTTTTTTGGCGATATGTTAAAAAGACTTTTTCAAGATAATATTATAGAGCTAAATGATTTGTATAAATTATCGGAACAGGAAATTATGCGATTGTTTGCTACTAGTAAAAATAAAAAGGTAGCAGAAGATTATACTAATTTGATGACTAAAGCGGTGTTTAGGGATAGTGATATTTTTGTTTTAGACAAGTTCTGCGTTAGTAAAAAAACGAAAAAAAGATATATAAATCCTTTAACTAAAAAGGGAAGATTAAAAGATGTTTCTAATAAGGCAAAGAAATATATTACAGAATTTTTAGATAATAAAGTTAGTTCATATGCTTATTTAGATATATAATAATTTACTAAGCATAAAATATTTAAAAAAGCTATATTATTTTATCTTTTTCGCTCTATTTTGACAACTATTTGACAAAATATTTAAAATGTGCTATAATGTATTCGTAATTCAAATAGGGGGTTAGAATTATGAAAGGGTATGTTTTAGATTATATTAATGAAAATGAATTTAAAAAGCTAGAAAGAGCATTAAAGAAATATAATATGTTAGCTTTTAAGAAACTTAATTTTGATTATTATCCAGCACTTAGAAATGGTAAATTTGTAGGTAAGTTAGTTAGTACTAATAAAAAAGAAGGTACTGAAAAGTATGAACTTAAACTTCCTAGTGATAAAATGTTTAGTGCAGTTCATGGAGAAGTTAAATTATTTTATACTGTTTATGTAAAAGAAGGAACAGTAATGTTAGAAACAATTACACCTACTGAAATATTATTAGAAGGTCATATGAGTGAGCTTACTACTTATAAAGGAATAATGATTTCAAAAGCTAATGCTTCAAAAGATAAATTTAAAATTGATTTATTAAATATGTTACAAGATAAGTAACATATTTTTTTCTTGCTTTCAAATGGTAATTATTATATAATATTATGCGTAATTATTTGAGGAATTTATGTATAGACGTTATAGATTTAATTTAGAGGAAAAACTAGATACTCATGTTATGCTTGGAGTTAATGCTCAAATTCTATTGGAAGACTTTCAAAGAACTTTTGAAGGTATTAAAAAAGTTTTGAGCTTTTTTGGTTTTATTAATTGTTTTGTTGATTTGGTAGAAAATAATAATGGAGTATTAATATTTAATGTAAAGGATAGAAATAAACAAGCAGTTTTTTGGATAGATAGAGATAAAGTAATCTTAAAAATTGGAAATTATATTTATACTTTTGAAGTAAATATTAATTATCGAAATAATTTAATTGAATATGATTATGAAATTATATTTACTAGTATGGAAAAAATAGATACTAATAGAAGGTTAAAGCAAAATATAGAAGGCCGTAGGACTAAAATTACAATATTTGATAATGAAAGAACGCTTCAAATAGAAATGTTAGGTGATTTTGAGTATTTTTTTGATTTTAGTTTGTTTAATGGTTTGAAAAGTTCAACTAGTATAGATGATTTATTAAAGTTTTATAAAAAAGTTTTAAGAATATTTCAGTTTGATTTTGACCAAAGAGATTTAATAGTATTAACAATAAGTGAAAAAATTAATGGGAATGATGTTGTTCTTGATAAATACATATTGAATTATGGTTTATTAATAGAGTATTTACTTAGTGAAAGACGGGGTAATACTGTAATTAGTGTTTCTAGTACTAGTGCTAATGAGAGAATGATTGTAAATTATGATTCAACAGTTAGTTTAGATGCTTTAGCTCAAGATTTAGATGTTCGTAAAAGAATTTTAGATGATAAATTAAATAATCAAAATTAAACCTTTTATTTGCTATTTCAATATAAGGGATATTATGTTAAAATTAATTTGGTGATTGCACATGCTTAAGATTGATAATTTAACTGTTAGAGCACAAGAAAAGGAAATATTAAAAGATTTAGATTTATTTATAGATGATGGTGAAATACATGTACTTATGGGGCCAAATGGAACTGGTAAAAGTACAATATGCAAAGCTTTATTAAATCATCCTGATTATGAAATTGTTAAGGGGACAATAACATTTAATGATGAAGTTTTAAATAATAAATCTACTACAGAAATAAGTAGAAAAGGAATTTTTTTATTAAGCCAAAATCCAATTGAAGTGGAAGGGATTAGTAATTCCGAAATGCTTAGAAATGCTATTAGTGAGAAAACTAATGAAAGAGTAGACATTTTTAAGTTTAATAAAAAGTTAAATACAGTATGTGATATTATTAGTATGCCAAAAGAGTTTGTACATAGAGATATTAATTTTAATATGAGCGGTGGCGAAAAGAAAAAAAATGAACTTTTGCATTTGTTTATGCTTGAACCTAAATTTATTATATTAGATGAAATAGATAGTGGCTTAGATGTTGATGCCCTGAAGGTTGTAGGTTCTTCATTAAAAAAGTATTATGATATGTATAATCCTGCCATATTAATTGTGACACATCATGCTGATATATTAAAATATTTTGATGATTATAAAGTTCATGTGTTAGGTAATGGAAAAATAGTTCAAAGTGGTGATAAAACATTAGCTAAAAGTATAGAAATTGATGGTTTCAAGGCGAATGTTATTGGTGGTAGTGAGATAAATGAATAAAATATTATTGGTAGAGGATATTAATAAAATAGAAAATGGAAAATATTTAATAGAGTACACTAAAAATTCAGCAATAAATGTTTTAGGCACTACCAATTTAAGTGATTATGCTATAAATAGTTGTGATTTAGAGTTTACCTTAAGTGATGGTGCTAATCTTACTTTAGATAAACTTAACTTTGTAACAAAAGATGTTTCTTTAATAATTAATATTAATAATGATGGTTTAGTTAATCTTAATTGGGTTATTATAAATGAAGGGCGAAATAGAATTAATCTAATTATTAATATGAATGGTAATAATAGTAATTGTAGTGCTCGTATTAGAGTAATTAATAAAGATAATAATAGTAATGCTGATGTTATTTGTGATGGTATTGTTTTAGCTAATACAAAAGATAATGTTTTAATAGAAGATTTAAAAGGTTTAGTACATAATGATAGTACAATAAAGATTAGTCCTATTATGAAAGTTAATACTAATGAGGTAATGGCAAATCATTTAGTTACAATAGGAGCTTTTAACAGGGATGAACTGTTTTATCTTAATTCAAAAGGTTTAAGTGATGAAAGTGCTAAAAATATTTTAATACATAGTTTTATTAGTGGAATTTTAAATATGGAAATGAAAGAATTAATACCAATGGAGGTGATTAAATTTGAATAGAGAAGATTTTCCTCTTTTAAATAATGATATTATTTATCTAGATAATAGTGCTACAAGTTTAAAACCAAAAAGTGTAATTGAAGCGATAAGTGATTATTATAATAATTATTCTGCTAATGCTCATAGAGGAGATTATGATTTATCTTTTAAAGTAGATCAAGCTTATGAGAATACCAGAGAATTAGTAAGAGATTTTATAAATGCTAAGTATTTAGAAGAAATTGTGTTTACATCTGGTGCTACAGAAGGCCTTAATATGATTGTAAATGGTTTTTTTGCTAATTTGCTAGAAGAAGGCGATGAAGTCTTACTTACTACTAGTGAACATGCTTCGAATGTTTTACCTTGGTTTAGATTAGTAAATAAATTAGGAATTAAAATTAATTATATTCCTTTAGATGATAATTATTATGTAACAATTGATAATGTAAAAAAAGCAATAACAAGCAATACTAAAGTAATAAGTTTAGCAGGAATAACAAATGTAATTGGTGATGCGCGTCCAATTAAAGAAATAACTAAATTAGCTCATGATAATAATATATTTGTAGTAGTTGATGGTGCTCAAATGATTCCTCATGAAAAAGTTGATGTTACAGATTTAGATATAGATTTTTTAGCTTTTTCTGGTCATAAAATGTGTGGACCTACTGGAACTGGAGTTTTATATGGTAAAAAAGAATTACTAGAACATTTAGAACCTATTAATTTGGGTGGAGGAATGAATGAGTCTTTTGATAATCCTGAGGAGATTTATTTGAAGTCTTTACCAACTAGGTTAGAAGCTGGTACGCAAAATATTGCTGGTGTTATTGGTCTTGGAGCAGCAGTAAAATATTTAGATAGTATTGGAATGGATAAGATAAAAGAGCAAGAACATTTTTTAAGGAAATATTTGATTGATAGATTAATTCCTTTAAAACATATAGATATTATAAATATTGAATCTGATAGTGGAATTGTAACATTTAATGTTAATAAAATTTTTAGTCAAGATGTAGCTTATTACTTAAATAAATATAATGTTTGTGTAAGAGCAGGTAATCATTGTGCAAAAAATTTAAAATCAAGTGTTGGAGTTACAAATACAGTAAGAGTTAGTTTGTATTTTTATAATACGACCGAAGAAATAGATAATTTGGTTGAATTATTAAGTAATTATGATAAAATATTAAAAGAGATGATATAATATGGATCAAGAAACTAAAAGAGAAATAATAATGGAGAATTATATGCACCCTCTTAATAGAAAGAGAAGTAGTGATGATTATGTTAAAGTTAATACTAATAATGATTCGTGCATAGATAATATAGATATTTATATAAAGTTTAGTGGAGATATAATAGAAGATATTACTTTTGAGGGTGAAGCTTGTGCTATTTCAATATCCGCTACCTCGATTATGATTAGCAATCTAATTGGAAAAACGAAAGAAGAAGCGCTAGATTTTATTCATAATTTTTATGCTATGACTAATGGTGAAAATTTTAAGGAAGAAATAATGCAAGAAGCTATTGTATATGAAGATATTTATAAGCAAGGAAATAGAAAGACTTGTGCTACTTTACCTTTTAGAGGTTTAGAAAAAGCTATTTTGGATAATATGTAGTAAATTTTCTTTTAAAGCTAGTAAATATACTTGAAATTATATGAATAATATTGTATATTAAAAGAGTAATATGTTATGTATTACGTACTTGCCTATGCTGCTGTTCTTATCTTATTTATATTAATTTATAAAGTTATATTTTATTTATTGTATTCTTATGTATAGGCAAGAATTGAATTTGAAATATAAAGGACAAAATTATGTCCTTTTTTTGTGCGAAAATGTTTGACAAGAAAAAAGTTTTGTGCTAGTATAAACGACATTACTAAAGAAGGGGTGTTTGTATGCGTCTAAAAGAAGCATTTAGATTGCTAGATATTGATGTCCTAGCTTCTAGTGAAGAGATAGAAGAATCTTATATCTCTAAACTAGAACAATTTAATGTTAATAAAATAATTATACCAGATGCAAAATTAATTAATTATTATAATATGCGTTCTAGTCAGATGACTATAGCTATGAACTTGATATATAGTTTTCTTAGTGGTAGTTTTGAGGCGCAATATTTAGAAGACTTAATTATAATCTTCCAAAGAAGTTTATTAGATAGAGTATCAGATTGTTTTGATGAATGCCCTCAAATTGTAGTTATTATAAGAATTTTAATGGAAGAATATAAAGCGTTGATGGCAAAAGCTCAATCTAAAGAGGAATTAGTTAGATTGTTAGAAGAATATAGCGAGAAAATTGGTAGAGTAAAAGAAACTGTTTTTCTAGCTAGTGGGGCTAGAGCTTAAGGATTAGGTGGTGAAATAATATGGATTTTGGAGAAAAAATTGCGTTTTTAAATAGTAAAATTAATAGTTTTGAATTGGAATTAGAAAATTTAAAAAAAAGAATGAAAGATTTAGTTGAGGAATCTAAAAGTGATAGTTCTTTAGACAGCGTTAAAGCAGAGTTACGTAGAGAATTAAATAATTGTGCAAATAATTTGATTGCATGTAAAAAAGAACGTGATGCATTAATTGATAAAGCAGTAAATTTTAGTCAAATTAGCGCTAGAGATTTAGTGTGGCTTTTAAGACAACATAAAATTTATTGTAGAACTTTAAATAGATGTGGTGAAACATGGATTGTACCTATTAATTATACATTGTTAAATGAGGAAATGTTATCTGAAGAAGAGTTGTATAGATTATCTAACATACATGGAGATTTTCTTTTAACAGTGCAAAATAATCCACATAGAAATGAAAAAGATTATGTTCCAGAGTCTGATGTTTCACATGAATTATTAATTATGCCAAATAATATGCTAACAGTTAAATATAACCTTTACTTTAAGGTTCCAAAAACTGCACAAGAAATTAATGAGGAAGTTAATGAAGCTAGAAGTAAAGCTAATGTAGAAAGAGAAACACAAAAAGGTTTTATGCCCTCAATTTTAGGAATGTTTAAAAAGCAAAATGCTAGTAATCCAGAAGATTCTTCAATGCGTGATATTAATATTGATTATGATAAATTTGTGTTATTAAATCCAGAACCATTAGTTTTAAGAGATGCTGTAAAACTTGGTAGAAGATTAGAGAAAAAGGGAGAATTATATTATAAAGTTGCAAGTAAAGAAGTGGAATTAAATAGTTATTTATTAGATTTAGCTTCAATTTTACCTGTAGGGTCTAATGGTGGCATAACAATTTATAAAATTAATGCTGATGGAACAGATGTAGAGTTAAATGGTGAATTATTAAGAATATGTAATTATGAATTACTAGGTGAATTAGATAAAATTGCAAGAATGAGATTTGAAATGGGTATGATTCCTATTCAAAGAGTTTATGAACAGATGCCTACTTGGAGGTCTAAGAATAGTGGTGTGGCACAAACTTCATATTATGATTATGAACAAGATTCTGATTTAGATATAACTGGTATTAAAGATCCTAATTTTGAAGTAATTAGTATTAGTGATCCAAGAACGGCAAATAGTGCTTATGTAAAATGTTTTATTAGAAATTATGAAGAAATTTTAAAAAGCAATCCAGAAGTTTCAGCTTTAGAGGCTTGGACATTCTTTTATGACGAAGTTAAACGCCCTGAAAATATACAATTTGAATATGCACCTATAAGTAAATCAGTTTTCTCTTTATTTTCAGATAGTGCATTAGAATTTATGGATTATTATATTAGAGCTAAAGAAATTGATTCTAAACTAACTTATAAAAGTGCAAGAGAACAATATATGAAAGCACAAAAAGCACAAGTTTTATCAAGAACTAGAAAAAAAGTACAAACTAGAAATGTTGGATTTATTGAAGATCCATCAGTTCATGATAAGAGAAAATATAAAAGACTTAGTGATAGAAAAGACTTTAATAATATTTAGTAAATACTTGTATAAATTTCTAAATTATGTTATATTATAAAAGTAAAGCTTAAAAGAAGCTAAGTAATATAAATATTTTAAAAGAGAGTTCATGTTTGGTGAGAATGAATTAAAATGTTATATGAAATCTACTTCTTTAGTGGAATTAATACTTCCCGTGTGAGTTGCGTTAAAACTTTAATTAAGTGATATAAAGGATGGTACCGCAGAATTTGCTCCTTAAATGAGTAGTTCTGTGGTTTTTATTTTGGAGGATATATGAATGAATATTTAGATATGAATAAAATAGTTAAACTTCAAGAATTAAAGCCCTTAGCAAGAGCTAATATGTTAGCATTAATGGTCTTTAAAGAGCGTGTTGATTTAGCTGGTAATATTTATATTAGACATTTGAATAAAGTGGCAGATTCTTTCTCGGAAGATGATTATAAAATTGTAGCTTTATTACATGATTTAGTGGAAGATACGTCTTTTACTTTTGAAGATTTAGAGTATTTAGGTTTTAGTAAAATAATTATTGATGCTTTAAAACTTTTAACTAACGATTTAGATAATTATGATAGTTATATAGAAAGATTAGTAAGTAGTGATAATGAAATGGCTAAAAAAGTTAAAATTGTAGATTTATTAGATAATATGAATATTACGAGATTTAAAAAGCTTGAGACTAAAGATATTGCAAGAGTTAAAAATAAGTATCTTAAGGCTTATAGTATTTTAATAAATGATATAGAAAGAAGGATAGAAAATGATTGATATTAAATTAATTAGAGAAAATAAGGAATTAGTAAAGGAAAATATTAGAAAGAAATTTCAAGATGCTAAAATAGCTTTAGTTGATGAAGTTTATGAAATGGATATTAACTATAGAGAAGCTAAAGCTAAAGCAGATAATTTGAGAAGTGAAAAGAATAAAAAAAGTAGTGAGATTGGGTCTTTGATGCGAGATAAAAAGCTAGAAGATGCTAATAAGCTTAAAGATTTAATTGCTAATATGGATAGTGAAATTAAAGCTTTAGAAGAAAAAGAGGAAAGTTTAAGTGTTTTAATAAAAGAGAAAATGATGCTTATTCCGCAAATAATTGATTCTAGTGTTCCAATTGGAAAAGATGATAGTGAAAATGTAGAAATAGAAAGATTTGGTGAACCTGTTGTACCAGATTTTGAAATCCCTTATCATGCAGATATAATTCAGAAACTAAATGGTCTTGATAAAGAGGCTGCTGGAAGAACTAGTGGTAATGGTTTTTATTATTTAATGGGAGATATTGCAAGATTATCTACTGCTATGCTTAATTATGCCAGAGATTTTATGATAGATAAGAACTTTATATATTGTATACCTCCATTCATGATTAGAAGCGATGTGGTAAATGGGGTAATGTCTTTTGCTGAGATGGATGCTATGATGTATAAAATAGAAGGTGAAGATTTATTTTTAATTGGTACTAGTGAACATTCAATGATAGGTAAATTTAAGGGCGAAATATTGAATCAAAGTAGTTTACCTATTGCAATGACATCATATTCTCCATGCTTTAGAAAAGAAGTAGGTGCTCATGGTATTGAAGAACGAGGAATTTATCGTGTTCATCAATTTGAAAAACAAGAGATGATTGTTATTTGTGAGCCTAGTGAGAGTATGGAGTGGTATAATAAAATGTGGCAATATACTGTAGAGATTTTTAGAAATTTAAATATTCCTGTTAGAACTTTAGAATGCTGTTCTGGAGATTTAGCTGATTTAAAAGTAAAGTCATGTGATGTTGAAGCTTGGTCTCCACGTCAACAAAAATATTTTGAAGTAGGTTCTTGCTCTACATTAGGTGATGCTCAATCAAGACGCTTAGGTATTAGAATAAAAGGTGAGAATGGTACTTATTTCCCTCATACTTTAAATAATACAGTTTTAGCTTCAACTAGAGCTCTTATTGCTTTTTTAGAAAATAATGTAAATAGTGATGGAAGTGTTAATATTCCAAAAGTGTTACAACCTTATATGGGTGGTAAAACAAAAATTGAAATAAATAAATAAATAATGATAAATTGAGCTTGTATTTAAGCTCTTTTATTTTAAAAATATTTAAAAAAATGATATAATTATTTTATAGATAATAGTAATTTGTAAAAAATAAAGGAGATATTATTATGGCTTTTGATTATAAAAAAGAATATAAGGAATTTTATATGCCAAAGAACAAACCTAGTATTGTTGATGTTCCTAAGATGAATTATATTGCAGTTAGAGGCAAAGGAAATCCTAATGATGAAAATAGCGAATATAAAGATTCGATAGAACTTCTATATGCAATTGCTTATACAATTAAAATGAGTTATAAAGGAACTTATAAAATAGATGGTTTTTTTGATTATGTTGTTCCACCACTTGAAGGGTTTTGGTGGCAAGATGGTATAAAAGGAATGGATTATAATAGAAAGTATGATATGCAATTTATATCAATTATAAGATTACCTGATTTTGTAACGAAAGAAGATTTTGATTGGGCAGTTAAAGAAGCTACTAAAAAGAAAAAACAAGATTTTTCTAAAGTTGAATTTTTAACTTATGAAGAAGGGATTTGTGTTCAATGCATGCATTTAGGTTCTTATGATGATGAACCTGCTACTGTTAATCTAATGCATGAGTATATGCAAGGTAATGGATATGAATTAGATATAACTGATAGTAGATATCATCATGAAATATATCTTAGTGATCCTAGAAAATGTGATGTTAGTAAATTAAAAACAGTTATAAGACATCCAATTAAGAAGATTAAATAATTTAGGAGGTTTTTTGATGTATTATCCTAAACAAGTGCCTTTTTTGTTAGATAAAGAATTCTGTAATTATATTAATTATAAAGAGTATATACTAGAAGATTTAACTGAATATGTTATGTGTTTATGGACAATGAGCTCTAAATGTTGTTTAAATAAAAGTATTCCTAATAATATTTTGCCTGATGCTTGTATTGATATAGTAATAAATTTTACAGATAGATGGGTAGCTGTAGCAGGTTTTAGTAAAGAAACTGAGCCTTTTATGTTGCAAGAAAAAGTAGATTATATGGGAGTCAGACTAAAACCAGGTGCCTTTTATGCTATATTTAATGTTAGCGCTTATAAGGCAATGGATAATATGATTTCTTTTGCTAATTTAGATAAAGATTATGAGATTGATGCTGTATTTAAGCTAAATAAGGTAGTAGATAGAATTGCTTTTTTAGAGGAATATTTAAAACATAAAATTTCTAATAATTTGGATAATACTTATATTTTAATAGCAGACAAAATATATGATTCACCAAAAGATTTAAGTGTAGGTGATATTTGACATTATTGTTAGATAAAAAAATGGCTTTAATTGATGTTGCTAATTTATGTGGCTTTTATGACCAAGCACATTTTATTAAAACAATTAAAAGATATACTTCTATATCTCCATTAAAGTTAATTTCTATTTATAATTTGTAATTGTCCATTTTTTACAATACTTATAAAAGTTATATTTATATAATTATTATGGAGGTAATATTATGTATGAGTCAATTACAACAAATATAATGGTAAAAAGTGTAGAAGATACCCTTGATTTTTATATTAATAAATTAGGTTTTGTAAAAGTTTTAAGTGTACCGATGGAAGGGGATGTTTTCGATTTTGCAATAGTTAAGAAAGATAATATGGCAATTATGTTTCAAGAGCAAAACAATTTGGAAGAAGAATATCCTACTTTAAAGGTTGATGAAATTAAACCAACATTTACCTTATTTATTACTGTTAAAAATGTTAATGATGTTTATTTAGAATTAAAAGATAAAGTTGATATTGCTAAAGATCCTCATAAAACTTTTTATGGAAAAGATGAATTTGCTATTTTTGATAATAATGGTAATATATTAACTATTTCTGCTTAATTTTTGTTTGCAAATTATAATTGCTATTAGAAGGCCTTAGATGTAAGGCCTTTTTGATAGACAAAAAAAGCTTTTTATTTTAAAATAGTTGTATATTAAAGAGGTGAAAACTATGAATTTTGATAAAAAAATTAGTGGTTTAAGAAAACAAAATAAAATGAGTCAAGAAGAGTTTGCAGAATTGTTTGGAGTTACACGTCAAACTATATCTAGTTGGGAAAATAAGAAAAGTTATCCTGATGTTGAAACTTTAATTAAAATAAGTGATAAATTTGCAATTTCTTTAGATACTTTATTGAAAGAGGATAAAGAATTAGTAAAAAATTGGAATAATAAAATAACATTATATAAGAGACTAATTGTTATGCTTTGTTTATTAATTATTATTTGGATTTTCTCTAGTATGATTTTGGCTTTTTATAAAGGATTTAATTATACTAGTGATAGTGATTTTTGGCAACATTATCTTTTATGCGCAAAGGATGATATGAAAGTGGAATTTAATATTAATTTTAATAGTGATGAAGAAAACCCTGTATCTTTGGGTTGGAGTAGTAATAATGCTATTCTGGGGTTTATGGAAAATTTTGATTTTAGGATGACTGATGAAAAAACAGAAGGAGAAATAAAACAGTATATTGAAAGCTATTTTGCCAAAAGTAATGGAAACTGTACATTTATAGAGGATGAAGAAAAATATTATTCATTAATGGGATAAAAAATATGCTATAATAATTAGTGTGGAGGTCATTATGAAGATAATTTATGGAAGTGGTAATAAGAATAAACTTCAAGAAGTAAAAGATTTTTTTAATAATAATAAAATAGAAGTGGAACTATTATCTTTAGATGATATAGGTTTTACTGAAGATATTGTAGAGAATGGAAAAACTTTTGAAGAAAACTCTTTAATAAAAGCTCGAACAATAAAAAAATATTGTGATATTAAAGGAATAAAAGAAATAATTATAACTGATGATGCTGGATTATGTGTTGATGCTTTATATGGTAGACCAGGAGTGTATAGCGCTAGATATGCAGGGGACCATGCACCTCAAGAAGTTACAATTAATAAATTGCTTCAAGAAATGAAAGACGTTCCAGAAGATAAAAGAACAGCAAAGTTTGTATGTGTATTAACTGCTATAATGCCAGATGGAGAACTTATAGTATCAGAAGGTGAGACTAAGGGAAGAATTGCTTTAACTCCAGGAGTAATGGGAAAACTTACATTTGGTCCAGTTTTTATTTCAGATGATTATGGCAAAATTATGAATGAGTTATCGCCTGAAGAATTAAAACATACTCACCGAGAAAAAGCTTTAATACAATTATTAGATAAAATTATGTAAAATGAAAAAAGCCTTATTAGGCTTTTTCTTTGTCGTAAATTTCTAAGAATTTTTGATAAAGTTGTTCACATTTATCTTTATCCATAGCAATTTTATCTTTGTAAGGATTGTTTATTCCTAGCTTTTCGTATTTTTCATCCCCTAATTTGTGATAGGGAAGAAAGTTAATTCTTTCAATATTATTAATCTTTTTTAAAAATGTTGCTAAATCTTTTAAATAATTTTCATTGTCCATTAAATCAGGAACAATTACTTGTCTAATCCAAACTTTGCATTCATTTTTGTTCATAGCATTAATAAATTTAAGACTTTCAGATTGCTCTAGACCAGTTAATTCTTTATATTCTTTTGCATCAGTATGCTTTACATCAAAAAGAACTAAATCTATATATCTTAATAGTTCATCATAATCTCCTAGTCCTACACCAGCAGTATCTAAGGCAATATGAATATTTTCTTGTTTTAAAATTTTTGCTACTTCAATTATAAATTTGCTTTGAAGTAAAGGTTCGCCACCTGAAAATGTTACACCACCGTTATTTCTTTTGAAATAAGGTTTATTTCGTAATAGTTTTTGAGCTAATTCCATAGGAGTCATATTAGGCTCTTTTAATTTCCATGTTTCAGGATTTTGACAATATTTACATCTTAATTTACAACCGCCTAAAAAGACTACTGAACGAATTCCAGGGCCATCAACTAGCCCTAGAGATTCAATTGATTCAACATATCCTTTAATCATTATATTTTTTCATGGAAAGTTCTAGAAATAACTTCTTCTTGTTGTTTACGAGTTAATTTATTAAATCTTACAGAATATCCAGATACTCTAATAGTAAGTAGTGGATATTTATCAGGGTTATTCATAGCATCAATTAAAGTTTCTCTGTTTAGAACATTAACATTTAAATGATGTGCTCCTTGAGTAAAGTAACCATCCATTAAACTAACAAGATTATCAATTTGTTCTTCTTTATTCATACCAAGAGATGTTGGAACGATTGAGAATGTATTAGATACACCATCTTTACAACAACATTCATAATCTAATTTAGCAACAGAGTTTAGAGAAGCTATAGCACCATTAATATCACGACTATGCATTGGATTAGCTCCAGGAGCAAATGGAACACCAGCGGCTCTGCCATCAGGTGTAGCACCAGTTTTAGCACCATATACAACATTAGATGTAATTGTTAAAACTGACATTGTAACCTCAGCATCACGATAAGTTTTGTGAGATTTTAAAGATGAAGATATATATTCTGTAATTTCTTTAGCAATATCATCAACACGATCATCATCATTACCATATTTAGGGAAATCGCCTGTAATTTCGAAATCAGTTGTAATACCATCTTCATTACGAATAGGTTTTACTTTAGCATACTTAATAGCTGATAGGGAATCTGCAGCAACAGATAAACCAGCAATACCATAAGCCATATATCTATGAACATCAGTATCATGAAGAGCCATTTGTCCAGCTTCATAAGCATATTTATCATGCATGTAATGAATAGTGTTCATAGCATCACTATATACTTTAGCTACTTTATCTAATACATTGAAATATGCTTTTTTTACAGTGTCATAATCTAAATATTCATCAGTCATTGGAGCAATACCATCAAAAACTTTAGTGTTGTGAACTTCATCAACTCCACCATTTATAGCATAAAGTAATGATTTAGCTAAATTACAACGTGCTCCAAAGAATTGCATATCTTTACCAACTCGCATAGCTGATACACAACAAGCAATAGCATAATCGTTACCATAAATAGGACGCATTAAATCATCATTTTCATATTGAATTGCATCAGTATCGATAGACATTTTAGCACAATATTTTTTCCATGGTTCAGGAAGTTTTTCACTCCATAATATAGTAATATTAGGCTCTGGTGAAGGTTCTAGATTTGTTAGAGTATGAACTAATCTAAATGATGTTTTTGTAACCATACTCTTGTTATTTGTAGTCATACCGCCAATTGAGCATGTAACCCATGTTGGATCACCTGAGAATAATTCATCATAATCAGGAGTTCTTAAATGTCTTACCATTCTAAGTTTAATAACAAAGTTATCAATCATTTCTTGAGCATCAGTTTCAGTTATAGTACCATTTTCAATATCTCTATTAATATAAATATCGAAGAAAGCATCAACACGACCTAGGCTCATAGCAGCACCATTATTTTCTTTAATAGCAGCAAGATAACCAAAATAAGTCCATTGAATAGCCTCTTTAGCATTTGTAGCAGGTTTGCTGATATCAAAACCGTATTTAGCAGCCATTTTTTTAATTTGATCTAATGCACGATATTGCATAGATATTTCTTCACGAATACGGATAGTGTTTTCATCTAATACTTCGTTATATTTATTATCCCATTCATTTTTCTTAGCTTCCATTAAATAATCAATACCATAAAGAGCTATACGACGATAATCACCAATGATACGACCACGACCATAAGCATCAGGTAATCCTGTAAGTAATCCTACATGTCTTGCAGTACGAATATCTTTGGTATAAGCATCAAAAACACCTTGGTTATGAGTTTTACGGAATTCGTTAAAATATTTATCTACATCAGGGTTTAGTTTATAACCATAAGCCTCTAATTCTTGATAAACCATTCTGATACCACCATAAGGATTAACTATTCTTTTAAATGGAGCATCAGTTTGTAGACCAACAATTACATCATCATCTTCTGAAATGTAACCAGCCTCAAAATTGTTTATGCCAGACATATTGTCAGTATCTACGTCTAAAACATGTTTTTTTGTTTCCTCTTTGTATAATTCTTCATATTTAGCAGCAATCTTTTTTGTTTTATTAGTAGGTGCTTCTAAAAAAGAATCATCTCCTTCATATGGAGTATAGTTTTTTTCAATAAAATCACTGACATTGATTTCATCACACCATACACCTTTTTTAAAATTGTTCCATTCGTTTTTCATAAAAAGCCTCCTAATCAATTTTAGCATTTTATAAGTTTTAATTCAATATAAAATAACTTAAATGTAAAGCAAAAAAAGCAGTGTTTTGCAGAATTTTTGGTTATAATTAACATTTATGATGTTAGTTAGATAAATATGTCTAAAATCATAGTAAAAATATTACTTTAGTTATTTAAAAAAATAGGGTATAATGTATTTGGTGAAGAAAAGATGGAAGTATATCTTGGTAGTGATTTAGTTCAGGTTATATTAATACGTAAAAAGAATAAAAATATATACTTTCGTTTTGACGATGATTTTAATTTGGTGGTTACGGCTAATAAATGGGTAAGTGAACGTGAAATTGAGAAGTTAATTATTAAAAATGAAAAAGCACTTACTAAAATGTATAATAAAGTATTACAAAAAAAGAAAAAAGAAGAAGAATTTTGGTATTTAGGTAATAAATATCAAGTGATATTTGATATTAATGAGGAAGATATTAATTTTTCTGATTTTGTAATTACTTGTAAAAGTGAGGATTATTTAAATAAGTTTATCAAATCTAAAACTAAAGAAATATTTTTAGATGAAGTAAGTAAAATGCGTCAAATTATTAAAACACCAGATTTTAGCTTAAAAATTAGAAAGATGAAAACAAGATGGGGAGTTTGTAACTATAAAACTCCAACTGTTACTTTAAATTCAGAACTTATTAAATATTCACGAGAATTAATTAGATATGTGATTGTCCATGAATTTTGTCATTTTTATCATCATGACCATAGTAAAAATTTTTGGCATTTAGTTAGTACTTATTATCCTAATTATAAAGAAGCTAGGAAGGAGCTTAGAGATTAATGAATATAGAATCAATTAATAATTCAAAAGTAAAAGCTTGGGCTAAATTAAAAGAAAAAAAATATCGAGATAGTGAACAGTCTTTTATAATTGAAGGAGACCATTTATTAAAAGAGGCTCTAAAAAAAGGCTTAGTAAAAGAAATTATTGCTCTAGATGATATTTATAAGATAGAAGATATTCCATTTTATTTAGTAACTAAAGAGATAATGAAAAAACTTACTAGCCAGGTTACAATTAGTCCTGTAATTGCAGTGGTAAATAAAATTGATCCAAGAGATATAAATGGAAGAGTATGTTTATTAGATAATATCCAAGATCCTGGTAATTTAGGAACTATTATTAGAAGTGCAGTAGCTTTTAATATAGATACAATTATTTTAAGTCCTGATACAGTAGATTTATATAATGAAAAGGTAATAAGGGCTAGTGAAGGGATGATTTTTAATTTAAATTTTGTAAAAAAAGATTTAAAGTTAGCAATAGAAGATTTGAAAAAAGATAATTATCAAATAATTGGGACTAATGTACAAAAGGGTGAGCTATTAAAAAATATTTCTTTTTCTGCAAAAACTGGTATAATAATGGGTAATGAAGGCAGAGGAATGAATCAAAGCTTATTAGATTATTGTGATAATTTAGCTTATATTCCTATAAGCAATTCTTGTGAATCTTTAAATGTAGCAATAGCAGCAAGTATTATTTTTTATGAAATAAATAGATAATTAGTTAATAGGTGATAAATTTATGGAGTATGTATATATTGGGAAAATTGTTAATACCCATGGTATTAAAGGAGAAATTAGATTAATTAGTAATTTTGAACGGAAAGATTTAGTATTTAAAAAAAACTTTAAAATATATATTGGTAGTTTAAAAAAAGAAGAAATTGTAAATAGCTATCGCATACATAAAAATTATGATATGATTACATTAAATGGAATAAATGACATAAACGATGTTTTAAAATATAAGGGTGAAAAAGTTTATGTAAATAGAGATGATTTGAAATTAAATAATCAAGAATATTTAATTGATGATTTATTAGGATTGGCTGTTATTTGTGATGAAAAAGAATATGGCATAATAAAAGATATTTATGATACTAAAGGTTCTAAATTAATTTTAATTAGTTATAATGATAAAGATATTTTTATTCCTTTTGTAGAAGAATTTATTAAACAAGTTGATGTGAATAATAAAAGAGTTATAGTAGAGAGGATAAGAGAGTTTTTATGAGATTTGATATTTTAACACTTTTTCCGAATATAATAAATGCTTATATAAATGAAAGTATAATAAAAAGAGCTATTAATAGTGGCAAAATTTTAGTAAATGTAGTAAATATTAGAGACTATACTTTACTTAAAAATGGTCAAGTTGATGATACTCCTTATGGAGGTGGATCAGGAATGGTTCTTATGTGTGAACCAGTAATAAGAGCGATTGAAGCTGTAAAAACAGATGAGGCGAAAGTTTATCTTTTAACACCTCAAGGGAAAACTTTTAATGATGAGTTAGCTAGTTCAATTAAAGAAGAAACTAATCATTTGATTTTGGTTTGTGGTCATTATGAAGGTTTTGATGAGCGAATACTTAATTTTGTGGATGGAGAAATTAGTATTGGAGATTTTGTATTAACTGGTGGTGAGCTACCTGCTTTAGTTATATTAGATGCTATGGCAAGATTTATTCAAGGTGTAATTGATGATGATTCTTTTAAAAATGATTCTTTTAAAGATAATTTGTTAGATTATCCTAGTTATACTAAGCCTCGAGAATTTAGAGGTTTGAAAGTTCCAGAAGTACTTTTAAGTGGAGACCATAAAAGAATAGAAGAATATAGAAAAAGTGAGAGAATTAGAGTTACAAAAGAAAAAAGACCAGATTTGTTAAAGTAGGTGGAGATATGAAAAGCTTTATTATAAAAAGGTTAGATAAACATTTAGAACTAGAAGAATTTAATTATAAATTTAAGGGTTTTAAATATAAAACTAATAATGCTCGATTAAATGATATGCATGTTAGAGAAATTACAATTGTTAATCAAGAATTAATTGATGTTTTAATAAAATATAGTTTTAATAAAAATTATAAGAAAATTTTGGAGATGTATCTTAATGCTATGGAAGATGAAAGTGAAGGATCAGAAGGTAATTTAATTGTAGTGTTAGACGATATTGCAAGGCTTAGAAGCATTATAATAAAAAAATATCGAACAATTCTTAGTAGAAAATTAGAGGAACAATTTTTAAGGCGGTTGAAACTTTTAGAAAATGAACTTAGAACGAAGATAATAGATATAAGAATAATGAGAGAAAATCAAAAGGAAAATGAGCTTATAATGAGCGAAGAAAAAGGGAGAGGGCGTTAGTCTCTTTTTTTGTTGCATTTTATTATTGCTCTGATTATAATTTTTTTTCGTAAATAAAACCTTTTTCATTTGTTATATTACCATGTTTATCAGGTTCACTATTTGGTATGTTTTTTTCATAAACTTTTTGGCAGTTTAAAGCTTCATAAAAGTGATAGTTAGATGATTCATCACATAATATTTGAATGTTTTTCATATTATTATTTTTTGCACTTTCAAATATTTTGTATAATAGTTTTTTGCCTAAATTTCTACCTCGATATTGTTTAGCTACAATTAAAATTGTTAGAGCACCATCAAAATGGTTTTCTAATTCTTTGGGTATATAATCATAATCTGCATTATACTTGTAAATAGCTTTTTTATTTTTTATCATAGGACTATGAATTAATAACCATTTCAATAAGCCATATGTTTTTTTTCTAATTATATGTTTTTTAGAATTCTTTTTTGCAAAACCACATATACCAATAACAGTATCATTTTCTTTTTCTGTAATTATTTCTTCTACTTCATTTAATATTTCAAACCAATAAACCCATGCGCAAGTTTTTCCTTTTGCTTTAGATGCAGTTTTACCTAAATCCCATTCGTTATATAAAATATTTACAATTTGTTTATGATGTTTAATTTTCATATCTAAAACCTCTAATTACTTTCTTATGTATTATTATATCATATTTAAAAAATAATTCGAGTTTATAAAAAAACTCTACTTCAATAATGAAGTAGAGTATTAATAAACGAATTTTTATAAATTCGTATAATTTCTTTATGGTGTCCTAAGGAAGGACGTTCAACAACTTTTATGGTTTTATATTACTTTGATATTTTTCAATTTTCTCAATATATTTATCCAAATCAATATTAGAAACTCTATTTATAAACTCATCAATCATCTCTTTAGGCAAAATGCAATCTTGATATTTTTTCCCTGGATAATACTCACTATGATAGTTTTTGTAATCATTTTCTGTAATATCATACTTTTTTGATAAATAAAGATTTAAATGATCATAAGCAAAATACAAATCTTTACAAAAATCTTTATAGCTATTATTTAATAAATATTCTTCTGTAAAACATTCTTCAAAGAATAGATAGTCTGTTACTAAATGTAAGAACCAACCCAGCTCAAAATCATCCAAATATTTATGCTCATTTAAAAATGCATATAAATTTACTTTCCCACGTACATGGCTTATATTATCATTACCACGATTAATATCAGTATAATGTGATTTATCATTATCTTCTGCTGCATCTGGATAAAGTGTCCCTGCAATTACCTTTTCATAATTTAATTCTTCGTGTTTATTTAAATATTTTTTAGCTATTGCTAAATGTATTGTTGCACAAGCCATAGTTATCACCTTTCTCTAATTGAATATGTCAATTTGCAAGTGTGTTTTTACTAAATTGTCAGAATTTAGTAAATAATATTGTTATAAAATAAATATCTTGATATAATTAACAATAGGAATACTTAATCGTTGAGTGCTTGCCAACTTTCTTGTGAAAGGAGGCTGATGATATGCATAAGAAAGATTTTTTAATCTTAGCTCTTATCTTAATTATCTTCTTACTCATAGCCTTACTTTTTACTCTTGTAATATAGTAATCTATAATAAGAAAAAAGCACTCAATTTACTTTCGTAGATTAAGTGCTAACCAAATCTTTGGCGAACACTCAACATGGAAAGGTTAAGTATTCCCTTTTTTATTTTATGCAAGTTTCCTTGACATATTCATAATATCATAAAAACGACTTTTTGACAAGTCGTTTTGCTTAATACTCGAAAAGTTCGAGTTTCCTATCAATCTGGTGACCCCGAGGTGATTCGAACACCTGACCGATCGCTTAGAAGGCGATTGCTCTATCCAGCTGAGCTACGGAGTCATAACTAACAACTGTAAATGATTATAACCTATTTTAGTAATTTTTTCAAGTGGTATTTAGCATTTTTAGTAGCTCTTTTTTAGTATCGCCTAAATTGATTAATATATACGATTATATTAAATAAATTTTTTATAAAGTTTTGTAAAGTTAATGGGATAGAAATAGACTTAATAATTATTAAGTGATATACTTGTAAATAGTAGAGGAGGCTATACTAAAATGAAAAAAGAAGAAAATACAAGCAAAAAAAAGAAAAAAACTGTTGCAATAATAGGCACTGCAGTGGCAGGAGCAGCAGCTTTGATAGGAATTGGAGCAGCAGTTAAAAAGAAAAAAGCTAAAAATAATAAAGAGGCAAAGTAGTTATAACTTTGTTTTTTTTATTGTTCTTTAAAAGTAGTTATTATTTCATTGTCTACTTTAAAAATAACATCTTCTATATTTAGAGTATCTTTTAATGAAAGGGCAATAGAGTATTTTACTTCTTCTTGAATATTTTTTTTATTAAAGTCTTCAAAGATACTGTTGTTAAAGCTTAATTCTATTTGATTCTCTAAAGTTTCATAGTTTTGTAATTCGGCACTAGATGCTAAATAGCTGATAAGGTTTGTTTCATGGATAGGTGAACTTTTTAATTCTTCTATAATTATTTCGACTTTGTTATTATTATTGTTATCAATCTTAGTAACAGGTATATAATAAGTTAAATCGTTTTCTTTACCTATATAATAGATAGTTGTTTTAGTAAGATTTTTAATGTTTGTAATATCATAAGTTTTATTAATACCAAAATTACGGTCAAGAGTATTAGGTAGTTTTATATTAGATTGAGGTAAATATTCTAATTTGGAATCGTTTATAAATATCATTATTTCTTTAATATTTTTAATTTCAGTTAAAGTATAAACTAGGGATTCAATTAATTTTTCTTCTAAGTTTTTTTCAACATTTAAAAATTCTTTAGAAAAATTAATTTTTAATAAACCATCATTTAAAGAAATACTATTTATTTTGGTATTTGCAGGGATGATTGCTTGAAAGTTTTTAGGAATGTATTCATGCTTATCACTTCCAATAGTTAAAGCTTGAATTAATTCTTTAGCTTGTGATATTTCATCAGTACTTTTAGTTGCAAGAGTGGTTCTAATGACATAATTATCTTTATTTATTAAATAAATAGGGGTTTTATTTATAGAAATATAATTAGTAGTAGTTTTAATTTTATTAAGAGAGCTATTAGAAGGAAAAAAATATAAAATACTTACAATAATTAAAGCTATAGTTGATACCATAATTCTTCTTAAAGCTTGTTCTTTTAGCATAAAAATCACCTTAATAAATATATACGAATAACTTTAGTTTTTTAGAATTAAAAAATCTCCAAAAAAGGAGATTTGATTATAAAGTAATTTCGCCTAAGCGTATTAATTCCACGACTGCTCCAGCACGACCTTTCACTTCGAGCTTTTGCATGGCATTTGATATATGATTTCTAACAGTTTTTTCATTAATGTGTAGTTTATTTGCTATTTCTCTAGTTGATTTATTTTGGACTAATAATTCAAATATTTCTTGTTCTCTTTTAGTTAATAGACTTCTTTTCACATATACCTTCCTTTCATATCTATAATATATCTATTTTATTTTATGTGAAAAGGAGGGAAATGGTTATGTTTTATGCCTAATTATCCGAATTTTACAGTAATATACATATCAGATTTATATAAGTTTTGGATACTTCTAATAATGTTATTGGCAAGGGTAGTATCATGATTTTTGCTAGCTATTGTAACTTTAATGTTTTTTTCACTGATACTTACATAAGAGTCTAATTTGAATTCTTCTTTAATTTGCTTTTCAATATTAGTTTTCATACTTTCATTTTTGTTAATGCTTTGGATTTCTTCGTAGGCTTTATTTTTTTCTTCTAATGAGGCTGTATCGTTTAATAATACTCCTTCTAATTCAGCCATTTTTGCTACTAGAGCTTCTTCATCTGCTACTCGTAGAGCCACTAATGTTTCGTTTTCGCTAATTACAACTTCAGTTTTATCATTATCAGTGGCACTAACATTTAATGTGGAAAGTGTATCATCAGACATTGTGAGATAGTAAATACTTAAAACCATTATAAGAGAAAAAAGAGTTATAAACCATAAATTTTGTTTATTAATCATATTATTATCCTTTCTTGCTTACTAAAATATATGTGCGTAATTGATATTTATGTTTATTATTTTGGATATTAATGATATAATTTATAGAGAGGTAAATTATGTTAGATATTTTAGTTTATAGCTTTTTAATTTTTTTTATTTGTTCTTTTGTTGGTTATTTTATGGAAGTTTTATGGTGTTTTTTGGGGTCTAAAAAATTAGTAAATAGAGGTTTTTTATGTGGACCAGTAATTCCTATTTATGGGGTAGGAGCTCTTTTAATATTATTTACTTTACTTAGATATTATAGTGATCCAGTTGTAGTGTTTGTTTTTGGTGTTATTATAACAAGTGCTTTAGAATATTTTACTTCTTTTCTTTTAGAAAAAATATTTCATAATAAGTGGTGGGATTATAGTACTAATAAGTATAATATAAATGGCAGAATATGTCTTAAAAATTCTTTTGCTTTTGGAGTGCTTTCATTAGTTATTATTTATTTTGTAGCTCCATTATTGTCATTGTTTTTTAAACTATTTAGCATTAAAACTTGGAGTATAATTGCTTTAGTACTTTTAATTATTTTGATTCTTGATATTATTTATTCAGTTGTTATTGCTTATAATCTCAGAAACAGAATTATAATTGTAGAAGAACTTAAGAATGAGAAAATTGCCAAAATTCCAGTTATCTTAGAAAAACGACTTAGAGATTCTATTCAAGGATTTAAAGCATTTCCAGCTAGACTTTTAAGAGCGTTTCCGGATTTGGAGAAACAATATCATAATTTCTTTGATTTAATGGTGAAATATAGAGAGCAAGATAAGATACGTAAAAAAGAAAATAAATTAAAGAAGCAAAATAATAAGAAAAGTAAATAATAGTAGATTAATTATAAACTAATAAAAGGAGAAATAAAGGTTCTCTTTTTATATGTTTTAAAAAGTTTTTAATGAGAGCAAAATAAAAGTTTAGGCTTTAATCTTTTTTTCTATTTTGATATAATATATTTGGTGTTTATATGGAAACAAAAAATATTAGAAATTTTTCAATAATTGCACATATCGATCATGGTAAAAGTACTCTTGCTGATCGTATTTTAGAGTGCACAAATGCTCTTGATAAAAGAGAAATGAAAGAGCAAATGCTTGATAGTATGGATTTGGAACGAGAAAGAGGAATTACAATTAAACTTAATGCTGTAGAACTTCATACTAATTATAATGGTGAAGAATATGTTTTAAATTTAATTGATACTCCAGGACATGTCGATTTTTCTTATGAAGTTTCACGGAGTTTAGCAGCTTGTGAAGGAGCAATTTTAGTAGTAGATGCGGCTCAAGGGATAGAAGCTCAAACAATTGCTAATTTATATTTAGCACTAAGTAATGATTTAAAGATTATTCCAGTTATTAATAAAATAGATTTACCTAATGCTAATGTTCCTAAAGTTTTAGAAGAATTAAAAAGAGTTTTTGGCTTTGAAGAAGATGAAGTTGTACTTTGTAGTGGGAAAACAGGTGAAGGTGTTCCTACACTTATTGAAGAAATAATTAAAAGAATTCCAGCGCCAAATGTTGTTTCATCAGATAAAACTCAAGCTTTGATTTTTGATAGTCGTTTTGATGCATATCGTGGAGTTATAGCATTAGTTAAAATTGTAAGTGGGCAGTTAAGAGTTAAAGACAAAATTAAAATGATGGCAACAAATTCTAGTTTTGAAATTGTAGAATTGGGAGTTAGTACGCCTAAAGAAGTAAAAAGAGATGTTTTGAATGTTGGTGAAGTTGGTTATGTGTGTGCTAGCATTAAAGATATTTCGAAAGTTAATGTTGGAGATACTATAACTTTAAATGATAATCCAGCTTTAGAACCGATAAAAGGATATCAACCAATGAAACCAATGGTTTATTCTGGTTTGTTTCCAGTAGAACCTAATCAATTTGAGGCTTTAAAAGAAGCTTTAAATAAGCTTAAACTTAATGATGCAGCTTTAGCTTTTGAAGCAGAGACATCTGATGCATTAGGGTTTGGTTTTAGGACAGGTTTTCTAGGTCTTTTACATATGGATGTTATTATGACTCGAATAGAAAGAGAATTTGGAATTAATATTATTGCGACAAGTCCTAGTGTTATTTATGAAGTAACATTAACAAATGGTGAATTATTGTTGATTGATAGTCCTAATAAAATGCCAGATAGAGCTTTAATTAATACAATTAAAGAACCATTTATTTATACTAATATAATTGTTCCTAGTGAATATATTGGACCAATTATGGAACTATGTCAAGATAAAAGAGGTGTTTATAAATCAATGGAATATATTGATGAGGCCAGAGTTAATATTCATTATGAGATACCTTTATCAGAGATTGTTTATGATTTTTTTGATAAGTTAAAAAGCTATACTAAAGGATATGCTTCTTTTGATTATGAAATTTGTGGATATAGAGAATCTAGTTTGGTTAAAATGGATATTTTGTTAAATGGTTCAACTGTTGATGCTTTATCAGTTGTGGTTCATAAAGATTTTGCTTATAGTAGAGGAAGAAGTATAGTTAAAAAATTAAAAGAATTAATTCCTAGACAAATGTTTGAACTACCTATACAAGCTAGTGTTGGTTCTAAAGTAATTGCAAGAGAAACTATTAGTGCTATGCGAAAAAATGTACTTGCTAAATGTTATGGTGGAGATATATCTCGAAAGCGTAAACTTTTAGAGAAACAAAAAGAAGGTAAAAAGAAAATGAAAATGGTGGGAAGTGTAGAAGTTCCTCAAGAAGCCTTTTTAGCAGTATTAAGTGGGGAGGAGTAAAATGGCATCTAAAGAAGAAAAAATAATTTTAGTGGTACATACATTTTTGAATAATCCGAACTGTACCCTTAAATCTTTAGCTATGTTGCCTGCTCTAGATGGTATATCAGCATCATCAATTCAAAGATATTTAAATGACCCTTTAGTGGAAACCATTTTTGGCGAAGATACTCATAGAAGAATTAAAGAAACTTTAAGACTAAAAGGAATAGAGGCTAAAAGAAAAGGGGGACTAACAAGTTTTCGCAATAATAATGTAATTAAAGGTGAAAATAGTTTATTTGTTGGTTCAGAAAAAGTTCAACCTGGTGAGGATAATGTTGCAAGGAAAATTAGGCATATACTTATTTTTGGCCAGTTATTTTTGAGTAATCCAAAGGCTTCTTTACAAGATATTGCTGATATGTATAATGAAGCTAATCCTGACCAAGAACCTGTAACTAGAGATTATGTGTATGATTGTCTTAGCGAACATGAAAAGTATGATATTTTTAGTGAAAATATAACGAAGCAACTTTCAATACAATTAGAACAAAGAAGAATTTTAGGTAACATAAATGGAGCATTAGCAACTAATAGTAGTAGAGGTAAGTAAAAATGGATAAAATTAAATCTGTATATATTCATATTCCTTTTTGTAATAGTATTTGTTCTTATTGTGATTTTTGTAAGGTTGTTTATAATGATGATTGGATTAAACCATATTTTGCACGTATGAGTGAAGAAATAGAAAATGCTTATATGGGAGAAGAAATAGAGACTTTATATATAGGTGGAGGTACTCCTAGCTGTTTAAGCTTAGAGGAATTAAAAACTTTATTTAAGGTTTTAGAAAAATTTAGAAAAAGTGCTAATATTGAATTTACTGTAGAATGTAATGTTAAAGATTTAGAGCAAGAAAAGCTAGAATTCTTATATAAAAATGGTGTAAATCGTCTTAGTATTGGAATAGAATCTTTTAATAAAGAAAAACTTAAATTTATGAATAGAGAGGCAGATTTTAAAGATACAAAAAGAAAAATTGAACTTGCACGCAAAATAGGATTTAAAAATATTAATCTTGATTTAATGTATGCTATACCTGGAGAAAATGTTAAAGTTACAAAAAGTGATTTGCGATCTATATTAAAACTTAAACCAGAGCATATAAGTACTTATAGCTTGATAATTGAGAAAAATACATTAGTCGGCTTAAATAAAATAAAGCCAATAGAGGAAGAAAGAGACCTTAAAATGTATGATACTATATGTAAAATGCTTACAAAAGCGGGCTATGAACATTATGAAGTGTCAAATTTTTCTCGAAAAGGTTTTGAATCTAAACATAATTTAACTTATTGGGATAATAAAGAATATTATGGATTTGGAGTAGGTGCAAGTGGTTATGTGGCAGCGGTTAGATATGAAAATACTAAAAGTTTAACGGAATATTTAAAAGGTAATTTTGTTAGCTCTAAAGCTTTAATGAGTAAAGTTGATAATATGGAAAATGAACTTATTTTAGGTTTTAGAAAGCTAAAAGGAATTAATTTAGAAAAATTCTTTGATAAATTTGAAGAAAATATGCAAAATATTTTTCCTATTAAGCCTTTAATAAAAAATGGTGATTTGATATATAAAGATGGTTATGTATATATAAATCCTAAAAAGTTATATGTAATGAATGAAATACTTATTAAACTTATTTAAGAAAAGCATAGTCTTTTCTTTTTTGTTTATAATAATTTTAGGTGGATAAAATGTTAAAAGAACTAAAAATTTTAAATGGAGAGCTATCTTTAGAATTTGATAGTTTAAATACTATATATACAGTTAATTTATCTAATGATGATAATATGCTTTTGTTAGAATATAAAATAGATGAAAATGATAATATTTCGATTAAAGGCAATAATTTAATTGAAGGTAAAAATGAAGTTGTTATAACAGTTTATAATGATAAGAATAGTACAAGTTATTATTTAGAGGTTTATAAGGATAGTAGTACAAATGTAGTATTAAATACTAGCAAAGAGGTTGGGATAAATGTTGCTAAAACAGAGATGCCAGATTATGTAGTTCCTTCTATTGCGGTAGTTTGTTTTTTAACGATTTTATTTTTATTTGTTCTTTTATTTAAAAAAAGTAAAAAATAATTATTTTATTATTTTTGGGAGATTAATCATTTAAAATTAGAGTGTAGATTTATACAAAATTAAAAGGATTTCATTATTTTTGAACAGATTTTAAAAAATCTGTTTTTTGCGTTAGTAAAAAAACTTTGTTACAATGCAAGTGGAAAGGAGGTATATATGCAAGATGTTATTTGTTTCATAAAAAGAAATGTTCGTGATATTTTTTTATTTAGTCTTATTTTAATAGTTTTGGGTTTAGTTTTATATAAGTTTTATTTTACAAGTTCACAAAATGAATTAGATAGTTCTTTGGTTGTAGCCTTAAATAATGAAGAAGAAGTTTTAAAAGAGAATCTAGAAGAAAAGAAAGCTTTTAATGTTGATGTTAAAGGAGCAGTAAAAAAACCTGGAGTATATATGGTGGCAGAGGAAGCTATTGTAAATGATGTAATAAACTTGGCAGGTGGATTTAATAGTAATGCTTATAAAAATGGAATAAATCTTAGTAAAAGAGTTAATGATGAAATGGTAATTTATGTTTATACAAAAACAGAAATAAAGAATAAAGATAATGTTGTTACAGTAGAAAGTGTAAATGATACATGTAAGACTCCAGATTATAGTATTTGTGAATGTATAGATAAAAAAGAAAGTATTATCGAAAATGGCAATAATGAAGGAGAAAACAGTACTAATATTATAAATATTAATACTGCTAATGCAGAACAACTTACTAGTTTAACAGGCATTGGTGAGGCTAAAGCAAAAGCTATAATTGAATATAGGAATGTTAATGGTGCTTTTAAAAGTATAGATGATATTATGGAAGTGTCTGGTATAGGAGAATCTGTTTTTGTTAAGATTAAAGATCATATTACAATCTAAAAAATTTATTGTTTTTAGTATATTATTTATTTTGACATATGTTCTTTTTTTTACAAAAGTAGTTAAATATAATTCTAAATATAGTGATAAAACTAAAAATGTTTCAGGTATAGTTATAGATTTTAATATTGATGGAGACAAGTTAAATCTTTTAATAAAGGCACAAGAAAAAGTAAAATGTACTTATTATATTAAAGATGAAAAGGAAAAAGATTATTTAGTAAATAATTTATTTTTAGGGACTTTAGTTTATTTAGAAGGGAATTTTAGTGTTCCAAATAATAATACTATACCTAATACTTTTAATTATAAAAAATATTTATATAATAAGAAAATATATAAAATTATAGAAATAGATAAAATAATACTTGATAATTCTAAAATAGATATGTGGAATGATATTAAAAATAATATCTTTAAAAAACTTAAAAATTATAGTTCTTTTAATTATTTGCAAGCTTTTATTTTAGGAGATAATAGTTATATTGCTGATGATGTTTATGAGATTTATCGAAGTAATGGAGTAACTCATTTATTTGCTGTATCTGGTATGCATGTTAGTATTTTAGTAGGTTTTATAATTTATATTTTAAATAAGTTTAAAATAAAAGATATACTTATTAATGTTATAGTGATATTATTTTTAAGCTTTTTTATGTTTTTAACTGGTTTTAGCGCTTCAGTAATAAGAGCTGGTTTGTTATATATATTTTTATTGATAAATAAGAAAATTGGTTTAAATTTAAATACTCTAATAGTATTATATTTAGTTTTGTTTATATTATTATTGATAAATCCGTTTTATGTGTTTGATTTGGGATTTATTTATTCTTTTATGACTGCGTTTGGTTTAATTATTTTTAATAAAAAGATTCAGGGTGGTTATATAAAAAAAATAATGTTAGTTAGCACTATTGCATTTATGTTTAGTTTACCGATTACATTATATAATTTTTATGAATTTAATTTACTTACTATTTTAAATAATATTATAATTGTTCCTTTTGTTAGTATTGGACTTTTTCCTTTAGCTTTAATAACTTTTATTTTTCCTTTTTTAGATATTTTATTAGTGTATGGAATAAAGATTTTGGAATTTATAAATAGTACTTTAAATGTTTTTAGTATAAATATAATTGTAGCAAAAATAAATATTGTCTTTATTTTTATTTATTATATTGGAGTATATTTAATATATAAAAAGGGATATAGATACATTGGACTTTTGGTTTTGTTAGTTTTTATATTTAAGTTAGTTCCTTTTTTAGATAATAATAATTATGTTTATTATTTAGATGTGGGGCAAGGTGATGCTTCTTTAATTATAACTGAAAATCGAAAAGATATTGTAATGATAGATACAGGTGGAAAAATTGATTTTCAAAAAAAGGATTGGCAAAAAAGAAATAAAGAGTTTAATTTAGCAGATAATATTATTACTTTTTTGAAAAGTTTAGGTATTAATACAGTGGATTTGTTAGTTATTACGCATGGTGATAAAGATCATTTGGGATATGCTAAGGATATTCTGAAAAGTATTAATATCAAAGCTTTAATGTTAAATAATAATCAGGATAATAGTTTAGAAAAACAACTTAGACAAAATGTTAAAATATCTTGTAAAAATATATATCAAGGTAAATATGTAAATATAAATAATATAAATGATTATATAGGTAGTGATGAAAATGATAGCTCATTAGTGTTAAATGTAACTTTGGATAATAAAAATTTTTTGTTTATGGGCGATGCACCTAAAAAGGTTGAACAACATATTTTGAAAAAATATAAATTTAAGCCATCCATTTTAAAATTGGGCCATCATGGGTCAAACACAAGTAGTGATTTTAATTTTTTGAATAGTTATAAACCAAAGTATGCAATTATTTCTGCGGGTAGAAATAATAGATATAATCATCCTGCAAAGGAGACTGTTGATGCTTTGAATAAATTAAAGATTGATTATTTTAATACGCAAACTTGTGGTACTATTAAATTTATTTTTAGAAGGAATGAAGAAAAAATTATTTTTTATACTCCTTAAGCTATATCTTTTTCTAAACCCATGTTATAATAAGAGAGTGGTAATTATGAAAATATATTTGATTTATGGTGAGAGTTATTTATTAATTAATGAAAAAATAGGAGAAATAGTAAAAGATAATAAGAATATTTCGACTTTTGATTTAAGTGTAAATACTTTAGAAGATGTTATTTTAGAGGCTGGATATTTTTCAATGTTTATGGAAGAAAAATATGTAATTGTTAAGAATGCAAATTTTTTTGGTAGTGGTAAATTAAAAGATAGCGATAGTGATTTACTATTAAGTTATTTGGAACAACCAAATGCAAATACAACTGTTATTTTTATTTGTAATGAAAAAGTAGATGCTAGAAAAAAAATTACAAAAGTTATAAAAGAAAAATATACTTTCGTTAATATTGTTCCTCTAAAAGCATATGAAATAGAGAATAGAGTTGGAGATTTCTTTAAAAAACATGGATATAAATATGATAATGAAACTCTGAAATATATTGTTGTGAATTGCTTGAATAATTATGATTTATCCATGATGGAAGCCGAGAAAATTATTTTATATTATAGTGAATCTAAGCAAATAAACTATAATGATGTAATTAATATAGTTGCAAAGACTTTAAATACTAATAATTTTTTGTTTGTAGATTCTTTAGTGGAAAATGATTTAGAAAAAAGTTTGCAATTATTTAATGATTTAAAATTGATGAAGGTTGAACCTACTGTTTTATTATCGTTAATTGCACGTGATTTTAGAATTATGTATAATGTTAAGTCTTTACTTTTAAAAAATAAAAGAGAGTATGAAATAATGAATGATATAGGCCTTATGGATTGGCAATTAGAAAAATATTTAAAGAAAACTTTTCCTTATAAATTAAAAGAGTTAGAAAGTATACTGCTTAAACTAGCTAATTTAGATTTAGAGATTAAATCAGGGAAAATAGATAGATTTACAGGTTTGGAATTATTTATTTTAGATATTTGTGAATAAAAAAGCTGATTAATTTTTTAAACCAGCTTTTATTTTGTCTTTATTTTTAAAATTCATTTTTGCTATTTCTTTTAATTTATCAAAACCATATTCTTTTGCTATTTTAATTCCTATTTTATCAACATTAGGGCCAGCTCCCTTAGGTATTTCCATATTAAAGGCTTCGCTTAATTTGTGCATTTCTTTTAAAAAAATATAGCGAGATATAATAGAAGCGGCAGCAACAGACAAGCATTTATCTTCTGCTTTGGTCATAAAAGTAATATTGTTTACTTTTTCTTTAGCATCTTTAATATGTTCATAATATTTCTTTGGATAAACAAATTGATCAACTACTATTTTATCGTAATCATAATTTTTGCTTTTTAAAGTACATAATACTTTGTTGTGAAGAATAGCTTTTATTTTATTCATATTAAGGTCTTCATTCCAGTTTTTATTATATGCTGTATTGGTAAGAATAAAAGTAGCGTAAGGAATTTTTTTTATTATTTCAGGAGCTATTTTTTTAATTTTAATGTCTGTGATTTTTTTTGAATCTCTAACTCCAAGTTCAGTTAGAAAATCAATATTTTCTTTAGATACAAAAGTAGCAGTAACTACAATAGGTCCAAAAAAGTCTCCAGTTCCTACTTCGTCAGAACCAATTGAACTAGTATTTATAAACACCTTTTTTTCTTCTTTGGTTTCTTTTTCTTTACCTGTAATATCTATAATACGACCATTTTTAATACGTTCTTCTTCAATCCAATAACTAGCTTCAATATCTGCACCTATTCCTTGAAACATCACTTTACCAGATTCATATAAAGTTGTAACACAATCATAATCTTTAACTTGAAAAAGAGAATATGGTGGGCATTTTGGTTCTACGCGGTCTTGATAAAATTCCATCATTTGGGCTTTTATATTATCACTTACTTTAAATACTATTGTCATTTTGACACCTCTTTATAAATAATACCACATATTACTTTATTTTTCAAAAAGTTTAGTATATAATGATTATATAGGAGAGTGAAAAAATGACAATATTAGATTCAATTATAATTTTATTTTTATTATGTGGAGCGGTTTTAGGATTTAAAAAAGGCGCGATTAAAAGTTTAGTAGCTTTAATTGGTACTATAGCAATGGTAGTAATAGCTTATTATCTTAAAAATCCTGTAGCTGATGCAATGTTTAATTTTGCACCATTCGTTAATTTTAGCGGGGAATGGGAAGGTTTAGTAACACTTAATATATTACTTTATGAGTCTATTGCTTATATTTTAGTATTTATAGTTTTATCTAGTATATTATCTATACTTTTAAAGGTTTCAGGAATTATTGAGAAAATATTAAGTGCAACAATAATTTTAGGAATTCCATCTAAAATAATAGGAGCAGTCTTAGGTTTTTTAGAAGCTGTAGTATTTGGTTTTATAGTTTTGTTCGTTTTATTACAATTTAACGTAACTCATGATTTAGTTAGTGAATCTAGTTTAGCTAATAGTATTATAAATAAAACGCCATTAATTAGTACAATGGTTAATGATACTTATAAAGCAATAAAAGATATTAGCAGTTTAAAAGATAAGTATAAAGATAATAATAGTAAAGATGCATATAATTCAGAAATTTTAAGCATAATGTTAAAGTATGAAGTAGTTACTCCAGATGTAACACAAAAACTTATAGATAATAAGAAGCTAGAGTTTTCTGGAGCGCAAACAATTTTAAATAATTATAAGAAGGAGATTAGTAAATAATGGTTAAACATTTAGAAAATGAAAATATGAAAGAAATAATTAAAGAGGGAGTTTGGGTAGTAGACTTTTATGCTGAATGGTGTGGCCCTTGTAAAATGCTTGGACCAGTATTAGAACAGTTACAAGAAAATGTTTTAAAAATTAATGTAGATAATCATGAAAGTTTAGCTCAAGAATATGGAGTAATGAGTATTCCTACAATTTGCTTTTTTAAAGATGGTGAATTGAAAAATAAAGTTGTTGGTTTTAGAAGTAAAGAAGAAATAGAAAAACTAATAGCAAGTATTTAAAAAAGAGAAAATATTTTCTCTTTTTTTGGTGATAATAAAAATGTGATTTTTATGGAAGAATTTGAATATATTATTAGAACAGATTTAGCAGTACAAAAGAAAGTTTTAAAAAATACTAAATCTTATAAATTAGGGAATATAACTGTAAAAAAATTTTATAGTAAGTCTTTTAATTATGTAAATATAATTTTTGATAATATAGAATTTGATGAAACAAAAAAAGATATCAAAAAAATTATAATTAAGGAATTGCAAAGATATCTATTTAAGTATAAATTAAATCGTGATGATTCTCTTTTAGTTGTTGGATTAGGTAATAGGAGAGTTGCTAGTGATAGTTTAGGCTCTTTAGTAATAGACAATGTTCTTGCTACTGGATATGTTTCGGATTTAAATATTAATTCGAAATTAAGACCAGTATATACATTTATACCAGGGATAATAAAAAATACTGGCTATGAAAGTTTTAGAAGTGTAAAAGCATTAGTTAAAGAGTTAAAACCTGATTTTTTAATAGTTGTTGATTCATTAATAAGCGGAAGTGTAGATTATTTAAATAAGCTCATTCAAATAACTGATGAGGGAATTATTCCAGGAAGTGGTATTAGCAATTATCAAGAAGAAATTAGTTTTAAAACGCTTGGTGTGCCTGTAATTGTAATAGGGGTACCAACTGCTACATTTGCTTCAACTATAATTAGAGATGCTTTAAATAAAAAAGAAGATACAATTAAATATAAAACTGGTTATGATTTAGTTGTATCTTCTAAAGATATAGATTATTTTGTTAATGATATTAGTGTGTTGATTGGGAAAGCTATAAATGAAACTTTTAATAACTTTAATATTTTTTAATGCTAATTCCTGTATAGTAATGTTTTAAAATTTGACTATAAGACCAACCTTGTTTTGCATATTCATTGGCACCATACTGACTCATTCCTACTCCATGCCCAAAACCTCTAGTTGTTATTACAATATTGTTTTCATTCAAAGTTATATCAAAATCTGTACTTCTAAGACCTAATATAGTACGAAATTTTACACCATCATAAGTATTAGTATCTATTGTAATAGAACTAATACGATTAGAATTATTTCGTACTATATTAATATTAGATAAACTGGTTATTGGAATGCCAAGTTTATTACTAATGTTTTCATATGTAAAAGTTGTAGTTCTAAGATAGCTTGATACATTTTTGTCAACAGGACTTTCTACTGATTGTAAGTAAGGAAAAGAACCAAAAACTGCTGTGGAATCTTCTGTATAACCATTACTAGTAGAATGATAAAAAGCATTTATTAAAGAATTATTGTAATACATTACTAAACCTTTGGTACTTTCAACAGCATTTTTAACTTTGTTGTAATAAGCGTTAAAACTGTTACCCCATAAAGCTTTTAATTGGTTATTGTCTTTGTAGACTTGCGTAGAAGTAGTGTCAGTTAAAGTTTTACCATCTTGAATAGCTTTCAAAGCGTAAGTACGAGCAGCAATAGCTCCAGCTTTTAATGCTTCATTATTAAAGGAAGCAGGCATTTCAGCAGCAACTACGCCTATTAAATATTCTTCTAATTCAATATTTAATATAGTACCATTACTTCTTTTGATGGTAATCATTTTACCTGTAACAACATTAGGAACTTGGGGCTTAGTATCGGGTTTAGATTCTGTGATATTTTCAGAAGGAGGAGTAGGCTTTGTTGGAACAGAGGTTGCAGGTTTTGATGGTTTTGTAGTTGATACAGGTGGCTTAGGAGTTGGCTTAATTGTTGCAGGGGTAGTGGGCTTACTAGAGATATTTTCATTTTCTTTGACTGTTTCTTCTTCTTTTATTTCAACTTTGTTTTCTTCTTCTTTAGTTTCAGTTTTTTCATCAACAATAGTTTCATTTAGGGTAATTAAATTTGTAGTATAATTGTAATCAATATCTTTATTTTTATGAGGTGGGGTTGTTAAAAGGCACATTCCAAGCATAAAACTACCTGCCATAAGAATTATTTTTTTACCATTAAAATTTATTTTATTGTTCTTTATATAAGTGTTTATTTCATTATTTATAGTCTTTTTCTTTTCGGGATGCATATTAGCGAATTCTGTATTATTATCTAAAAACAAAAAAAGTATTTCTTCATTATTTATTTTTTTTATTTCATAATTATTTATCATATTATCACCAGTATTAGTTTTGATAAATTAAGTGATTTTTATCCCTAAAAGATAAGAAAATTCTAAAATTTATTTTTTTTAATTAAAAAAGCTTTATTTATGTTCTAAAGCTATTTTGTTTAATACTTTTAATTTAATAGAATAAATTCCTATAATATAAATGGTTGCTATTATTATCAGTGTGATTGCTGTAAAAATACTACTGAATTTATTGTTTTCATAATTTATTGCATAAAATAGTATTAATGCTGCAAAAGAGTAACCAATAATTGCATAAAATTTTAATCTGTTTAATCGTATTTTAAGATTACTATTCATATATTCTTTATTATATATTTCTTTAATTTCTTTCTTTTTCTCCTTTGTTAATGTATAATAATATTTCTTCATAAAACACCTCATAGATATTTTAACATAATTTAATTTTATAAAAAAGAGCTTTCAAAAATTATTTTGAATAAAAAATTAAAAAAATACTTGCCTTTTAACAAAAATATGTTATAATTAAATAGCGTTTAAGAGATGTCTCCTTAGCTCAGCTGGTAGAGCAACTGACTCTTAATCAGTGGGTCCAGGGTTCGAATCCCTGAGGGGACACCATTAGATTTTTGCTTTGGGATTGTAGCTCAGCTGGTTAGAGCGCACGCCTGATAAGCGTGAGGTCGGAGGTTCAAGTCCCCCCAGTCCCACCATTTATTTATGGCCAGTTGGTGAAGCGGCTTAACACACTGCCCTTTCACGGCAGCATTCACGGGTTCGAATCCCGTACTGGTCACCATTTAGTTATTTAGCCCTTAAATAGGGTTTTTTTAATGCTTATTTTTAATTTGCATAACAATTATGAAATATTTTTCTTTCTAATGTTTTTTCTTATAGTAAGTTTTATTAAATTAAAAAGCTTACTCTACAAAGTAAGCATAGTATTCATCGAAAGTTATATTGTTTTCATATATATAAGTGGCTGCTTCAGTACCGACATATCGCCAATGCCAAGCTTCAGCAGCGAATCCTGTGATATATTGCTTATCTTCTTGATATCTTTCAATGAAGCCAAAACGATATGCATTATTGATTAACCAAGTATGAGCAGGGGAACCTTTAAAATTACTAGTAGAAGTATGTTCTTTGCTAAAAATATCTAGGGAAAGACCGGTTTGATGTTCAGAATATCCAGGTCTGGCAGCAATTGAGTCGGCATAAGTAGTTCCACGAGAATTTTTGTAATCGTCATAGACATTCTTTTGAGATTCAAAGGTACGATAGCTAGAATTTATAATTAAATAAATATCTTCTTTTTGAGCTTCATTCCACATATCAGTAAAAGCCTCATAAGTTTCTTGTCTTATTTTATGATCATTACCATAGTAATATTTATTATTGATATTTATTAAATCATTAGGTTCATAAGTTTCGTTTAAATGATAATACTTGTTTACAATTAATAAGTTATCTTTTGCTAAATCGGTATCTAAATCATGATCGTAATACTTATAATCATTATTGGTATTAACCATGCTTATTATTTTAGTAGAATTATATTCTTTATGTTCATTATGGTAATTTAAATAACGATTAAGATGTTTTTTTAAATAATACTTTTCTTGAATTAGACTTAATAAAAATTCATGTTTCTCTTGAGTTAGTAATGATTCTATAGTTTCTGCATTAGTTTTTTCTTCAAGCATTTTTAGTTCTTCTTTGGTATAACCAATTTTTAATAATTTATATTCTGCAGTTTTTTGGTATTCTAAGTCTTTAATTATGTTTTTAGCGGCATATATTCCTATTCCTAGAAATATTATGATTATACCTAAATACCAAACTTGTTTTTTAAGTTTTAGTTTAGTTTTTTTCAAAATGATCACCTTAAATATATTATACCCAGAAAATTTATATTTGACAAATTATTTTAGAAGTTGTAAGATTAAGTTGTAAAGTTAATAGTAAAGGAAGAAATTTATGCATAATAATAAAGTGATTTTAGGGTATTGTCCTAATTTTGATAGAATAGTAAATACAGATTTTTTTGAAGGTGATAATCTTTCTTTTCAATTAGTTAAAATATATAAAGATTTTATATTTAAAATTGATATAAATAATGAAGAAGATATTATAAAAGCACGAGAAATAGATAGAACAATGGGCAAGTATGTAGAAGATTATTTTTTTCGTAAGACGTTGCAAAAAGAGTTGCTTAGAATCAGAATAAAAAGAACTGCTGGAGATGTAATTAGAGCAATTGTTGATAGTATTATTCAAATTTTTAAGCGTTATGAATTAGATTCAACTAGAAAAATCTATATTTCTAAATGGATATAGTTTTTTTATTTGCAAAAATAAAAGTTTTATGTTATAATATGCCCCAATAAAAAAGAAGGGGATTATTATGGGTGATACTAATAATTGGATTATCTCTGATGGTACTTTATTTGGTTGTACAGGTCAAGATGAAAATGCTGTAGTGCCATATAATGTTAATGTTATCTTTAATAATGCTTTTGTAGAAAGACATTTTAAGTCATTGTCTTTGTCTTTTAATGTGAAAGAAATTAAGGATTATGCTTTTTTTAATACTTTTGTTGATAATTTAATTTTATCTAATAAAGGAAAAGCTTTAGATTTATTAAAACAATTATTTTCAGAAACTAATAATGTATCCTCAATTAAAAAAATTACTTTTACTTGTTCTGATCCTTGTTCTAAAAATGCTAAATTTGAAGTGATGAGAGAAATATCTCAAATAGTAGGACAAACTATACCTATAGAGTTTAAGCTTTCTATGGCTTCTAGTATGGTAAAGAGAAGACTTCTTATAAAAGACGCTGATGATGTTGATGCTGGTTTGTTTATAGATACTATAAATGAATTATGTATTGATAATAGTGAAGGACAATTATTTGATATAGTTAAACGGATAAAAGAATTGGGAATTAGTAATTGGCAAAAAATTTGTGTTAATACTCCTTTGACAGATAAGGAAATATGGGATGTTTATTTAATTTTAGGTGAATTATTACCAATGGAATGCAATGGTCTAAAAGTGGCGATATTAGGTAAAAAATATGATTTAGATTGTGTTGGAGAGACAGTTTTTATTGATGCTTCTTCTAGCAATGCAATTTTTCTCATAAAAAAAACTTTAAAAAATAATAAGGACGCTTTTATAAATACTAAAAGATTAGTAATTAGAGGAGATTATTTAACGCTTGGAGAGTCTGATAATATATATGAATTATTAGGCCACCCAGTAACTATAGTTAATGAAATTAAAGGTGAAGAAAAGAAAAAAAGAAAATTATTTGTTGATCCTACAGTTGAAATCTTAGATAATAACTATTATAATGCTTGGGAACTTAATGATGTTGTTTTAACGCAAAATTTAGATACTTTAAGAGGTTTAGAAAACAATTTTATTAATATTTTAGATTTACCTTGTAGTACCATTAGAATAGAAGAAGATTTTTTAGCAAATTCTCCTTTAGAATCATTAAGTTTTACAGATAGAATAACTAGTGTTGGTGATGGCGCTTGTAAAGGAACTCATATTAAAGAATTATGTATTTTAGCATATAATGGTCGAATTAAAGAAACTTTAGAATTATTTTTAAAAGCAACTCCTGATATTTTTGATGATTTAGAACATTTAGCTATATTAGGTTCTAGTTTAAGCGAAGAAGAAATAGCTGCTATTAAAATGGTAGTTGGCGAGAATGTTGATGTGGAATATCAGGTAAGTCTTGATGATGATTTATTAAATCAGGATGATGAAGAATTCTTGATAATAGATGGAATATTAATTGAATATCGTGATACAAAAAAAGATGTAATAATTCCATATGGAGTACTAGAGATATTACCAGGAGTATTTGAGGGTAAAGAATTAAATTCTGTAAGTTTTCCAAGTACTGTAGAAGTTATAGGTAAAAGAGCTTTTGCAAATAATAATTTGACAGATGTAGTACTTCCTTATAGTATAAAAATAGTTTATAATCAGGCATTTAATGGTAATAAGTTGGAGGAACTTACAATAAGCGATAATTTATTGTTATATTCATATAATATTATATCTTTAGATGATGCTAAGTTATTAAAAGGATTATATATTAATAATTTTGAGTCAGGAAAATTATTAAATTTTTTAAAATTACTATTTATGACTTATTCTTTTGATAGTTTAGAAAAGTTGATTATTGGCGGTAAAAAGTTAAGTGAACAAGAAGAAATAGCTTTGCATGAAATTTTATTAGCTAATAATGTAAATGGAGATATTTTTCAATATTCAGAAGCTTATAATGTTGATGTTTTGGATGTTAATTCTGAGTCTAAGCAAAAATTAAATATTAATAATAGTAATTGGAAAATAGTTAATAATAGACTTATTAGATATTTAGGTTCGGAATCAAATGTTATAATACCTGATGGTGTGGTAGCAATAGGAAAAGAAGCTTTTCGAGATACTAAAGTTATGAATGCTAAGTTTCCAAGTACTCTTAAGACTATAGAGGCAAGAGCTTTAGCTAGTAATAACATAGAAAGAGCTATTATACCTGATAGTGTAGAACAAATAAGGGAACGAGCATTTGCAGATAATCCTCTTAATTATTTATCTATATCTACTAATACAATAAGTTTTAATGATGATAGTGATTTGAAATCATTTGATTTAGATTTTGTAACAACTATTTGTATTAGAAATTATGATGGGAATGCATATCAATTATTAGCTAAATTGTGTAATAACCAGAGTTTATCATGTTTAGAAAAAGTAGTTATTACAGGCAAAAAATTATCTTTTGTAGAGAATCTAAAAATTAAAAAGTTTCTTAAAATGGTAAAGAAAGATGTAAGTTTAGTTTATCAAAAAAATGTTCAAGAATTAGAAGAAGATTTTCCTCTTTTTCAAGATGAAGAAATTAATACGCTTGTTTGGACAATTAATGAAGTTATAGATATGTTGCATTTTGAAGATAGAGATGTTGTACAAAATCGTATTAAAGAATTGTTAAATAAGTATGTAGAAAATTTAAAAGCTTTAGAACCTCATTTGGATTTTGAAACTGATTTTTCTTTATGTTTATTAGCAGATCCTAAAACAATTAGAATTAGCTTAATTGCAGAATTAGAAAGCATTATTAATCATTTAAATAATCATTCTTTATATTCAGATATTTTAGTAAAGATTGCTCAGTTTAAAGAATTATTAAATGATAAAGAAGTAAATGAAATGCCATCTAAAATAGTAGAATTAGAAGACCTGGTAAAATCAATTATGGTTATTGCTAATATGAGAGAAAATACTGAAATTAAGCAAAGATTAGAAAAGATTTTAAAAGATAATGAGAGTTTGGCTTCTAGGCTTTTAGCTAATTGTCTTAATTTAGAACCTAATTTAATGAATGATTATGTTGATGTAGAAGTTTCTTTAAAAGAAAGCTTACAATCTTTGTATAATGATGCTTTAGTATATAATCAAGTGTTAGATTCTTTTGATGGCAAAGATAAGAGTGAATTAGCAGAACATATTAAATTATTTAGAGATCTTACATTTAGTTTAGATGATGAACATAGAGCAGTATTTATTGAGAACTTAAATAAAATGCGAGATAGTATATCATTATCTTTAGTAGCAGGTTCTAGTTATGATGAAATTGTCTTAATGATTAGAGAATCATTACAAAGCGTTATGGAAAGCTTTAGTGATGTAGAAAAAAGAATTGCACAATATAGAAATGTTTTGAATGATATGAATGGGGCTTTAGCATTACTAGAATGTGATACTAATAACCCAAATATGGGAATAATAGAAAGCACAGTGAGCGAAATATTAACTATTTTAAATAATGGCTCATTTCCAGGAGATAAAAGGTTAATGTCTTTTAATAAACTGCAAGAAGTTTTAGAATCGTGGAAGAAAAGATTGCTTAGTGATAGTGATGGCAAAAAGTTAGTAGCAGCTATTAGAGGTAGTGAAAATGCTAAAGATAGTAAATTCTATGTCTGTAAGTTTAATGATGAGCATATTAAAGGTAGATGGTTTATGGATATAAAAGGTGCTGCTTGGATGAATAGTGAAGATGATTCGCTTTTAATCACTATGAGTATTTTAAGTGATGTGATGGCAATTAAGACTTTTATTTCAAATTATGCTACAAGAAAAGTTGATTATGATGCTCTTTTACGAACTTTGTCAAAAACAATGGCAAATACATCTGATAATGAATAACGTAGAAAATAGACACAAACGTGTTTATTTTTTTTTAGTATTTTGATATAATTAGTTTTAGAAAACTAGAGGTCGATATTATATGAACTTTTTAGATAAATATGGTATTAAAATAGAAAATGAAGAATTATTTAAAATGGCTTTAACTCACAGTAGTTATTCTAATGAACATGGTGGCACTAATTATGAGAGATTAGAGTTTTTAGGAGATGCAGTCTTACAGCTTATAACTAGTGAATATTTTTATAATACTTTAGACGCAGGTGAAGGTGAACTTTCTAAGATTAGAGCTAGTTTTGTTTGTGAAGAAGCATTAGCTCAATATTCTAAAGATGTGGGTATTGATAAACAAATATTAGTGGGCAATGGTCAAATGAAGAATGTAAATGATACTATTGTTGCTGATACGTTTGAGAGTGTATTAGGTGCTATATATTTGGATAAGGGTTTTGAGGTAGCTCAAGATTATGTATTAAAAGTGATTTTACCATATGTAAAAGAACATCATATTTTTTTAGGTGATTATAAATCTCGGCTACAAGAAATGGTGCAAACTGATAAGAAATCTTTGCTCTATAAATTAGTTTCAGAAGAAGGACCTTCACATGATAAAATATTTACATTTGAAGTAGTTATTGATGGAATAGTTTATGGGCTAGGTAGTGGTAAGAGTAAAAAGGAAGCTGAACAAAATGCAGCAAGAGATGCATTAAAAAAGCAAGCAAAATAGAGGAGATATAGTTTATGCATTTAAAGAGTATTCGGGCATTTGGATTTAAATCGTTTGCAGATAAAATTGATTTAGATATAAAAAAAGGTATTACAGCGGTAGTTGGGCCAAATGGCTCTGGCAAGAGTAATATTGTTGATGCTGTAAGATGGGTTTTGGGTGAACAATCTGTTAAATCTTTAAGAGGAACAGATGCTATGAGTGATGTAATATTTAGTGGTTCTAAAACAAGACCAGCTCATACAAGAGCTTATGTAGCATTACTCTTTGATAATAGTGATCATTATTTGAATAGTGAGTTTAGTGATGTTGAGATTAAGAGAGTTATATATAATACAGGTGAAAATGAATATTTTATTAATAATAGTAAAGTAAGACTCAAAGATGTTACAGATTTGTTTTTAGATACTGGAGCAGGTAATGATTCTTTTAATATTATTTCTCAAGGTAGTGTTTCGGATATAATAAATAGTAAACCAGAGATGCGTAGAGTAATATTTGAAGATGCAGCAGGGGTATTAAAATATAAGAAAAGAAAAGAAGTAAGTTTAAAAAAGTTAGAAAAAACAAAAGAGAATATTGCTCGAATTCGTTTAGTTATTGAAGAATTAGAAAAAAGTGTTAATCCTTTGAAAAAACAAAGTGAAATTGCTAAAAAGTATTTGAGTTTTAAAGAGGAATTAAAAAAAATAGAAATTGCGTTAATTGCAAGTGATATATCAGCAATAAATATTGATTATAAAAAAATTAAAACAGAGGTAGATTCTTTAGAAAGAGAATTGTCTCAGATGAATTCTAATAATAGTGAAGATAATTCAAAATTAGAGAAACTTAAGTTAGAAAATTTAAAGCTGGATGAGGCTATAACTTTAAAAAATAATGAATATATTAAACTTACTGAGAATTTGGCTAGTTTGGAAGCGGAAAAATTAGTAACAATGGAACGTAAGAAATATGATACCAATCAAGATAATTTAAGTGAAGTGTTATTGAAACTTAAAGAAGAACAGCTTTCTTTAAAGAAGGAAATGGCTACTGAAAAAGTAAAACTAGATGATATTATTAGCGATATTAAAGAAAAATCTATTGAAAAAGATAGTGTTGATAATAATATTATTATGGATAAAGTAAAAAAGAATACGTTAGCTACTAAAATAAATGATTATCAAAAAAGTATATTAGTATTAGAAAATAAGATTGAAATTTTAAATGATAATATTCAGAATAGTTCAAAAATGCCAGGAGCTGTTCGTAGTATTTTAAATAATATGCGGTTACATGGAGTACATAATACTATTGGTAATGTAATTGAAACTGAAAATATGTATAGCATTGCTATAGATACTGCTCTTGGGGCGGCTTCTAATTTTATTGTAGTAGATAATCAAGAAACCACTAAAGAATGTATAAATTATCTTAAAACTAATAATTTAGGTAGAGCAACTTTTTTTCCAATTAATATTATTAAAGCTAAAAATATTAATAGTGGTGATATAGAGAAAATTAAGAATCATAAAGGTTTTGTTAATGTTGCTAATTTTTTAGTAAAATATGATAAAGAATATGATGATATTATTAAGAATCAACTTGGTAATGTTGTTGTGGTTCGTGATATGGATGCTTTAAATGATATAGGAAGAATTTTGGATTATAAGTATCGAATTGTTTCTTTAGATGGAGAAATTCTTTATTCAGGTGGTTCTGTTACAGGAGGTTCTTTTAAAAATTCTACTAGTGCTTTAAGTGATAAATTAAAACTAAATGAAATGCAAGAAGAATTAGAAATAAAGAAGACTCAATTGGAAAATTTGAATAGAGAATTTAGAGAATTTAATGATAATTTTAGTGCTTTGGAAACTAAAGAAGGAGAACTTGCTAAACAACTAATCAATTTGAATGAAATATTAAATACTAGAACTAATAAAATTAGAGGTTTAGAGGATGCTATAAATAAAAAAGAATTAGAAATAAAGGGTAATGAAGAAATTGGAGATAATAAACTTGATGTAAAATTAGTTAGTATATTAGAAGAATCAAATCAAGTAGCAAGTGAAAAAGATATTGCTTTTGGGGAATTAGAAAAATTAAAGAAACAAAAATCTGAGCTGTCTTTAGAGATTAGTGAAGTGGAAAACAAATATCATAAAGTTAATTTGGAATTTAATAAACTACAAACTGCCCTAAAAGAAAAAGAAATTAAATTAGGTAAATATGATGTGAGACTTGATAATTTATTGCTAGAATTATCAGAAAATTATTCTTTAACTTATGAATATGCTTGTTCTAATTATGAACTTGATATGCCTGAGGATGTTGCTCGTATTAAAGTAGATGCTTTGAAAAAGGATATTCAAAAATTAGGAGAAGTTAATATTGGTTCTATTAGTGAGTATGAAAGAGTTAGTGAAAGATATGATTTTTTAGTTAAACAAAGTACAGATTTGGAGGATTCGAGTTTAGAACTTAATAATATCATTAGTGAAATGGATAAAATAATGATTGAGAAGTTTAAGGATACTTTTGAGAAAATTAGTGTAGAATTCAACCAAGTATTTAAAAAGTTGTTTAAAGGTGGTAGGGGAAGCTTAAAATTAACAACTCCCGAGGACATATTAAATACTGGAATTGAAATTGAAGCTGAACCGCCTGGTAAGAAACTGAATTCAATAGGTCTTTTATCAGGAGGAGAGAAAACTTTAACAGCTATCGCAGTTTTATTTGCAATATTAAATGTAAAACCTAGTCCTTTTTGTATATTAGATGAGGTTGAGGCAGCGCTTGATGAAGCTAATGTAGATACTTTTGGTAAATATTTACAAGAAAAGAAAGATAAAAGTCAATTTATTCTTATAACGCATAAAAAAAGAACTATGGAATATGCTGATGTCTTATATGGAATTACCATGCAAGAGTCAGGTGTAAGTAAAATAGTAAGTGTTAATTTGGAGAATATGTAAAAAACAGATTATGGTTAAATCTGTTTTTTCTTTTATATTTCGCGATACTTACTAGCATTTTTATAAGGATTTTTAGGATCTATTTTATCAACAAATAAGATACCATCTAGATGGTCTAATTCGTGTTGGAAAGCAACACTTATATCTTCGCGAACACGTATAGTAAAAGTGTTTCCTTCTAAATCTTGAGACTCAACAGTAATTCTTGCATATCTTGGAACTATTCCTTCAATTTCACGATTCACGCTTAAACAACCTTCACCTTCACCAACAAATATTTCTTCTTCACTGTGACTAATAATTTTAGGATTGATAAGAATGTAATCTTTAAAAGAACCATCATCTAATTCTTCAACAATAACAAATATTCTTTTAGGTATTCCGATTTGAACATAAGCTAAACCCATGCCTGCACGTAAATTATATTCTTCTTCATATTCTGGTATTTGACTCATCTTTAAATAAGTAATCATGTCTTCAATGTTCTTTTTATCTTCTTTAGATAAAGGGAAGATCACTTCTTTACTTTTAGTTCTAAGCAACTTGTCTTTTTCATCTAAAATTTTTATATTTGGTAACTTCATAATTTCACCCCGAAAACATTTATATTTTATCATATATTTTGTTAATTTTCAAATTTTAATTATGAAAAAAGCAATAACTTTTTTAAGATTATCGCTTTTTATTTTTCATATATTTGCTTAGTTATTATTGTTGCCCCAGCTCCAGCCAGCGCCGATTATGATAACAAGTAATATGAATAAAACTATCCAGATAGCAGCACCTATACCATATCCACTTGTATATCCTGCATATCCAGTATTACAACAAGGTTGGTATCCGCCGTAACCGCCACCATAGTAGCCATTATTTCCATAATAATACATATTTATACCTCCTTTATGTATCTAATATAGTTTACTCATTTGGGCAAGTTTTTGACACTTCAAAAAAGTTAATTTTTAAAAAATATTCACTTCTTTCTACTAGTGTGTTAGAATTATAGTAGGGTGAAGAACTTTGAAAAAAATTCTAGCAAAAATGGATATTTGGTTATTAATAATAATGATTGCATTTAGCATTTTTGGACTTATTATGATATTTTCTTCTTCAAGTGTTTCTACTGTATTAAGGTATAATGTACCACAATATCATTTTTTTATAAGACAAGCAATGTTTTTGGCGGCAGCTTTTGTAGCAGGTTTTATTGTAGTTTTAAATGTTCCTACCAGTAAATATAAGTATATATCGCCACTTGCTATGGCGGCTGTAATAGTAGCTTTAATTGGATTGTTTATATATGGCAGAATTACAAATAATGCTAGAAGTTGGTATGATATAGGGCCTTTTGCTTTACAACCTAGTGAATTTGCTAAGTCTGTTATAATTGTTTTTTTAGCTGTATCTTATAGTAGATTAGAAAAAATTAAAAATGCTAATATATATTTATCTTTAATACCAGTTGCTTTAAGTTTAATTGTTGCTATTTTAATAGCAATGCAGCCTGATTTTGGAACAGCTATTATTATTAGTGGCATTATCTTTTTTATTTTTATTAGTATTCCTTTGGTCAAAAGGAATTTGATTAAAGTTTTAAAAGTGGGGGTTATAGCAGTGGGTGTTGCGGTAGTAGCGCTTTTATATAGTGGCACAGAGATTTTAAATTCTAGACAATTGCAGAGATTTGAATTTCGAAATCCTTGTAGTAGATATACGGAAGATACAGGATATCAAGTATGTAATGGATTTATTGCTATTCATAATGGAGGTTTATTTGGAGTAGGCTTAGGAAATAGTAGTCAGAAATACTTATATTTACCAGAAAGTCATACTGATTTTATTTTTCCTATTATTGTTGAAGAATTAGGAGCAATAGTGGGGACTTTAATTATAATATTATATGTTGCAATGCTATATCGAATATTAAAAATTGCTCGAGAAGGAGAAAATTTAAGACTTAGTATTTTAGCTTATGGAGTTTTTTTATATTTACTTTTTCATATATTAGTAAATTTACTTGGAATATTAGCTTTAATACCTTTAACAGGTGTTCCTTTACCTTTACTTAGTTATGGAGGTTCTTTTACAGTAAATGTTGTAATTATGCTTTTTGTAGTCCAAAGAGTTACAATTGAAAATAAAACTATTAAAAATAAAAGAGAAATTGCAGGACTAGCAAATTAAAGGGTTAATCTATCATGTTGAACTGTATTTTGGGCGCTGTCGTGTTCGTTGTGAATACGAATGGCAACCTCTACGGCAGCTGTAACGTGAACAGCACGTTTGGTGTGCGCCCAATATCCTTTTTAACTCATATACTAAGTTATGGCAAAGTATAGTAGAATTAGGATACAAGATTAATCCTAAAGTATTATCTTTAAATAAATAATGTTGATGTTTAGAATCTAGAATTTTAGACTACTACAACATTTTTTTATTAAATAAATTTAAAAAAAGCTGTAAAATAACATATTTATCTTGAACTATGCTCAATAATATTGTATATTATAAATATAACATAGTGTAATGCTTTTATTTTTTAATATATTATGTTACAAATATCGTATTTACATTTTTGATAAGTTTTGACAAGTTTTGTCGAAGGTAATGAAAATGTAGATAAATAGTATTAAAATGGTTAAGTAAAAAGGAAGGTAAATATGAAAAGTAAGTTATTTGTAGGTTTAGGAGTGTTAATAGTAATAGGAGTAGGAATATCATTTGCCTTTTATATGATAAGAGCAAGTGTAGAAGGAACAGGAGCTAAAACAACAGCAAAAGCAGATTTATTAAAGGTAACTTATGATGCAGGTGATAATAAATTAACAGGAACAATAAATCCTAAAGATATAATAAGTAAAAATTTTAGAGTTAATGTAACTCCAACAAAAGGGATAAATAAAGTAACATATGCGATAAAGTTAAAGATAGAAGCAAATACTTTTGTAAAATGTAGTGATGCTAATTATAATAGCTTAAGTAATGATTGTGAGAAAGAGGCATCAGAATTAATATATACATTAAAAGATTCTAATGGTCTAGTATTAAAAACAGGAGATTTGACTGAAGTAACAGGAGAAATAAATATTCTTTTAGAAACAAAGACAGTAACAACAAGTACAGATTATAACTATACTTTAGAAATAACATTTAAAGATACAGGAAAAGATCAGAATCATAATATGAATAAAAATATAAGTGGAAAAGTAGAAGTAGAATTTGCAGAAGAAGGAATAACTACAAAAGACATAATTGCAGGATTAAATGCAAAAACAGAAACACCAGATTTTAGTGTAACAGCCACCACAAATGAAGGAGTATATGCTGTAAGTGATGGCATGTATGGAGGAACATCTTATTATTGGCGAGGTGCTACAACAACTAATTATGTAAGATTTGCAGGAAAATGTTGGAGAATTATTCGAATTAACGGCGATGGAACCATGAGATTAATATATGATGGAGCAACATGTCATGCCAATGGTGAAGTAACAACAGATAGTATAATCTCAAATACACTATATAACTCAAACTATAATAGAAGTGAATATGTAGGATGGACTTATACAGAAGGATTACAAAGACCAAGTAGTACCTCTGAAGGAACAGATGCGCCAATAAAAACAGCACTAGAAAATTGGTATAATACAAATATAGGAAATAATATACATTATGCAAATAAAGTAGCGAATGGCAAATATTGTAATGATAGAAATGTTCAGAGTGGTTATAATTGGAGCGCTTTAGGAGATCGATTCAATTATGCGGTTAATGAAAGGATATATATAAATTATGCACCTACATTAAGTTGCGAAGCTTTAGATACTTATCAACTTAATGTAGGATTAATTGCTGCTGATGAAGTTGTGTATGCTGGCGGACAAAAAGAGAATAATGTAAGCTATTATCTATACAATGGCCAACATTATTGGACTATGTCACCTTTCCAATGGTGGACATCTTTATCTTCTACGCTGTATGCATGGGTATCTTTTGTTCGCAGTGATGGTTCTATTTGGTGGGGCGGGGTAAATGATCAATTTGGTATACGACCAGTAATAAACCTAAAAGCAGACGTAGTCTTTAAAACAGGCGGAACAGGTACTCTAAACAATCCATATGTAGTAGTGGGAGCAGAATAAATTAACTTTATTCTGTTTTTAAATTTTAATAATTAGTTATATAGACTTTTCTTGATAGCGATATAACTCATTAAAACAACTATTATGATATCTATTATTTCGGCAATTACTAGAGAATACATTCCTATATGACAAAGTGATAAAAGTGCCATACTAGCTAATTTAGCAATTATTGCAATAAATGTGATAAACATGCAAGTTTTAGCTTGACCAATAGCTTGCAAAACGCTTTGAAGGGGACCTTCTAAATAAAATAGGACAAAGAATGGTGCTAGTATTCTAATGTAATTTGACCCATTTAAAGTATTGTAGAGAGTTTCTAATAAATAATCACGTGAAATATAAATTAATCCTGAAAATATTAGTCCAACAATTAAAGAGAGAATCAAAGCTTGTTTAAATCTTCTTTTAACCATTAAAATATTTTTTTGATAATAGAACCTAGATATTTCAGGTAAAAGTGAAGAAGAAATAGCTTGGATAAAGAATGAAGGCATAGCAAGTAATGAAATAGAATAAGCGTTATAAGCGCCATATTCTGTTAAAATAAAATTCATAGAATACCCAGATAAAAGAAGTACATTAGTTAATATTATGGGTTCGAAAAAGAAACCTATGTTTCCGATTAAACGTGAAGAAACGGTGGGAAGGGAAATGTTTAAGATATCCTTGGTAGTTTTTAAATCGGGTTTAAAATCTTTTTTAGTTATAGTGAATTTTTTGGGTAAAAAAAATAAAAATGTTAGAATAGAGGCTAATTCAGAGGCAATACTTAAAAGAATTAAACCGACAACAGAAGCAGTAATTCCTTTGGTAACTAAAGGTGGAATGATAAGATAAAGTAGTAGTAGTCTTACAATTTGTTCAATTATATTAGAAATGGTATGAGGGACCATTTTTTGTTTGCCATAAAAATAACCTTTTAATATACTAGATATAGATACAAACGGAAAAGTTAGAGCCATAGACATTAAAAGAATACTACATCTTTCATCATTAAGTAGAGTAACAGCAATAAAATCTTTTGTGAAATAAATGATGATAATGACTATTAAATTTAAGATTAAAGTTATTATAGTAGCGCTAGATAATATTTTTAAGCTTTTATATTTATGCTCGCTAATAAGTTTAGATATAACAATAGGAAGTGATAACGTAGCAATTGTAAGCAATAAGGAATAAGTAGGCATAACTAAAGAATAAAGAGCTATAGCTTCATTGCCAACCATTCTAGTATAAATAATTCTAATTATAAAACCTAAGATTTTAGTTATTAAACCACCGATCATGAGAATAAATGTTGCTGTTAAAAATTTGTTGTTTTTCATGATTCACCTCTTTCAAAAAGCTTATAAATACGATATAATTAAGTATATGAAACAATAGTGCTTTTAAGCCCAGAAGGAGTATTAAAAAGATGAATAATGATATAAAGTTTAAAAATTTGAATGATTTGTATAATAGAATACTTCCAGCTTTAAGAAGTAAGACTAAAGAAATAAAAAAAGAAGGGTTAAAGTATATTCATGAGGAAGATATTTGGAATTTTTTAAAAAAATATAAGTGGACTAGTTCTAGAGATTTAGATTTAGGAAGTATGGTTAATGATATATTTGATGTTAATATTTTAGAATTGGATAATTTTGTGCGTGATGAAATAAAACATTATCGGAGGAAAATAGATAAAGAGGAGATATAATGAAGGAAGCAGATAATAATATAACTTTTTTAGATTTATATGAGAAAATAAAGGATAATATAAGAGATACAGAGGAATTATTAAAAATAAAAGAAGCCTATAATTATGCTATTGAATTACATAAAGGAATGAAAAGACTTAATGGTGATGATTTTATTACACATCCTTTATATGTTACAGATATAGTTAATGATTTGAATGTTGATGCAACTACTATTATTGCTGCTTTATTGCATGAAGTTATGGTTACTAATGATGTTAGTTTTGAGACTTTAAAAGAAAAATTTGGAGAAGATGTAGCTATAATTGTTGAGAGTGTAACTAAAATTAATAAATTAGAGCTTACAGATGATTCGGAATCAAGTGCGATATATTTGAGAAAAGTTTTAGTAGGTTTGGCAACTGATGTTAGAGTTTTATTCATTAAGTTAGCTGATAGATTACATAATATGCGAACTAATTATGCTATAAATCCTAAAAAACAAAAGCAAAAAGCTTATGAAACTAAAGCTGTTTTAATACCGATTGCTCACCGATTGGGGATTAATTCCATCAAAAGTGAATTAGAAAATTTATGTTTATATTATACAAAACCAGATGTTTATAATGATATTTTAGAAAAATTAAATGAAACTCAAAAAGAACTTAATGATACTCTAGAGGAAATGAAAGCTAATATTACGAGTATTTTAACAGAACAAGGTTTGAAATTTCAAATTAAAGGGCGAGTTAAAAGTGTACATTCTATTTATAATAAGCTTAATACTGGGCGTAATTGGAATGATATATATGATATTTTAGCCATTAGAGTAATATTAGATAATGTTGATGATTGTTATATGGCATTTGGTTTAGTTCATTCTAAATATAGACCTATTCCTAAACGTTTTAAAGATTATATTGCTATGCCTAAAGCTAATATGTATCAGAGTCTACATACAACAGTTTATGGAGCTAATGGTCATTTATTTGAAGTGCAATTTAGAACATTTGAAATGGATGAATTTGCAGAAAAAGGTATGGCTTCTCATTGGTCTTATAAAGAAAAAGGAACTAAAAAAGTGCAACATATAATGGAACAAAAGTTAGAAATGTTTCGGAATTTAATTGAAACACATGAAAATGTTGATGATATTGAATTTGAGGCAGAAGTAAAGAATGATATGCTTGCGGAAATGATTTATGTTTATACACCAAAGGGTGATGTTATTGAATTACCAAAAGGTGCAACTCCAGTAGATTTTGCTTATCGAATTCATTCAGATGTTGGTGATAAAACTGTTGGTGCTATTGTTAATGATGTAATTGTTCCCCTAAATTATGAACTTAATAATAATGATATTGTTAAAATAAATACTAATATAAATGCTACACCTAATAAAGATTGGTTGGGATTTATAAAGACAAGTCAGGCTAAAAATAAAATAAAGGCTTATTTTAGTAAGCAAGAACGAGTATTTTTAATAGAAAAAGGAAAAGATATTTTGGAAAAAGAGCTTCGCAAAAGAAAATTAGCTTTTAATGAAGTGATGAATGATACTAATATCATTAAAATTACTAAGGAATTAAAATTGAATGATTTAGAAGATATTTATTTAGCAATTGGAACTATTAGATTTACAGCAGGATATATTATTTCTCTTACGAACGAGACGCATGATACAGTTGAAGATGCTTTGATGGAAAAAGTAAATACTGGACATTTAGATAAAGATTATAAAAATGATGTAATCGTGGCGGGGATTCCTGATTTATTAGTAAATATAGCCAAGTGCTGTAAGCCAGTTAAAGGAGATCAGATTATTGGATACATAACACGTGGTGATGGGATTACAGTTCATAAAAAGGATTGCGCAAATGTCATAAATGAGCAAGAACGAATTATTGACGTAGCATGGAATGATGACAATGAAACCTCTTATTATACAGATATAGTAATAGAAGCTTTAAATAATAAGAATTATTTAAGTGAGATAATTGCAACTTTTACGAAAAGAAATATTTGCATTGACTCTTTTAAAACTAAGGAGTATACTGATGGTTATAGTTATCAATTAAGTGTGAAAGTAGATTCTAAGGACTCTTTAGATAAAGTAATTGTAGATTTAGAAAATTTAACTTTTATTAAAAGTGTTAGAAGGTGTTAGAAGTGCGAGTTATAGTACAAAGAAGTAAGAATAGTAGTGTTAAAGTAGATAATAAAATAGTAGGTTCTATAAATAGCGGGATGGTTATTTTAGTAGGATTTACCGAAGGAGATACAGAAGAAATTATAGAAAAAATGGTGAAAAAAATTGTTAATTTACGCATATTTGATGATGATAATGGAATTATGAATAAATCAATTTTAGAAGTTGGTGGAAGCATTTTATCAATTAGTCAGTTTACACTTTATGCTAATACTAAGAAGGGGAATAGACCTTCTTATATTGAAGCTTTAAATAGTGAAGTAGCTATAAAACTTTATAATTTATTTAATGAAAAATTAAGGGAACATATAAATGTTTCGACTGGTATTTTTGGGGCAGATATGGAAGTTAATATAATTAATGATGGACCTATTACAATAGCCTTAGATAGCAATTAGTAAAAGAAAGGATGGTTTTTATGGAATTAGGTATTTGTGACAATGCAATTTTAGATTCCCAAGCTAAATTTGATGTGGAAGTTCCTCCTACTGTTTGGAGTATAGATGAGATGGGATTAAATTATGCGTGCTTGAATAGCTTAACTTTTTTAGATTATCGAAAATCTGCGATATTAAATAGCGAAGATGCTTTAAGAGACTTTATTATAAGAATGTTCAAAGTGGAATATCAAGATATGAAGATAACAAGGTTAACAGATATTCAAAGAGAAAAGAGATTAGCAATTGATAAATTTGGCGAGGATTTTCATAACGATCTGGATGTGTATCGTCATGAGTGGCGATATTATAATTTTCATGTTTATCCTGTTTTTGATATTGTACTTAAGGATGATGATGGCACAAGTATTGTTTTGGCATGTTCAGACTTAGATTTTATTTCGCGTCGAAATTTTGCAATTTTTTTAAGTTCACCTGAAGATACGAATTTAACTGATACTGATATTGAAAGAATTATGGAAATGATGATTAATATTATTGATAAGAAAATGAATAGTGATGAAAATTATGGACGAATCGGAATTAAACCAAGTACTCGAAGTAGAGGCGTGCCTATTTATAGAGAATAGATTTTAAACATTGATACTGTCATTTTAATATAATAAAATAATTTTAAGAACAAAAGAGCTATAAAGGTGAAAACTTGCAAGCATATGATATTATGTGGGAAAAATAGAAATTGAGCCCGAATTTATCCCTATAATTAGGAGCAAAGAATTTCAAGAAATGAAGAACAAATCACAATTAGGCCTAAATGCGAGCCATAATGCTACTCATACGAGATATCAACATTGTATAGGTGATTATTATATATCAAGTAAACTTATTGATTCATGTTGAAAATTTTTAAGAAAATAGTTATAAATAAAAAATTAGTTTAAGCGATAAAATGTATGACTTTAGTGTATGATCTTGGGCATGCTTGTTTTAGCCACTCTTCGGAGCATTATTTGGATGGCACACATGAAGAAAATACAATAAGAATTTTGATAGATCCAGAAACAGAAATTTATCAGGCTATTTGTTAACTCTTTAGGTGAAGATGTTTTGGGAATAGTGGTGGATTTAATAGGACTGAAAGCAAAAATTAAAGGGAAAGTGGCGCTAGACAATGAAAATAATTTAATACTTATTATTTCAAAGCTTTTGACAGGTGGCATAGATACAGATAGAATTGATTATATAGCGCGAGATTCAAAATATTTGACAGGATAAAATAATGATTTTTCAGATTTGTTTGAAGGTATGGATTTAGCTTTCGTTGGAGATTCTTCTAGTTTATATTTTATGTTTGAACATATGAAAAGGTTTGCTTTCTTAAAGGAATGTGATTTATCTAAAAAAGATATTGCAACTTTCATAATAGAAACTACAGAACCTGTAATGATTGTGATAAATTTGATATGGAAATTTTTAAACAAGCAATTGGCAAATAATTATTGACTATTAACTTAATTTATATTAAAATTATTAGTATAGTATTTTTCTAAGGAAAGAACGAGTAAGTCTTAATGATTACATTAAAGAGAAGACATGGTGCTGGAAATTGTCTATGTAATAAGGCCTAAAGACAGCTTTCTATATTAGAAAACGCGATAATTCGCGATAAAATTTTAAGCGTACTTAGTAAAGTAAGGTGGCACCGCGCTAAATGAGCGTCCTTACGTATACTAGGTTTTTTTGTTTTAAGGAGGAAGAAAGAATGATAACAAAACAAAAGGGTACTTATGATATTTATGGAAATGATGCAAAATATTATAATTATATTAATAATGTGTTTACAACAGTAGCTAATTATTATAATTATAATTTTATTAGAACGCCAATATTTGAGGCTAGTGAATTATTTCATCGAAGTGTTGGGGAAACAACTGATATAGTTTCTAAAGAAACATATGATTTTGTGGACCGTGGCGGGAGAAGTGTTACGCTTAGACCAGAGGGAACAGCAGGAGTTGTAAGATCTTTTATTGAAAATAAAATGTTTGGTGATGTAAATCAACCTGTTAAACTTTATTATACTGGACCTATGTATAGATATGAACGTCCACAAGCAGGAAGATATAGAGAATTATCACAATTTGGAGTAGAAGTTTTAGGTAGTGATTCGCCTATGATTGATGCTGAGGTTATTAGTCTTGCTTATAGAACTCTAGAAGAAATGGGCATTGAAGATATTACAGTCAAAATTAATACTTTGGGAGATATAGAATCAAGAAATAATTATCGCGAGGCTTTAGTTAAATATTTGGAACCTCATATTAGTAATTTATGTCCAGATTGTCAAAATAGATTTAAGACTAATCCACTTCGAATACTTGATTGTAAAGTAGATAAGGATAGTGAAATTTTATTAAAAGCTCCATCAATATTAGATTATTTAAATGATAGTAGTGAAAAAAGATTTAAAAGTGTTTTAGAATTATTAATGGAGTTAGGTGTAGATTATGAAGTTGATTCTAATATAGTTCGTGGTCTTGATTATTATGATCATACCGTATTTGAATTTGTTGCAGATATTCCAGGGCTTGGTGCCTCTAATGTTTTAGGAGCAGGTGGAAGATATAATAATTTAGTAGAAAAATTAGAAGGTCCTGCTACACCATGTGTTGGATTTGCGTGTGGTATTGACCGTTTAATGATTATTTTACAAGAGTTAAATAAAGATAATGTTGTTCAAAGCGATTTAGATGTATATATTTTAGCAGTTAATGAAGAAGAACATATGACAGCTTTAAAATTAGCTCAGGATTTGCGTTGGAGTGAAATTAAATGTGATTATGATACTTTGGATAGAGGATTGAAAGCACAATTTAAACAAGCTGATAGATTAGGTGCAAAATTGCTCGTTATATTAAATAGTGATGAGTTAAGTAAAGGCATAATTACAGTTAAAGATAATATAACTCATGAAGAAGTTAGAATAGATGAAAATGAAATTTTAGAATATATTATTGGTAACTTATAGGAGGTAATATGGAAAATATTTATAAAAATGTTTATTGTGGAGAATTAAGAAGTGAACATATTGGGAAAACTGTTAAGATTGCAGGATGGATTAATTCGATACGAAATTTAGGAAGTTTGGTTTTTATTACTTTGCGTGATGAGACAGGAATAGTACAAATTATTAGTGAAGATGTAGAAAAGTTTAAAGATGTTACAAGAGAATCTACTGCTAGTATTACAGGTATCGTTAGAGAAAGAACTGATAAAAATCCTAATATGCCAACTGGGGATGTAGAAATTTTATTAGAAGATATAACTATTTTAGGTAAATGTATGAATGTTTTGCCGTTTGAGATTAATCGTAGTAAAGAAGCTAGTGAAGAAACGCGTCTTAAATATCGCTATTTAGATTTGCGTAATCCTCTAGTACATGACAAAATTAAATTTAGAGTAGATGTTATTGATTTTATTCGTAAAACAATGAAAGAAATGAATTTTACAGAGATTGCGACACCAATAATTACAGCAAGTTCACCTGAGGGAGCAAGAGACTTTGTTATTCCATCAAGAAATTATAAAGGAAAGTTTTATGCTTTGCCACAAGCTCCACAAATATATAAACAACTTTTAATGGTGTCAGGATTTAATCGTTATTTTCAAATTGCACCATGTTTTAGAGATGAAGATTGTCGTGCAGATAGAACATTGGAATTTTATCAATTAGATATGGAAATGAGTTTTGCTACTGAAGAAGATGTTTATGCTGTAGGTGAAAGAGTTTTTTATGATGTTTTTAGTACTTTTTCTAAAAAAACTGTATCACCACGTCCTTTTAAAAGAATACCTTATAGAGAAGCTATGGCAAAATATGGTACTGATAAACCTGATTTAAGAAATCCGTTAATTATTGAAGATCTTACTGATATTTTTAAGAATACACAGTTTAATGGATTTAAGGGTAAGATTATTAAAGGAATAAAAATTAATAGTTGTGATAAAGCTAATTCTTGGTTTAAAAGGTTAGAAGAATTCATGAAAGAAAAAGGGGCAGAAGGACTTGCTTATATTAAAGTAGAAGAAAATTTAGAGTTTAAGTCTACTATTACAAAGTTTTTAAGCGATACAGAAATAAATGATTTAAAAACAACACTTAATTTAGAAGAAGGAAATGTTGTCTTTATTATTGCTGGCATTAAAAATGTAGAAAAGTTAGCAGGAATATTACGTACAAGGCTAGGAGAAGAATTAGAACTTATTGATAAAAGTAAATTTGAGTTTTGTATTGTTAATGATTTTCCAATGTTTGAGTATAATGAAGAAGATGAAAAATGGGATTTTGGTCATAATCCATTTAGTATGCCAAAAGGTGGTTTAGAGGCATTAAAAAGTGGTGATATAGAAAATATTGTTGCTTATCAATATGATTTTGTGTGTAATGGTAATGAAATGGCTAGTGGGGCGGTGCGTAACCATGATATTGAAGTAATGAAAGAAGCTTTTAATATTGCTGGATATAATGAGGAAGTTCTTAAAAATAAATTCCGTTCTTTATATACTGCTTTTCAATTTGGTGCACCTCCTCATGCAGGAATGGCGCCAGGCATTGATAGAATTGTTATGCTTTTAACGGAAGAAGAAAATTTACGAGAAGTACAAGTTTTCCCTCCAAATGTTTCAGGTATGGATGCATTAATGGGTAGTCCTAATGAACTTACAGAGCAACAATTAAGAGAATTACATATAAAGGTAAGAGATTAATAATAGATAATTGATGAACAATATTTGCAGTTACGTTAAAATTAAATTAGAGAGAAGGAATAAATATGGATTTAAAAGAAATATTTAAAGACATTAAAAAATATAAAAATCAAGAAGTTACTGTTCAAGGTTGGATTCGAAATCATCGTGATCAAAAAACATTTGGTTTTATTGATTTTTCAGATGGTACTTGTCAAGAACACTTACAAATTGTTTATGATGAGAAGTTAGAAAATTTTAGTGATATTCAAAAATTATTAGTAGGTTGTGCTATAGAAGCTAAAGGTTTAATAGTAGAATCAAGTGGCAATCAAGCTTTTGAAATGCATGCTACAGAAGTAAAGTTAGTAGGAAATTGTCCTGAGGATTATCCTATTCAACCTAAACGTCATACAAGAGAGTTTTTGAGGGAACAAGCGTATTTGCGTCCTCGTACAAATCTTTTTCAAGCAGTATTTAGAATTAGAAGTGTAGCAGCTTATGCAATTCATAAATATTTTCAAGATAATAACTATGTTTATGTGCATACACCACTTATAACTACTACTGATTGTGAAGGCTCAGACCAAATGTTTAAAATTACAACTTTAAATATGAATAAAATTCCAATGGTTGATGGTATGGCAGATATGTCAAAAGATTTATTTGGACGTTTAGCCTATATAACTGGTTCAGGGCAATTACATGGAGAAGCTTTCGCTTTAGCGTATAAAAAAATCTATACTTTTGGTCCAACATTTAGAACGGAAAATTCTAATACTAAAACGCATGCTAATGAATTTTGGATGATAGAGCCAGAGATTGCTTTTTGCGATATTAATGGTGATATGGATATTATGGAGTCTATGTTAAAATTTGTAGTTAATTATGTTTTAGAAAATTGTAGTAAAGAAATAGAATTTTGTGATTCTTTTGTAGAAAAAGGATTAAAAGAAAAATTAGTAAAATTAGTAAATTCTGAATTTATTAGAATTACGCATCGAGATGTAGTAGATATTCTAAAAAAAGCAGAACAAAAATGGGAATTTGAACCTGATTATGGTGAAGATATTGCTAAAGAGCATGAACGTTATATTACGGAATATTTTAATGGACCAGTTTTTATTACGAATTGGCCTAAAGATATTAAAGCATGGTATATGAAAGTTAATCCTGATAATGAAACTGTAGCGGCAGTAGATCTTGAAGTGCCTGGTGCAGGTGAATTAATGGGCGGTAGTCAAAGAGAAGAAGATTATGATAAGCTTATGGAACGTTGTAAGGAAATGAATATTGATGTTAATGCTGTTGATTGGTTCTGTAATTTGAGAAAATTTGGCGGTTGTTATCATTCAGGTTTTGGTATGGGATTTGAACGTTTAATTATATATCTTACAGGAGTTGAAAACATTAGGGATGTCATACCTTTTCCAAGAACTCCAGGAAATTGTGAATATTAAATAAGGAGACTTTATGGATTATAAAGGAGTTATAGTCGAAGAAAAAGTTTATAAAAATGATAAGCTTATTTATGAATTAGATTGTCATAGCGGTTTAATAGAATAGGAGTGATTTTTTTGAAAAAATTTACAAGTGAAATGGTAGATGATTATGCAGCTAAGCTTCTTTTTAGTTTGACTGCAGAAGAAAATAAAATGGTACTAGATGAATTTGATGTGGTTGATAAAAATATAGATATTATTAATGAGATAGAGGGATTAAGTGAGATAGAACCTATGACTCATACTTTAGATGATTTTGCCTTTCAATTAAGAGCAGATGAGGCCACTGTGTCTATACCTGTTCAAGAGGCTCTTAGAAATGCAGCTAAAACTGAAGGCAGAGAAATTGAAATTCCAAAGGCGGTGGATTAAAGTGTTAGAAAAAAGTATTACAGAGATTCATGAAGCGTTAAAGTCAGGTAGTACTACTAGTAAAGAACTTATTATCGAATCAATAAAAAAATCACATGAAGTTCAAGATAAATATAATGCTTTTGTAACTATTTGTGATGAAGCTAAGGAAACAGAAGTAACAGAGGAATTGGTGTCAGGAATTCCGTTTGGTGTTAAAGATAATTATTCAACTAAAGATGTTTTGACAACGGGTTCTTCTAATGCTTTAAAAAATTATGTTCCTATATACACTGCAACAGTTGTTGAAAATTTGTTTAATAAAGGGGCTGTAATGGTAAATAAAACAGTCTTAGATGAGTTTGCTATGGGCGGAACTGGGACAACAGGACATACAGGAGCTGTTTTAAATCCTTGGGATAGAACTAGGATGTGTGCAGGTTCTAGTGCTGGCTCTGCTTGTGCAGTTGCCTCAGGAGTTTATCCTTATGCTTTAGGAAGCGATACAGGAGATTCAATAAGAAAACCTGCTGCCTATTGTGGAATTGTTGGATATAAGCCTACTTATGGAATGCTATCACGCTATGGATTGTTTCCATTTGCTAGTAGTTTAGATCACGCTGGAGTATTAACTAGAAGTGTAGAAGATGCGGCAATTGTTGTTGATGCAATGAAAGGCATTGATAGTAATGATATGACTTCTTGGGATTCATCAGAAATTAAACTTTCTAGCTCTTTAACTGATTCTGTACAAAATAAAAAATTATTTTATATAAAAGAATTATGTGATATAAATAATTATACTAATCCAAGCGAGGAATTAAAGACACATTTGAAAAATTTTCATGATACTTTAAATTTATGTAGAGATTTAGGAATGGAAGTATGCGAGGAAAGTGTAGACCAAAAGATTTTAAATGCTATAGATTCAGTATATACTGTTATATCTTGCGCAGAGGCGACTAGCAATCTTTCTAATTTGACAGGAATTATTTTTGGACCTAGAAGCGATGCTCAAAATGTGCAAGATATGATGAGGGAACATAGAACTAAAGGCTTTTCACCTTTAATTAAAAGACGTTTAGTAATTGGTTCATATGTGCTTCAAAGTGAAAATCAAGATCGTTATTTTAGAAATGCTCAAAAATTAAGACGCTTAATAGTAAATATTATGAAAGATTTTTTTGCAAAATATGATGGCTTAATATTACCAGTAGGGGATGGCCCGGCACCTTTAATTAATGATGCTAATGATAAATTAGATTTAAAGATGAGTGCTTTAAATAGTCATTTAGATATAGGGAATTTTGGTGGTTTTCCATCAATTACAATTCCTAATGGCTTTGTAAATGGCTTGCCAGTAGGAATTAATATTACAGGTAATTGCTATAAAGATGCGAATGTATTAAGTATTGCATATTCTTTGGAATCTAAAATGAGTTTTAAAGGGCAAATTGCAAAGGAGAGAATGTAATATGAAAAAACAAATTGCTGTTATTGGTTTGGAAATGCATTGTGAACTTATAAGTAATTCTAAAGTATTTTCTAGTGCTAAAAATGAATATAATGAAACTCCTAATTCTAATATTGTTCCTCTTGATTTGGCTTTGCCAGGAACATTACCAGTAGTTAATAAAAAGTGTGTTGGTGATGCTTTAAAAATGAGTATGATTTTAAACTGTAAGATGCCAGAATATATGTATTTTGATCGTAAAAATTATTATTATCCAGATTTGCCAAAGGGGTATCAGATTACTCAAATGACAGAACCAGTTGGTATTGATGGTGAGATTGAAATTGAAGTTGATGAAAAGTTAATACCAGTTAAAATTCATGATATTCATTTAGAAGAAGATACAGCAAATTTAGACCATTATTTTGATACGACTACGATTGATTACAATAGAGCGGGAGTTCCGTTATTAGAACTAGTTACAGAACCAGCTTTTCATAGTGCTTCAGAAGCTGTTGCTTTTATAGAACATATTATTAATATTTATCGTTATACAGGAATTAGTGATGCTGATACTAAAAGAGGTCAAGTTAGATGTGATGTTAATGTATCTATAATGGATGAAGATGCCACAGAATTTGGAACAAAAGTTGAAGTTAAAGGTGTCAATTCAATTAGTGGTGTATTTGATACTATTAATTATGAGATAAAAAGACAAACAGAGCTAAAGTCTCAAGGAAAGTATAATGAAGTAGAACAAGAAACTCGAAGATGGGATGAGGAAAAACAAATTACAATTAGAATGCGTAGTAAAGTGGACGCTATTGATTATAAATATTTTGTAGAACCGAATATTCCAAAGTTTAAAATTGATGCAAATTGGATTGAAGATTTAAAGAAATCTATTCCAAGGCTACATTTAGAAAGAAAATATGATTATATAAATAATTATGGATTAAGTAATTATGATGCTGGTGTTTTAGTTAAAGATATTAATATTGCTAATTATTTTGAAGAATGTTTAGAACTTAATATTGATGCTAAAATGGCGGCTAATTGGATTACAACTCAAATTCTTGGTTATATAAATAAAGCAGAAATTAGTATTAATGATTTGTTTTTTACGCCAAAAAGATTGGCAGATCTTATTAATTTAATTAATAAAGGAACTATTAGTTCTAAGCAAGCTAAAGATATTTTTATGAAAGTTATTGAAAATAAAAAAGAAGTAATGGAGTTTGTTAGTAAAGATAATGCTCAAATTAGTGATAGTGAGGAATTAACTAAAATAATAGACAGTATTATAGGTAATAATCCAGATAATGTAGAGGCTTATAAGAATGGTAAAACTAATTTGTTTGATTTTTTTGTAGGACAAGTTATGAAGGAAACTAAAGGGAAAGCTAACCCAGTATTGACTAAAGAAATATTAAATAAAAAACTTAATTAAAAAAAGATGAGAATAAATAATTCTTATCTTTTTCTTTCTAAAATATATTGACCGTTTTGATCTTTGGTTTCTTCATACATAGCCATATTGTGAAGTAAAAGTAATTCTTTGCGAAAACCGAGGCGAGTTTTAATTAACTCTTGTTCCTCTGGGCTAAATAGTTCTCTAATTAAATATTTATAAATAAGTTGCCTTTCGATTATACCTGGAACATTACCTATATTAATTAATTCGTTATTCATAAGAGCAATTTTGGCTTCTATTAATGTATCAATATTACCATAGTCTTTAGTCTCGCCGATTAAGCTTAGCAAATAAGTATTATATTTTCCACTAAAAATTTCATTTCGTAATGAAGAAATAAAGTCACTTGTGTACATGCCACATTTTAAAAATCCTAAATAGCTGTCCATTTCTCTTAAATAATTTGGATCTAGAACAGTTAGCCCAGGATATAAAGATTTATTGTCTTGGCTTTTACTTAAAGGAATTATACCATAATTGGTGGTTTCACAACCATATTGGTTTAGTTGAAGATCTTTTAACGGATCAATAAAATATGTTACATAATCACCAAAAACTATTAATCCATGATGAGTTACTGGTTCATTATTTGTTGGTACTATTATGCTTTCAATACCAAAATTTTGAAATATAGTTTGATATTCTTGGCAAAGTGTAGTACATATGTGTTTATTAGGATCTCCTAATTCGCCATTTTTAAACATTTTAATTTGTACTGCAGATGGAACAGTAAAAAACAAATAATCTCTTTCATAACATGGGGCAAGTCCTACATATAAATGTCTGATAATCAAATCTTTAGGCCAAGATTTATCAACGTTACTTATAATATCTTTTTTATTTAACATAATTCACCCCTTAAATTCATTCTATTAAAACACATTTATGGAAAATTGTCAAACAATATTATGGCTTTTAATATTGGCGATAATATAAAAGAAGAATTTATTAAAGTAATAGATTTTATATTTTATGAAGGAGAGATAAAGGGATATAAATTTAAGGATTTAAGTGGTAGTGCAAAGCTAAAAGTTCTTTCTATGGCATTATATTTCGATAATAGAATAGAGGTATATTTTCCTGGTTATAAAGAAAGTGTTTCTAGTAAAACTAAGAGGGCATATAAGAATTGTAAAATGATGATTATAGCTAGTTATTTAAATTTAACTACTAAAATATGCAGTAATAATGAAGATTTATGTAAGAGTGCTAAAGATAATTTTAATGAACTTAAAATAATATTTGATCTTACTTGGGATTTAATAAATGATTTGGCTAATGATGGCTTAAATAATGTTCGTGATTGGTATGAGATTTGGAATGGAAAATAATTATTGTAATATCAATAAAATAATGCTATACTAGATAACTAGGAGTGATGACAACATGGATTTTATAAGACGAGGTTTTAAAATCGATACATTATATTTAGCTAGGTTAGGCAAAACAAGAATTACTGATAAAGATGATGGAACTCTTTTTGTTTTGGAACGTTTGGTTGATGACGTAACTTTTAATGGCGAAACCCAACATATTGAAAATTACACAGAGGCTGTAGTTAATGCTGTAATTTCTTCAAGAATAATAGGTTCTTCTTATACTTTACCAGAAGGAATAATAGAAATATATCCTTTTTCTAAAGATTTATGTACATCTGAAGAATTAGAATCGGGTCTTATTTCTGATAAAAGATTATATGAAATAACTAGAAATATTAATAGAAATAGGCCTTTAAATGTTAACCAATCTCGTTAATTAATTAACTTTTTAAAAAAATAGAGCAAGGGCTCTTTTTTTTGTGGTATAAGCATGCTATAATATATTGTATAAGAGTAGGTTGATATAAATGATATTTGGTAAAATTTTGTATATTAGTGATAATATTGCACATGTTGAGAATGTAAGTAAAGGGACTATTACAGCTGATTTGATGAATATTCATGTAATATTTGAAGAAAATGATCAAAGAATTTTAGGCGAAGTTATCGAATTAAATGATAATGAAATTAAAATTAGATTTTTAGGTGAATACATGGGTAAGAGATATGTAAATGGTGTTATTAGAAAACCTTTACTATCTAGTAAAATAAGAGTTATTAATGGTGAAGAATTAGTGGAACTAGTAGGGGCACTTAGTGAAAAAAGTTTTGTTTTAGGTAGTAGTGCTACTTATAAAGGCTTTCAAATTTGTCCAGATATTAATAGTTTATTTTCAAATCATTTAGCTATATTTGGGAACTCCGGTTCTGGTAAATCATGTGGAGTTTCAAGAATTATTCAAAATATCTTTAGTAACCCTAAAATGACTACTTATAATGCTAATATGTTTTTCTTTGATGCTTATGGAGAATATAAAAATGCTTTTGGTTCTTTAAATAAAATTAACCCTAATTATAGTTATAAATTTATTACAACTAATCCGCAAGAACCTACAGATTATTTATTAAAAATACCAGTTAATTTATTAACTTTAGATGATGTGGCTTTATTATTACAAGCTAGTACTCATTCGCAATTGCCTATTTTAGAGCGAAGCATTAAATATGCTAAAATATTTTCTAGTGATAATGAAGAAGTTATAAAATATAAAAATCACTTAATTGCTAAGGCTTTGATTGCAATTTTATTTAGTAATATGACTACTAGTTATAAGAAGAATGAAATATTTAAAGTTATTGAAGTATGTCATACAAAAGAGTTTAATTTTGATTCTGTAATACCAGGGCTTGGGTATACAAGAAGTTTTAGTGAATGTTTTGAAATTGATTCAAATGGTAATTTTGGGGAATCAGTTTTAATTACAGAATATATTTTAAAACATATAGATGAATCTATTGTAGAGATTAAAGAACCAGAAAATAGTTTTTATACTTTAAGAGAGCTAGCAGATGCTTTGGAATTTGTGCTTATTAGTGAAGGATTTCAAGGTAATCAAATGATGTATAATGAAGCTATGATTTTACAAGTTAGACTTAATACTATTATAAGTGGCCCTGTAAATAATTATTTTGATGGTTCAAAACATACTAGTACTAATGAGTTTATAAATGAATTAGTTAAACATAATAATGGTAGAGCACAAATAGTAAATATTAATTTAGAAGATATTGATGATGCTATTGCTAAAGTTATTGTTAAGATTATATCTAAACTGTTATTTGATTATTCTAAAGGTTTAAAAGAGAGAGCAAGTATTCCATTTCATTTATTTTTGGAGGAAGCTCATAGATATATTCAACAAGATACAGATACTTTCTTACTTGGTTATAATATATTTGATCGTATTGCTAAAGAGGGCCGTAAATATGGCGTAATGTTAGATATTATTAGTCAAAGACCTGTAGAAATTAGTGATACAGTTATTGCACAGTGTTCTAATTTCTTGATTTTTAAGATGACTCACCCAAAAGATATAAAATATATTGAAGAAATGCTGCCTAATATTAGTAGTGATGTTATTGAAAAACAAAAAGTATTACAGCCAGGTAACTGTGTTGCTTTTGGTTCAGCTTTTAAAATTCCAATGATTTGTAAATTAGAAATGCCAGATCCGATGCCTTATAGTACAAACTGTAATGTTTCTGGTTTGTGGGGTGAAGAACCTAAAATGGCTACTCAAGTGGAAGTAACTCCTGTTGAAAATAATTATGTTACAGAGGGAGTAGCAACAAACGCTTTGGAAGAAAGTATGCAAGCTGATACTATATTTAATGGTGATAATACATCAAATAGTGGAGCAGATGCAGAGTTTAATCCTATGAGTGGTATGGGAGAAATATAAATAGCTAGATTTAATTTCTAGTTTTTTTATTTAGAGTGTCAAATTTAATGATTTTTATTGTATAAATTATTTGATATATGGTATAATAATATTACCTAGAGGATATAGTTTATTTCACATAAAACCGACTATGTGATTTTATAGGGAGAATAATTATATACGGAGTTGAATGCTGGCTAGTTCCAGAATCCTAAAGTATATATGTTTCTTACCACCTGCGAGCGTGCGGGATTTTATCACAAATAGACTTCTCCTTTGGGTTTTTATTTGCTATAATTTAAGTGGTGATATTGATGTTTGAAAGATTGTTACCTCTTATAGATGATAAAAAGTTTCAAAAAATAAGTAATGCCAGAATACTTTTAGCAGGTGTTGGTGGGGTTGGAGGCTATGTTTTGGAAGCTTTAGTTAGAAGTGGCTTTTTAAATATAACTATTGTTGATGGCGATATAATTAATTTATCAAATCTTAATAGACAAATAATTGCAGATAGAACTAATATAGGTAAGTTAAAGGTTGAAGAAGCTAAAGAAAGAGTTTTTAAAATAAATGAAAGTGTTAAATTAAAAGTAATAGGAGAGTTTTTAACAGAAGATAATTTTAATAATTATATTAATGAAGATTATGATTATATTATTGATGCTGTAGACGATATTAAAATTAAGATATTACTTATTAAATATGCTAAAAATAATGGTATTAAAATAATTACATGTTTGGGTACTGGAAGAAAATTAGATCCAACAAAACTCGAAATAACTAAGCTTAATAAAACATTCAATGATCCTTTAGCTAAGAAATTAAGATACGAATTAAAAAAACAAGAATTAGACTTGAATATTCCTGTTTTGTTTAGTAAAGAGGAAGCTATTAAAGTAGATAATGATATAATTGCATCAGCTATATTTGTGCCAGCTACAGCAGGTGTTTATTTAGCAAATTATGTTTTCAGAGATATTATTAATGATAATGGAGATTAAAAAAATCTCTTTTTATTTTTAGAGATTTTTAGGGCTATCTATTTTTCCAAGGAGATAGTCAGCAGATATTTTATATTTTGAACATAGGGTGAAAAGAAAAGGGGTTCCTATAATTGTTCTTTTAAGTTCGTGGTAAACAATTACAGAACGACTTATTTCTAGTTTATTAGCTAATTTTTCTTGAGTTAGCTTAAGTTCTTTGCGTAATTCTTTTAATCTGTTGCTAGAAATATTAGTATCTATTTCACAGTTGCTATTAGAGTATGATGTTTGATTATTTAAACCTAATAAATAATCAATAGAAACGTTAAAGTAGTTTGCTATCTGATTTAGTCTTTTTATAGGAATAATATCATATTGTTGTTCAAATTGATTATAAGAACTGCGACTAATACCTAATATAGATGCTACTTCTTTTTGAGTTATGTTTTCTTTTTCGCGTAGTTCTTTTATTTTTTTGCCATATTCTAATGTCATTATTAATTCACCTACATTATTTTCTCATGCTATTTTAGTTTATATATTTATTTGACTGTTATTGATACATTTTTCTTGACAAATAGTATAGGTGATATTATAATTTTAGTATAAATGATAAATTTCTAATATAATTGAGCGCTCATTAT
>CAJUCD010000003.1 GCA_910585045.1 uncultured Bacilli bacterium
TGATACATTGTTTGCGTCAGGAGGTACAGGAACACAATCAAATCCATATGTTGTCCGATAAATGTAGAGATTGTGTCGGTTTTAGTAAACAAATGATGGCAATGTGAAGGAGATAAACAAGTAAAAATAGAAGAATAATAGAAAGCAGTGCTAAAGTTCACTCGAAATGGTGAACGGCGTTTATAGAGATATGAGTTTAAGAGAAAGATATAAGAAATTAAAGTGTAGTATTTATTAAAAGTGGAAGTTTTTATAATACTTATTATGAATATGTACTTATACATGAAATATTTGGGTATAAGTTGATTAATAAAAGAGTAGAATTACCTAGGTATATAATCAATAAAATGGTTATTTTAGATAGTTATGTAGTAGCAGATAACTTTAACTTAAGGTTTAGAGACAATTATTTATTATAAATAGTTGTTTTTTTATTGTTTTTGTGGTATTATCATTATGCAAATTTATGTGTTTGCATATAGTTTAGTGGGAGGGAATTTGGATTTGCCCAAGACCACTACAACGAAAATATTTAAAAATTTATAGGAGGTGTTTTCGTGGCAAAAGAAGTCGTAAAGAGAATTAAGCTTCAAATTGAAGCTGGAAAAGCAACACCTGCTCCACCAGTTGGAACAGTTCTAGGACCTGCAGGAGTTAACTTACAAGAATTTTGTACAAAGTTTAATGATGCAACTAGAGATAAAATGGGTGATGTAGTTCCTTGTGAAATCTCTGTATATGATGATAGAAGTTTTGATTTCGTACTTAAAACTCCACCAGCAGGATTCTTACTTAAGAAAGCTGCTAAGGTTCAAAAAGGATCTACTAAGGGAGCAAATGAAATTATTGCAACTATTACAAAAGAAGATTTAAGAAAAATTGCTGAAGTTAAATTACCAGATTTAAATGCATATGATGTAGAGGCTGCTATGAATATCATAGAAGGTACAGCTCGTAATATGGGTATTGCAGTTAAAGGTGTTAATGATGCGGAACTTGCTGAACAAGCAGCAGAAGCTCGTAAAGAGGAAGCTGAGGCGGCTAAACGTGATGCAGAATTAGCAGAAATGGAAGCAGAAGCTAAAGAATTTAATGCTGATGTTCCTGTAATTGGTGATGAAACAAAAGAAGAAACAGAAGAAAATTAATAATTTGAAATAAAAAGAAATCCTAAATAACCACAGATAGGAGGGAAATAAACTATGAAAAAACACGGTAAAAAGTATGTGGAAGCATCTAAGAAAGTAGAAGCTGATAAACTTTATACTATTGAAGAAGCTGTTAAACTTGTTAAAGAAACAGCTGTTACGAAGTTTGATAGTACTGTTGAAGTTGCAGTTAAACTTAATATTGATGCGAAGAAATCTGACCAAAGTTTAAGAGGAAGTTTTGTTCTTCCAAATGGTACAGGTAAGACTAAAAGAGTTTTAGTTATAGCTAAAGGTGATGCAGCTAAAGCTGCTAAAGATGCTGGCGCTACATATGTTGGTGATAAAGACATGATTGATAAAATCGCTAAAGAAAATTGGTTTGATTTTGATGTTATAGTTGCTACTCCAGATATGATGCCAGAATTAGGTAAAATTGGTAAAGTTTTAGGACCTAAAGGTTTAATGCCAAACCCTAAAACTGGGACTGTAACTACTGATGTTGTTAAAGCTGTTGAGGATATTAATAAAGGTATGGTTACTTACAAGAATGATAGTTTTGGTAATGTTCATACTATTATTGGTAAGGTTTCATTTGATGAAGCTAAACTTGCCGAAAACTTAACTTATGTTGTTAAGACTTTAGCATCATCTAAACCATCAAGTGTTAAAGGTGTATTTATTAATAATATAACTATTACTAGTACTATGGGTCCTGGTATTCGTTTAGATAAAAATTCTTTTGACATTTAATTAGTTTTATAATATAATACATGTATAAAAAAGCGAACCAAAGACAGTAGGGAGCAATGCTTTAATAATCCTACCGAGGGGAGTGTTTAAGACTTTTAAATCTTAGCTTCCCATTTTAGGAAGCTTTTTTAAATATATAAGGAGGAAGAAACAATGGCAAGTAGCAAAATATTAGATGCTAAGAAGCTAATTGTTAGTGAAATTACTGATAAAATTAAAGCAAGTGAATCTGTTGTTTTATTTGAATATCAAGGTTTAACAGTTAGTGAAGTTAGTGAACTAAGAAAAAAACTAAGAGAGTCTCAAGGTGAAGTTAGAGTCTATAAAAATACTCTTTTAAAAAGAGCTTTAGATGATTTAAAAATTGACCTTAATGGTTTCTTAGAAGGACCAAATGCAATAATGTTTGGTAAAGAATTACTTGAACCAATAAAGGTAATCGCTGAATTTGCTAAATCTCATGATAAAATGAATATTCGTGTTGGTATCATTAATGGAGAAAAAGCAGAACTTAGTGTTATCAATGAATATGCTACTATTCCATCTTATGAAGGATTACTTACAATGCTTGCTGCAGGTATGATGGAACATGTAAGAAATTTAGCTATTGGTTTGAACTTATATGCCGAGAAGTTAGAAAATTAGAAAGGAATTGAAGAAAAATGGCAAAATTAACAAAAGAAGATTTTATTAGTGCTTTAAAAGAAATGACTATTCTTGAAGTTAAAGAATTAGTTGATGCAATGAAAGAAGAATTTGGAGTTGATCCAAGTGCTGTAGCTGTAGCTGCTGCTCCTGCTGCTGGTGCTGAAGATGCTGGTTCTGCTACTAAGACTGTAGTTCTTAAAAATGCTGGTGGTAACAAAATAGCTGTTATCAAAATCATTAAGGAAATTACTGGTCTTGGTTTAGTTGAAGCTAAGGCTATCGCTGATAATGGTGGAAACTTAAAGGAAAACATTCCTGCTGATGAAGCTGAAGCACTTAAAACTCAATTAACTGAAGCTGGCGCTGAAGTAGAATTAGTTTAATTAAAAAAAGTATCGTTTGATACTTTTTTTGTTGCTTTAAAATTTTATGTTAAGCTAAAACTTTTTGAAATATTGCGTCTATTTCTTTTTGGTGTTTTTGGCTTAGGTTTAGTTCCCTTTCATGAAATTTTTCTTTGTTATTTAATAATTCTTGCATTTCTGTTAAATAGTCTTTATATTTTTGGTCAGGATAATACATTTTAGCATAACCATTTTTGCCAAATTTGCTAGATAACTTTTTGTAAGAAGCTTCTATTATGTCGTTAATTGTTGTAGTTTTCGAGGCATGTCTTTCAGTTTGATATAAAAGTGAGCGAAGTAGCATTCTTTCAACAGATGTTTCGCGATCAGCTGATGATACAATTTTGCCATAAATACTTCTAGCTTCATATTCTAAGCTTGCACGATGATCTACAATGGCTTCACTAATAATTTGTATTTCTTCAGCATTAAAGAAATTTTTGATATTTTCATCATCTAAAAATAATTGAGAAGAAACACTTTCATGTTCATCAGGGTTTTCTTGGTATCCTATATCATGATAGGCTGCAACGACATAAATTATATCATGATTAACATCTAAATTAAATTCATCAATAATTTCAAAGCTTCGTTTAATTACTTCTAAAATATGGTCTTTACCATGGCCACCATAGTTATTCTTACTATATTTAGTTAAAATATTTTCTTCAATATATTTTGTTATTTTGGGATTTACTTTCATATTTTTCTCCTTACTTTAAGTATAATTTGAAAAATTAATTTAGTCAATATCAAAATATTGTCTTGCCTTTTTCTAGTATTCTAGTTATAATTAAAATAGGAGCGTATATATATGAAAGAGAAAATTAGAGCTAATAAGAGTGATATAATTAAAATTGTTATCTTATCAATTGTTATTATTTGGATATTTTGTTTCTTTATAGATTATTTTAGAGCTAGACAATCAAAGAAACCATTATTTTGTATAACGCAAAATACTAAAACTTATGATGATGGTACAGTTTATTCATGTACTGGTATGGGTTATAAGATGTATAAGTATGAAAGAGCTAGTATTCCTACAAAATTGGAATTTGGACCTTTCTTTATAAAAGAAAGAACTAAATAGTTCTTTTTTCTGGTTAAAAATGAAACTTAATAAGCGGGGTTGGGGTTTTGGAGAAATGATATTATTAGTGGGTGTTTTAACTTTCTTTTTAATGGTTTCTATTTTCTATATATGTAGTTTTGCTAATAATTTTAGTGATTCTAGTTTTGATTATAATAAATTAGAAGAGAAATTAGAGGCACAAACAAGGATTTATTTAGATAAGTATTATGATGATGCTCTTACTAGTGACAAAGTAAAAATAACTAGAAATGTTCTTAGAGTATATGATTTAGATGTAATTCTTATGGATGATAAAGGAAGAGAATGCTCAGGATACTCAGTAGCTTATAAGAGTAAAGCTGTTGTTAATGTTAAAGCTTATATAAGTTGTAAAAAATATGTTACAGAAGGATATGATGAATATGAAAAATAGAAAATTATTTATTATATGGGGGATTTTAGTGGTTGGCATTGTAGGCTTACTTACTACTTTAGGTTTTATGTTAAAAGCTCAAGATGCTAATTACGTGAAATTAGAAAATAAAATTTTAGATAGTGCTAAAAAATATATAGATGCTAAATTCTTATATCCAGAAGGAAGTAATGTTTTAAAAGTTACTAAAGAAGATATGATTGAAAATGGTTTTTTAGATGAATTAAAATATGGTGATGATACTTGTGCGGGATATGTTACAGTAAAATTAAATGGAGCTTATAAATATAAGGCTTATATTAAATGTAAGAATTATACTACTAAAGGTTATGAATAATAAAAAAGATTGATTTTGAGTCAATCTTTTATTCTGTTCTAAGAGCTTCGACAGGATCTTTTTTACTTGCCATTTTGGCAGGTATTAAACCAGCTATAACTGTTAGGAACATACTTATTAATACTAATATAACAGCGCCATTGATAGGTAAACTAGAAATATTATTAACGTTTGCTATATTTTTAATAATAATATTAATTGGAATATTTAAGAGAATTGTAACAATAATTCCTAGTAGACCAGCTGAGGCTCCTATGATAAGAGTTTCGGCGTTAAATACACGAGATATATCTTTTTTACTAGCTCCAATACTTCTTAAGATCCCAATTTCTTTTGTTCTTTCTAAAACGGATATATAAGTAATAATACCTATCATAATTGATGATACTACGAGAGATATGCTTACAAATGCCATTAGAACATAACTTATAATGTTAATAATATTAGAAACGCCATTCATCATAACAGCAATAAAATCTGTGTAACTTATTTGATTTTCTTCAGAATTGTTTTGATTGTAATCGTCAATTAATTCAGCAATAGCTTCTTTATCTTCAAAACCTTTGGCATAAATATTTATTGTGCTAGGTTTATCTAGATCAACTATTCCTAGTTTTTTTAAGTTAGATTCAAAAGTTGCAGCAGCATTTTCTTGATAATTCTTAATAACTTCTGCTAGTTCATTTTGAGATAAAGTACTTAGATAAGCTTTTTGTTCAGGACTTAAATTGTTCATGTCAAATTCTTGTTCTGTAAATTCACTATTAGTAAATATATTTATTTTAGAATTATTTTTTTGCTCTTTAGCTATATTAGAATCATTTATTTTGTCAATAACATATTTAGTTAAGTCAGAAGTATATAATATACCTCCATAAGTATTAGTTATAACAGTTTCATCTTTGGCTTTAATAATTCCTACAACATTTAATTCTAAAGCTTTATCAAGGATCTTTTTTAAAAATTGTTCATTATTTCGTTTGTCGACCCAAATTTTTCCTTCTTTGGTATAATAATCAGTATTTAGTAATACTTTAAATTTAGTGTTTAATAATTCTTCGTAAGAATATTCTAATTCTTCTAAATCATCAACTTTGCCACCATTTAAAACAGTTTTATATTTTTCAACTAATTCATTAGCATCAAGAATACCAATAGCATATAGAGCATAATCACTAATACAGTTATCTTTATTAACTAAGAGAACTACTTCATTATAATTTTGGGGTAAATTACCAGCGATGATATCATATTGTTCTTTAATTAATTCTTTATTGTTTAACATCTCGTTAAAAGCATTATATGAAGTTGAAGCTCCACCAATTAATTCACCCATATTATTCATATCTTTAACCCCTAATTTTTCAATTATTTGGTCAGGATTTACTAAGGTATAATTGGTATCATTTTGTTTGTATATGTTTAAATCTAAGTTATAACTATATTGAATATCGTTAGCATACTTTTTAAATAAGCCGTTATTGTTTGTAATATATTTTTTGAATTCATATAAATTATTAGTTTTAGCACCGCTTGACATAATTGATAACATATTACTTGTTATGTTAGTAGAATGTATTTTGTTATCATTATAGTTTTTAGATTTTGTTGTGCCAGTAGCAGCGCTTAATAATTCACTAGTATCCATTGTTTTTTCTTGTAAAGTAATAGGATAACTAGATAAAGTGTCTTCTTCAACACGATTAATATAATTTTGCATACCACTAGATAATGAGAGAATAAGAGCAATACCAATAATGCCAATTGATCCTGCAAAAGATGTTAAAATAGTACGTCCTTTTTTAGTTAGAAGATTATTTAGGCTTAAGGATAATGCAGTCTTAAAGGACATATTAGTTTTCCCTGTTTTATTATTATTTTCTTTTTGTTCACTTTTTTCGTATGGATTACTATCATTGGTTATATTACCGTCTAATAGTTTAATAATTCTAGTGGAATATTTTTCTGCAAGTTCAGGGTTATGAGTTACCATGATAACTAATTTGTCTTTAGCTATTTTATTTAGTAATTCCATTATTTGAATACTAGTTTTTGAATCTAGAGCACCAGTAGGTTCATCTGCTAGTAAAATATCAGGATTGGATACTAAAGCTCGAGCAATTGCTACTCTTTGCATTTGACCGCCACTCATTTGATTAGGCTTTTTGTATATTTGGTCTTCTAGTCCAACATCCTTTAAAGCTTTAATAGCTCTTTTTTTACGTTCGCTTTTACTAACTCCTGCAAGAGTTAAAGCAAGTTCAACATTTGATAATACTGTTTGATGAGGAATAAGATTGTAATTTTGAAAAACAAATCCTACACTATGGTTACGATAGTTATCCCAATCTTTATCTTTAAAATGTTTGGTTGATTTACCATTAATGATTAAATCACCACTAGTATAATTATCAAGTCCGCCAATTATGTTTAAAAGGGTAGTTTTACCACATCCACTTGGTCCTAAGATGCTAACAAATTCTGATTCACGAAATTTTAAGTCTAGGCCTTTTAAAGCATTAACTGTGTTAGTACCTGATAAATATTTCTTAGTTATTTTTTTTAGTTCTAACATATTTTTCCTTTCTTGACCATTTTATGGTACATAAAAATTATATGATTTTCTTAGTTATTAGTCAATATTTCTTAATTTCTTATATTAGTGTAATTATCTAAAAACTTGCATTATTTTAAATTTTGTGTATAATAGGTGGGGAATAAAAAGAAAAAGGGGGTGTTTTTTGTGAACAATGATTTAAGTTTTAGGGAGTTTATGAATTCTTTTAATAAGAAAAATGTGGGCACAAAAAGTGAGCTAGAGGTGTATTTAGATGCGCTTAAAGGATTTAGTGTTGCGGATTTTCAAGATGGTTCTTTAAAAGTAATTAAAAATAAGCTTTTGTCACTTATTAGTGATAATAAAGAGCTTATGTCTAGAAAAAAAGTTATGTTGGCAGTTTGTGGCCTTATTATTTCTTTTGGTGGAGTTTGTGGTTATATCTTTTTTGCTGATATTATTTTAAAACTTTTAGCAATAGCAATGGTTAGTGGACTAGGCTTATTAAGTATAGTTAAACCTCTAGTTAAAAGTTTAAAAAATAGTAAGAAAAATGAGAAAAATGCACTTTTGGTTGTTTCTAGAACTGAGGATATACTAAAACTTCGTGAAAGAAGTAGATCTGCTATAGATGTTAATTATCATGAAGTTGTAGATAAAACAGATGTTAGTGAGAAGAAGGATTTTAGAAGCTTATTAAAATTAATATTTTTGAATTTAGGCAAATTGCCAGATGAAATTGCTAGAAGTTATAATCTTAAACTAAATATGATTTATATTAAATATGGTAATTCTTTTCAAAATAATAAAACTTGTGCTTTTGTGGAATTACAAAATTTGGCTGATGAAATTATAGAAGCTATAATGTCATTAGGTGATACTTCTAGTACTAAAACATATGCTCGTCAAAGAGTGTATAATGAAGGCTCTTATTAAAGAGCTTTTTTGCTTTATTTAATTTAAAGGAATTTATCTTTTTAGTTACTATTTTCTTTGTTTTAATTATTATTGTTTTGTTTTTGGGGGCTGTATGTTATAATATTTTGTAATTGATTTGAGAAAGATTATTATGAATAATGATTTTCAAAATTTGAGAAATAGTTTGGTAAGTGGAGCGTTAGTGCTTTCAATGATGCTTACAGGATGTTCACAAGATAAAGATGGGTCAAAAAAAATTTATGTAGATGATAATTTTTATTATACAGAAATTGTTTATGATGAAGGAATTATTACTGGTACTTTGCCGTTTAGTAAGGTTGATGAGTTTGTTAAAATAATTACTTTTAAACAAGGAGATGTAACATTTACAATGTTGGTTGGTATTGAAAATCACAAGAATGGTAGTATGCGAGCTCCACATTATAGAATTGTGAAATATTATGATTTAGATACAGGGACTACTTTGATATCTTATATTAATCATGATATTAGCGGACAAACTATTGATAGCATTCGATATAGCATAGGGGAAAATTTAGAAATAGTCGAAGTTAGAGATTTTACGCCTTATTTATATCAAGAAGGTAAACTTTCTGATACTTATGAAATAAATGATTTATTAAGTTTTTATCATGAAAAGGTTGAACCAACATTAAATATTGAAGAAATTACTTTAAAGTGATATTTAGAGGTTTAGATTTGACTTTTTATAAATACATTGCTATAATATCTTGCATGTTTATTAAGGGGTTTTTGTATGTTTGATGCGGAAGGTTTAATTATTTTAGAAGATTTTTTTAAAGATAAATTTAATTATAATTATAGAACTTATGAAGATTTATTAAAACAAGATTTTATTCGTTTTGAAAGTAATGGGGCGACTGCTAAATTTTGGATAAAATATGAAGGAGAAGAATATTTATATAAAGAAGATGATTTGAATCATGTTTTAGGTGAATTATTAGGACAGAAAATTGCTGAGGCATTAGGTATTCCTTGTGCGCAATATAGAGCTTGTACTTTTTCTAAAGATAAAGCTCAAAATAGCCTAGGGGGGGGGGTTCTTACTAAAAAAGTTTATTATGGCAATGAGACTTTAGTATTAGGAGCTCAAATAATTCAGGAAGCTTTTAATAATTATTATAATGGAAAAAAAATCAAAGAGTTATTGCAAGATCCAGATTTTAGATTGTTATATAGTATTCCAGATAATTTATTGAAATTAAGGGAAGATATTCTTTTAAAGAATGTTTATAATTATTTTAATAATCTGGAACAATTATGGGGTTTTTTTGAAATGCATTTTGAAGATTCTCAAACTTCTTATTTAATGATTAATTATTTAATTGAAGTATTTTTATATGATATATTTACAATGTCTGCAGATAGACATTTGGAAAATTGGGGTGCAATTAAAAGCTATCCAAGTGGTTTGTATAGACCTTGTCCTTTATTTGATAATTCAGATATATTTGGAATTTATGATGACACTAGTGATAGAATAGCTAGAGTAAATCGTAATATGCCATTACTTAATAATGCAAATTCTATTTCACAATTTAATAATCTTTTTTATGAGCGCAAAATGCTTTTATGCTCTACAGAGTCAGATGTTACTAATGTTAAAGCTAAAAAGAGAAAAACTAGTATAGAAATGTTATATAATTTTTTAAAAGTTAGTGATTCAAAGTATGTAGAAATCTTTTTTATGTTTAAAGAAATTTTAGAAAGGATGGATATTAGATTTTGTTTAGCTCAAATTGAAAAAGAAAACGGAATAAAATTTCCAACTAATTTAAAGGATTATATTTGTTTTTCATTTAATAGAAATTTAGAATGTATAAATGAAATGTTGCAAAAAAGGGGAATCGAAAGATAATATGGAAGAATTAATATCTGCTTTACAAAAAAAACATATATCTTATGATGTTGCTTTAAGGTTTTTGAAAAGTAATAAATTATTTTTAAATATGACTGTTTCTGAGATTGAGGATAAAGTATTCGCATTATTTAATGGTCCTTTTTTATACGCTATGCTATATGTAAATGGTGATTTGTATTATTGGACGTTTTATGATTATAAGAATAAATCTTTTAGTGAACTTTTTGATTGTGGAAAAGATGATGATTATATTATTAGAATGATTATCGGGGGAGTTAATAAAATGGCATTATTTACAAATAGGGAAAATTTATCTTTGCAAGATAAGATTAAATTTGCTTCTTGTATTGATGTGTCAGGTTATAATCTTAAATAATAATTTATTGCAAGGAAAAGCTTGACAATCATATAATATAAATGGTATATTATACATGCATTTTATTTTGGTTCTAACTGGTTTAGAACCTAATTTAATCGAAATTATGATACACCAGGATGTGTGTTAATTAGGAGGGAGGAAAATAAATGCCAACAATTAATCAACTAGTAAAGAAAAACAGAAAAAGTAAAACTAAAAAGAGTAAATCTCCAGTTTTAAATGTAGGTTATAATGCAATGACTAGAAAACAAACTGATACAATGGGACCTCAAAAACGTGGTGTTTGTACTCGTGTTGGAACTAAGACGCCTAAGAAGCCAAACTCAGCTTTACGTAAATATGCTCGTGTTAGACTATCTAATGGTAAAGAAGTAGATTGCTATATTCCAGGAGAAGGACACAATTTACAAGAACATAGTGTTGTTTTAGTAAGAGGAGGTCGTGTAAAAGACTTAATCGGTGTTCGTTATCACATTGTACGCGGTACACTTGATACTCAAGGAGTTAATAATCGTAAACAAGGTCGTAGTAAATATGGTACGAAAAGACCTAAAAACTAATTAAGAAAGGAGATAAAAAACATGCGTAAAAGACGTGCGATAAAAAGAGATGTTTTACCAGATCCTATATATAGTTCTAAAACAGTTACAAAGCTTGTAAATAGAATTATGCGAGATGGTAAAAAGGGTACTGCTGAGCGTATTCTTTATGAAGCATTTGATATTATTAAAGAAAAAACAGGAAAAGACCCAATGGAAGTTTATAATGTAGCACTTGAGAATGTTAAACCAGCATTAGAGGTTAAATCTCGTCGTATTGGTGGTTCAAATTACCAAGTACCTAATGAAGTTAATGACGAACGTGCACAAACTTTAGCATTACGTTGGATTGTAAACTATGCAAAAACAAGAAATGGAAAGGGAATGGCCATAAATCTTGCAAATGAGCTTATTGACGCTTCAAATGGTGTTGGTGGAGCTGTAAAGAAACGTGAAGATACACATAAAATGGCAGAGGCAAATAAAGCATTTGCTCATTATAAATGGTAATAAATTATGGCTAGAGACGTTACAATTGATAAAATAAGAAATATCGGTATCATGGCTCATATTGATGCTGGTAAAACTACTACCACTGAAAGAATTTTATTCTTAACTGGTATTACTCATAAAATTGGGGAAACTCATGAAGGTGAGTCACAAATGGACTGGATGGCTCAAGAAAAAGAAAGAGGTATTACTATTACTAGTGCGGCTACAACTGCTCACTGGAATGGATACCGTCTTAATATAATTGATACTCCAGGACACGTAGACTTTACAATTGAAGTTCAAAGAAGTTTAAGAGTATTAGATGGAGCAGTAGCTTTAATTGATGCTCAAGCTGGTGTTGAACCTCAAACAGAAACAGTTTGGAGACAAGCTAATGAATATAAAGTTCCAAGAATGATTTGTGCTAATAAGATGTGCAAAATGGGAGCTGATTTCTATTATAGTTTAAAAACTATTAAAGATAGATTAGGAGCTAATGCTGCACCTATTATGTTACCTATTGGTGCTGAATCAGAATTTAAAGGCTTTATTGATTTAGTTACAATGAAGGCTTATGAATATGATGGCAAACCTGAACAAAATCTTATTGAAATAGATATTCCTAGCGATATGGTTCAAAAAGCTCAAGAATATCGTACTATTTTAATTGAAGCCGTTGCAGATTTTGATGAAGAACTTATGATGACTTATTTAGATGGAGCAGAAATAACAGTAGATGCTTTAAAGAAAGCTATACGTACTGCAACTTTATCTGTAGGGTTCTTCCCTGTATTATGTTCTGATGCTTTAGATGATAAAGGTACAAGAGCTTTACTTGATGCTGTAGTTGATTATTTACCATCTCCAACAGATATTGAAGCTATAGAATGTACTGATAAAAATGGTAATGATGTAAAACGTCATCCAAGTGATTCTGAACCATTTACTGCTTTAGCATTTAAAATTATGACTGATCCATTTGTTGGACGTTTATCATTCTTCAGAGTTTATTCTGGTGTTTTAAAGAGTGGTTCATATGTACTTAACAGTACTAAGGGTGAAAAAGAAAGAATTGGTCGTATTTTACAAATGCATGCTAACCAACGTAAGGAAATTACAGATGTTTATGCTGGTGAAATAGCTGCTGCAGTAGGTCTTAAAAATACAACAACTGCTGATACATTATGTGATGAGAAAAATTCTTGTATCATGAAAGGTATGGAATTCCCTGAACCAGTTATTGATATTGCTATTGAACCAAAAAGTAAAAATGACCAAGATAAGATGGCTTTAGCTGTTCAAAAATTAGTTGAAGAAGATCCAACTCTTCGTGTTAAAACTGATCATGAAACTGGACAAACTGTTTTATCTGGTATGGGCGAACTTCACTTAGATATTATAATTGATCGTATGAGAAGAGAATTTAATGTTGAATGTAATAGTGGTAAACCACAAGTTGCTTATCGTGAAACTATAAAGGTTGCTGCTGAGTGTGAAGGTAAGTATATTAAACAATCTGGTGGACGTGGACAATATGGACATGTTTGGGTTAAATTTGAACCAAATCCAGAAAAAGGTTATGAATTTGTTGATGCTATTGTTGGTGGTGTAGTTCCTCGTGAATATATTCCAGTAACTGATAAAGGATTACAAGAAGCAATGGCTGGTGGAATTCTTGCAGGTTATCCAATGGTTGATGTTAAAGCAACTTTATTTGATGGATCATATCATGATGTCGATTCTAGTGAAATGGCATTTAAAATTGCTGCATCTATGGCTTTAAAAGAAGCTAAGAATAAGTGTAATCCTGTACTTCTTGAACCAATTATGAATGTAGAAGTTATTGTTCCTGATGAATACATGGGTAATGTAATGGGAGATTTAACTTCACGTCGTGGTAAACCAATGGGTCAAGAGTCTCGCGGAAATGCTTTATCAATTAGAGCTATGGTTCCACTTGCAGAGATGTTTGGTTATGCAACTAGTTTGCGTTCAAATACACAAGGTCGTGGAAACTTTACTATGACTTTAGATCATTATGAAGAAGTTCCAAAGTCAATAAGTGAAGAAATTATTAAAAAGAACAGTGTTAACTAAATTTAACACATTTAAAGTTAAATAATACTTGAAAAAATTTCAAGCATTAGATAAAATATTATTGTATATTATATTGAAAGGAGAAAAATAATATGGCAAGAGAAAAATTTGACCGTTCTAAAGAGCATGTTAATATTGGTACTATTGGACACGTTGACCATGGTAAAACAACTTTAACTGCTGCTATTACAAAATACTTTGGAAACTTTGTTGATTACGCTGATATCGATAAAGCTCCAGAAGAAAGGGAAAGAGGTATTACTATTAATACTTCTCACGTTGAGTATGAAACTGATAAACGTCATTATGCTCACGTTGACTGTCCAGGACATGCTGACTATGTTAAAAACATGATCACAGGTGCTGCTCAAATGGATGGGGCTATCTTAGTAGTTTCTGCTGCAGATGGACCTATGCCTCAAACAAGAGAACATATTTTACTTTCTCGTCAAGTTGGTGTACCTAAAATTGTTGTTTATATGAACAAATGTGACCAAGTTGATGATCCTGAGTTATTAGACTTAGTTGAAATGGAAATTAGAGAATTACTTGGAGAATATAACTTCGATACTGAATGTCCAATTGTTCGTGGTTCTGCACTTAAAGCTATTGAAGGTGATGAGGCTTCTGCTCAATCAATTCGTGATTTAATTGCTGCTGTTGATTCTTATATCGATGCTCCAGTACGTGATACTGAAAAACCATTCTTAATGAGTATTGAAGATGTATTTACTATATCAGGACGTGGTACTGTTGTTACAGGACGTGTTGAAAGAGGACAATTAAAACTTAATGATGAAGTTGAAATTGTAGGTCTTAAAGATACTAAGAAAACTGTTGTTACTGGTATTGAAATGTTCAGAAAATCACTTGATTTTGCTCAAGCTGGAGATAATGCTGGTGTATTATTACGCGGTATTTCTCGTGATGAAGTTGAACGTGGACAAGTTCTTGCTAAACCAGGAAGTGTTACTCCTCATCATAAATTTAAAGCAAGTGTGTATGTATTATCTAAAGAAGAAGGCGGACGTCATACTCCATTCTTCTCAAATTACAGACCACAATTCTACTTTAGAACTACTGATGTTACAGGTGTTATTGAGCTTCCAGCTGGTGTAGAAATGGTTATGCCTGGCGATAATGTTGATATGACTGTTGAATTAATTGCTCCAGTTGCACTTGAAAATGGTACTAAGTTCTCTATCCGTGAAGGCGGACGTACTGTTGGTGCTGGTGTAGTATCAGAAATTATTGAATAATAAAATAAAAGAATCTTTTAAAAAGGTTCTTTTTTTATAAAATAAACATATGTAGATTTTAGTAGAAAATATAGTTTTTACTTGTAAGAATTGACCTTTTGTGATAGAATATAGGGCATTTCATGCGAATAGGGGTAATGGTAATGAAAAAAAATAAGAAGAAAATTTTATTATTAACTGTGATCTGTAGTATAATTTTATTTTTTGTTATATTTTTTAGTTATAACGATGTTAGTGTTTATAAAGAAAATAGACCAATATATAATTTTGCGGCAGTTATACCAAAAAATAATGAATTTATTTATTTATCAGATATTGATTATATCGCAAGTCAATCAAAATCTGGCTGGGGTAGTATTTTAAAAGATACTACTAGTGGGGGGTCTAAAATATCTGTTAAGGTTGAAGGAGCTTTTTATTCTTTTGATAAAGGTATGTGGGCTCACGCTACTTCAACTCTTGTATACGATATAAGTGCTTATAATTATGAGTATTTTACTGCTTATGCTGGTTTAAATAATACTGCTGCTAGTTCTAGTAATGGTGTTAAGTTTTTTGTTTATACTTCTCAAGATGGTACTAATTGGGATTTAAAAACAGATGATAGTCCTAAGGTTATTAAGCCAGGAGCAGAAGCACAATTTTTAAAAGTTAATATTAAAGGTGCTAAATATTTAAAATTAATAGCTAATGACAATGGTTCAAATGGTAATGATCACGCTGTTTATGCTGATGCTAAATTAACTAATGCTTCTTATGATGATAATGTAGTTGAATCTATTTCTTATTATGATGAACTTATTAAATCTAAAAATGAGAGTGTTGGTTTAGATAATAAAGAATTAGAACTTCTAGTTTTACAAAGAAACTTTGTTAAAAATGTTGGGCAATTTGCTTTAAGAAGATTTATAAATGAGGATGCTACTAATGAAGTGACTTTAAATTGGTTATTTAATGATTTAGAAAATCTTCGTCTATATACTTTAGGTGGTGCTCCTGATGGAGGATATTATAATTCTTTAAAAGTTTTAAGCAGGTTATATAGAAATTATAAATCTGATTTAGATAATAAAACTTCTTTAAATAATGTTTGGTATCCTGATTTAACTTATGGCGATTTATATAAGAAAATGATGATAACTTTATCTCTTACACATTCTGCTAATGTAGGATTATGGATGCAAGCAGGTGCAACAGAGAATAAGTCTGATCCAGTTAAGCGTTATGCTATTTATAAATATATGCATAAGAATGGTAATTTTATTGTCACTAAAAATGCAGATGGAACTCCAAATATTGAGAGAAATTCTTGGTTTGAGGCTTTACATGTTGAAGAAATGCGTTTTATTTTTAATAACTTGATTGATGATGAAGAAATTCTATGGTTGAATGCTTATGTTCAAGCTAAAATTGATGCTAATCCTAATAGTGCTGGAGGTTTGTTAACTCCTCACTCTTATATAGCATATGTTTTTCCAAATTATGGAAATCCAGTTTTTTATGCTGAGGAAAATGTAGCTTATTTTAATGAATTGTTTGCAGTTCCAGATAAGAACGATCCAAGTAAAAAAATTGGCTTGTTTGATTTGGAATATACTATACCTGGTGGTACTGAGAGTCCAGAATATAAATTAAAAATAACTAGAGGTACTCCTGATTATAAATTATATAAAGTGTGGATGAATTTTAGAAATAAATTTGGAACAGGTGCTGTTTGTGGTGGTATATCAAAATCTGGTTCAAATATACGTACAACTCATGGGATTCCAGCTACAGTTATAGGTCAACCAGGCCATGCAGCTCTTCTTTATTATACAAAAAATACTCAAGGTCAAGGCTATTGGGGCATTGATAATGATGTTAGTGGTTGGACTTTATCTGAAAAAGGAGAGAGAATGCTTCTTGGTTGGGGTAATGCAAGTTATCAACGTGGTTATTCTATAGTATATATGGTGTTGGCTCAAGAAGCAATTAATAATTTTGATGCTTTGACTAAGGCAGAAGAATTTGTGATGTTAGCAAATACTTATCAAGGTGATTTGGATAAACAAGAAGAATTATATAGAGAAGCATTAAAAATTCAACCTATTAATATTGATGCTTGGTATGGGTTAATTCAAGTGTTTAATTCAAATCAGGCTAAGACAGAGAAAGAATTTTATGAATTAGCGGAAGAACTTGCTAATAATATGATGCCTTTTCCTTTACCTATGTATCATTTAACTAATTTGATTAAACCAAAATTTACTAGTCCAGAGTATATATATAAGTTTACGCTTTTACAAAGTAAGAAACTTACTGAAGCTAGTGTTCTTCCAAATACAGCAACTGATAAAGTATTACAACCTTCTATTACACGTGTTGAAGGAAATTATTTATTAGGAAGATTTGATAGTACTATTGCTACATTCTCTTTTGATGGTGAAGATGCTGGTAAAATTGTTTTATCAAGCCGTTTTGATGGTAATGGTGTGCGTTGGGATTATAGTTTAGATGGTAAACAAACATGGAATGAGGTAGCTTTTGATGCTGAGGAACCACATAAGTGGCAATTAACTGATGCAGAAATAGCTAGCATTACAGCAGAAAATGATATTTATGTTCATATTGTGGGAACAAATTATGATGATGATAATCTTTATAAAATAGATATTATTAAACCAGTCTTACCTACAACTTTGTATGCTAATGATTTAGAAAATCGTGTAATGGGAATTAATTTAACTTATGAATGGCGAAATAATGAAAATGATGCATGGACTTCATATGCAGTTGCATCTCCTAATAATTCTGGGGATAAAACACTTTATGTAAGAGCTGGAGCAACAGGTACTAATTTACCAAGTGATTCTGGGACTTTTACTTTTACAAAGGATGTTTTGAATGATGCTAGAAAATATATTTCAATTTCTCATTTATCAGTAGAGGCATATTCAACACAATCAAAGGATTCTAAAAGACCATTTTATGCACCAAATGCTATTGATGGTAATATAAATACTATTTGGCATACTGATTTTGCAATAAATGTATTGCAACAGCCAGAAAAACCATTTATAACTATAAGATTAGATTCACCTAGATATATTTCTGCTTTAGAATTTATTCAAACAAAATATAAGGCAAATAATCCAGATGATATTAAAAATATGATAGTATATGTTAGTGAAGATGGTGAAAATTGGACTGAAGCAGGTAGAGTTGAGAATTGTGCTCAAGATAATACATTAAAAAATGTGGAGTTTGAGAAAAGTGTCTATGGTGAGTATGTAAAACTTGAAATGGAGACTTATAATATGTTTGCTTCTTTAGCTATGGTAAATTTATTTGAAGATATAACTAAATTGCCACCATCTCCTGCTCCAACTGCGAGTATTGGTTATAGTACTACAAATCCAACAAATGGTAATGTAGTAGCAAGACTTGTAAATCCAAGTACAGAAATTATTATTAAAAATAATGGTGGTAGTGATACTTATACTTTTACTGAAAATGGCGAATTTACTTTTGAATTTGTAGATAAATCTTGTACTGAGGATTGCTCAGTTGGAAGAATTAAAGCGAAAGTTAATTGGATTGATAAAATTGCACCTACTGCAAGTATTTCTTATAGTAAAACTTCAAAAACTAATAGTGAGGTTGTTGTAAATCTTGTTGATATTAGTGAAGATATTTATATATTAAATCAAAATAATGTTGAAACTGAATTTATTCATGTTGAGAATAAAGTAGTTAAAAGTGTTACTTATTATGATGCTTCTCAAAATATTACGAAAATTGCTTATTTAGATAGTGATATGCAAGCTACTAGTATAGAATATTTTAATAATGGTGATATAGTTTATAAGACTGATTTAGATAAGTCTGGAAATATTACTAAAGAAACATTCTTTGATACAGATGGTAATGTTATAGATCCTGATAATAAAGAGGAATATCGTAAATATAATTTAATGGGAAGATCAAATCCTTTAGAAAATACTTTCTCTTCTAATGGAACTTATACTTTTAGAGTAAAAGATAAATCAGGAAATAGAGCGGATTTTGTGGCTGAAGTAAATAATATTGATACAACTATTCCTTTAGCGGCAGTAAAATATGATATTTTAACTACTACTAATAAAAATGTTGTAGTAACTTTAGTTGATGCTACTGAAGATATAACTATTATTAATAATAATGGAAGTAATACTTATACATTTACAGAAAATGGTGAATTTACGTTTATGTTTAAGGATGAAGCTGGTAATGTTGGTTATGCAAAAGCTTTTGTAACTTGGATAGATAAGAGCAATAAACCAATTGAACCAGATAAACCAGTAGTTCCAGATAAACCAGATGAGCCTAATAAGCCTTGGAATCCAAGTAATCCAAGTGATGATAATAATTCTGGTAATAATAATGGTACAAATAATGATAGTAATCAAGGTTCAAATAGTGGTTCTAATAATTCAGGAAGCAATAATGACTCTAATAGTAATGATTATAAAATCTATGGTTATGGTAATGTCCAAGTTAAAGTGCCAGATAATGAATTAGCAAACGTAAGCGGATTAAATGTATTTAAGTCTGTGCTAAGTTCTTCATTAAAAAATAAGTTTGGCTTAGCAAGTGAATATTTTGAGCTAAATTTAATGGACAAATATAATAATAAGATAGATGTACAAAATACTAATTTAAAAGTTATAATTGAATTAAGTAAAACTAAAGAATTTCTTGGTATTTACGCAGTAGATGATAATTTTAAAACTACTATGTTAGATTATAATAGAATTTCTGATACACAAATTGAAATATCTGTATCTTCTTTAGGAAAATATGTTATTCATTATGAGGAAGAAAAAGATAATAATGATGAACAGGTAAATAATAATAATAATGATGATAAGCAAGATGTACAAATTCCTTCTGAGAGTGAAAATAATGAATCTGAAAATTATATATTATTTGCAGTCAGTGTAGGAATAATTGTATTGTTTGCGATTATGATAGTGACAATTAGTTTGAGAAAAAAAGCTAATTAATTGATATAGAAAATAGACAGTATAAAAACTAGTCTATTTTTTGGTTATTAATTTACTTTATTTCATAAAAGTGTTATACTTTTGATATTAGAAGGAGATAGTATGAAATTAAAACTTAATAAAAAAAATGTAATCATTATAAGTATTGCAGTGGTATTATTATTGGCGGGTATAGGGCTTCTTATAACAAAGTTTTTTAGTAATGATAAAGATTTTGATGATGTTAATATTACAGATAAAGAAGATAAAAAAGATAAAGAAAATGTAATTCCTGATGTTCAAATTGTGGATGTTAATAGTAAAGCAAGACCTTATGCTGTTATGATAAATAACCTAGGAGCAGCAAGACCTTATCATACAGGGTTGCAAGATGCTTATTTAGTTTATGAAATAGTTGTAGAAGGTGGTATTACAAGATATTTAGCGTTATTTAGAGATAAATTGCCAGAAGTAGTTGGAAGCGTTAGGAGCGCTAGACATTATTATTTGGATTATGCTTTAGAAAATGATGCTTATTATGTACACTGGGGCTGGAGCCCTCAAGCGCAAAGTGACATATCTACTTTAAAAATTAATAATCTTAATGGGCTTAGTAGTGGTAAACCATATTTCTTTAGACAAAATTTGAATATAAGTAGTGAGCATACTGGCTATGCTAATTTAAAAGAAATGGAAAAGCTTGTCAATAGTAAGAATTATAGAACAGAAACAAATAAAGCTTTACTTCTTAATTATAGTCCTACAAATATTGATTTAAATAATGTGGAAGGAAAACTAGATGCTTCTAATTTAGATTTAAAATATTCTAATGGTTTTACTACAAATTATGTTTATGATAGTAATGCAAATGTTTATAAACAATATGTTAATAATAAAGAACATAAAGATTATAAAACTGGTAATCAGTATACAGTAAAAAATATAATCACTTATAAAGTTGGTAATAAAACTATAAGCGGAGATAATAAAGGAAGACAAGATCTTGATAATATTGGGTCAGGAGAAGGATACTTTATTACAGGCGGGGTAGCTGTGCCAATTACTTGGGAGAAGAAAGCACGGAGTGATCAAACCATTTATAAATATAAAGATGGAACAGAAATAACTGTAAATGATGGTAATACTTGGATTCATATAATTCCTAATAATGGTAATATAGGTATATCATAAAAACGTTATTCATAAAATTTTGGTGTAGGAGGTAACATATGGATGTATTAGTAGATTTTTTATTAAATAATTATATATGGTTTTTAATTATATCTTTAATATTAATATTTGCTTTGATTGGATATCTTGTAGATTCAACAACACCGAAAATAAAAGAAGAAAAGAAAAATTCTAAAAACAATTTGAAATTTAAAGAGGAAGAAACTACTTTAAAAGTTCATCCTTCTGTTGAAATATATACGAATGAGAAATTTGATGAACCTTTAATTGATGATCAGAGTGTTAATTGAAAAGATTTTAGTTATTTGGATATTTACAAGCTTGATTTAATTAGGTATAATAAGGCTTGGAGGTAAAAATTATGGAATTAAAAGGTTCAAAAACAGAAGCTAATTTAATGGCGGCATTTGCAGGAGAATCTCAAGCTAGAAATAAATATACTTATTATGCTAGTCAAGCTAAAAAAGATGGATATGAGCAAATTGCTGCTATTTTTGAAGAAACTGCAAATAATGAAAAAGAACATGCAAAAATGTGGTTCAAAGAATTACATGGAGGTAAGGTTCCTGATACTTTAACAAATTTGAAAGATGCTGCTAGTGGTGAAAACTATGAGTGGACAGAAATGTATAAAGAATTTGCAGAAGTAGCAAAAGAAGAAGGCTTTACTCGTATTGCTAAATTATTTGAAGAAGTTGCTAAAATAGAAAAACATCATGAAGAAAGATACATGAAGCTAGTTGGTAATATAAATGATGATTTAGTATTTAAAAAAGGTGAAGAAGTGGTTTGGATTTGCCGTAACTGTGGATATGTTTATGTAGGAGAAAATGCTCCAACAGTATGTCCAGTGTGTGCTCATCCACAAAACTTTATGGAACTTAAACAAGAGAATTATTAATAACGTTCTCTTTTTTTTGACTAAATTTAGAATTTTTGCTAGAATAGTTTAAAAAAGGTGATTGTATGGATATAGAGGCAGTTTTTGACTATTTACCTTCTACATTATTGGATGATTTATATTTTAAACAGATTATGGATATTATTATAAGAGATTTTAGAAAATTAAAGGCTAGTTTAGTTTATAATGTTGCTTCTTCTTTAGATATTCCAGGTTGTCAGGAAAGTAGTGCTCTTTTGCAATTTGTATATCACTATGATGATAATATTTGTTCTTTAGGAATTAAAAAAGAAGATGACGATAGTTATTGTGTGTTTTTTGAAGTTGAAAGTTCTTTTATGCATTCAAATACAGTTTTAGTTAAAAATCAGAGTTGTTCTTCAGTAAGAGAAGTATCTTATAAGCTTTGTTTAGGTTTTATGAGTGATTATGAATTAAGCTGTTCTTTTTATGATAGTGACTATAATCAATTACATGATATAGATTTAGAAACTATTAAAGATAAATTATTTAGTAAAGATTTTGGGATTCCTTCTTTTTGGGCTAGATTTATGAGAAGTAATTTTAATAATTATAGTGAAAAACTTAGTATGTCTTTTACGGAAAGAAGAATGAAAGAGCGAGATTCTGCTTTAGCTGAGAAGGATATTTTTTATTTTACTTCACCGTTTGTTGTAGCAGAAATGAAAAGATATTTTATAGATAAAAGTAATAGTGAGAACAGAAATATAATTCGTGATATTTTAAATATTAGTAGTCCTGATGTTGAACTCCCGTGTTTAAATCGTCTTGATAGAATAATAAGTCAATTAAATGATATATTGGGCTTAGAAAGTTTAATTGTTATGTCAGATAATTTATATCAAAATATTAAACGAGTTATATCTGGATTAGAAGCTGATGCATTTGATACTAGAGGTATTATTATAAAAAAGGATGGCAAAACATTTGAAATTTATAGTGTTCATATTATGAGTGATAAGATAGATTTTGATGTAAAAACTTTGTCTTCTACAGAAGTAGAAATTGTAATGCAAATGAATAATAATAATCTTTTAGTTCCAGAATTGAAAGAGTTTTTTGAATCAAGTCGTAATTTATAAGAAATTTCATTAAAAAATGCTTATTTTAGGTCATTTTCCTTTTGACATAACTATTTTTATATGTTAGAATAGTTTCCCATATGGAGGGACTTTACATGGATACTTTAAGCATAATTGAGGCTGTTTTTTCTTGTTTACCTGATGATATAAAGAGTAACAGGTTTTTATTAGATACTTTTGCAAATATTAAACATAAGATTAATGAAAAAAGTTTTATTCCTGGCTCAATTTTAGTATCATCAGAGGTGTTTGAGAAAATAACAGATAATGAAGTTTTGGCAAAAACTGCTGTTAGTTCTGTTGATGGCGAAGTACTTAAATTACCACTTATTATCTCTGGAGTTTCTTATACTTTTAATATTAAAATTCAGAAAAATAACAGATTATTTATTGATGTTGATTTTAGATGCAATGGTGAACATTTTATGACTTCTTATCGAGAGTTGGATGAAAATATTTTAGTATCTAATGAAAAGGTTGATGCGAAAGGAAAATATCATGTAGAAGTATATGTGTATGATAAAGATTTAAAGTCTTTTTACCCTTGTGATGATGATAAAATAAAAGATCTGGTATTTGCGTTGAGATTTAATATTCCTTTGAAATATGCAGGTTATATTCGAATAAACTCTGAGCGATTTATGAAACCTGATGGTTTGGATACAGGGATTCCAGAGGATGAGATGTATGCTTTATCTTTACCAGTATCTCTTGATAATGTTAAATCATATACAAATGCTTTGCTTTCATCTTTGATTAAAACCGCTAAGAATTATGAAGAAAAAGTTTGTTATAAAAATAGAAAAGATAATCTTATGAGAGTGTTAGATGCTTTAATTAGTAAAGTTGGCTTAGGCGATGTAGTTATGACAAATGGTTTATGTCAACTATTGTTTTGTATTCCTCTTTTTCCTTCTGAACCTATAGAGAAAGCTATTATTATTAAAGTTGTTGGAGATAGATTTGTTTTATATAAAATTTCAAATGTTGTTTTAGGAGAGGATATTAGAGTTGAATTTGAAGAAATTAGTTCTGATAAAGTAAGAGAACTTTATAATAAGAGTACTCTTAATCAAGATGTTGATGGTTTAAAAGAATATCTTGGTATACCAAGAACATAAGATATTGCATTTTTGATTTTTAAATGTTAAAATATTTTAGTAAGCGTTGATTAAGTATAAGTAGTAACTTTTATTCTTAAAAGAGATTAAACATCATTGGCTGTAAGTGTTTAAAGATAAAGAAAGTTATGAAATTCAAACTTAGGAGTTTTAATAGTATGTCGTGCTATAAACGAATTAAAGAGCTAGTAATCCTAGAAGTTAGGTGGTACCGCGCAAGTAAGGCGTCCTAATATTCTGGGATTTTTTTATATTTTGGAGGAGAAATAATAATGGAAGAAAAAATAATTAAAATTAAAGAAGAATTAGTTTTAGAGCTTTCTAAAGTTACTAAAGAAGCTGAAGTTTTGAATGTTAAAGCTCTATATGTAGGGAAAAAAAGTGAAATTCAAGGTTTATTGGCTAGTCTTAAAGATATGAGTGTACAAGATAAGAAAAAGTATGGCAGTGTTATAAATAATACTAAGAAAGAAATGGAAGAACTTATTAGTATTAAATTAGAATCTTTACAGAATAAGGTAAATGTTTCTTTTGATGATACAACAGACTATAATCTTAAAAGTGGTTCTTTACATCCAGTTACAATTGTAGCTCATGAAGTAACAGATATATTAAAAAGAATGGGATTTACAGTAGTTAGTGGACCAGAAATGGAAAGTGAATATTATAATTTTGAAGCTTTGAATGTTCCCAAAGATCATCCAGCTCGTGATATGCAAGATACTTATTATTTAAGTAATGGGATGTTGCTTAGAACACAAACTAGTGATAATCAAATTCATGCGATGGAGAATTATGGAGCGCCACTTCGGATTTGCGCACCAGGAAGAACTTTTAGAAATGAAGATTTAGATGCAAATCATGAGAATACTTTCTTTCAAATTGAAGGTATGGTAATTGATAAAGGGGTTTCAATTGAAAATTTATTATATGTTATGCAACAAGTTTTAAGTGAAGTTTTTCATCAACAAGTTAAAGTAAGACTTAGACCAGGATTTTTCCCTTTTACAGAGCCTAGTTATGAAATGGATATGTCTTGTTTAATATGCGGAGGTAAAGGTTGTCCTACTTGTAAGAATAGTGGTTATATTGAGATGGTAGGTAGTGGTATGGTTCATCCAAATGTTTTAAAAGCAGGAGGAATTGATTCAGAGGAATATACAGGTTTTGCTTTTGGTATAGGTTTGACTCGCCTTGCAATGATGAAATATAAAATTAATGATATAAGAGTTTTAAATAGTGGGGATATTCGCTATTTAAAACAATTTGATGTAGATTAGGAGGAAATACAATGTTAATATCTTGTAATAAACTTAAAAGTCATATTAAAAATAGTGAGACTATAGATTGGTTAAATATTTGGGAAACTTTTACAATTAGAACAGCAGAAGTAGAAGATGTGCGTGTGGTTGGTAATACTTTTGATTCCGTAGTAGTTGCAGAAATTTTAACATGTGAAGAACATCCAGATAGTGATCATATGCATGTTTTAACAGTAGATTGTGGTGAGGATGAACCTATTCAAGTAGTATGTGGCGCTCCTAATGTTAGAGTAGGTCTTAAGACAGCATATGTTAAAGTTGGTGGTCATATTGATGGAATGGAAATTAAAGCGCGTCCGCTTAGAGGAATTTTATCAAACGGTATGTGCTGCTCTGGTTGCGAGCTAGGTATAAGTGATAATCATGATGGTATTTTAGATTTACCTCATGAATGGAGGAATGGAGCTAATATTAAAGATTATTTACCTATTGACGATATAATTGTAGAAATAGATAATAAATCTTTAACTAATAGACCTGATTTATGGGGACATTATGGTATTGCTCGTGAATTGTGCGCTATTACAGATCATGAATTATTAACTTTGGAGATAGAAGAAATAGTTAATGATAAAGAAGATTTGGATATTGTAATAAATAATCCAGAATTATGTTATCGTTATTGTGGTTTAAAAATAGATAATATTAAAAATAATGAGACACCACTTGATATGCAAATATTTTTATATTATGTAGGTATGCGTTCTATTTCATTGTTAGTAGATGTTACAAATTATTTAATGCTTGAACTTGGTCAACCTATGCATGCTTTTGATGCGCGTATTGTTAAAAACATTGAAGTAGGACTCGCTAATGAAGGTGATAAATATACTACTTTAGATGGAATTATGCGAACTTTAACTAAAGAAATGTTAATGATTAAAAATGGAGCTAAATATTTTGGTATTGCAGGAGTAATGGGTGGTTTAGATAGTGAAATATTAAGTGATACTACAAGTGCATTTATTGAGTCAGCAACATTTAACGCTGGTAGTATTAGAAGATCTGCAGTAAAACTTGGTCTTAGAACAGAAGCTTCTGCACGTTATGAAAAAAGTTTAGATCCTAATATGACTGATTTAGCAATTAAAAGACTTGTATATATTCTTCGTAAAGAGAATCCTGAAATGAAAGTAGCTTCTAATTTAACTGATGTTTATCCTAATTCTATTAAAGAAGAAGTTATTAAATTGGATAAAAAAACTTTGAATATTTATATGGGTAGAGAATTAGCTGATTCACAAGTAGTAAATATTTTAGAAACTTTAGGTTTTAAAGTAGAAGTTTTTAGTGATGATTATATGGTAACAGTACCTACTAATAGAGCTACTAAAGATATTAAAATAAAACAAGATTTGATTGAAGAAATAGCGCGTATTTATGGTTTAGAGAACTTTGTACCTAAACCACTTAAGTTAGATTTAATTCCTACTGTACATGAAAATATTTTTGATCAAGAATATAGTGTCAAAAAGCTTCTTGCTACAAAGTTTGATATGCATGAAGTAAATAGTTATATGTGGTATGACTCAGCTTTATTAAAAGAATTTAATATGGATATTAAAAATGTTTCATTAGTAGGCAAAGATGTTAATAATATTTTGAGAGATGATATGAGTTTTTCACTAATGAATATTGTTAAAGAAAATTTTAAAAATTATAATAGTTTTGAAATATTTGAGATTGGTACTATTATAAAAAATAATGAAAATAAAAGAGTGCTTAGTGTAATTTTAGCTGATGAAGAAAAGAATTTGGAAGCTATTTATAGTAAAGCTAAAATGGTCGTAAAATATTTATTTAAAATAGTAAAAAATAAGTCTGTTCAATTTGTAAATAATGTAAATGAAAAAACTTATTATGATAGCTCTTTAGGTAAAATTATTAGTTTAGATAATGATAAGATGGGCGAAATAAATGTTCTTAATAAAGTACTTACTAACAAACTTGGAAAAAAGAAATGTGTTGTAACAGTGGATATTGATTTTGATTTATTTGTACAGTTAGAAAAAGATGTTAAATTAGCAAAAGAAGTTAGTAAATATCCAACTGTTAATTTAGATTATACGGTGATAGTTAATGATAAAAAATATGCTGATTTACGAGAATCTTTAAAAGAGTTTAGAAGTAATTTGATTAAAGAATATGAACTTGTAGGAAGATATGAAAATAAATATACAATTCGCTATGTTCTAGGAAGTAATAATAAAACTTTAGAAACTAAAGAATTGCAAACTTTTAAAGAAAGATTTATAAGTCATATTAAAAAGAGTGGTTTTGAAATTATAGAATAGATTAAGATTCTATTCTTTTTTTGTGTTAAAACGACAAAAAACATTAGTTATGTTAAGATTTTTGTAAATTATTTAGAATGGTATTGTATAAATATATTTTTTTTGGTACAATTATTTTAAGAATAGGGTGGATGTTATGAAATCTATGAGAAATAATGTGATGGGATCACTTATTGTGGTTATGGCTTTAATTATTATTGGTATTAGTGGTTCTTATGCTTATTTTGTTAATTCTGTTAAAGAGGAAAATAAAGAAAATCAAGGTGTTAATGTATACAGTGGCGCTTTAGTTATGAATTTTAGAACTGTGGATGATAAATATATAAAGGCAAGTGCTGCTAATTTGATTAATGATGCGGATATTTTGACAAAAGCTGATTATACTTCTTTTAGTATTACACTACCAGAAGGAAATGTTAATACAGCAACATATAATGTTTATTTAACTGATATAAAGATGACTAGTAATTTTAAAAGTCAGTATTTAAAATGGGCTTTATATTCTGCTGATACAAAAGTTGCTAGTGGAGATTTTAGTGGAGTCACTTTATCAAGTTCTGCAACAGATGGTAAGTATGATGTATCTAATATTACACTTTTAGGTAATACAGATATTAATAAAGGTACAACTACTAGTTATAAATTATATATCTGGTTAAGTTATGAACCTAATGTACAACAGAATTCATTATTAAATGGTTCTATTAGTGCAAAGGTTGGATTTAGAGGTGTTACAAAATAGACTTAGATTGACGTCTAAGTTTTTATTTTCCAGTTTTTGTTGTTTCTTATAATTATAAACTATGTTATAATTGTTTTAGTATGGTAGTAGGAGGTAGGCATGAAATTTATTCAAATAAAGAATTGTTATAAAGTATATAAAAATGGTGTAGCTGCAGTTGCAGATTTAACTTTGGATATAGATAAAGGCGAATTTGTTTTTGTTATAGGTGCTAGTGGTAGTGGTAAATCGACTTTAATTAAAATGCTATATCGAGAGGAAAAACCTACAAAGGGAGATGTTCTAATAGGAGGCATTAATGTTGGAAAACTTAGAAATGGAACAGTTTTTAAATTAAGAAGAAAGCTAGGAATAGTATTTCAAGATTTTAAGCTTTTACCTAAGCTTACCGTTTATGAAAATGTAGCTTTTGCCTTAGAATGTATGGGCTTAAAAAATAGTGAAATAAGACCTAAAGTTATAAAAGCATTAGAACATGTTGGATTAAAAGATAAAATTAGAAGTTTTCCTAATGAGTTGTCTGGTGGAGAACAACAAAGAGTTTGTATAGCGAGGGCAATTGTTAATGAACCTAAACTACTTATTTGTGATGAGCCGACTGGTAATTTAGACCCTAAGACTTCTAAAGGAATAATGGAAGTATTAGAGACTATTAATAAAGACTTAGGTACTACAATTATTATGGCAACTCATGATAAAGATATTGTAAATAGAATGAAGAAAAGAGTAATTGTTCTTGATAGTGGTGTACTTGCGGAAGATCATATGAAAGGAAGTTATAAAGCTAGTGAAAGTGTTTAGGATTATTAGTAGAAGTATTAGAGACTCTTTTAAAAGTATTTTTCGTAATTTTAGTTTAAGTATGGCGAGTGTTATTTGTACAACTATTACATTAATATTAGTAGCTATAGCAATAATTTTAACAATTAATGTTAATAATGTAACAAAAACGTTAGAACAAGAATTAACAATTGTAGTTTATGTTAAAAGAGATACTTCTGATGAGAGAGTAAAAGAAATAGAAAAAGCTATTGGTAAGATTGATAATGTCAAGGAGACTGTATATAAAAGTAAAGAGGAATGGAAAGTAGAAATGAAGAATTATTCGGATATTTTAAATACAACGCTTGATTATTTATCTACTAATCCATTATTAGACTCTTTTGTAATAACTGTGGATGATGTAAATGATTTGGCGCCAACTGCTAAAGAAATTAGAAAATTACAAGATATTGAAAGTGCTAACTATGGCGAAGGAATGGTTGAGGAAATAATTTCAGTATTTAGTGTAGTAAAGAATGCAACTTTTGGTATGGTAATTGCTTTAGTGATTGTTACAGCATTCTTGATAAGTAATACAATTAAATTAACTATTTTTTCAAGACGTAGTGAAATTGAAATTATGCGTTTAGTTGGAAGTAGTAATATAGCAATTAAGTTACCATTTATATTTGAAGGTTTTTTACTTGGAGTAATAGGTTCATTTATTCCAATAATTATTACTATATATGGATATATAATTGCTTATGAAAAATTTAGTACAACTTCAGCATTAAGTATTGTTGAGTTAGTCAAACCTATACCTTTTGTATTCTGGACTTCTCTTGCACTACTTGTTATTGGAGCAGTTGTTGGTATGTTTGGTTCAGCTAGAGCAGTAAGGAAGTATTTGAAGATATGATGAAGAAATTATATTTATTAAGAATATTGTTGGTAATCGCATTTTTATTAACAGTTTTTATTCCAGGAAATATTTATGCTGCGACGAGTACTAAAAAGAATGAAACTTTAAAAGATTTACGTTTAGAATATGAACGTTTACTAAAAAAACAGCAGGAAAATGAGAAAAAGACAGAGCAGGCTAAGCAAGATATTGCTAAAAAAGAGGCTTTGATTAAACAGTCTCAAGCAGAACTTACTCAGGCAGAAATTGATTATGATGAAGCAGAAAAGGAAATATTAAATTCTAATGAGAAAATTGAAGCTTTAAAAATAGAGTCAGAAAAAGTTTTATTATATATGCAACAAATGGAAGGTAATAATGCTTATGTTGAATATGTAAGTGGAGCTAGTTCTATGACTGAATTAATAACTAGAGTAGAAGCTGTAAAGCAAGTTACAGGTTATATACAAGATACAGTGTCAAATTTAAAAGCTGAAATAAAAAGAAATGAAGAATTAAAAATTGAATTGGAAGAAAAACAAAAAGAAATCGAGAAGAAAATTGCTAATAATGAAGCAGCAATAAAGCAACTTCATAGTAATATTGATGATTATGATGAATATGCACCTGAAATAAGTAAAGAAGTAGCTTCTGCTAAACAGTTATATGAAAGCTATAAAGTTAAATGTAAGCAAGAAACTGGAAGTAGTAGTGAAGATGTTTTATTAAGTGCGTGTACTAGAATTCCAATTAATACAGGTTGGACAAGGCCTCTTACTAAGAGTGTAGTTACAAGTCCTATTGGTTATAGATGGGGGAGAATGCACTGGGGAATAGATTTAGATGCTGCAGAGGGTACACCAGTATATGCTACAGCAGCAGGAGTAGTATCAGGAGTTGTTTATCGAAATTCTTGTGGTGGTAATATGGTTTTCTTAAATGTTACAGTTAATGGTCAACAATATACAATTTATTATTTCCATTTATTATCATATACAGTTAAAGCTGGTGATGTAGTAGATCAAAATACTGTTATTGGTTACTCTGGAGGGCGTACAACTGCTTCTTATATGGGTGGTTATGATACTTGTTCTAAAGGTGCTCATTTGCATTATGGAGTAGCTAAAGGATGGTATAAGACATCAATAAAATATAGTAATTCGACAGTTTTAATTCCACCACCATTAATGGAAAATAGAGCTGGGTATAGGTGGACCAGTAGATATTAGAGTGTTATTGCACTCTTTTGTTATGTTATAAAGGTTAATTGTATAATAGTAAAATTTATTTTAAATTTTTATTTCTGTACAAATAGTAAAAAATAATATATAATTTAATAAAGGTGAAAAATGTTAGTAGTTAGAAGAGTGAGAAAAAAGGAGATACCACAATTGGTTCAATATAAATTAGTTGTAATGGCTCCTTATATGAAAAATGAAGATTTAGAGGTTACAAAAAACGTTAATAATTATTTTGAAGAAAATTATAAATGGGGGAGATTTATTTATTATAATTTTAAATTAATTGGAGCTTTTTTTATTAAAGATAGTGTGTTAGAGCTTATATATGTGGAAAGAAAATATCGTTATTTAGGAATAGGTACTAAGATATTAAAAAGAAATAATAAATATATAGATGCAATTAAGTTTTGTAAAGGTAATGAAAAAGCTGTAAGATTTTTTAAGAAAAATGATTATGAAATTTGGAAAAAAGATAATTTGTATGTATACATGAAAAGGGTTGATTTGGATGACAATTAATGATTTTTTAAAGAAAATAGAAAGTGATATAAAAATATCTAATAAGGATTATAATAGTGATGATTTTTATTATATGCTTAAATATTTAGGTGTGAAGAAAAATAAAGGATTAGTATCAGATATAGAAGTTTTTTATAATGATTTTTTAAAAAGCTTAAATGATTCTTTAGTAAAATATGATACAAGGAAACTTAATTATAAAGAGAATGCTACTTATTATATTGCTTTTAATACATTAAAAAAGGCAGATTTTAGAGAGGCTGTGAAAGTGTATTTTCCAGTGAAGTATGAGTATATGATAAGTGCTTTAAAAACTACTTTTATGTATTTAATTAGAAATAGTATAAAAGCAACAGTTAAATTTCATGTGAAAGCTACAAATGAAGGTATAGTAATAAGATTTTATAATAAAAAAGATATTAGACCTTTTATTAATTATTGTAATAATAATTTTATCTTAAAAGATTTATTAGAGAAATCTAATCCTTTTATTGCCACTATTTATGGAATTGGTTTAGTAAATGATGATAATACAATAAATACGTATATGGGAACTTTAAGTGATTTGTTACAAGATTATTTTCATTATTTAAAAGGTAATAATATTTTGGATAAAACAAGTGATTTAGGCTTTTTAGATTATATTATGAAACGAAAGGATAATGAAGAAGATGATATTGTAAAATTTAATATTTCAGCTGTAGTTAGAAATGTAATTTCAATATTAAATCATGAATCTCCGATAAACGAAAAGGACTTGATATAACTTAATTAATGCGATAAAATAGTAAGGCATGGAGAAATTTATATGAATGATGTAATCTTTTATTTAGAGCGGCTTTTAAAGAAAGATGATATAGTTGTAGTGGGTACTTCAGGTGGACCAGATTCAATGTGTTTGCTACACTTGTTAAGTGAGTTAAAGTTTAATGTAAAGGTAATTGTTGCTCATGTCAATCATAAGTTAAGAAAAGAATCAGAGATAGAGTCTGATTTTGTTAAAGATTATGCTTTGAAGCATAACTTTATTTTTGAATATATGGAAATAAAAGAGTATAATCATGATAATTTAGAAAGTGAAGCTCGATGTAAAAGATATGACTTTTTTAATAAATTATGTGTAAAATATAAAGCTAATTTTTTAATGACTGCTCATCATGGTGATGATTTAGTAGAAACTATTTTAATGCGTATTGTAAGAGGAAGTAGTTTAAATGGTTATGGTGGCTTTAGAAGAGAAAGTGATATGGATAGTTATAAGTTAATTAGGCCATTAATTGAAGTAACAAAAGCTGATATTTTAAAATATATGGATAATAATAATTATAAATATTATGTTGATAAGAGTAATTATTCTTTAGATTATACACGTAATAGATATAGAGCAGATGTTTTGCCATTTTTAAAAGCAGAAAATCCTCTTGTGCATTTGAAGTTTTTAAAATTTAGTAGCGAAATAGACAAAGCTAGTAAGTTTATAGATGCATATGTAAAAGAATTAATAATTAATTTAAAGAGCGATAAGGGATATAAAATTAAAGAATTAATAAAATTAGATGAATTTTTACTAGAAAAAGTAATTGAATATATTCTTTATGAAGCTTATGATAATGATTTATATAAAGTAGGATATACACATATTAAATTAATAATTAAGCTAATATTTAGTGATAAAAGTAATGGCTATGTTAATTTGCCCAATAATTATAGTGCTAGAAAAGATTATAATTATTTAAGTATTACAAAGCTAGAATTATCAGGAGAATTTTATTATGTTTTAAGTGATACTTTGAACTTAGATACAGGTATTATTAAAAAAATATCTAGTAGTGAAATAAAAAATAATTATGTTTTAAGATTAAATAGTAAACATATCAAATTGCCAATTATTGTTCGGAGTAGACATAATGGTGATAAAATAGAAGTAAAAAATTTAGGTGGTACAAAAAAGGTTAAAGATATTTTAATTGATGAGAAAGTAAAAATGAGCCAAAGGAATAATTTTCCTATAGTTACAGATAGTAATGATGTGGTTCTTTGGCTACCTGGTGTAAAAAAATCAAAATTTGATGTGGAAAGAGACGGAATATATGATATAATACTTTCATATGAGGAGGAATAAATATGAACATTAAAGATGTAAAGAAAAACAATGCAGTAAGAAATTTTTTCCCTTATTTAATATTACTTATTATTATATGTGCAACATTTTTGTTTTTAAATTTGGGAAGACAAAAAGTTAATAAATTAACTAGTGGTGAGTTAATTGCTGCTTTAAAAGAAGAGAAAGTTACAGAGATTACTCTTATGCCTAAGAGTAGTGAATCAGTTTACTATGTAAGTGGTAAATTGGATGGATATAAAACTAATGAAACTTTTGAAGTTAAAGTTGTTGAAGATGAAATTTCTAATATAACTAATTATGTAAAGGATAAAAACATAAAAGAATATAAGACAGAATCTGATCCAGGTTCTAGTGCATTATTGTATATATTTGTAAATGTATTACCATTAGTAGTTTTAGTAGTTATCTCTTATGTTTTATTTTCTAAACTTGCAAGCTCTAATAAAGGATCTATGGATTTTGGTAAGAGTAGGGCTAAGCTTAGTGATGATAAGCATCAAGCTAAGTTTAATGATGTAGCAGGTTTAAAAGAAGAAAAAGAAGAAGTTAAGGAATTAATTGATTTCTTAAAAAATCCTAAGAAATTTCAAAAATTAGGCGCTAGAATACCAAAAGGAGTTTTACTTGTAGGTCCTCCAGGAACTGGTAAAACCTTACTTGCACGTGCAGTAGCAGGTGAAGCAAATGTACCATTCTTTTATATAAGTGGTTCAGATTTTGTGGAGTTGTTTGTTGGTGTTGGTGCTAGTCGTGTTAGAGAAATGTTTAAGGATGCTAAAAGAAGTGCACCATGCTTAATATTTATTGATGAAATAGATGCTGTAGGACGCCAAAGAGGTACTGGTCTTGGTGGTGGTCATGATGAAAGAGAACAAACATTAAATCAATTATTGACTGAAATGGATGGCTTTGGTGAGAATGAAGGAATAATCATCATGGCAGCTACTAATAGACCTGATGTTCTTGATCCAGCATTATTACGTCCAGGAAGATTTGATAGACAAGTAACAGTAAGTCTTCCAGATGCTAATGAAAGAGAAGCGATATTAAAAGTTCATGCTCGTAATAAGATTTTAGATAAAGATGTTAATATTAAAAATTTAAGCCTTAGAACTCCAGGTTTTAGTGGAGCAGATTTAGAAAATCTTCTTAATGAGGCAGCTTTACTTGCTGTTAGACGTGATAAGCCAGCTATAACAATGGATGAAATAGATGAGGCTACTGATAGAGTTTTAATGGGACCTGCAAAAGTTAGTCGTAAAATAACTGATAAAGAAAAACGTTTAGTTGCTATACATGAGTCTGGTCATGCTGTTATTGGAATAAAACTTGAGGATGCGAATGAAGTTCATAAGATAACTATTATTCCAAGAGGTGTCGCAGGCGGATATACTATGATGCTTCCAAGAGAAGAAAAAATAGCTATTATGACTAAAAAAGAATTAGAAGCTCAAATTATTGGTTTACTAGGTGGTCGTGTTAGTGAAGAAATGTTCTTGAAAGAAATTACAACTGGAGCTTCTGATGATTTTAGAAGAGCTACAAATATTGCAAGAGCTATGGTTACAGAATATGGTATGAGTGATTTAGGACCTGTACAATATGAACAAAAAACAGAAGGAGTTTTCTTGGGAAGAGATTATGGTAAGACTAAAAATTTCTCAGATAAAGTTGCTCATGAAATAGATGAAGAAGTTAGAAAAATTGTAGAAGAATGTTATTCAAAAGCTCAAAAAATCTTAAGAGATAATGAAAAATTAGTGCATTTGCTTGCTGATACTTTAGTAGAGCATGAAACATTAACAAAAGAACAAATTGATTCTTTAGTTAAAACTGGGAAATTAATTCCTGAAGATGAAATAGCTGATGATGAGACTTTAGTAGAGTTAAGAAGCCAAGCTAAAGAAAAAGGTATTAAAGGCTATACTAAAATGACAAAAGAGGAATTGGAAGAAGCTTTAAATAATAAATAAAAAAATGTTCAGTTTGATGCTGAACATTTTTTTAAGATTTTATCTTTTCTTTTTTCTTTTGAGTTTCTATGTCTTTTATTGCATATTCACAAGCTTGAATAACAAATTTAGAAAATGATATATTGTTATCTTCGGCAATTTTTTCAATATTTGATATAACTTTAACTGGGAATCTAATGCATTTATTAATAGATTCTTTTTTTTCTAAATTTAAATTAAATGCCATATTTTACCAAACCCTTTCTATATATTATTTTATATTAAGAGAATATTAATTAATATATTAGAAAAATCTATAGTTATTTTGTTGCATAAATGTTAAATATAATCACAATTATGTTGATTAATAGTCAATAATATTTTATAATGTAGTTATAGTAGCAATACATTTTGTAATTGCAATTTGTGACGAGCCTATTTATGTTTTTGGTAAGTTTTGACAAGTTTTGTCGAAGGTAATGAAAATGTAGATAAATAGTATTAAAATGGTTAAGTAAAAAGGAAGGTAAATATGAAAAGTAAGTTATTTGTAGGTTTAGGAGTGTTAATAGTAATAGGAGTAGGAATATCATTTGCCTTTTATATGATAAGAGCAAGTGTAGAAGGAACAGGAGCTAAAACAACAGCAAAAGCAGATTTATTAAAGGTAACTTATGATGCAGGTGATAATAAATTAGCAGGAACAATAAATCCTAAAGATACAATAAGTAAAAGTTTTAGAGTTAATGTAACTCCAACAAAAGGGATAAATAAAGTAACATATGCAATAAAGTTAAAGATAGAAGAGAATACTTTTGTAAAATGTAGTGATGATAATTATAATAGTTTAAGTAATGATTGTGAGAAAGAGGCATCAGAACTAATATATACATTAAAAGATTCTAGTGGGTTAGTATTAAAAACAGGAGATTTGACTGGAGTAACAGGAGAAGTAAATATTCTTTTAGAAACAAAGACAGTAACAACAAGTACAGATTATAACTATACTTTAGAAATAACATTTAAAGATACAGGAAAAGATCAGAATCATAATATGAATAAAAATATAAGTGGAAAAGTAGAAGTAGAATTTGCAGAAGAAGGTATAACTACAAAAGATATAATTGCAGGATTAAATGCAAAAACAGAAACACCAGACTTTAGTGTAATAGCGACAACAGATGAAGGAGTATATGCTGTAAGTGATGGAATGTATGGAGGAACATCTTATTATTGGCGAGGCGCTACAACAACTAATTATGTAAAATTTGGAGGATATTGCTGGCGCATCATTCGTATTAATGGTGATGGTACAATGAGATTAATATATGATGGAGCAACATGCCATACAAATGGTGAAACAACAACAGATAGTATAGTCTCAAATACACCATATAACTCAAGTTCTGGTAAAAGCGAATATGTAGGTTGGACTTATACAGAAGGGTTACAAAGACCTGATAGTACCACAAGTGGAAATGATTCAACAATTAAAACAGCACTAGAAAACTGGTATAATACAAATATAGGAAATAATATACATTATGCAAATAAAGTAGCAGATGGCAAATACTGTAATGATAGAAATGTAGAGAATGGACAAAGTTGGTCAAGCGCTCCAAGTAGCACAATGTTCTATACTCCATTAACAAGAAGAGATAGCAATTTGCCTACTTATAATTGTACATCATTAGATATATATATTTTAAAAACGGGACTGATAACAGTAGATGAAGTGATGTATGCAGGTGGTAGAGGAACAGATAATATGCAATATTATTTATATAATGGCCAAAATTACTGGACTATGTCTCCTTCTCATTGGTACGATGATGTTAATATGTCCTATGTAACATCAAGTGGTTTTTTAAGTAACTGGTATGCTTATAGTGTGTTTGGTATACGTCCAGTAATAAACCTAAAAGCAGATGTGGTTTTTAAATCAGGAGGAACAGGTACTCAGAATAATCCATATGTAGTAGTGGGAGCAGAATAAATTAATTTTATTCTGTTTTTTATAGTTTATTTTTACTTTTAATACTTATAAGTTAAGGTTTTAAAATAAAAATCGTCTTTCTTTTTTATTAAATATATGTTAATATTATGTTATAGTTAAAATAAGGGTGAAGATAACATATGAAGAAGAGATTTATTTTTGATGAGAGTTATATAAAAAGATATGCTAAAAAAGATAAAATGAAGTGGTTAGTAATTGGTGTATCGTCTTTAGTTTTAATTATTATTATAATAATTGTTATCTTAGCTACACGTGGTGATAAAAAACCTAAGGTTGATCCAATTGTTCCTGTTTTTGAGTTTAAAGAGGAATTAGTTTTGGAGGCTGGAAGTACTTTGCCAGAAGCTGTTGATTACTTTACTAAATTAGAGAATGTTGATATTAATGATATTAAGATTGAATATCCTAATGAATTTGAAATAGGATATGATATTAATTTATGTAGTGCTGAAGAAATGGAAGCTATTACAAATGGTGATAGAGATATTGAGGATTTTGAATGTGTTGTACCTATTTTGAAAAATCCTGCTTTGTATGGAATTACAATATATTTGTTAGATAAAGAATACACAGTTAATTTAATAGTTCAAGATAAGACTTCGCCAGTTATTATAACTAAAGATTTAGAGATATTTGATGGAGATGAATATAAACCTTCTGATTTCGTTCAATTGTGTTATGATGTTTCTGGTGATTGTAAAATTAGTTTTTATGATAAAGATGTAGATAGCGAAGGAAATAAGATTATTTACTCAGATATTAAAAAAGTTGGAACGCACGTAGTTAAAATAGTGGCAGAAGATGTTTATGGAAATATTTCTGAACCAATGGAAGCTAATCTTGTTATTAATGGTCCTGATACAATAATTTATACAGTTTCATTTAATTCTGACGGTGGAAGCGCTGTTGATAGTATTAGAGTTCAAGAAGGTGGCTCAATTGCTGAACCTAGTGCACCTGTAAAAGAAGGATATTATTTTGCGGGTTGGTATCTTGATAATATAGCTTTTGATTTTAAGAATACAATTAATCAAGATATAACTCTAGTGGCTAAATGGGAAGTAATTCCAGATGATCCAGTTACTCCTAAACCACCAACAGGTGGGGATAAACCTCAAGTTCAATATGTAAGAAGTATAGCATTAGATATTAAAACTATGTACTTATACGCAGGTGATACCAAATCATTTAAAGTAACTGTTAATCCTAGTAATGCTGTAAATGGCACTGTAACATGGGCTAGTTCAGATCCTAGTATTGCATCTGTTCAAAATGGTGTTGTTACAGCTCATAAAGCTGGTACTGTAACTGTTACGGCTACAGCTGGCGGAAAAACTGCAAGTTCACAAGTAGTAGTTAAGAATAAATCAGGTGGTGGAAGTACTGATACTACATGTAAATATGGTGATACTTCTTATGATACTTCAAAAATATTGTCTGTCAGTTTGATTAAAAATAATTGTGCTGTAGATCCAAATATAACTTATAATGATTCTGTTGATATGAGGGATAATTCTAGTATTACAAGTAAATTAACTAGTATGGGATTCCAAACTAAAACTAATCAATTTAGTAGAAAGTCTAGCTATTATAGTGTAAAAAATAATGCAGGTACAGGTTTAGTTGGTTATCAAATAACAGTTGATGTATATGTTATGGATCCAGATACTGGTAAGTTTATGTCAGCTTCTTATATAATTAAGCCAGATGGTTCAAGAAAATTTTTAAGTAATAATATTGAAAGAAATGGTGTAAAGTTAAGTTAAAAAAAGATTTGAGTATTTTCTCAAATCTTTTTATTTGTTATTTCTAAAACGAGCGTTAGGATCTAATATAGCTTTTCTAAGTCTAATATCTGTTGGTGTAACTTCTACATATTCATCATCTTCAATAAACTCTAAAGCTTCTTCTAAAGTCATTTTTTTAGGTCTAGTTAAGTTTATAGCTTCGTCATTACCACTAGAACGAGTGTTAGTTAAATTTTTATTTTTACATGGGTTGACATTTAAATCATTGTCACGATTATGTATACCTATTATCATTCCTATGTAAACATCTGTTGCTGGATCAATAAATAAAGTTCCACGGTCTTCTAAATTCCATAGAGAATAACCTAAAGCTTTGCCATTTTCCATTGAAACTAGAACACCATTTTTACGTCTAGCTATTGCTCCAACATATGGTTTATATGAATCAAAGCTGCGAACCATTATTCCTTCACCTTTAGTGTTAGTAATAAATGCACTACGATATCCTATAAGTCCTCTTGTTGGTGCTAAAAATTCTAGATGAACAAAATTGTCGTCATTGTTTGTAATAACTTCTAAAGTTCCTTTTCTTTCTTGTAAATCATTAATAACTGTTCCTGAATAGTCACTTGGAACGTTAATTATTACACGTTCAAATGGTTCACACTTTTTGCCATCTATTTCTTCAATTAAAACTTCTGGCTTAGATACAGATAGTTCGTATCCTTCACGACGCATATTTTCTAATAATATCGATAAATGTAATTCGCCACGACCACTTACTTTGTAACCATCAGTGCCTACAAGTTCTTCCACTTGAAGGCCAACATTGGTTTCTAATTCTTTTTCTAAACGCTCTTTAATATGTCTTGTTGTTAAAAATTTACCACTTTTTCCTGCAAAAGGGGAAGAATTTACTAAAAAGTTCATTGATAATGTTGGTCTTTCAATAATAATTGGTGGTAGGGGGTCAATAACACCTTTTTCACATATAGTATCACCAATAGAAATATCTGAACATCCTGCGATTGTAACAATGTCACCATAATAAGCAAAATCTTTTTCTACTTTTTTGATTCCTTCATTAACAAATAGTTTACTTATTCTAAATGATGATTCTGTACCATTATTTCTTACAAGTGTAACTGTTTCTCCGTTTTTAATTTTTCCTTTATTAATACGGCCAATACCAAGTCTACCAATATAATCATCATATCCTAAATTAGAAATTTGTAGTTGTAATGAATCATTTTCACTTCCTTTAAAAGGTTCTACTTGATCAATTATAGTCTCTAATAATGGAGAAATATCTTTTCCTTCATCAGATAGGGAAGTAGTTGCTTTTCCTTCTTTAGCAATACCATAAATTATTGGAAAGTCTAACTGTTCATCTGTAGCATTTAATTCCATAAATAGGTTAAATGTCATGTCTACAACTTCTTCTGGTCTAGCATCTTTTTTATCAATTTTATTAATAAATAATATTGGCTTTAAATTTTGTTCTAATGCTTTATTTAAAACAAATCTTGTTTGAGGCATTGGTCCTTCGGCAGAATCTACTAGTAAAACTACTGTATCAACTGTTTTTATAACTCGTTCTACTTCGCTAGAAAAGTCTGCATGTCCTGGAGTATCAACAATATTTATTTTATAATCTTTGTAGCGAATAGCACAATTCTTAGAATAAATTGTTATACCTCTTTCACGTTCAATGTCGTTAGAATCCATAACTCGTTCTTGAACTTCTTCATGATTACTAAATATACCATTTTGCTCTAATAATGCATCAACTAAAGTACTTTTTCCAGCATCAACGTGAGCAACCACAGCGATATTTATGATTTTTTCCATAAACTCAACTTCTTTCTTTTTTTAAACTAACTTAGTTTATCATAAAAACGTTTTTTTGTAAAGTTTTGCTAGCTATTTTAGGAGTTTTAATTCTTCAATTAATAATTCATTTAATAGCTTTTGGGTTATAGAATATTTAGGGTTATTATTAGCTATGTTTACTGATAGTAGAAATTCGATTTGTTTTTTAGATTGTGTATTTATAGAATAAGTTAAAAAGGCTTTTATAAATAAAATGTTAATAACTGTTTTAGCATAAAGATGAGGGTTTGATGTTATTTCTTGATCAGAATATTTTAGTTTAGATAAGCATTTAAGAATAAATGGTTTTAAATGTTCAAAAGAAGTTGTAGTGATATAATCAGTAGAAATGTGTGGTAATTTTAAATCATCAATTGTTTTGTTGCTTAAGAAATAATCTAAAATAGCTTTTAAATCGGGAAGGGCTAATAATAGATATTTGCGATGAGTTAATTCTTCATATCCAGGAGAATTTTTATTATTTTTTAAGTATAAGTTTAATGAAAGAAGTAAATTAATAAGTAAAATTATTAGTTCATTATCAAATATTTCATTAATATCTTCTTCACCATTCTTTAATTTTAATTCCAATTCGGGATATATAAATTCAATTAGTTTAGTAGCAAGGGAACTTAGTTCTGCGGGATTGTTTGAAAAAAGAGCTATTTGCCAACTAGTATCAGTAGTATTTGCTAGGAAATTGTAATAAGCACAGCACATCTTTATGTCAGTTAATTCATCTAATGCGATCGTTTGAAAATTAGAATATATGTCTCTTAATAATTCTTTTAAAGAGTCTATTTCATTATTATTAGGTTTTTCTGTAATTTCAAGTTCAGCAATTTTATATATTGTATCCATAATTTTTCTATTAAGATTAAATAAGTCTTTAGTTTTGTCTAATGGAATAGTTATATTTAAAACTTTGTACATTGCAATATTATGTATATATTCTTCTATATCATAATCAAGACTACTAAAATTAGAGTTTAGATGTTCTAATATTAAGCTTTCTAACATTTCTGTTTCTTCTCTTAGGAATAAACTTTCATTATCAATATTAATGTAATCTTCAGCGATATCTTTAAAATGAGCTAAAGCTTCATTAAAATTAAAATAATATTTTTTTCTTTCTTTTATACTAATTATTTCTAAGAGTGTGTAAAAAGCGTTTTTTAAATTTTTAAGAGGAAGTGGGTTAGAATTATTTTTGAAATAAAGTTTTATTATTTCTAGAAAAAGAATTTCAGAATGTAGTGTCATTATGATTTCTCCCTTGTAAATTAAAAGTTATTATAGCAAATAAAAAAAGATAATGCAATAGCTCATAATTCTTAGATTTTAAGCGTCATTATCATATTTTTAGATTACTCATGGAATTAAAATGTTTTTCTAAATTAGAAAATTAATAATATTAATCAGGGGTGAGGTTTGTTAATCCTTCTTAATATTATTTAAGGTTGTGAAAAATGTTTTTTTAATCCCCTTATGATATTTTTATTATAACATAGGTTGAATTAAAAAAATAGGTCTATCTTATTAAATCTAAATTATCATTAAAAATAATGCTGTCTATAATGTCTGTAGAAATTTCATAACCAGGATTTTTATAATAGTTTGGGTTTGCAATTTTATTATTTAGTTGGTCTTTTAAATGGTTATTTCTAGCTATTTTTAAGAAAGTTTTAATAAATATAGCCTTAGTTATGATGTCACTATAAATTTTAGGATTTTTGTCTAGCCTTTGGTTAGAAATATGGATTTCGGGAATAATCTTTTTACAAGTTTGGTATAATTCGTTTTCATAATCTTCTTCAATTTGTTCAGGTAGAATAGGCAAAGGCATATTATCAAGAGTTTTATTATTTAGAAAATATTCTAAACTTTCACCTAATTCAGGAAGAGATAATAGTAAGTATTTTTTTATTATAATTGTATCTTTTCCCGGAATATTTCCAGTAATTTTAAGAAATTTATTAAGGTATATAATGAATATTGTTAGAAATACTTCAATGATATTTAAAGTAATTTTTGGTTCTTCTGAAGGTTCATAGTCTTCAAAGAAATCGTTAAGTATCATTTCATTTTTACTACTTTGAGATTCAAAAATTTCATTAGCATAACTAGCTATAGTACTATAAGTTATGGTTTGCCATTTTTCACTACTGTTAGAAAAAATGATAATCATCCAAGGATAATCCTCAGTATCATTAACTTCTGGCATATGTTCTAAATCATACAAATGGGTAATGATATTTATTTTAGTTAAAGTAGCATTATCTATATTATTAAATAAATCTATTAAATAGTCGCGAATTCTTTCTAAATTCTCTATTAAATCGCTTGAATCATAATTATTTGATTCATTAGAAGCTATAGCTGTTAAAACACTTAAAAGTCTTTTATTAGCATCTAAATATGGAGCAATAATTGACCTTGGAATATTAATATTTAAAGCTTTGTAAATATCAGTATTGTAAATTAATCTAGATATGTCAAAGTCGATAGTGTTTGGCTTAAGAGATTTTAAAATAGTTTCATAAATAATTTCAATATCTTCTGTTATAGTAATATCCTTAGTAGATTCATTAAAAAAATCAGAGTATTTATCTAAAAACTCATTTAATTCTTCTTCAAAATCGTAATAAATATCAGAATTTGTTTCTTCTTCTACTATCTCAATTAGAATTGCTAAAGCATTTTCTAAAGCATTTTTGGAAATAGTATTTGTGTCATTACTTAAAACATATAATCTTATTAATTCGATAAATAAAATATCGGAATGAGGCATTTCAAATGTCATAAACAATTCCTTTCTAAATGTTACTTATTATATACAATTGTAAAAGATATTGCAATATGATTTGGTCTTATGATATATTTAAAAAGTTAGGAGTAGAAAGTATGGATCAAAATATTATAAAAAATATATGTTTAGAATTAAGTGTTAAAGAATTTCAGGTAAATAATACCCTTAATTTATTAAGTGAAGGAGCAACGATTCCTTTTATTGCAAGATATAGAAAGGAAGCGACAGGTAATTTAGATGAAAATCAAATTAGTAAGATTAATGAAGTATATACTTATCAAGTTAATTTATTAAAAAGAAAAGAAGATGTAATTCGTTTAATAGATGAAAAAGGTTTACTGACTGATGAATTAAGAGAAAGTATTATGGCTGCTTCTAAATTAGTAGAAATAGAAGATTTATATAGACCTTTTAAAGAAAAAAAGAAAACAAAAGCTACAGAAGCAATTAAGTTAGGTTTAGAACCATTAGCTAAAGAAATTTTTAGAGAAAATAAAAATATTAGAGAAGAAGCGAAAAAGTATTTAAATGATAAAGTATTAGATATAGATTTTGCTTTGGAACAAGCTAATTATATTGTGGCAGAAAGCATAAGTGATAATGCTAATTTTAGAAAGTATATTAGAGCTAATACTTTTAAGTTTGGAATATTAAAAACTAGTAAAAAGAAAAAAGCAGAAGATGAAAATCAAGTTTATGAGATGTATTATGATTATAGTGAACCAGTTAAGAATGTTAAGCAGCATAGAGTTTTAGCTATTAATCGAGGAGAGAAAGAAGGCGTATTATCTGTTAGTATAGATACTAATAATGAGTATTTAGAAAATTATTTAAAAGGAAAATTGATTCATAAAAATAATGAAGATACAACTAAATTATTAGAGTTAGCTATTAAGGATGCTTTAAAAAGATTGATTCTTCCAAGTGTGGAAAGAGAAATTAGAAGTGAATTAACAGAAAATGCAGAAGTTTCTGCGATAAGTAATTTTAGTAAGAATTTATATAATTTGCTGATGCAACCGCCAATTAAAAGTAAAACTGTTTTAGGATTTGATCCAGCATTTAGAACAGGCTGTAAATTAGCTGTAATATCTGGAACAGGTGAAATGGAACATATAGATGTTATTTATCCTCATGAACCTAAGAATGAGATAGAGAAATCTAAAGCTAAAATTTTAGATTTAATAAGTAAATATAATGTTGATATAATTGCTATTGGAAATGGAACTGCTTCTAGAGAAAGTGAAGCATTTGTAGCTAAAGTTATAAAAGAAGCTACAAGACCAGTTTCTTATATTATTGTAAATGAAGCAGGGGCTAGTGTTTATTCTGCTAGTAAATTAGCTCAAACAGAATTTCCTACTTTACATGTGGAGGAACGTAGTGCTGTATCAATTGCAAGACGTCTTATTGATCCATTATCTGAACTAGTTAAAATTGAACCTAAAAGTATTGGTGTAGGTATGTATCAACATGATGTTTCTGAAAAAAAGCTTGACGAAGAATTGACATTTGTAGTATCTACTGCAGTTAACAGTGTTGGAGTAAATGTAAATACAGCATCTAGAGAGTTGTTAAATTATATTTCTGGAATGAATAAAAAGATGATTGATAAATTAATGGAATATAAGAAAAGCTGTGGTAAAATTTTGGAAAGAAAAGAGTTATCTAAAGTTTTTAGTGCAAAAGTTTATGAGCAAGCAATTGGTTTTTTAAGAATTCCTGATGGTAGTAATATTCTGGATAAAACAGCAATACATCCTGAAAGTTATAATATTGCTTTACAGATTTTAAATTTGTTTAGTTTATCTTTAAGTGATATAGGAGGTGAAAAGATAGGTAAAGTTTTAGCATCAGTTGATTGTGAAGATTTAGCAAATAAACTTAATTCAGATCCTTATACTGTCGAAGATATTATTAAATGTTTTATTTCGCCACTTAGAGATCCACGCGATTCTATAAAAGCTCCAATTTTAAAAAGTGATATTTTAACGTTAGAAGATTTGAGTATTGGAATGGAACTCGAAGGAGTAGTTAGAAATGTTATTGATTTTGGAGCATTTATAGATATAGGCCTTAAAAATGATGGTTTAGTGCATATTTCGCAAATAAGTGAGGATTATATAAAGCATCCTAATGAAGTGTTAAATGTAGGGGATATAGTAAAATGTTATGTTTTAGATATCAATACAGAAAAAAAGAAGGTTGCCTTAACACTTATTGCCAATAATGTTAAAATAATAAAATAAATTGTATAAAAAGTGTTGCATAAACCTTTTTTTTCTGATATGATTTTTACAGTAAAGGAGGTCAAACCATGGAAAAGAAAAATACAGTTCTATTAACAGTTATTGCAGTAGCAACATTATTAGTTGCAGTAGTAGGAGCTACATTTGCGTACTTTACTGCTACAAATGGTACAACAGGTGATGCAACTGGTACTACTGATGTAAAAACTGCTGAATCTGTTGCTGGTGTAACATTAAATTTTGGTAAAGTTAATCCTAGTTCTAATGTTGTTTATCCAGGTACTATGAATTATATTGGAGCTACAGTTGCTGCAGAATTAGAAGCTGGAAAAACAGGAACTTATAATTCAACTTATACTTTAAACGGAAGTGTAACTTTATCTGAAGCTTTTGTTTTTGAAGTTAATTATAGTTTATATGAAACTTCTACTCCATTAGCTGAAGGACAAACACCAGTTACTTGTGATCCAGTTGCCAATAAAGGTACTGCTACAGAGATTAAATATTCTCAATCTTGTACAGTTAATGCTGGTTTAGGAACTAAGATTGATTCTGCTAGTGGTACAATAGCTGCTGGTGATACTACTGCTACAATTGCTTTTAGTGGCAATGTAAATACTGGTTCGACTAAGTATTATTATTTAGTAGTAGAGTATCCAGAAAAAGATGTAGATCAAAATGCTGATGCTGGTAATAAAACTATTACTCTAGCTATTGATTCTGTTGTTCCAGTTGGAAGTACTCCTGTTAATCAATAAGATATTGAATAGCAAAATTGAAAATCTATCAAATGATAGATTTTTTTTGTAGAACTAATACTAAATATCTTGAAATATGTCGAATTGTTTGGTAATATAAAAGTATAGTATATATAATAGTTGTGGAGGCGTATTATGAAGTTACATTCTAGTGAGAAGACAATTTTGTTAGCGATTGTTGTGTGTGTGTTGTTAATTTCTGGGGGATATTCTTTTGCGTATTTTGTTAGTAATGGAGCTAATGTTACAGGTGAAGGAGGATCAACTAATATAAGTACTGCTAAGCTTATTAATGTTAAGTATGATGCTGGTTCTAGTAGTATTTCACTTGCAAATGCTTTACCAGGAGTAAAGTCAAGTAAGAATTTTAATATTACAGTAACTCCTATTGAGTCACAAAATACTGCTAATTATACAATTAAATTGGTTATTAATTCTAATACTTTTGTTAAATGTACAGATGCTAATTATAATGCTAATAGTAATGCTTGTGTTAAAGATAGTGAAGAACTTGTTTATACTTTGACTGATAGTGAAGGTGGAGTTTTTACAGGAGATATTACAGGAAAAACTGGTGAGATAGTATTGTTAAATGAAAGAAAAACAACTGCAGTAGAAGAAGTTTATAATTATACTTTAGAAGTAAGTTATAAGAATACAGGTGCGGATCAAAATCATAATTTTAATAAGACTTTAGAAGCTTTATTAAAAGTAGAACCTACAAAGGAAAATTAGAAGCGATTATTTTCGCTTTTTTTATTTATTTGGAAGATATTTTACTATTTTATTATTGCGAATAAGAGCGCATTGTGTTATACTTTTTAATAGTAGGGAGTGTCAGTTATGGATGATATGAATTTACAAGAACAGTATGCAATACTAGAAAAAGAAAGGGAAGAAGATAAAAGAAAAACTATTATAATTATAATTTTATGTATTTTAATTATATTAATTACCCTATTAGGATTGTATTTTGCTTATTCTAATGTTGGTAAAACTTGTACTTTGAATTGTGATACCAATGGTGATGGAATTCCTGATACTAACTTAGATATTGATGGTGATGGAATTTGTGATATTAATTGCTTGGTTACTGGTAAAGATGGCAAGGAATATATGATAAATATTGATTACAATGGTGATAGAAAAGCACATTTTAATGTTGATACTGATGGTGATGGAATTCCTGATGTTAACTTAGTTAATAAAGATATTAATGGTGATGGAATTTGTGATTTTAACTGTGATATTGATGGTGATGGAAGGCCAGATATTAATATTGATTTAGATAACACTAATACATGTGATTTAAATTGCGATACCAATGGTGATGGCAAACCAGATATTAATATTGATACTAATGGAGATGGTAAATGCGATCTTAACTGTGATACTACGGGAGATGGAAGACCAAATATAAACATTGATACCAATGGTGATGGAAAATGTGATCTTAACTGTGATACTAATGGAGATGGCAAACCAGATATTAATATTGATATTGATGGTGATAAAAAACCAGATATTAATATTGATATCAATGGAGATGGTAAACCAGACATAAATATTGATACTGATGGTGATGGCAAACCAGATATAAATATTGATTATGATGGTGATGGAAAATGTGATTTCAACTGCGATACTAATGGTGATGGCAAACCAGATGATAATCTTATGAATCAAGATACCAATGGCGATGGTAAATGCGATCTTAACTGTGATACAAATGGCAATGGTAAACCAGATATTAATATTGATACTAATGGTGATGGCAAACCAGACATAAATGTTGATACTAATGGTGATGGTAAACCAGATATAAATATTGATGTTGATAAAGATAAAAAACCAGATATAAATGTTGATACCAATGGCGATGGTAAACCAGATGATAATCTTATGAATCAAGACACAAACGGTGATGGAAAATGTGATTTCAACTGCGATACTAATGGAGATGGTTTCCCAGATATAAATATTGATATTGATGGTGATGGCAAATGCGACCTTAACTGTGACACAGATGGTGATGGCAAATGTGATGTTAACTGCGATACTAATGGCGATGGTAAACCAGATATTAATATAGATGAAACTGGCGATGGCAAATGTGACATCAATTGTGATACTAATGGTGATGGCAAATGTGATGTTAACTGTGATACAGATAGTGATGGCAAATGTGATGTTAATTGTGACACCAATGGCGATGGTAAACCAGATATAAATATTGATACCAATGGTGATGGCAAATGTGATTTCAACTGCGACACAGATGGTGATGGTAAACCAGATGATAATCTTATGAATCAAGATACAGATGGTGATGGTAAATGTGATCTTAACTGTGATACTAATGGAGATGGAAAGCCAGATATAAATATTGATAATAACGGTGACGGAAAGCCAGATACTAATATTGATACTAATGGTGATGGCAAACCAGATATTAATATTGATGTTGATAAAGATGGTAGACCAGATGTTAATATAGACACAGATGGTGATAAAAAACCAGATGATAATCTTATGAATCAAGATACCAATGGCGATGGCAAATGTGATCTTAACTGTGACACAGATGGTGATGGGTTCCCAGATATAAATATTGATATAGATGGCGATAAAGTTTGCGATTTAAATTGCGATAATGATGGCGATGGAAAATGTGATCTTAACTGTGATACAGATGGTGATGGCAAACCAGATACTAATATTGATACAGATGGCGATGGAAAGCCAGATAAAGATATAGATAAAGATGGTGACGGCAAACCAGATACTAATGTGGATAAAGATGGCGATGGTAATTGTGATTTAAATTGTGATGTTGATAAAGATGGTGTATGTGATTATAATTGTGACACCAATGGTGATGGAATTTGTGATTATAATTGTACAACTACTTTTGAAAAGAATGCTAATTTAAAATCATTAACTATAAATAATTATGCTTTAAGTCCAGTATTTAATGAAAACATTACTAGCTATACAATAAGAGTTGGTTATAATACAAATAAAGTTAATATTAAAGCTGTTCCTGCTAATCCTAAAGCTACAGTGACTGGTGATGGAGAAGTAGTTCTTACAGGTAGTACAACATATACTTCAGTAGTTGTAACTGCAGAGGATGGTACTAAGAAAACATATAATATAACAATTATTAAGAGTGATAAACCTGGTACTTCTGAGGGTGGAGACGATAATGATAAAGTTGAAATTGAAAATGGTTCTTTAATTGTTAATTATACAAAAGATATTAATGTTAATAATATTTATCCAAAATGGAGAGGTTCTCAAACATTTACAATAACTAATAAATCTAAGTCAACTGTAACTTATAATATTAATTTGAAAAATGTTATAAATACATTTAATAGTGATGACTTTAAATATACTTTATTTAAGGATAATGTGGTTTTAGTTAAACAAACTCCTGCTCCTAGAAAAGATGGCTCTATATATCAAAACTTAGTTCTTGCAGCTGGTGAATCTGCTACATTTGAATTAAGATTTGAGTTTGTAGAAACTGGAAAGCCACAAGATGCTGATATAGGAGTACGTTATTCTTCTAAAGTAGAAATTAGTATTGTGTCTGTAAATTAAGCTACTACAAGTAGCTTTTTTTCATTTAGAAAATCACTAAATTTACTTGTAATTTGTCTAGTTATAAGCTATAATATTTGTAGAATAGGAGGGGCCTTTGTGAAAGCACAAAGTAGTTTGTCAGCTAATAAATTTTTGAAAGTGTTTGGAAAAATTGTTTCTTGGGCCCTTTTCATTGTACTTGTAGTAGCGGCTGTCTTTTTATTATATTATTATATTGCTACAAAAATATATACCGCTAAAGGTCCAGGTTATGAGCCTAAATTTTCTATTTATACAATAATAAGTGGATCTATGGAGCCTAATATAAAGGTTTATGATACTGTAATTAATGAACGTATTGACAATCCTAATGATATTGTTGTAGGTGATGTTATAACTTTTATATCTACAAGTTTATTGTCGCCTGGGACGACTATAACGCACCGTGTTATTGCTCTTACAACAGATGAAAATGGTAATATTTGTTATCAAACTAAAGGAGATAATAATGCAGTGGCAGATCAAGCTTGCGCTAAATTTCATAACGTTTTAGGTAAGGTTATTCTTAAAATACCACAATTAGGTAGGGTTCAATTCTTTTTGGCCTCAAAAGCTGGATGGTTATTATGTATTTTAATTCCTGCTTTAATTATTATTGGTAGAGATATTATGCGAATTACTAAATTGACTGCAATTAAGAAAACTACTCAAAAAATTAATGATAAAGAGAAAAAAGATCCTAAAAAGATAGTTTTTGAACAGGGTAGAAAAGAAAATTTAAAAAGAAAATTGTTAAATGATGTTAATGAGTCTAAATATTATTATGAAGATCCAAAAGTGATTGAAATTGATAGACAAAAGAAAAGGAAATAGTTATTTATTTCCTTTTTTGTTAAACTCTTTAGCTAAATAGCCACTGCGTTTTAATTTATTGTAGCTGTGTTCATTTATAATGAGGTCAAATTCGCCAATAAATTCATAAATATGGGGATTAAATCCAATTTTGAAATCATTTAAGCCTTTAAATGGGTTAGTTTTGGAGAAGTCTCCAGTTAAACCGTTTAAGTCTAAGAATTTAAAGTCATTTTTATAATATTCAATAATTCTATTATGTAAATAATAATTAGCATTAAAATGTTTATAGGTTCTATCTATGCCACTTATTACAATATTAACGCGATTTTGATATTTAATGACAAATGCTCCTGCAACGTAAGTTGATAAATTGTCACGTAGTCCTTTAGTGGCTATTTCAATATCATTTTTGTAAGATAATAGGGCTTTATCAGAATTTAATTTTTGATTAATATTTATTTCACTAGCATCATTAATTACTTTCTCGCTTAAGGTATTATTTAAAATTAATTCTTTATCGTATAATTCTTTAACGCTTAAAAGATATTTTTCATAATTTATTTTTACTAAAAATATATCACATGAATTATCTTTTTCAAAAATGTTATAATAGTTTTTATAATAATATTCGTTTATATTTCTTTGCTTTTTTATAAATTCATAAAGAATATCTAATCCTTCACGATCAGATTTTTCTAAGATTAAACCTTTTTTTTCGGCTTTGCGTATTTTATTTTTTGTGTTTTTACTTAAATTTTCAAATCTATATTCATCTAAATTTATAATTCCATTGAATCTAGGGAATAGTGCCTCAAAATAAAGGTTATCTTTTAATTTGTTATAATTAAATTCTTTTAAATAATCTCGAATAATTATATTTTGATTATAATTTGTTAGTTTAGAGTATTTGTTAATTTCACCAATAGCTATTTCAGGATTAATTTTAATAAAAGCAAGTTTTTTATTATAGTATTTTTTTAAGGCTATAGTAAAATTTTTTAATAAATCATAATCGAAGTAGTCAATTAAAAATCCTTTAGGAGAGTAGCCATATTTTAAAGAAATAGTTATTTTTTTAATTAGTATTAATGCTGCTGCTTTTATTATGCCTAATTCATCAACATATCCAATTAGTTCATAATCATAGTTGCTTTCAGCCATAAGAAGGGCATAATTGGAACTTTGATGATAAGAGCCTAAAGGACTTGTTTTGGCAAAAGCATCAAATTCAGCAATAGTTAATTCTTTTAAATGCATTGTTAAATTCTCCCCTCTTTTTTATAGGTGGATATTATAGCATAAATGAAATATTTTGTCTAGCTAACTTGACTAGATAAAAATTTTTAGTATAATATAATTAGGAGGATAAAATATGAAGAAAAAAGAAGAGAAAAAGGAGTCATTTTTAAATAGAATAGCTTTAGATTTTAAGAAAAATTTGTTTGTAAGTATTATACTTAATAGCTTGTTTTTGGTATTTGGAATCTATATATATTTAAATCCAGTTCTAGCTGAGGAAGTTACAGGGATTATAATTGGTTTGTTTTTAATTGTTTTTGGTATTTTTGATGCTTTTGAGTTTTTGACTAGAGGAAATAATTCATTATTTACTTTAAAAATATTTGTAGCTATTTTAGCTATTATTTTAGGAGTTTTTGTTATTGTTAATCCTTTTAGTATTGTGAAGATTTTATCATTTACTTTAGGAATATATTTAATTATTTTATCTATTTTTAAAGGTGTATTGTCATTTATTTTAAAGAAATATAAATTTGATGGATGGTTATTAGTTTTAGTAGTAAGTCTTATACTTTTAGTGTTTGGCATATTTATTACTATTAATCCTATGTCTTCTATATATATAGTCGAGGCAGTAGCACTCTTTATTATTCTTTCTAGTATTTTAGAATTATGTAGTTTATTAATGCTTTATTCTAAGGCTAATGAAATAATAAAACTTTTAGAGAAGTAAGCGTAAGCTTCTTTTTTTATAAAATAATATTAATATTAAAGTGTAATTATGGTAAATTAACGTAAGATTTGATATAATTTTGACATATTTATTATTTAAAGGAGTTTTGATATGATAAAAAAAGAGAATTTGTATAAGATTGGTATTGGTACTTGGAAAATAGATTATGAACATTTTGAAAATGATATTGATGCTTTAGTTTATTCACATAATAAAGGAGAGAATTATTTATCTTTGTATATGTTATACAATAATGGTGAAGTTGTAAAGCAAATGAGAAAATTTTTAGATAAAATTGATAGAGAAAAAGTATTTATAAATGTTAATCTTGAACCTACTATCAAAGAGATTGAAGATATTGAAAAGCAACTTGATGAATATTTAAAAATATTAGATATAAAATATGTAGATAACTTGCAAATACATGGTTCATTTGTTTCAGAAATTCCTTTAGTTGAAGTTTATAAAGAAATTAAAAGGCTAGTGGATATTGGAAAAGTTAGATATATTGGAATTAGTAATGTTAATTTAGAACAATTAAAAGAAATAAGTAGTTTAGTAAGAATAGATTTTTTTGAAGGTGTTTATAATCTTGAATGTAAATTATATGAAGATATAGGTGTATTAAATTATTGTAAAGAAAATGATATTAAATTTATTTGTTATCAACCTTTAAGAAGAAATAGAACTGCAAGAAGAAATTATCCTTTGTTAGTGGAATTAGCTTTAAAATATAATAAAACACAAAATCAAATAATTTTAAATTGGATTATAAATAGAAAGAATATTATGCCTTTAATAAAGTCTACTAATATTGAACGGATTGATGAGAATAATGAGTCAATTAATTTTAAAATGAGTGATGATGATTATAATAAATTAGATGATTTTAGAAATACAGAATTTGATAATGTTAAAATAGATTGGGACTGTAATGGTGGAGTAACTATTGATCAACTAGCAAATCAATTTGAATAGATAAGTAAAATTAATTTTAACAAATATTATGTTTTTTGGCATATTATTTTAAAGAGTAATTTGTGGTTTACAAAGTTTGAAATATAAGATATAATACTCATGAGTATTAAATTACTCCTTGCTTTAAAGTTTATTTAAAGCCGTATTAAGACCATGAGGAGGTGGAAAAATGACTAATTATGAAATAATGTTCATTGTAAAAACAACTATGGAATCTGATAAGATTAAAAAGACAATTGATACTATGAAGAAAATTGTTACTGATGGAAAAGGTAAAATAGTTGAAACAAAAGAGATGGGCGAGAAAAAGTTAGCATATCCAATTAAGAAGGAATTAAATGGATATTACTATGTATTAAAAATTGAAGCTACTCCAGAAGTAGTTAAAGAATTTGATCGTCGTGCTTTAATCGATGAATCAATTTTAAGACATTTAATTATTAAATTAGATGAGGAGTAGAATATGAATAAAGTAATTTTAATTGGAAGGTTAGCTCGTGATCCAGAACTTAGAACAACACCATCGAATTTAAGTGTTGCAACATTTTCTATTGCAGTTTCTCGACCTTTTACACCACAGTCTGGACAACAAGAAACAGATTTTATTAATTGTGTTGTTTGGCGAAGACAAGCAGAAAACTTGGCAAAATATTGTCGTAAAGGAAGTCAAATTGCTATAGAAGGAAGAATTCAAACGAGAAATTATAGTGCACAGGACGGCTCAAAGCGATATGTTACAGAAGTTATGTGTGATAATATTACCTTCCTAGGATCAAAAGCAGATAATCAAGGTGGACAGTCATATGGTGATAATAATTATTCTAATAATAATGATATGATTAATTTCTCTCCTAGTGATATGGGAGCACCTATTCCAACAACTGATATATCTGAGGATCCATTTAAAGATTTTGGTGAAGAAATTACATTAAGTGATGATGATTTACCATTCTAAATGAAGGAGGAATAAATAATGGCAGAATTCTATCGTAAGAAAAAGAAAATATGTCAAATGTGTGCAGGTAAAAGCGTAGACTATAAAGATGTTATGATTATTAATAAATATATTAATGATAAAGGCAAGATTATGCCTAGAAGAATGACTGGAGCTTGCGCTAAGCATCAAAGACATATTGCAAATCAAGTAAAATATGCAAGATTAATGGCTTTAGTACCATTTGTTAAATAAGCACTTTGTGCTTTTTTTGTTTATTATAAAAACTTTTAAGAATTCATAAAAAAAGATTCAAAAATTAAATTGTTATGAGTCTGGATATCAAATTTATTATTATTTTTTATAATACTTTTTGGATAAGGACTTCTTTCATTTGTTTAATATAGGAAATATATTGTATTCAGTAAGTTTTTTCTGGAAGGTTTGTATCCTCAATTTCATAGTACCTTCTATCAAATGTGAATTTCGCGACTTATATAATCTAAAAATTGATTTAGTCATTGCTAATGAAATTATACATGTGGGTTTAGAAAATGATACTAATAAGAATTTTTATTTATATAATGGCGAAAATTATTGGGATGGTATTAATAAGTGGGCTTGCTGGTCGACTAAATGGTGTTCATTCAATGGTGAGCAGTCTTGTTAAACTAATGATATATATTTTCTCATAAAAGTAAAGATAAAGTTATTTGTAGTATTTGGGACTATCGGTTTTTCCTAATAAATAATCTGCTGAAATTAAATAAGTCTTACAAATTTCATATAAAAAAGGAGTTGCTATTATATTTGTTCCACGTTCATATTCTGTTATTGTAGTTCTAGATATGTTTAGTTGTTTGGCAAGTTGTTCTTGCGTGATTTTGTTGTCTTTGCGTAATTCTTTAAGACGTTTTTTAGATATTTCTTTATTAATACTTTTGGCATTTTTATAATTTGGAATATCACTAAAACTGAATATGTAGTCTATTGAAACATTAAAATAGTTACAAAGAGTACTTAAATGTTTAATTGGTATAATAATATATTCTCTTTCATATTCATTATATACGCCTTTATAAATACCTATTACGTCGGCTATTTCATATTGTTTTTTATTTTTATTTTCTCTTAGCTCAGTTAGCCTTTCATTATATAGCATATAATCACCATACTAATTTTCTCATAGATTATTTATTATAGAATTATGTCCTAAAATAATGACATTTTTCTTGACAAATATTATAGAAAATATTAAAATGAATATATAAAGTAGAAATTTCTGATTTATAAAATTATAAAACAAATTATAGGAATAAAGATATTTTTTAATATGCCTTAATATATGAAGTAAGACATCTTATAATTTGCTTGATTGTGTAATTAGAAAGTAGGAAAGAAATGAAACGAAAGAATAAAAAATTAATAGTAATAGTAAGCTGTCTACTATTAGTAATAAGTGTATCTTTAGCGTATTATATTGGCCAAATATTAATAAATGGCGAAGGAGCTAAAGGAAATGCAACAACAGCTAAAATAAAAGGAGCGACTCTAACAGTAGAAGGGAAGTTAGAGTTTAATGATTCAGATATATTACCAGGTTATAAGACTATATCAAGTATAAAGGTAACAGCAACAGGAAATAATGAGTTAATACCATATAATTTAATCTGGAAGGGAACAAATGGCATAAGTAAAATAAATTATACAGTATATAAAACAAGTAGTGAGATAAATGTAAGTGCTAGTTGTGAGAAGAAGGCAACAGTCCAAAATGGAGTGCAAATATTGAATGAGGAATGCTCAATAACTAACTTAGATAATTTAGGTTCCTTTATAGCAAGTGGCTCAATAATTAAGAATAGCACTAAAGAAATACTAACAAGTGATGAATTTATAACTGCAACTAATGATGGAGATACAAAGTATTATTATGTGATATTAGAGTATCCAAATTTAGATGAAGATCAGAGTAGTGATATGGATGCAACATTTGAAGGCATTGTCACCGTAGAAGAGAGCAATGCCACATCTGATATTAATATCATGGCTGTATATCTAGGTGATGAAGTAGGAAACTATACCGAAACAACTGATATACCAGGGAGTGGTTATATACTCAGTGAGAAGAGTACATGTAGTAATAATGCGGTTCCTGTATGGGATTATAATAATAGTGGGTTACTAACTAAAAATCTTACTAAAAGTGGAACCAGTTGTTATTTATATTTTAATAAATTAAAAACAGTAAATACAATACTAGGAAATATTGAGGTTAATCCTGAGGTTAAAACAATATTTGATAAAGCAGCTATAGCTGATGAAGGTGTACAATCTGGAATTGATGAAGATGGAACTACTTATTATTGGCGAGGAGCAGCGACCACCAACTATTTAAAGTTTGCAGGCTATTGTTGGCGAATAGTTAGAATAAATGGTAGCGGAACGATAAGATTGATTTATAGTGGAAATACTTGTCAACCTAATACGGCTATACTGAAAGATGCTGTTATTTCTGTTAGCGCCTTTAATAGCATAAGCCTAGATAATGCTTATGTAGGATATATGTATGGAACTACTGATAGTAATACATATGAAGAGACGCATGCAAATATAAATAATAGTACAATAAAAGAAGTTCTAGATGAGTGGTATAAGACTAATATTTTAGAAAAGGGTTATGATGGTTATGTTGCTAAAGAAGATGGTTTTTGTAATGATAGAACTATAATTAAGACTGCTGAAACTGGTTATGTGGGTGATGGGTATAATAAATTGCCAACTAGCTATGGTCCATTTGGAAGATTTGTTTTAGATAATGATTTTATTAAAAAAAATATGAATCCTACTTTTTTGTGTAGTCAAGTAAATGATTTGTTTACATATAACTTAGCAACAAAAGGAAATAAAATGTTAAGTTATCCTGTAGGGCTTATAACAGTTGATGAAGTTATTTTTGCTGGGGGTTATTCTCAGGTGGCTAATGCTAATTATTATCTTAATATTGGAGTGCCATTTTGGACTATGTCTCCTTATCATTATCATGTAGAATATTATGCAGTACAATTTGGTGTATATGCTGATGGGCGATTACAATGGCTCTTAGGTAATGAAATAGAACATGGAGTAAGGCCTGTCATAAATCTTCGCTCTGATATTCAAATTTTAGATGGTGATGGTACTATTGATAATCCATATGTAGTTTAGGTGTTAATAAATTTAAGTTTATTGACATTTTTTCTTTACAGGGATATTTAGGGAGATTTTGATAACCTTTGTCGAACGTGTTTAAAATTATATTTATTTGTTCTATATTTAAGTAGCAAGGTGATAAATTATGTTAAAAGTTGATATGGAATATGAGAAAGGTATTTTATATGTTAGATTGAAAGGAATATTAGATAGAAAGAATTGTTATAAGATTAATAATTATATTGTGCCCGTTGTTTTAAAGCATAAAATAAGATATTTAGTTTTTAATTTATTTGAATTAAGAGATATTGATGAATCTGGTTTAGATTCGCTTCTTAATACAAAATGTGCAATTAGAACTAATAAGGGTAAAATTTGCTTGTGTGAAGTAAGTGATGATTTAAGATTAAAAATAAAGAGATTGAGAATGAAAGTAGCTTCTAATGAACTTGCTGCTAATAGGTTAATAAATATATAATGACAACTAATGAACTTATAGCGGCCCATATGGGTTTGATTAAAAATATTGCAGGCAAATTTTATAATTGTGAAAAAGAAGATTTAATTCAGGTGGGAGTTATTGGTTTATTAAAAGCTTATCAAAATTTTAATGATACAGGAGAAACACAATTTAGTACATATGCATATACATATATATTTGGTGAAATGTATGCTTTAGCAAATCAAGCAAGAAATATTAAAATTAGTAAAGATTTGTTAAGACTTTATCGAGAAGTAGAAAAAGTTAGATATGATTTAGCTCAAAAATATAATAGATTAGTTTCTTATGAAGAAGTGGCTTTATTTTTAGAGCAAGATGTCAATAAAGTGTATGATGCTGTAAATAGTGCGCAAGCTATGATTTCTCTTGATGATGAAGCTAATGCACTTAATTTGCATGAAGTTATTCCTGATAGAAATAGAGATAATCCAGATTTAAAAATAGATTTGGATAATAGTTTTAGTGTTCTTAATAGTGAAGAACAAGAAATTATTAAATCGCGTTATTTTGAGGATTTGACACAATCTGAAGTAGCACATAAACTTAATATGACTCAAGTAATGGTATCAAGATATGAAAAGAAAAGCTTAGAGAAGATGCGAGCGGTTATGATGTAGCACTTTAGTTTGTCTAAAGTGTTTTTGTATGTTAGAATATTTATAAGGTGATAAGATGGAACTTTTTGGTATTAAAGATTTGGGTTTATATGTAAATATTAATAATATTCCAGAGGATTGGATTGTTTATGATGGTGAAGCTAGAAAAAGCTTTAAAAAAGAATGGTTAGATGTAGATTTTGAAGAAATACTTGATTTTTATGAATTAGATGATAATTTTAAAGAATCTTTTTATAAAGAATTAGAAATAGTAAAGCATGATATTAATTTAAATTATTTAGTTTATTTATGGTATTTTATTATTTTTTTAACTAAAGATACTTTTAATATTCTTAGATGGGAAACTAAGTTTGATTATTTTCGTGATAATGGTTCGTTTATGTTGCCAGTTTTAGCTTTGTTAATGGGTTATAATTTACATAAACAAATGATGGAAACTAATAATTATGATTTAGAACAAATTAATTATCATAAGGAAAATGTAAGGTTATCTTTAATAAGTGATGGGTATAGAATGGGAATTAAAGGAATTAGATTTAGTCAGATGATTTGGGGTTCTAGATTTATGAAAGGGCATATTATTCAAGTTGGATCTTTACAGTATGAATTGAAAGTAGATTTTTGGAATGGTGAAGATGTGATATTTATACATATACCAAGAAATACAGCTTTAGATCCGGTTTCGATTGATTATTCTTTAAATAATGCAGCTAAATTAATAAAAAAATATTTAAAAGTAGAAAATTTGAAATGTATGACAGAATCTTGGCTTTTAAGTCCAGAATTAAAGAGTATTTTAAATGAAAATAGTAATATTATAAATTTTCAGAAAAAATTTAGTATTGTAGAAATAAAAGAAAATGTTAAAGATTTTTTAAATTTTGTATTCAATGATCCTTTATTTAATGGGGATTATGATGAGTTGTGTGCGAATACTACTTTGCAAAAGGAAATTAAGAAGAAATTACTTGCTGGAGAAATACTGCACATTGGTATTGGCATATTAAAATAATATGTTATAATTATAGTGTTTGCTGAAATAGCTCAGTCGGTAGAGCAACGCACTCGTAATGCGTAGGTCGCAAGTTCGATTCTTGTTTTCAGCACCAGATTTAAGGATAACTCAAACATTTGAGCAATGATAGAAAGCGACTTGTCAAAAAGTCGCTTTTATGCTATGATGAATATGTCAAGGGAACTTGCATAAAATAAAAAAGGGAAATATTCAGTTCGCAAAGTTGAATGTCTACCCCAATTTAATGTGTAGAGACACTTATTCTAGCGAATGAGTGTCACTTTTTTATTACGATAATCATTATGATTAGGAGTAATAAAATGATAGAAAGATGTCTAAGAACCTTTATAACAAAAATTCTCTTCTTCATTTTTATCAAACCTCCTCTCTTAGTGAGATTTGGTAGACACTCAACAACTGATATTTCCTGTATAAATTATACTAGACAATTAAGTCTATTACAATAAATTTAACTATATTTTGTTAATTTAATGAATACAATTGTATATTGTCAAAAACAAATATAGTATAACGAAGATTTTATATGAGGTTTAAAATTAAAAATAGAACTTATTATAATAGTTTGAGATAAATCATTTCAAAGAAATTTTATTTAGATATTATTATTGTGTTGACTTTGGATGTGATTATTTTTTGTTTATGCTAATTTTTTTAATAAGTATAATAATGTAAAAATACTAATTATAAAAGTTTAGCAATTATAATGGCTAATATCTTTAAAATTGATATAATATAGATATATTAAGATTATGTAGAAATAGAATGTCTGCATGTAATTAATATTTTTTAATTAAATAGATAATATAAGGTTTGGAGGAAAAATATGTATAAAAAAATATCAAAAAATGAAAAAATAACTAGGAAGATTAGTGAAGTACACTCCGCAGATAATTATTTGACAAAAGAAACAACAGAAAATGTAAGTTTAGCGATTACTAGATTAAACGGGAAATTGGATTCTAGTATGCTAACAAATGAAAGAGTTTATTACTTTATTAATGCTGATGTTGATTTATAATAGATAATGAAAAAATTCATTGTGAAACAGGTGATGTATTATATTTAGATAAAGACACTTCATATTCTGCTAGAGGATATTTTGAAGCAATTACTATAAATGTACCTGCATTTGGCGTTATAAAATAGTATTTATGAAAATTATAATTGCAAAAAAACTATGTAATTATTGAAATTTTTATCAGTTTCTATTTTACATTGTTTAAAAGATTGTAGAATTTTGAGCATAAAGTTATTTTATATAGAATTATTAAATATCATCAAATTGGTTCATATAGTTATGTTGGTTATAAAAAATGCCACATTATCCAATGATTAAATCTTAAATATTTGTGTGGTTAAGATAATATTGTTTGCTAGTGTTGATAATGAATTTAATAAATCATAATAATGTGATTAGAGATAAAAATATTTTATATTTCTTTTGTAGTTCAAATTAACTTGAACTTTTTTTAATTTTTTATTTAAATTTGTATTTGTTAATGTTATAATAGTTGACAAAACTTAAGGTGATATTATGGAAAAATATTTTTATGCTAATTATATGGATCAAAGAATTATGATTCCAAAGTGCAATGTGGAATTTGAAAATGGATTTGGTAAAGTGGGAGCTTTCGTTTATCTTTATTCAATAGATGGTGATTTATTAATGATGCCAATATTGGGGGTTGTTGATAAAAACTTTAATGTTGTATTAGATTATAAATTTGCTAGTTTTTATTCTAATATAAATTTTCTCCCTGGAGGATCAATATTATATGTTATAGATGTAAATGAAGATTTTTATGCACATAATTATAATGTTGCTCTTAGAAAACCAAATGGGGAAGTAAAGTATTTGGATGCTAGTGATTATAAAATAGTTGATGATGAATTAATTGTGCTTGAATGTGAAGTTGGAGGGCGAAAAAGATATTGTTTATCTAATGTAGCTATGGAAGAAACAGCTGATAATCTTTATGATTATATTGATGATTTTGTTTACAAAGAAGAATTTGGATGTGAAGTAGCAGAAGTAGGAATTTTTGTGGTTGAAGGTTCCGATTCTGTAAATTTTGAAGTATTGACATTTTTTATAAATAAAAATGATGAACAAGTTTCTTCTTATGTGTTTAATGGACAAGTTTTTGATAATATGCCTTTAGCAGAAGTAATGGCATTAATTAATAGATGTAGAATTTAGTATTTTAGAATAATATTTATTAAGTAGGTGGGTTTATGGAAGTAATAATGAAAACTTTAGATGACTGGGCAAAACTTTTAACTAAAATAGATGAGCTTAGAAAAGATTATGGTTATAGTATTTTTAGCGATGCTAAGCGTGTTGCTTATGAGTGTAGTAAAGGTAATGCTTGTGTTAGTAAAGGGATTCTTTTAGTTAATTTATTGTATAATAGTGGAATTAGAGATTTTTTAGTTATTGCTAATTTTATTGATAGTATTAAATGTTTTAGTAATTTTGAAGGTATAGTAAATCAAATTCCTAAATTAGCAGAATTATATGGTGTTAATAAATTAGCTTTTATTAACAATTTTGAAAGTGAAAATATTAAAATTGGAACATATGTTAAGGGTTCAAAATACCGAAAAGTATATACGCCTAGATATGCTCAAGATATTGTGACATTTTTAGATGTTAATTTAAAAACTAATAGAGATGATGTTATTAAAATAAATAATTTTGATCCTTTTATAGTTGTTGAGGGAGATTTGGAAAGTTCTCAAGATAGTGAGAAGATTTATTTTACAGGGAATTTTAATTTTAGATGTGCAACACTCCCTTTAAAAGAGGAAATGAATATTGCTAGTTTAGAAGATGAGAGAGAGTTTATTTTTGAAAATCTGGTAAGTTATTTACAATATTTACAAATACCTGTAAAATTAGAGATAAGAAATCCTAATCAAGAATATATGAATGAAAATAGTTTTACTATTAGAAGTGATGGTAATTTATTTAGTTCAAAAGGGGATTTGTTACTAACTTCAGATATTCTAGAAAATGGTAAGGCGGTTTTAGTAAAAAATGCTAGTTTTGTATTGTTAGCAGATATTAAAGATGGTGATATCTCTTCAGTTTATTTGATAGTAGATCAGGAATTTTATAATAATATTAAAAATTCTAATATTAGAGAAATGTTAAAAGCTTTGGTAGCTTTAGAAGATAAAGGTAGAAGATAAGCAAGTGTGATTCTTGCTTTTTTTAGTGTTTTGATATATAATATGCTACTAAAGCAAGGGGTTTTTATGAGTTTTAATGATTTTAAGAATGGTTTAAAAGATTATTTGAATCAAAAATATGAATTGTTAGGCAATGAAGCAAGAATTTTAGAAGCAAAAATTGTTGATGTGTTATTGTTGCCAGTTAATTCTATTAGATACCAAGATAGTTTGAATTGTCTTAATAGTGATTATAAATTAAATGCAAGAGATGATAGTGAGATTTTAAATAGCTTTAGAAACTTAATTAGAGCTACTTTAGAAGAAAGAGAAAAACTAATTTCAATTAGACATAGTTTAGACTTTGATTTTAGGATTGGTATTTCTGATATTCCTTTATTCTTGAAGGAAATGATTGTAGCTTTTAAAGGCGAAGAAATAAATATTGCAAAAATTTTTAAAATGTTATTATTTAATAAAAGCGATAATTCTTTGTTTCCTTTAATTGAGGAAGAGATGCGTGAAAGATATCGAAATGGTGATTTTGAAAATTTTAAAGAATTAGCTTTAAGCTATTTAGCTACATATTTTGGTGTTTTAAGTGATAAAGATTTAGAGATTTTTCAAAGAATAATAGAGATTTTATGGGGGTTAGAGGAGAGAATATCTTCTAAAAATGGTGATAATAATGAATTCTTTAGATAGTATTAAAAGACATGTAAAACTAATGGTATTTTTGCAAAAATATGGTGAAGGATATGGCGAGGAATTTGCTTCAATTATAAAAAGTGAATATAAATATTATTTAAGAAATTTGAGATTTGCCAGTGTTTATTTCTATCAGATTTTTAGTTATTTAGATTTTTTTAAAGATAATAAGGATGTTTATCGAGCTTTATTAGGTAAACTTCAAGATTACTTTTCTTTAGAAAGTAAAATATTAGAAATTGGATGTGGAAGTATTCCAGCTTTTGCAAGACTTATAGATGAGGAACAACAAAGTTTAGGTAGTGGCACTATTACAGCTTGTGATGATGCATTAATTACAGATAGTTTAGGAAATATAGAGCTATATAAAAAGAAGTTAACAGATGAAGATGTTAGTAGATTTGATTTGTTAGTGTCAACTTTTTCTTGTAATGCAACAGATAAGGTTTTAGCAGTCGCAAGAGAAAATAAATTACCTTATTTTATGCATCTTTGTTCTTGTAATCATGGATTTTCTAGTATGACAGATTGGCATAATAATATTTATCATCAAGCAAAAATGGATCTTGATCCTGGAGCGGTTTTAGATTTAGATTCTGTTAACTTAGCTGGAAAAAGTTTTGATTATCCAATTTTAATTAAAACTTATAGGGGTAGGTAATTAAAAGTTGTTGATTTTTAGTAATTTATATAATATAATGTTAATGAAGTTTATATCTCAGTTTAAATTTGCTCCTGAAATTTTTACTTAGATTAAACCGATTATAAATTAAGAGGAGGATTAAACATGGCTGTTACAAAAGAGATGCGTGCTAAATTAGTTAAAGAATTTGGTAAGAATGATAAAGATTGTGGTTCTACAGAAGTACAAATTGCTATTCTTACAGCAGAAATTAATGATTTAACAGAGCATTTAAAAGTACATAAACATGACTTTCATTCTAATCGTGGACTTTTAATGAAAGTTGGTAAAAGAAGAAAATTACTAGCTTATTTAAAGGAAAATGATGTTGTTAGTTATAGAAATGTAATTAGTAAATTGAATTTAAGAAAATAAGGCACTAAGATTTTTAGTGTCTTTTTTAAATAGAAGGGACAATATATGAAGAAAGTTTTTAAGTTAGATTTTTTAGGAAGAGACTTAGTTGTAGAAACAGGTGAACTTGCTAAACAGACAGATGGTGCAGTTTTAGTTCGTTATGGAGATACTGTTGTATTATCTGTTTGTGTAATGGGTAAAGAAGTAGTTGGTCAAGATTTTTTCCCTTTACAAGTTTTATATCAAGAAAAATTATATTCGGTTGGTAAGATTCCAGGAGGATTTATTAAAAGAGAGGGTAGACCTAGTGATGCTGCTACTTTAGCTGCTAGATTAATAGATAGACCTATTAGACCAATGTTTGATGAGGCTTTACGTCAAGAAATACAAGTGGTTAACACTGTATTGTCAGTTGATCCAGATAATTCTCCAGAAATGGCTGCTTTATTCGGAACAAGTCTTTGTCTTGGCATTTCTAAAATTCCTTTTGATGGGCCTGTATCAGGGGTTATAGTAGGTAAGGTTGGTAAGGAATTAGTTATTAATCCAACAGCAGAACAAGTTGATGCTAGTAATTTATCACTTACAGTAGCAGGAACAGAAGATGCTATTTGTATGGTAGAAGCTGGAGCTCAAGAGTTAAGTGAAAAAGATATGTTAGAAGCATTAATGTTTGGACATGAACAAATAAAGAAATTATGTCAATTTCAAAAGGATATTATTGCTGAAATAGGAGAAGAAAAAGTAGAATTGCCTAAAGCAGAATTTGATCCAGAAATTAAAAAAGCTGTTGAAGATTTTGCCACTAAAGATATGCTTGCAGCTATTCAAATTAAAGATAAATTAGAGAAGTATGCAGCAATTGATGAGGTTAAATTAAGAACAGTAGAGAATTTTACAGAAATTTATGCTGAAGATGAAAATGCTGCTGATAAGATTAAACAAGTAGAAAAAATAGTTAATCTAATTGAAGCTGAAGAAGTTCGTAAATTGATAACTGATAAAAAAGTTAGACCAGATGGAAGAGCGATGGATGAAATACGACCTTTATCTTGCGAAATAGATTTACTTCCAAGAACTCATGGTTCAGCAGTATTTACAAGAGGCGAAACACAATCTCTTGCTACAACAACATTGGGTGCTATTGGAGAACATCAAATTTTAGATGGCTTAGGATTAGAAGATACTAAAAGATTTATGTTACATTATAACTTCCCTGCTTTTTCAGTTGGAGAAACTGGAAGATATGGTGCTCCAGGAAGAAGAGAAATTGGTCATGGCGCTTTAGGAGAAAGAGCTCTTGCTCAGGTTATTCCGAGTGAAGAAGAATTTCCTTATACTATTCGTGTAGTAAGTGAAATATTAGAATCTAATGGAAGTAGTAGTCAAGCTACTATATGTGCAGGATGTCTTAGTTTAATGGCGGCAGGTGTTCCTATTAAAGCTCCTGTTGCAGGTATTGCTATGGGCTTAATTCAAAATGGTAAAAAATATACTATATTAACAGATATTCAAGGTTTAGAAGACCACATGGGAGATATGGACTTTAAAGTTGCTGGAACTAGAAAAGGTATTTGTGCTTTACAAATGGATATTAAAATTAAAGGTGTGACAGAAGAAATACTAAAAGAAGCTTTAGCTCAAGCTAAGAAAGCTCGTATGGAAATACTTGATGTAATGGAAAATTGTATTTCAGAACCACGTAAGAGTTTATCTAAATATGCCCCAAAAATTGATACATTTATGATTAATCCTGAAAAAATTAAAGATGTTATTGGTCGTGGTGGAGAAATGATTACAAAAATTATTTTAGAAGCTAGTAATGTTAAAACTGTTAATGATAAAGATGCAGTTAAAGTAGATTTAGAAGATGATGGAAGAGTCATAATTTATCATACTGATGCTAGTATTATTGCTAAAACAAGGAAAATGATTGAAGAAGTAATTAGAGAAGTAGAAGTAAATGCTATTTATACTGGTAAAGTTGTTAAAGTTGAAGATTTTGGCTGTTTTGTGGAATTATGGCCAGGATGTGAAGGTTTAGTTCATGTATCAGAACTTGATTATAAAAGGGTAGAAAAAACTAAAGATTTAGTAAGTGTTGGCGATAAAATTATGGTTAAAGCAATGGGCTATGATAATCGTGGGCGTCTAAATCTTTCTCGTAAACAAGCTCTACCAAAGCCAGAAATAAAAGAAGATAAAAAAAAGTCTAATAAAAAAGTAGATGAATAAGAAAAGGTATTTTAAAAAGAATCTTTTCTTTTTTTATTTTTAATAATAATATTTTAAGTATTTTAAAAGAAGAATTTTAGTTCTTCTTATTTGTTAGAGTTTTTTGCTCTCTTTAATGCATTTTGATAAACTTTTAAAACATTTTTAGCAAAAACCTCTTTAGAATACTTATATATACTTTTCATAGCATTATTAGATATTTCTTTATATAATTTTTGATCTTTTATAATTTTATTTACTAAATCTTGAAATTCAGATTCTGTCTTAAATAAATAGCCATTATAACCATATGTAACCATAGATTTAAAACTATCATCTTCTATACATATTATAGGAAGTGAAGCTGATAGTCCTTCAATAATTGTTAATCCTTGAGTTTCCGTAGTTGAAAATGAAGTCATTATATTAAATAAATTATAATAATATGGAATTAAATTATATAATACTTTACCTGTAAAAATAATATTTTTTGAAATACCTAATTCTTTACTTAACTTTTTTAAATTTTCTAATTCAGGACCATCGCCAATAATAATTAATTTGATATTTTTATTATCATTAATTAGTTTTTTACTTGCTTTAATTAGTTTATCAAAACTTTTTTCTTTAGCAATGCGACCTACGGCTCCAATTATAAAGTCATTAGTTGATATATTATATTGTTTTTTTAATTTATTTACTTCATTTTGAATTTCTTTGGTTAAGGCAAATTTTTTTGTATCAATTCCAGTTGGAATAACATTAATTTTTTTAGTGATAGCATATTTATTTTGAAATATGTCTTTAATTTTGGTGGTTGGAACAATTAATTCGTCACAGTTTTTATTAAAGTAACGTTTATTAATTTTAATTAAAGTTTTTTTGACAATGCTAGTAAAATGACCTTTAAAGACGTAGTGAGCATAATCTTCATATAAAGTATGATATGTATGAATAACAGGGATGTTTAGTTTTTTAGCAATTTTATGTGAGAAAGTTCCCATTGTAAGTTCAGTTTGAGTGTGAATTATATCAAGGTTCCAACTCTTTATAATCTTAAAAGCTTTTTTAGAAAAAGTATTAGTTAATCGAATAAAAAGTATTCCCGTTTTTATGCCTGGTATGTATATTATTTTATTTTCTTTATCATATTTAAATTTAAATTCTGCTAAGTTTGTAGTAACAATATAGACAGTATGACCTTCATTTTCCAAAGCGGTTTTTAGCATGTTTATACTTGTAGTTACACCACTGATATGGGGTTCATATGCATCTGTAAAAATTCCTATTTTCATATTTTACCTCTTAGTTTTATTATACATTATATTTTCAAATATTAAAACTTTTTTTGAATTAAATGATATAATATTATTGAGGCGATTATTATGATTGGTATATTTGATTCTGGAATAGGCGGAGTAACAGTATTTAAAGAAATATTAAAAAGTTTACCTAACTATCAATATTTGTATTATAGTGATTCTATTAATAATCCATATGGCGACAAAAATAATGAAGAATTAATTAGCATTACAAGAGAAATAGTTAAGTATTTAATTAAACGTGGAGCAAAAATAATAGTTATTGCTTGTAATACTGCTAGTGCAATATGCAAAGATGACTTAAGAATAGAGTTTGATATACCAATTATTGCAATAGAACCAGCGATAAAATTAGCTTATGATTTGTCATATGATAAGAAAACTTTAGTGCTTGCAACAAAAGGAACTTTGGAATCAAATAAGTTTAGAGAATTATATCAGAAATATAATAATTATAATATGACTATTTATGAATGTGTAGGGTTAGCAGATTTAATAGAGAAAAATGAAGAAGATAAAATTAATGAATATTTAATTAATAATATAAAAAAATTTAGGGGAGTAAATAATGTTGTTTTAGGTTGTACACATTATCCTATTATAAAAGATAAAATAAAAAGTGCTTTAGGTCAAGTTGATTTTTATGATGGTAGTTTAGGGGTAGTTAAACAGCTGAAAAAAGTTATTATAGCAAATAACTTGGAAGAAACTAAACTAGATATTAAGTTTATAGATAGTAGTAATAGTAAAATAAAAGAAGATAGATTTTATGAAATATTAAAAGAGGATTAATTAAGGATTAATTAGAAATTAATTCTTTTAATTTGACTTTTTCGTCTATTCTTCCCATGATATAATCAGCAGAAATATTAAATTCTTTAGCATAAGCTTTTAAAAAAGAAGTTAAAATTAGTGTTTGACCATTTTCATAGCGAGATATAACACCATTGTCTGTGTTTAGGATTTTAGCAATTTTATCTTGGGTATATTTATTAGTTTTACGAATACTTTTTAACCTTTCACGATGAGTATTATAATCTATTTCTTTTTGGATATTTTGGTAAGTTTTTTCATTAGTAAGACCTAATGCATAATCTAGCGATATATTAAAATGATTGCAAAAGTCAATAAGTCTATTTAAAGGAATTATATTAATTTCTGCTTCCCAAACGGAATAAGTACTACGGGTTACTCCCAGTATACTTGCAATATCATTTTGAGAAAGTTCATATTCTTCTCTTATGTACTTTAAATTCATTTTTTTCGCTCCAAACTCTTAATAATTAAATTGTATCGAAAAAAGCATATAACAAAATATTTAGCTGCAATATAACATAAAAATATTGAATTTCACTCAATAATATTGTATACTAGAAATATATCATAGAAAGTGGCAATTAATTTTTTTGTTAGCTATATTTGAGCTTATTTGTGTAAATGATGATTGTTGACAAGTTTTGATAAGTTTTGTCGAAGCTAATGAAAGTTAAGAAAATAGTAATTATAATAATTGTGAAAGGGTAGGATATTATGAAATTTGAGGTTATAGAAAAAAGTAAAAAGAAGAGATGGATAATAGGAAGTATAGCTGTAATAGGGTTAATATCAATAGGAATATATGCGGGTAGTTATGCTAAGTATCAGAATATAGAAGATATAAAACTAGTAGAAGGAAATATAAATTATAAACCATATGATTTTAAAATGATGGCAATGTATAAGAGTGATGATGGAACAAATTATACAGAGATAGATAAAACTCCCAGATCTAATTATAAAATTAATGAAGAAAAAAGTTACTGTACTCTAAATAATGTAGATAAAGATAATTCAGCAAGAATTTATACAGATAGATTTGGTCATCATGTATTTAATAACCTTTCTAAGAATAGTAAGTGTTATATTTGGTTTGATAAAAATACGGAAGTAGTAAATACAGTATTAGGGAATATCGAAGTAAATAACTATATCCCAGACTTTAGTGAGGCTGCTACAACAGATGAAGGAATCCAACAAGTGAGTGATGGAATGTATGGAGGGACATCATATTATTGGCGAGGAGCAGCCACAACAAACTACTTAAAATTTGGTGGATATTGTTGGCGCATCATCAGAATCAATGGAGATGGAACTATAAGATTAATTTATGATGGAACAACTTGTCATGCAAATGGCGAAGAAACGACAGATAGTATAGCAGTAGAAAATGTAGTATATAATTCAAGCTATAACAAGAGCGAATATGTAGGCTGGACATACACAGAAGGCTTACAAAGACCAGTAAATAATAATGAAGGCACATCATCAAATGCGAAAACAAAATTAGAAGAATGGTATAATACAAATTTAAAGAGTCAAGAATCAAAAATAGCAGATGGAAAATACTGTAATGATCGAAATGTAGAAAGTGGACAAAGTTGGTCAAGTACACCAAGCAGTATGTTTCTCTATACAGGATATAAGAGAATATATACAGATTATGCACCAACACTAAATTGTGGGTCATTAGATACATACACATTAAAAGTAGGACTCATAACAGCAGATGAAGTAGAATTTGCAGGCGGCAAAAACGCAGATAACAAGCAATATTACCTATATAACGGTCAGCATTACTGGACAATGTCTCCGTACTGGAGCCAAAGTGATGGTGAAATTGTTATGTTCGCTGTGCGTGGCGACAATAGCGGCTGGTTGGGCCACGGTTATGTTAAATGGACTGATCTTGATATACGTCCAGTAATAAATTTACGTTCAGATATTACAATATCAAGCGGAAATGGCACTTTAGAAAATCCTTATATTGTGGCTTAAAAAATAAATTAGTAACTTGTGTAAAGTTGCTTTTTTTAATGATTTCTTTTTGGTATAATTTTATTAGTTAGGTGGTAGTAAGATGTTTGATAAATTAAATGATAGACAAGAGGAAGCTGTTCGTCATGTAGATGGTCCATGTTTAGTTATAGCGGGAGCAGGTTCAGGGAAAACTAAAGTGCTTACGACAAGAATTGCTTATTTGATTGATCAGGGAATAAGTGATTATAATATTTTAGCTATAACATTTACCAATAAGGCAGCTAAGGAGATGCGTGAAAGACTTAGTCATTTAGTACCTGATAATCATGTTTTTGTAGGAACTTTTCACTCTTTTGGCTTAAAGATTATTAGAGAAAATGTAGCCGAACTAGGAATGGATAAAAATTTTACAATTATTGATAGTGATGATGTATTGAGTTTAATTAAAAGAATTATGAAAGATTTAAATTTGGATCCAAAAGAGTTAAGTCCTTATTTTGTAAGAAGTAAGATAAGTTTTATTAAAAATGAATTATTAACAGATGGAGATTTGGATAAGTTTTTTAATACACCTGCTGAGAAAAGTGTAATAAATGTATATCATGAGTATGATAAAATATTAAGAAGAAATAATTCAGTAGATTTTGATGATTTATTAGCTTTACCAGTAAAGTTATTTCGAAATAATAAAGATATTTTAGATAAATATCAAGAACATTATAAATATATTTTAATTGATGAGTATCAAGATACAAATGAAGTGCAGTATAAATTGAGTAGATTAATTGGTGCAAAGTATAAAAATATTTTCGTTGTAGGTGATGCCAATCAATGTGTCGTAAAGGGTTCTAAAATTAAAACTAAATTGGGAGAAAAAAATATTGAGGATATAAAAGAAAATGATGAAGTTTTGACTGCTGTTGGTTATGGAGGAGTGGATTATCAACTTGTTGAAAAAATAATTCCTACCAAATATGAAGGTAAAATAGTTAAGATTACAACTGAATCAGGACTTATATTAGAATGTACTCCAGATCATACAATGTTTTATAAATTGCCTATTGAAGATAGTAAATATTATGTATATTTAATGTATAAAAATAATTTAGGTTTTAGAATTGGGCAAACTAGGTCATATAGAAGTGATGGTAGAAAAATTGTTAATGGTTTAATGCAAAGACTTAATCAAGAACATGCAGATAGAATTTGGCTTTTAAAACAATGTGATAGCCAGATGGAAGCTAGTTATTATGAACAGTTTTATGCCGCAAAGTATGGTATTCCGCAAATGTGTTTTCATGTGATAGGAAGAAAAATGCTTTTTACTCAAGATTATATAAATAAATTATTTGCTAATATAGATACTGATCTTAGAGCAGCTATGTTAATGAATGAAGAAATGCTTTCTTTTGATTATCCACATTATATGAAAAGTGGATTTGTACATAAAAGTGTTTCAAATCGAGTAGTAAATATTAGTTATTTAAGTTGTGAGAAAGCTAAAAAGAGGAATTATTGCGCTCAAAGAATTAGTTTTAATACGACATCTTCAGAATATCGTTTAATGTTAGAAAATGCTGGGTTTAATGTAAGAAATGGAAAAAATAAAGATTTTAGAATTGAAACTGAGAGAATTACAATGAATGAAGCTTATGATTTTGCTAATAGAATAGCTTTTTTCATTCCAGATGTTTCGATAGTTGAAAAGATACGTTTAACAAAAGAATTATCTTTTAAGTTTCTTCCAGCTGGATCTTTAAGAAGCGGTATGGTTGTAGCAGTATTAAAAAATGGTGAATTGGTAGAAGAAAAAATTATAAAAATAGATAAATTAGATTATAATGATTATGTTTATGATTTATCTATTCCTACTACGAGAAATTTTATTGTTAATGACATTTGTGTTCATAATTGTATATATGGTTTTAGAGGTTCAAATTTTAGAAATATTCTTAATTTTGAAAAAGATTATGGGGATGCTAAAGTTGTTGCCTTAGAACAAAATTATCGTAGTACAAAGAATATTTTAGATGCTGCTAATTCAGTTATTAAAAATAATAAAGAACGTAAAGATATGGAGTTATTTAGTAATTTAGGTGATGGTGTTAAAGTTAAGTATTTGCGTAGTTATGATGAAAAACATGAAGTAACTTTGATTGTTGATGAAATAAAAAGATTAATTAGTGATGGATATAAATATAGTGATATAGCAATTTTTTATAGAACAAATGCTCAATCAAGAAATGTTGAAGAAGTTATGCTTAAAAATAATTTTCCTTATAAAGTTTTTGGTAGTTTTTATTTCTATAGTCGTAAAGAAATTAAAGATTTGCTATGTTATTTGAGACTTATTAATAATCCTAATGATGATATAAGTCTTAGAAGAGTAATAAATGTGCCTAAGAGAAAGATTGGTAATAAAAGTGTAGAAGACTTGGCTGGAATGGCTGAGAGACTTAATACTTCAATGTTTGAAGCAATTGATGGAGGTAAAGAAGGAGAATTTAAAAATCTGATTATTGAACTTCAGAATGATGCTTTAAATCTTTCATTAACAGAATTAATAGATATAGTATTAGAAAAAAGTGGATTAAAGAAAGAATTAGAAACTGAGAAAACTTTAGATAGTGAACTTAGATTAGAAAACTTAATGGAGTTTAAGAGTATTACAGCTTCTTTTGAGGCAAGAACTGGTTCAGTTAATTTAGGAGATTTTCTTGATGAAATAAGTTTAGTCGCTGATATAAGTGAGCATGAAGATAATGATGATGTTATAACTTTAATGACACTTCATAGTGCTAAAGGTTTGGAATTTCCAATTGTGTTTATAACAGGAATGGAAGAAGGTATTTTTCCTCATCAAAATGCTTTTTTAGAAGGGGATGAAGGTATAGAAGAGGAAAGGAGACTTTGTTATGTTGGATTTACAAGAGCTAAAGAGAGATTATATTTAACTAATGCTAAAAAAAGAATGCTCTATGGTAAAACAACTGTTAATGCACCTTCAAGATTTATTAGTGAAATTCGTGATGATGTTATGGAAGCTAGTAATTTAAGTATTAAAGAAGAAAAAGTTATTAACAAAAATGAAATGTATAATGAAGAATCAACAGAATATAATAAGGGAGATATTGTTATGTCTACTATATATGGTAGAGGTGTGGTAATAGATATTGATGATAGATTTGTAACCGTTGCTTTTGCACGTAATTTTGGAGTTAGAAAACTTATGAAAAATCATAAGAGTTTAAAGAAAATTTAGGAGATAATTTATGAAAATAAGAAAGTATCCTCAGTCTTGTTTCTTGATTGAGGCTAATAATAAAATAATATTAGTAGATCCAGGAATGTTGAAGTTTCAAAGTGAATTTATTGATGATTGGTGTAGGGCAGATATGATTTTAATTACTCATAAACATTCTGATCATATAAATGCTCAAGTAATTAAAGATTTAAATATTCCTATATATGCTACAAAAGAAGTACAAGATACTTATCCAGATATAAAGTTTAATATTGTAGAAGATGGTAATAATTTAGTTTTTGATACTTTAAAAATAGAAGTAGTTAAAGCTGTACATGGTTATAATCCTAAACTAAAAGGTAAAGGTGAAGTTTTATTTAATGTGGGTTATATAATTGATGATGGTAAAGTAAGATTTTATATAACTAGTGATACAATTTGTTTTAATAATGATTATAAAGCAGATATAGTAGCTTTACCTGTAACTGGGTATGGACTTACAATGTCATCTTATGAGGCTTCTTTGTTTGCAATAGATTTAAAAGCGAAGTTAGTGTTGCCAAGTCATATGGATAATAGTGTTTATCCAACTGATTTAAAGTATATGGAAAAGAATTTTAAAGAGTTTAATATTAATTATAAAGTATTAGATATTTTAGAAGACATAGAAGTTTAGGCTTTTATGTTTTTTTTATACTTATTTTAGTTTAGACTATTCATTGTAATTATTAAATGGTATAATTGAGTTAGATGATGGAGGTTATTTATGGAAAAAACATTAGTTGTTATGGCTGCAGGAATGGGTAGTCGTTTTGGAGGTTTAAAACAAATTGAACCAGTAGGTCCTAATGGGGAATTTATTATTGATTATTCAATATATGATGCTAAAAGAGCAGGTTTTTCGAAGGTTGTTTTTGTAATTAAAAAAGAACTTGAAAGTGTATTTAAGGATACTATAGGTAAGAGAATAGAAGATAAGATAGAAGTAGCATATGCTTTTCAAGAGATTAGTGATGTTCCAAGTAAAGATTATTTGGTACCAAAAAGAGAAAAACCTTGGGGAACTATTCAAGCTGTGCTTAGTGCTAAAGATTACGTAAGAGGAGATTTTGTAGTTATAAATGCTGATGATTTTTATGGTTATGATTCTTATAAGAAAGCTAGTGAATTTTTAGATAATAGTAGTTTAGAAAATGAATATGCTTGTATAAGTTATCCTTTTAATGCAACTGCTTCAAAATTTGGTAGTGTTAAAAGAGGCGTATGTTTTACAGAAGGAGATAATATTGTTAAAGTAATTGAAAGTAGTGTTTCTTTAGATGGAGATAATGCTGTAGCAGAGCCTTTAGCAGGAGGGGATTCTTTTGTAGTACCAGCTAATCAACCAGTTTCAATGAATATGTTTGCTTTTAAACATAAATTTTTTCAATATTTAGAAGAATATTTTAAAGAATATTTTAATCAAGATGATGAGGCTATCTTAAAAGGTGAGGCATTGCTTCCAGAACTTGTAAAAGATAAAATTTTAGCTGGAGAAGTAACTTTAAAAAATGTAATTTCTTCTAGTATTTGGTTAGGAATCACTTATAGAGAAGATTTAACTGAACTTGTTAGTAGTATACAAAATTTAGTAGATAAAGGAGAATATCCAAGTAAACTTTGGGAATAGTATGGAAGAGATAATAAAGAGAATTGAAGAATTAACAGCAATTTTAAAAAAAGCCAACTATGAGTATTATAATCTCGATAATCCAACTTTAACTGATCAAGAATATGATAAATATTTAAGAGAACTAATTAATTTAGAAGAAAAGTATCCTGAATATCAGGATCCTAATAGTCCTACTAAAAGAGTAGGAGGTGAAGCGATAGATAAATTTGTTAAGGTAAAACATAAAATACCAATGATTAGTTTATCTAACGTTTTTAATGAAGATGAAATACAAGATTTTGCAGATCGTATTAAGAATGCAGGATTTAATCCTGATTATGTATGTGAATTAAAAATAGATGGTCTTAGTGTATCATTACATTATGAACACGGAAAACTAGTTTATGCTGCAACTAGAGGGGACGGAGTAATAGGAGAAGATATTACTCATAATGTTAAAACTATTAAGACTGTTCCTTTAGATTTAAAAAAAGATATTGATATTGAAGTTCGTGGTGAAATTTATATGAATAAGGCAACTCTTGCTAAATTAAATCGCGAACGAGAGAAAAATAATGAACCAAAATTACAAAATGTTAGAAATGCTGCAGCAGGTTCTATTAGACAATTAGACCCTAAAATTGCTGCTAAGAGACATTTGGATGTTTGGATTTATCACTTGCCTAATCCGCTTGATTATGGAATTAAAACTCATAAGGAAGCGTTAGATTTTATGAGAGAATTAGGATTTAAAGTAAATGATGCTTCAAGATATGTTTCTAATTTACAAGGGATTCTAGAATTTATAAAAGAATATACTGATAAAAGAAATAGTTTGCCTTATGAAATAGATGGAGTAGTTATTAAAGTTAATGATATAAATATGCAACAAGAGCTTGGAAGTACAGTTAAATATCCAAGATGGGCAACAGCTTATAAATTTCCAGCTGAAGAAGTATTGACGAAATTAAAAGATATTAAATTTACAGTTGGACGAACTGGCCAAGTAACTCCTAACGCAGTATTGGAACCAGTATTAGTTATGGGTTCAACTATTTCACGGGCTACACTTCATAATGAAGATTATTGTATTATGAAAGACCTTAGAATAGGAGATATTGTAGCAATAAAGAAAGCTGGAGATGTAATTCCAGAAGTGGTAGAACCTAAAATAGAGAGAAGAATTGGTACAGAAGTTCCTTTTGTAATGACTATGGAGTGTCCAATATGTGGAAGTTCTTTAGTTAAAAAAGGAAATGTAGATTATTTTTGTGTAAATGATGAATGTCCAAAAAAGAATATAGAATCTTTAATTCATTTTGCTAGTCGAAATGCCATGAATATTGATGGTTTAGGTGATGAAATAATTGAGGATTTTTATAATGAAGGTTTTATAAAAAGTATTCCAGATTTTTATAATTTGAAAAAGTTTCAAGATAATATTATAGATTTAGAAGGTTATGGCTTAAAAAAAGTTACTAATTTATTAGAAGCGATAGAGAATAGTAAAAATAATAGTTTAGAAAGATTGATTTTTGGTTTAGGTATAAGTGGCATTGGAGCTAAAAATGCAAAATTATTAGCAAGTAGATATAATAATATTCATAATTTAGAGAATGCTACTTATGAAGAATTAGTAGAAATTAGAGATATTGGTGATGTTTTGGCTAAGAATATAGTTAATTATTTTGCTAATCCAATTAATATAAGTCTTATAAATACTTTAGAAGATATGGGTGTTAATATGGATTTTATTGGTTCTTCGGTAAAAGAAAATGTTAATTTCTCAAATAAAAAGTTTGTTTTAACGGGTACTATTAGTTTTATGAATAGAGATGAAATTAAAGCTTTGATAGAGTCTTATGGTGGTAAAAGTGTAGATAGTGTTAGTAAGAAAACTGATGTGGTAATTGTTGGTGAAGCACCAGGAAGTAAAGCAGTTAAGGCTCAAGAATTAGGCATAGAAATTTGGAATGAGGAAAAGTTTAAAGAAATTGTAGATAGCTTGTAAGTTATTTACATTTTTTTGTGTAAATTTTTGTAAAATAATTATAAATTGCGGGATTTTGTAATAAATGTTATAATAGAAGAACATAGAGGTGAATTATGAAAAAGTTGAAAAAAATATGGCAAGAAAATAGTGTTTTGTTAGTATTGTTTCTAATTTTAATTGCATGTCTAGTTGCAATGTCTATAGTAGTTGTAACATATTTTGTTGGAGATGGAAGTTCAAAGTATGGCGATAGACTAGAAGATGCTTCAAAATATCCTTTTCAAGAGGATAAACAAAAGGAAATTGTTTCTAAATTAGAGGAAGAAGAACTAATTGAGAAAGCAAGTATTAGAACTTCAGGAAAGAGAATTATTGTTACAATAAAGTTTGTGCCTAAAACAACTTTAGTTGAAGCTCAAAGTAAAGCTTTAGCCTCAGTAGAATATTTTAGTGAAGAGATACTTGGATTTTATGATATTGAGTATATGATAAAAGCTGATTCCACAGAAGAAAGTGAAGGATTCCAAATTATAGGAAGCCATAATGTTAGTGGAACTGGTGGAATAGTTTGGAATAATAATACAGCGATAGATAAAGAAAAGTAGGTTAATTATGAAAAATAAAAAAAGTGTAATTATTGCAATGATTGTTATTTTTATTATTGCAATAATTGGGTTAGTAACTTATAGTATTTTAAGTGATAATAATAAGCTTACAGCTTTAGAAAAGAAGTGGATTAATAATAATATTAATACAATTCAAAATATAAATGTAGTTAATGATGTTAATATTTTTGGTAATACAGGTAGTGGAATATTTTATGATTTTATTAAAGATTTGGAATTAGAGCATAAATTACAACTTAATCCTGTTACTTTTAATTATGGTGAGGTAACAATGGGAGTTACTTTGGGAGTTAAAAATAATTTACAAAGTAATGATAATGTCTTTTATGAAGACCATTATGTTTTAGTAAGTAAAAAAGATGAGATTGTACCTAGTTATATAGATTTTAGAGGTAAAAAAATAGGTGTTTTTAATAATGATTTATCTTATATTAGTGGGTATTTAAGTGATATTAGTAATATTACTTTGTCTCAATATAGTAGTCGTAAAGAATTATTAGAGGCAATGAATGAGAATAAAGATATTCAATATATGATTGTGCCTTTAACACTATATTTAGATGAAATTTTAAAGAATGATTATTTTATTATTAATCATTTATCTGATGTTAAGTTTTATTATACTATATCTGGTTCTAGTGTTAATGAGAATGAAACTAATTTAACAAGTGTGCTTAATAAGTTTTTTAATAGTTGGAAAACAGATAATTTAGACGAATATTTTAAAAGAGAAGAATTTAATTTATTTGTTAATTCACTTGGAATAACAGAAACTGAAGTAGATGCAATGCAAAGTATAACTTATAATTATGGGTTTATTAATAATAGTCCATATGAGGTTATTATGAGTGGTAATTATGGGGGGATAGTTGCTATGTATTTGTATGACTTTGGAGCATTTGGAAAAATTGAGTTTAATTATACTAAATATAGAAATTTAAAGAAATTTAAGAAAGCAATAGATAATAAAGAAGTAGATTTGTATTTTAACTACTATAATTTAAAAGATGAATATCATAATGTTAATTCAAAAATTTTGGTAGAATATAGTGTAGTTGCTAGTAAAAATAATGGTTTGGTAGTTAATTCTGTTAACAGTTTGGTTGGAAATACAGTATATGTTGAAGAAAATAGTTTAATTGCAAGTTATTTAGCTTCGATTAAAGGAATTGATATTAAAACATATAAGGATGATAAAGAACTTAAAAAGTTAAATAAAGAAGATGCTATAATAGTTATTGATAGAAATATTTTTAATCTTTATTCAAGTAAAGAATTAACTAATTATACTGAGAGGTTTAATGATACTTTAAATAGTACTTATAATTTTAGGTCAAGAGTTGATAGTGCATTTTATAAATTATTTAGTAAGTATGTTATGACTAAAGATAATAAAGAGATGGTTTATAAAGGAATGTATTCTCATAGTATGACTGTTAAAACTGGTAGTGTGCTAAGCACTATTGCGAAATATATTTTAATTACTTTAACTGTTTTTGGAGTTATATTTATTATATTCTATAAGAGTAGTAAAAAGATTAAAGTTGCTAAAAAGATAAAGAAGGAGAATAAACTTAAGTTTATTGATCAGCTTACAACTTTAAAAAATCGTAATTATTTGAGTGAATATATTAATAGTTGGAATAATAATACTATTTATCCTCAAACTATGATTGTAATTGATTTGAATAATATTCAATTTATAAATGATACTTTAGGATATGAAGAAGGGGATAAACAAATTAAATCTGCTGCTAATATTCTTATTAAAACACAGTTAGATAATAGTGATATTATGAGAACTGATGGTAATGAATTTTTAATTTATTTAATTGGTTATACTCAAAAACAAGTCACTAATTATATTCATAAGTTAAATAAAGAATTTAAAAAATTGCCTTATGAATATGGAGCAGAATTTGGTTATTCCATGATAAATGATAGTATAAAAACGATTGAAGATGCCATAATAGAAGCAACAGATGAAATGAAGAAACAAAAGAAGAAAGCGGAAGATGAAGGAAATGCGTGAGAAATTAAAAAGGGGGATTAACAACTTTTTAAAGACTATTACAAGACCAGAAATGGAAATATTGCCTGGTCACTTGGCATTTTCTTTTTTTCTTTCAATAGTTCCAACTCTAACTATTTTAACTTATATAGCATCAGCTTTTAATGTTTCTTTGGATTTTATATCAGATTTTATTTCACAGGCTTTTAGTCAAGATTTTGCTAATATGCTTTTAGGTGTAAATATGATTATTAAAGCAGATTTAAATTTTTTTATCACTTTAATAGTTGGTTATATTATTGCTAGTAATGGTGCAGCTTCAATTATAGTTAGTTCAAATACTATATATGGTATAAAAAATTCTAATTTTTTCAAAAGAAGACTTAAAGCATTTATTATGATTTTTATTATAATTTTGTTGTTTGTTTTCTTACTTATTTTTGGGGTTTTTGGTAATAAAATAATTGAGATGTTACAAATAATGGATATAAGCGAAAAAATAATAACTAATATTACATTAGTTATAAGTGTGCTTAAAGGACCTATTTCATGGTTTATTATATTTATATTTATTAAAGTTATTTTTACAATGGCCCCCGATAAAAAAATACCTAGTCATGGAGTTAATAAAGGGGCAATATTTACTACTGTAGGGTTTATTGTTATTACATATATTTATAGTTTATATACAACTAGTTTTGCACGATATGATGTTTTTTATGGTAATTTAGCAAGTATTGTTGTTCTCATGATTTGGTTTTATTTGTTATCTTATATATTTACAATTGGTTTAGCACTTAATTATCGCGAAGAAGTTATAACTTTAGAGAAAACTGCTAAATTAGATGTGGTAAGCGAAGAATAGAAATATTCTTCTTTTTAGTTCTTTAATTATTTTATGTTTAAATTTAAAGAGTTGCATTTTTAGTAGCTTTAAGTTATAATTAATTTATAATAAAGGGGCTGTATAGTTATGAATAATAATGATAATAACAATGATGGGTTAAATGCGATATCTTTAGGAAGTGTAGATACAGGTAGTAATAATTCCAATACTAGTAGTATTCCAACTATAACACCTACAATTCAAGAACCTAAAAATGAAGAACTTAGCGTGCCAGAGCCTATAAGCGCAGATACTTCTAAAGTTGCACTTGCAAATGATACTTCAACGTCGCTTGAGCCTGTAGCTCCAATTCCAATGGAAGAAATTCCTAAAGTGGATGGTATTCCCACGGGAGAAGTTTCTAATTCAGTTATAGAAGAACCAAAAACGACAGCAGATCAAAATTTAATGGCTTCGATTGATGCAATAAACGGAGATATTGGAAGTATGCCGCCAATTGGAGGAGATATGCCACCAGTGCCACCACTTGAACCTATAGCTCCAGTGCCTAAAGCAGAGGTTAAAGAAGAAGTTTTGGAACCAGTGGATCCTGTAGAATTTGATGTGCCTGAGACTATTAATAATTTTAATCCCTCAATCAATGAAATAGGAACTGTACCACCAATTCCTAATATTCCTATTATTGAGACTCCTACAGGAAGTCAGGTAGTTAAGAAAAAAAATAATAATAAAATCCTTTTTGTATTAATTATTGTCTTAGCTTTAGCAGCAGTGGCAGTTGGAGTTTATATTCTTTTACATATGACTCAGCCTAAAGCTGGTGTACAAGTTAAAAATGTAAAAATAGAAATTAATTCTAAAGTTTCAACAGATATAAAAGATTATGCTACATTTAATGGGATTGACCCTAGTTTGTGTTCTTTAGATACAACAGAGATTCCAAATGAACTTAATAAGATAAATGAGGAATATACATTTAAAATAAATTGTAATGAAACTACATATACAGGTAAAGCTAAAGTTGTAGATACTACAGCACCAGAAGTTAAATTAAAGGAACTTACAGTACCAATAGATGGAAGTGTAAAACCTGAGGACTTTATCCAAGAATGTGTTGATGCTACAGAATGTTCTTATAGTTTTAAGGATGAAGAAAAGCTTAAAGAACAATTAAAAGAAGCAGCTTCTTATCATGTAGAAATTGTTGTAAGTGATACATCTGGTAATAAAAAGGAAGTTACAGCAACATTAATTGTAAGTGAGAAAGTATTTAAAGAAGCAGAATTGTATCTTACAGTTAATGCAAGTATTAATGGTCAATCTGTTATTTATAAATTAGGAATTGAAAATGGTAATTTTAATGAGTCAGCATTAAAAACTTATGTATTTAAAATTACTAATGATGAAGATTATAATAAATTAAAAAGTGATAGTGCTGGGAAATCAGAGATTGCTTATAATAATGTTACAGGATCTCCAACATTTAGTGATGTTGACAAGAGTGTATCTATTTCACAAATTCTTGATTATAACGATTTGAATAAAGAAGAAAATACTACTTTGCCATTAACGATAGGTGATTTAAGAGCATATTATGAGAGTAAAGGTTATAGTTGTAGCTTAGGATTTTAAAAAAGCAGAAATGCTTTTTTTCATATATTTTTCACAAATTTGTTATAATATGTTTTAAGAGGTGATTAAATGCAAATTTTAGTATGTGATGATGAATCATTAATAAGGGATGTTATAAAAGAGTATTTATTAATTGAAAAATTTCAAGTTTTTGAGGCTTCAAATGGATTAGAAGCTATAGAAGTAGTTGCTAATAAAGATATTGATTTAGTAATAATGGATATTATGATGCCTAAAATGGATGGATATCAAGCTATAAAAGAAATAAAAAAGATAAAAGATATTCCTTTTATTATGTTAACAGCACGTAGTGAAGAATTTGATAAATTGTTAGGTTTTGATATTGGAGCAGATGATTATGTTACAAAACCATTTTCACCTAAAGAATTAGTAGCTAGAGTAAAGGCTGTAACAAAAAGATTTCAAAATGAAGAAATTAGTTTTGTTTATGAAGATTTAGTTTTAGATGATTTAGCTCATGAGGTTAAAGTAGATGGAGAAATTATTGATTTGACACCAAAAGAATATGAGCTTTTAAAATATTTTATGCAAAATAAAAATATTGCTTTATCAAGAGATACTATTTTATCAAATATTTGGGGTTATGATTTTTATGGTGATGAGAGAACAGTTGATACACATGTTAAAACACTTAGAAATAATTTAGGAAAATATCGTGATAATATTAAAACTGTTCGAGGAATGGGGTATAAGTTTGAAGTTAAAGAGAAAAACTAATAGTATTAATTTTAAAACGTTAGTTTATTTAGTAGCTTTTAGTGTTACGATATTACTTTTTTTAATATTTTCTCAAAGTATTTTATTAAAATATTCTTATGAAAGATATCAAACTGATAAGATTAAGAAAATTGTAAAGTCAGTACAGGATTATGATGCAGATGATATTTTTCATAATTTAGAAACGTTAGTTTATGATAATAGTGTATGTGCGCAATATATTTTTGATGGTGGAAATAATATTTCTTATAATACTTTAATGGTTGGCTGTGGGCTTAATAAAAATAATACACAAATTGTTGAACTAATGAATAATATTATGTCTGATAATAAGGATGTACAATATATAAAATTGATAAATAAAAAAACAGATACAAAAGCTATTTTAACTGGTATTAAGGTAGATAAAGGGTATTTATTTATATATTCTCCTTTAGAAGATTTAGCAGGGGCTAATATTGTTCTTAGAAGTCAAGTTATTTTTATTACTTGTATAGTAATAATTCTTGCTTGTTTTATATCTTATTTTTTATCTAATAAAATTACAGACCCAATAATGAAAATTACTCGTAAGGCTAAGGAATTAGGTGAAGGAAATTATAATATTGAGTTTGATTCTAGTGATGTATTAGAAATTGATGAACTGGCTAATACTTTAAATCATGTAAGTAGAGATTTATCAAAGATAGATGAACTTAGACGAGACTTGATGGCTAATGTATCTCATGATTTAAAAACTCCTTTAACTATGATTAGAGCTTATGCTGAAATGATAAGAGATATCTCTTATAAAGATAAAGTAAAAATGGATAAAGATTTAAGTGTTATAATAGAGGAAACAGAGAGACTAAATGTATTAGTTAATGATATTTTAGATTTGTCTAAGATGCAAGCGGATGCAGATAGTCTTAACATTGAGCAGTTTGATTTATGTGAGCTTATTAAGGAAGTTATGAGAAGATATGATATTTTAAAAACAACAGAAGATTATAATTTTATTATGGAACTTCCTGATAATGCTAAAGTTAGTGCAGATAAGCAAAAGATGATGCAAGTTATTTATAATTTAATTAATAATGCTATAAATTATACTGGTGATGATAAAAAGGTATTTATAAAAGTTAGTAAAGTTAAAAAAGAATATTTAGTGGAAATTAAAGATACTGGAAAAGGAATAAAAAAAGAAGAAATTCCATATATATGGGATAAATATTATAAAAAAGATAAGAAACATCAAAGAAATGTAGTTTCGACAGGAATTGGCTTATCGATTGTAAAAGAAATTCTTACTAAGCATAAATTTGATTATGGTGTAAAGAGTGTTCCTAAGAAAGGTACAACATTTTATTTTAAAATTAAGAAGTAGTAATGTGTAAAGCTTTAAAGTTTCATATAAATAACACAATTTGCACACAATAGAGTGGTATACTTATAAACATGAAAGGAGAAGTGATATTTAATAGACATACACACTTTATAAACCTAAAATAAAGAAAAATAACATATAAACTCAAACTCACACTTTTTAAGAGAAGGATATAATCTTCTCTTTTGTTTTTATTGTAAATCATAATAGTTTCACTATTAGTTCACAAATATTTCACATTGATAAAGTATACTTATAAACATGAGAGGAGAAGTGATATTCAATAGACATACACACTTTATAAACCTATACAAAAAAAATAACATATAAACTCAAACTCACACTTTTTAAGAGAAGGATATAGTCTTCTCTTTTGTTTTTGATTTTTTAAATTATTTGTGGTATTATTGTTTATAAAAGAAAGAAGTGTGGTTTATGCAAACATTTATTTTTGGACATCGTAATCCTGATACTGATAGTGTTTGTTCAAGTATTGCTTTGTCTTATTTGATGAATGAAGATGGGGCTAATACAGTACCTAAAGTGTTAGGGCATTTGAATGCTGAAACAAAATTTGTTTTAGATTATTTTAAAGTAAAAACTCCTGATTATTTAAATGATACAAAAATTCAGATTAAAGATATAAAATATAATAAAAAAGCAGTTATAAATGAAAGTAAATCTATTAATGATGCTTTTGCTTTAATGCAAAAAGAAAATGTTACTGCTTTACCAATAATTGATTTAAAAAAAGTATTAAAAGGTTTTGTTACTTTAAAGGAAATAGCTAAATATTTGATTAGTGAAGAAAAGGATCTTGTTGATACAAGTTATGATAATGTTTTAAACAGTCTTGATGGTAGAGCTATTGTTAGAGCAAATGATGATGTTAAAGGTAAAATTTTGGTTGCTTCTTATAAAAGTAAGACTTTTTTTGAGGAAGTAACTCTAACTCATAATGATATTTTAATTGTGGGTGATAGATATGGGATTATTGATTATGCTATTGATTCTAAGGTGAAATTGATTGTTCTTACTGGTAATCATGAAATTCCTAAGAAGCTTATTAAAAAAGCAGAAAAAAATGGTGTTAATATTATTGTTAGTAAGTATGATAGTTTTGAGAGTACTAATAAAGTAATGCTTAGTAATAAAGTTATTTCCATTAATATTAATGTAAAACCTGTAACTATTAATTATAAAGCTTTTAGAACTGATTTTCTTAGTTTAGCTCAGAAATCTAATCACACTCATTATCCTGTTATTAATAATAAAAATGAATGTTTAGGATTACTTAAAATAACTAGCGTTGATAATTTCCAAAAACAAAAAGTGGTTATGGTGGACCATAATAGTTTTGCTCAAAGTGCTATTGGTATAGAAGAAGCGGAAGTTATTGAAATTATTGACCATCATAATTTAAGTGCTATTGGTACTAATGTGCCTATTAACTTTAGAAGTATGCCTGTTGGTTGTACTTGTACTATTATTTATAATATGTTTGTAGAAAAAAAGATTGCCATACCAAAATATATTGCAGGTTTAATGCTTAGTGCAATTTTGTCTGATACTTTGGTTTTTAAATCGCCTACAACAACTAATGAAGATATTTTTGCAGCAAGTAAATTAGCAAAATTGGCTAAAATAGATATTGATAATTATGGATATCAAATGTTTAAAGCTGCTTCAAGTGTAAAAGGTATTAGTGTTAATGATTTAATTAATCAAGATTTTAAGTCTTATAATGTGGGTAATTATCAAATTGGTATTAGTCAAGTTATGACTATGGATTTTAATGAAATTGAAGAAAAAATTGATGAATATATTGAGAGATTAAATGATATTAAAAATGGTAGTTATTTGTGTGTAGTTTTATTTATTACAGATGTTTATAAGAATGGCTCTTATGTAATTTATAATAATGATGCAGAGGATATTATTTTAGATGCATTTGATTTAAAAGATGTAAAAGAAGGTATTTATATTCCTGATTTAGTTTCAAGAAAGAAACAGATGCTTCCAGCTTTGTTAGAGGTAATAGAAAAGCGTGTATAGTTAATAAAAATTTTCAGAATATATATAAAGAGGTGGTTTAATGTTAGCACTTATTACAGGAGCTTCTAGTGGTATGGGTAAAGATATGGCAAAAATATTAGCTGATAGAGGCTATGATTTGATTTTGGTTGCTAGAAGACGAGATAGATTAGAAGATTTGGCTAATAGTTTAAGTGTTAATGTTAATATTGTAGACTTAGATTTAAGTATAGAAAAAAATGTATTTAAAATATATGAGAAATTTAAGGATAAAGATATAGATTTGCTAATTAATAATGCTGGGTTTGGCCTTTTTGGTGAGTTTGTAGCAACTGATTTGAATACTGAATTAAAAATGATAGATGTTAATATAAAAGCTTATCATATTTTAACTAAGTTGTTTTTACAAGATTTTGTAAAAAAAGATAAAGGTTATATTTTAAATGTTTGCTCTAGTGCTGGCTTTATGGCAGGACCAAGATTATCCACTTATTATGCTACTAAGAATTATATTACGAAACTTACTATGGCGATTAATGAGGAATTAAGAGTAAAAAAGAGCAAAGTTGTAATAAGTGCTTTATGTCCAGGGCCTGTAGCAACTGAATTTAATAAAGTAGCTCATGGAACTTTTAGCATTAGAGAAGCAGATTCTTTTAATGTCTCAAAATATGCTATAGATAAATTATTTAAGGGGAAAATGCTTATAGTACCAACATTTATGATGAAATTTACTTTATTTCTAAATAGATTTGCTCCTCATAGATTGTCTTTAATTATCGCACATAATATTCAAAAAAGAAAAAGTAGATAGTATGGCTGTTGACGCTAATTTGACAATTCAGGGGATTTATGCTATAATAGTTCACAAGAAAAGGGGTTTTGATTATGAATTATAGTTTTATTGCGTCTGATGGCGATATTGAAATGAATACTGTAAGGAATTTTATTAAAAATAGTTATAATACAGAGAATATTCCACTAGAATGGATGCTTCTTACAGCTTTTTATAAATGGGAAATTGTTAAAAATAGTGAATTATCAAGTGTTTTTATTGAGTTTGTAAAAACTTTTTATCCAGATTATTATAAGTTTTTTGGTAATGGTCTTGATAGTAGTAAAATGGTTAGTCAAATGTGCTTTTTTGTGAATAATTGGTTTTTGAAAATGTATGCTTATGGAATGACTGGGGACATAGTTTTGGAAGATGGTAGTGTTTTAAAATCAACTCCAAGAGAACAAGAGCAAAGGAATAGAGCAATAGATTTTGGAGCAATTGTTTATGATTTCTTAGTACGATATCTTGGTTATGTAATAGTAAATAAAGATAATAAAACAATTCTTAGTGTTAATGACGATACTGATGGTAGAATATTACCTTTACTTAATGATGGTTATGATTTATATAAAACTCAAGGTCTAGATTATATTAGAACTTCTGATAATCCTTTAGCTAGAAGAGAATTTGTTGCAGTAACTGAAAATAAAGCTGTATTACCAAAATCAAATATGTGTTTATAGAGATTAATAATCTCTTTTTTTGTAAATATATTGTTAAGTATATGATAATGTTTATAAAATTTTCGTAAAATGGTTTACAATATTATTAGGTGATATCTATGTATTGTAAGAAGTGTGGGGCAGCTTTGCCTAGTAGAGGTTTTATTTGTAAGTCATGTGGAATGATGATGGATGTTAATCAGATTAAAGAACAAAAAAATTTTTTAAAAGAGAATAAGAGTAACATGGAAGTAAATTTGTTGTCTGATAAGTATAGTAGTGAACCTATAAATCGTGATTATAGTAAAATAAAAGAAAATAAATATTTAGGTGCTTTACTAATCGTTTTAGTTGTTATAGTTTTGATAATAATAGCAATTTTAAAGGTTATGTAAATTATTTTTATGAGCATAATATAAAAGGTGATATTATGCTTTTTGTTTGTTTAGAAATCTTTTTAGCTAGAATAGTTGATGTTTCAATATCCACTTTTAGAACAATGATAATGGTAAGAAAAAGAAGTTTTGTTATTCCTATATTGGCTTTTTTTGAAGTTTTTGTATGGTTTATGGCAGCGAGAAAGGCTTTAAATACAGAAATAGATAGTTTAATGATTCCAATTTGTTATAGTTTAGGTTATGCTACTGGAACTTATATAGGTGGTCTTTTATCAAAAAGATTTATTAAAGATGTAAATAGTATTGAAGTTACAACTAAAAAAAACAATTATAAGTTAATTGATACTCTAAGAAATGAAGGTTATGCAGTCTCTGTTCTAGCTTTAAAAGATAATTATAAAGATCAAAAAGATTTATTAATAATAAGTGTTAAAAGTAAAAATACTAATGAAGTTATTAAACTTATAAAAAATGTTGATAATAAAGCTTTTATTGTAGTAAAAGATACAAGATTAGTGCATAATGGGTATATAAAATAAACTTTTAATAACAATAATAGTGGTGATGCTTATGTACTATATTAATATATTTTTTATTTATTCTTTTTTAGGTTTTTTATTTGAAAGTATTTTTACGATGATTATGGGTACTAATTTTAATAGTGGAATATTGTATGGTCCTTGGACATTTATTTATGCTTTTGGAATATTTGGTATTATGCTTTTTAATAAGTTTTTAAATAAGTTTGATTTAAAAAAATGGTTAGAAGTTTTTATATTTTTTATTGGTTCAGCATTTATGATGTCTGTTATTGAATTAAGTGGCGGTTTTTTAATAGAAAAATTGTTTCATGTTGTATATTGGGATTATTCTTATATGACTTTTAATATAGGTAGTTATATTTGCTTGGAAGCAGCTTTATTTTGGGGTTTATTTGCAACTTTAGTTAATTATTTTGTAGCACCAAAATTAGATAACTTGGCTAAAAAAGTTCCTGTTTATATTACAGTTATTTTCATGGCTTTATTTGTAGTTGATATAGTGGCTACTATTATATATTAAAAAATAAAAACTTACAAACCAAATGGTATGTAAGTTGTTTTTAAATGGAGGGGCCTACCGGATTTGAACCGGTGCTCAGGGAGTTGCAGTCCCTTGCCTTACCGCTTGGCTAAAGCCCCATTAATATATATTATGCAATCTTTCTTTGCAATATTATTGTATTATAATTCTTTAGATTTGTCAATTAAGATATATTGATTTTTCAAGTTAGGTATTATATACTAATGTTAGTGATTGTTATGAGAAGTAAATTGAGTGCAACTATAGGTGGAAAATGGCAAATTTTAGATTATAATTTAGATGGTGAATTAACATGTATTCCAGATACAGGCGAAATCACTTTAGTGATTCATTATGTTGATTATTTTCCCTTTAAAAAGTTTCAAAAATTTAATAAAGTTTCAGATATAAAAGAAATTTGGGGTGTTACCTCTTTTAGGCAAAAATGTGTACTTTTAGAATGTCAATTTATTAGTGATTATTCTTTTAATGCCGATCATGAATTAACAATTAAAGCTAAATATTTAATATGGGATATGACTAAAGTAAAAGATGAAGAAATTAAATTTAATAAAATGTCTTTTAGATTAACTAATAGTTTATTATGGTCGGGAATGCAATGTTATAATTCTTTTAAAAAAGATGATAAATATTTAATATCTTGTGATTTTGGTGAGAAAATAATTAAAAGTGATTTAAAAACAGAAATAAAGTTTTGTGCAACTATAAATAGCATTGATGGATTTATGCGAGCAGAAAAAATAGAGTTATATCAATATTTGGAAGTAATAATAAAGAAGAGTGAATTAACTCATTATACTGAGTTTTTAGAAGATATAAAGAAAGTGATAAATTTGATTAAATTAGCTACCAATGAAGAAGTTAATATTAATGAAATTTGTGGTTATAGAAATGATAAAACTTATGTGTGTGGAGATAAAAAGTATTATTATGAATTTTGTATGGTAACTAATGAGATGCGAAATAATATTTTAAGTTATTGTGATGATACAAATTATTTATATAGTCTTCCTAATATGATAAGTGAAGGTAAAATAGAGGTATGGTTCAAAACATATAATGATTATAAAAATGTATATGAATTATATTTATTGTCTTATAAAGATGAAGTTTCCTCAGAGATTAGTTTTATTTATTTAGTTCAGGCTTTAGAACTTTTGCATCGAATTAAATTTAAAAATAAGAATAAGTTTATGAAATATTTAAAAAATAAATTGCAAGATAAGAAAGAGTTATGGGATAATATTAGAGAAAATAGTGATCAAGAAGATTCTAGATATATAATTCTACGTAGTAGATTGATTGATATGATAGATTGTGATTTTGAAATTAAAAATGATTTTAAAGAAGAAACAATTATAAAATTAGCAGATATAATTACTAATAGTAGAAATTATTATACACATTTTAGTGAATCTAAAAAAGAGAAATGTGTTAGAAAGAAAAGTCTTTCATATGTTATGGAAATTTTAAGATATTTTATTAAATGTTATGCTCTAAAAGAATTAGGATTTGATATTAACTATATTAATGAGAAAACAGAATCAAGTTTGGAATACATTAGATATTATAATATGATAGAAAAAATATTAAGTGAAAATGGAGATTAATAATGATAGAAGAAGTTAAAAGGTATACTTTAGAGTTTTTAGAAGAAGAAAAGTCTGGTCATGGTATGGATCATGCTTTAAGAGTTTTTGATTTAGCTTCAAAATTTGCATTAGTTGAAGGAGCAGATATACAAGTTGTAGGAATTGCAGCACTAATTCATGATGTTGATGATTATAAAATTGTGGGAGATGCTAAATCTTTAGATTTGCTGAATGCCAAAAAAATAATGGATAAAGCAGAAGTTCCTATGCAAATACAAGAAATGGTTTTAAATATTATTAAAAATATGGGTTATAAAAATTATTTAAAAGGTATTAGACCTAAAACGCTAGAAGGAATGATAGTTTCAGATGCGGATATGTGTGAAGCAATAGGTGCGCATGGAATAATACGATCAGTTGTGTATGCTGTTAGTGATAAAGGTTCAGGGGTTATTTTTGATAAAAATGTTTGGCCTAATGTTAATATGACTTTTGATGATTATAATAAAAATGGAACTACTTATGATACTGATAATGCTATTAATTATTGTTTTGAAAAAATGTTAAAGTTAAAAGATTTAATGTTATGTAAGAGTGGTAAATTTGAAGCAGAGAAGAGACATCAGTTTATTATTGATTTTTTAAAACAGTTTTTTATGGAAGAACAAGAATTAGATTGGCTCAATTATTTAGATAATTATTTGGAAGAATTAAATTAGTTATGCAAAAAATGTATAACTTTTTTTTATGTACTCATAATAAGAATGGAGGTCTATTATGAATAAGGATGAATATCAAAAGCTAGTAAAAAAATATGAGCCAAGAGAAGATAAACTTCATAATACTATTTATGCTTTTCTAATTGGGGGAACTGTAGGTTTTATTGTAGAAGGTTTAATTGTAGTATTGATGAATTTATATAATCTTAGTCGAGTTGTAGCAAGTACTTGGACTTGCTTAGTTGTAATATTTATGGCTTCTTTATTTACAGCACTTAATTTTTTTGATAATTGGATGACAAAAGCCAAGGCAGGGTTATTACTACCAACTACAGGTTTTGCTCATTCTGTTACTAGTAGTGCACTTGATTATAAAAAAGAGGGTTTAATAACAGGACTAGGTTCAAATTTCTTTAAATTAGCTGGAAGTGTAATTTTATATGGAATTTTAGCGGCATTTGTAATGGTGATTGTGAAGGTGATAATTCATGGCTAGTAAAAGATTTAATAATGTGTATATTAAAGATAATTTTTCAGTAGTAGGTCCATTAGAAAAAGATGGTTTACTTAAAAATTATGATTTAGTTATGGATGATTATTATTATGGCGAAAAAACTTTTGAACAAGCAGAAATAAAAATGCAAAAAGTTGTAGTAGATAATTTGCTTGCACATAATAAGTTGACTGATAGTAAAATCGATGCTTTAATAGGTGGAGATTTAGTAAACCAAATAAGTATTTCTAGTTATAATGCTGCTAAATATAGAATACCTTATTTGGGTGTTTATAGCGCTTGTGCAAGTTATGCTGAAGAATTAATTATTGGAGCAGCATTAATAAGTGGAAAATTAGCTAAAAATATAGTTTGTGTTACTAGTAGTCATAACTTAAATGCGGAACGTCAATTTAGATATCCAGTAGAGTATGGAGCTGTAAAAAAACATACGACAACGTTTACTACTACTGCAGCTATAGCAACTTTACTTACTAGTGATATGACAAGTATTAAACTTGAAAGTGCAACTATTGGTAAAGTTATTGATATGGGAGTAAAAGATACAAATAATATGGGAGCGGTAATGGCTCCAGCAGCTGCAGATGTGCTTAATACTCATTTGTTGGAAATGAAAAGAAATATTAATTATTATGATATTATTTTAACTGGGGATTTAGGTAGAGTAGGAAAAGAAATATTTACAGAAATGTTAGATAAAGTATATAATTTAAGAATAAAAAAATATATGGATGCAGGTTGTGAGATTTATACTAATAATCAAGAAACATATGCAGGAGCAAGTGGACCTGTTGCGTTACCATTAGTTTTATTTGAAAAAGTACTATCTTGTAAAAAATATAAGAAAATATTAGTTATTGCTACAGGTTCATTACAATCAGTTCAACTAGCTAATCAAAAGTTAGGTATACCTGGTATAGCACATGCAATAAGTTTGGAGGTTATGTAATATGACATTTATTTGGGCTTTTATTGTAGCTGGATTATTTTGTGTAGTAGGTCAGATTATACTGGATAATACAAAATTAACACCAGGTCATGTTACGACAATTTTTACAGTTTTAGGAGCAATTTTAGGTTTTTTTGGGATTTATGATAAACTGATAGAACTTGCTGGTGGTGGAGCTTCAACTATTATTTCTAATTTTGGTTATTTATTGTATACGGGGGCTTATGAAGGTTATCAAAGTGCTGGCATACTTGGAATATTTACTGGAATGCTAACTAAAGGAGGAGCTGCTATAGTAGGAGCTATAGTATTTGCAGCTTTCTTAACATTATTTTTTAAACCAAAGGACTAAAAGTCCTTTTTATTTTGTTTAAATTTTGATATAATCATAATAAGTAAGAAGGGATATCATGGCTAAGAATAAAATAAAAATTAAAAATATGAAATTGGAACAAAATGAACTTTCAGCAACAACTATAGGAGTATTTGAAAACCGAAAAAAAAGTTCTATAGGAGTTTTTGTTTTGTTAGGAATATTTGTAGCAGTAGTTTTTTATTTGCCAGAAGTTACAGAGTTTATAGATGCTTATTTGAATCCAGTGATTGCAACACCGCCAAGTACTTCTAAACCAAATGAACCAGTACTTCCGCCTTCAACTGATGATGAACCAAATTATAATAATGAGTTTTATACTTTAAGCGCTGATTTGAAGATTGAACGTGAAGATATTGTTGTAAGTCAGTTTGTGGTAGATAATCTTACAAATAAAATAAATTTTGTTGTAACTAATGCCCTTAATAAACATCAATCTATGGAAGCTCTTAATTATTATTTGGAACTTTATAGTGAAGAACAAACATTATTGGAACGTGTTAAAATAACTGGTGATAAATTGCTCGCTAGTGGTGCTTTTGTAAGTTATACTAAAAATATTTTAGCTAATTCTGCTAGTAGTGTTACTAAAGTTGCTTTAGTAAAAAAGAATTTAACTGATTATCCTGCTTTTGATTTAAAAAGTGATGATACAGGTATGGGTACTTTGGTATGTTCTAATAATCATGAGAAAGTTACTTATAAATTTAAAGATAGTTTATTGAAAGAGGTTGTTAGTGAGGTTTCTTATTTGAGTACAGATGCCAATTATATGGATAATTTTTTAGAAAATAAAAATTTGTCTAATTCTTATAATAATCAAGATGGAATTGTTTCTATTTATATGGATTATGAAAGTGGATATAAAGTTACTACCAATGTTAATTTAAGTGAAGCAGGAAGGCTATATATTTATAGTGCAGATACATTTAAATTAGATACAGCACCTAATGTGGTTAATTTTGAAATGGAAGCTCAAGGATTTAGTTGCGAATAAAGAAGTACAAGAAGTGAGGAAGTGATTTCATGGAAGACTATAAATTTTGTATAAATGATTTTGAAGGTCCTTTAGACCTTCTTTTGCATCTTGTTAAAACATCAAAGATGGATATTTATGAAATTGATATTAGAATTATTATTGAAGAATATTTGAGTTTTATTGAAAGCGAGAAGAATAAAAATATTGATATTGCTAGCTCTTATTTAGTGATGGCTGCAGAATTAATTCATTTAAAAAGTAAGATGCTTATTAATGATAAAGAAGTGGATGAAAGTAATAATGATGAGTTCCATATTGATTCAGAAGAAGATTTAAAAAGAAAAATAATTGAATATGAGAAGTATAAGAAAATATCTGAAACTTTAGAAGAATTGGAAAGTAAAAGAAATAATTTTTATACTAAAAGTCCTATGAAATTAGATGATTTGGCTGAAAAACAAAAAATAAACTTTGGAGAGTTATCTTTGGATGATTTGGTTAAGGCTTTACAAAATTTTAAAGCGAGAGAAAAATATCTCAAACCTTTAAGTACAAAGGTTACTAAAAGAGAATATAGTATTGAAAAAAGAATTGATGATATTAGAAAAATTTTGCAAGTTAGAGATAAATTAGAATTTTTAGAATTATTTAATGAAGAAAATAAAGATTTTTTAATAGTTACATTTTTATCAGTGCTTACTATGAGTAAAACTGGAGAAATAGAGCTTAGTCAGGAAGAAAATTTTAAACCTATTATGATTGAAAGGAGGAATATTAGTGAATAAATTAGGAGTATTAGAAGGTATTTTATTTGTAGTAGGAGATGAAGGAATAACTTTAAATAATTTGTGTGAAATTTTAGAAATAGAAATGGAAGAAGCAAAAGAACTACTATTGGAATTAAAAAATAGTTATGAAAGTGATAATCGAGGCATTAGGATAAGCTATTTAGGGGATGCTTTTAAACTTACAACTAAAGAAGAACATAAAGAATATTATCAGAAACTTATTGAAAATCCAGAAACTAATACTTTGTCGCCGTCTACTTTAGAAGTTTTAGCAATTATTGCTTATAATCAGCCTTTAACTAGAGTAGAAATTGATGAAATGCGTGGTGTAAGTAGTTCACATATTATTAGAAAACTAGTGGCAAAAGGGCTTGTTAAAGAAGCAGGAAAGTCAAAAATGCCTGGAAGACCAAATTTATATAGAACAACACATGAGTTTTTAGATGCTTTTGGATTAGCTAGTTTAAGTGAATTGCCAGAATTGGAAGAAAATACAACTGTTGAAGAAGAAACAGAGTTATTTACTTCTATTTATAAAGAGGATAGTAATGAAGTGGGAATTTAGTAGAGATTTGGTAAAAGGGAATTTTAATGATTATGAAGATATTTCTTTAACTAATGTAATGTTTTTTAAAGAAGAGGTTGCTAATAAAACAGTGAAGTTTGAAACATTTAGAGAAGTATGTTTTAAAAACTGTAAATTTAGTAAGGTTTCATTTGATAATAATTTTATGGGAAAAGTGCAATTTCTTAATTGTGAATTTATTGGTGTTAGTTTTGTAGAATCTAATTTAAGTAAAGTAATGTTTAGTAATTGTAAATTTACAGATGTTAGTTTTTTTGAATCTACGTTAAGCGATATAGAAATAATAGAATCTTTAATGCAATATTCTAAGATTGAGAATTCTACGTTAAAAGATGCTAAGTTAGATGATGTAAGATTAAATGAGAATATTCATAGACATAATAAATATCATAATGTTATTTTTTATAAATGCGAACTTGTAGCTGAAAATTTTATTGATACTAAATTTGGTGATTGTGATTTAAAAACTAGTTCATTTAAAGGAGTAAATATTAATTTGGATGATTTAATAACTTCAAAATTATCTATGTTAAATATTATTGAAATTTTAAGTGATAAGGGTATATTAATTGAAGACTAATTAAAAAAATATTTTAAGATGTTAAAAAATGTGTTATAATATTTTTGTTAGTTGCTTGTGTGGCGGAATGGTAGACGCACCAGACTCAAAATCTGGCGAGGTCAAACTCGTGTGGGTTCAAGTCCCACCACAAGCACCAGATTGATATGAAATGGCTTCGAAAAGTTAGAAAAAGAATGTATAATAAAAATATATTCTTAAACTTGGAAGGAGTCATTTTTTAATGAAAAAAACGATAGAAGAAAAACTTGAAATGTGTAAAGAACATGTAGTAGAGGGAAAGTCATTATCACACATATGTGAATTACACAATACAAGAAACATAGATGATTTAAAATATCTAGTTAATTTATATAAAAGATATGGAGAAGAACCATTTTTAAACAGAGAAAGAATGATATATAGAAGAGCAACAAAACTATTAACTATAAGCAGAATAAAAAATGGAGACAAGTAAGTTTGGATATCGGATTAATAAATTATAAAACGGCATTAGATTGGGTAAAAAAGTATGATACAGAAGGAGAACAATCAATACAAGATACTTATCCTAGAAAAAACTATTTAAATGAAGATGAACGATATAAAAAGATGATAGATAAGAAATTAATGGAAGAAAATGAAAGATTAAAAGCAGAGATTGATTTCTTAAAAAAATCGCAGTCCTTAGCAAAAAAACTAGAATAACTAACAACAAAAGAAAAAGTAAAAGTTGTCAATGAGCTAAGGATAAAGTATGAATTAAAAGTTCTTCTAGAAATGGCAGATATTCCATTGTCAGTATATTATTATCAGTTAAATGCAATAAAAAATAAAGTCAACTATAGAAGATATAATTCTTATAAAGGTGATTTAGGAGGAGTAAAGGAAAATGTTTTAAATCAAGATTTCAAGGCAACAAAACCTTATGAAAAAGCAGGAACAGATGCAAAATTAGAAAAAGTATTAAACATGATAAAGAAATTAAAAGAAAATCATCAGGAAAATATAAAAGGTATGATAATACAATCAGATCAAGGTGTACAATACCAAAACTCTAGATATTCAGAATTGTTAAATGAATATGAAATAATCCAATCAATGAACAGAAAAGGAAATTGTTTAGATAACTCTCCGACAGAAAATTTTTTTGGAAGACTAAAAGAAGAAATATGGTATAATAAAGAATATAAATATGAAAACTCTGTGGAATTAATAAAAGAAATTCATAATTATATAAAATATTATAATGAAATACGGATAGTGACTAAATTAAAAACAACTCCAATTGATTTTAGGAAAAAATGCTTAAGTGAACTGGGAGTTGCATAAATTTTTTTCTAACTTTTTGAAGTCGTTTCAAAAATGGATTTTATTTAAAAATGAAACGGAAATTATTCAAAAGTTATTTCACCTATGATATAATTAATTCAGATACAATGAAGGGGGAATTTATCATATGAAAAATAATTTAATCAAAACAGAAATAGATGTTATTAATAATAAAATAAGTGTAATGAGAATAGACGGCATAGATTATATATCTCTTACAGATTTAGCAAAATATACAAATCCTGAAGATCCATCTGGAGTAATTAGAAATTGGATGTCTAATAAAAATTCTTTTGAATATTATAGTCTTTGGGAAGAGATTAATAATAGAGATTTTAATTCCGTGGAATCTCACAGAATTAAAATTAATGAAGTTGGGTATAATCGATTTACTATGACACCAAATCGTTGGAAAAGAGATTTTAATGCAATCGGTATAATACCAAGCAGTGGTAATATAGTCAAGGAACTTTTGCCCACCCAGATATAGCATTCGAATTCGCTAGTTGGTTAAGCCCAGAGTTCAAATTGTATTTAATAAAAGAATTCGAAAGATTAAAGAAAAATGAGGCTTATCAGGAAAAAATAGAATGGCGTGCTAATAGGTTATTATCTAAAGCAAATTATATAGTTCATACTGATGCTGTTAAAAATTATATTGTTCCAACATTAACAGAACAGCAAAAGAAGTTTATATATGCAGAAGAAGCTGATGTGTTAAATGTAGCTTTATTTGGAATGACAGCTAAAGAGTGGAGGAAAAAGAATCCAAAACTTGCTGAAGATGGTAATATAAGAGATTATACAGATTTATTACATTTAATAATATTAAACAATTTAGAGAATTCTAATGCTGAATTTATAAAATTGGGGATTGTTCAAAGAGAGAGGCTAATAAAATTAAATGAATCTGCTCGAAATCAAATGGAAATCTTAAAAAACAATAACGGAATAAAAGAATTAGAAATGTTACAAAATCAAATAAATAATAGTGGGTATTTAATCGATAATAAAAATTGATTTTACTATAATAAATTGAAATAAAAGTTACTAGTGGAAATGAAACGGAAATTATTCGGAAGTTGAAATTTTGATATAGAATTTTGAAAATAAAGAATTAAAGGAAAATCAATAATCAATTATAAACACAAATATTATAACACCTTATAAAACCTAAAGACTTACGTTAATAATTTAAAAATTAGCAAGAAATTATCCAAACTTAAATCGGAAGTTATTCAAAAATTTCTAAAATGAGAAAATATGATATGGCTATTTAGAGTGACTTTTGATATAATGAAAATGCCAATGGGGAGAGTTCAAATAAGAGCCTTATAACACACCAGATTGATAGTAAACTCGAACTTTTATGTTTCGAGTTTTAATATGCTTTAAATTATTGTATAATGTATTTGTAGTAATCAAACTAATTTATTTATTGGGAAGTTTAATTAACAAAAAAATATTTAAATTAGAAATTAATGAAAATGATAACAAAATAAAAGTAATAAGAATAGGATCTAAGGAATATATATCTGTAACTGATTTAGTACAGTTTTAAAACATTTACTAATTTTATTTAGAAAACACTAATGTTGAACTTATTAACGATTGAAATACAAAGGTAAAAAATTACGCCAAAAAAACTATATTTTTTTAATATAGCTTTATAATTAACGTAATCATTTTTTAAAATGGTTAACTATTTTAGAGATTAGTTAAAGTAAATAAAACATGGAATATTATATTTATTCTTTCTCTATATATACTTAAGTTTGTTACTTCTTCAATAAAGTCTTTATATTAATCGTTTTTAATATTCCTATGGTTAGACATATTACGATTATTATTACTATTATTAGTATTTTCTTCTTTTGCATCATTACTATTTTCCCTTTATTTTATACTCGATAATAAATTTAATTCAATTTTATCATAATATTAGAGTATTGATAATTTTTTTTATTAAAAATAAAAAATTGAAAAAATATTATTTATAAAATAAGATTAAATAAAAGAATATTTTATTGTTATAAATGCTGAATGTTAATAATCATTGCTTGTAGCAACGAGCTACTTTGCATATAATAGGCAGTAAAGAAAGGAGTTGTTCTAAAATGCTTAAAGAAAACATTAAAACAATAAGGAAATCAAGAGGTCTTTCTCAAGAGGAGCTTGCTATTAAAGTAAATGTAGTAAGACAAACTATTTCTAAGTGGGAGCAAGGATTATCTGTTCCTGATTCAGAAATGTTAATTAGAATATCAGAAGTTCTTGAAATACCAGTAAGTACTTTGCTGGGAGAGAATATTTCTGAATTTAAAAAAGATGATTTAAAAGTAATTTCTGATAAATTAGAGATTATAAATTTACAACTTTTACAAAGAAAACTTGCAAGAAGAAAAATAATTCATTTGACATTAATTTTTATATGTATAAGTGTAATAGTGATTGGCTGTTGTTTATTTTTGTTACATAGTTCTTATTTAAATTGGAATTATGATGATCCTGAAAAGAGTGTTTTGGGAGTGTTTTTTCATTCGTTTGAATGGCTATTTGTAAGAATAGCACCTATAATTGTTATCATATCATTAGTGGGAATAATGTTGACTCGAAATAAAGATTAGTTTTAAAAATGTTATTTATGTTTTATAATTTGTGCTATAATATAAAGGAATTTTTTAGGAGATTATTTTAATATGATTAAGAATTTATCATTAAATGATTGTACTCAAGAAAATATAATAGAGCACCTTAAAAATACTGAAAAATTATTGAAAACAGTTGCAACTAAGTTATCAAAAGAGGAAAAAGATGCCAAAATATATGTAATGCCTGATTTAGGAATTGCTCAAAATGCAACAAGAATGTTAGGAGGATTTTATACAGGAGCTTGTTATACGTGGGATACAGATGTTCCGTTTATTCCAGTTGATGCTACAGTAAATGTTTGTGGAACGGCAATTTATAAATTAAATAAAAGTATTAGTAATGAAGAATTTATTAATAGACTTAATAATATATTAAATGATAGAAAATCTTATTTAGACTTTGCTAATAAGCATTTACCATTAGAAGTTTTAAAAACTATTGATATTAATGATGCTTCAAAATATTATTGGAATTATACTAATGGTAATCATTTTATTATTTTTGCTGAGTCTGATGGAGAATATGGACTGGAAAAAGGTCAGTATATGATTGTTCATGCTTCTGCGATAGAATTTAAAAAAGATAATTTGGAATTTGGATTATATCCTGTAAAAGGAAATTGGTATTATGATGATATAAAAACAGAATATGATGAAGATTCTAAAAGATATTTACGATATATAACAGGTGAAAAAGCTAAAAGATTTTATGATATAGCTACCTATTTAAAAGATTTTAATAAAATTAGAAATAGTTATTTTTGTAAGGCTGTTTTAGGTGATTTATTACAAAAAGAAGTTATTAATATAAGCCATTATGGAATGCCAACAAATAATTCTATATGTATTGGCTCTCAGTGGGAACAACTTGATTATGCATTATTGACAGCACCTGGAAATGCTATTTATTTGGTACATCCTAAATTAAATTTAAACAATACTTTTGCACTAGATAATATAAATATTACTTTGACTCCTCATGGTTGTGGTGTAAAAATGAATAATAGTGCAGATAAAATAGAATATCTCGATAAAAACACATTAAAAGTTGGTAATAATATTTTTAGTTTAGGTAATAGTGTAAATATTGGCATAGATGTTTCAGTAAGAACAAATGGTATGAATGAAGAAGAATTAGATACATACATATTAAATATTCTAAAGCAATGTCCTGGAACTGTTTATGGTAAATTAAAGCAACGCTATGCTAAAACAAAATCTGGAGATTTTGAATTTATTAAAGAAAATTAAATTGTTAGAAACTCGAATTTTATGTTTCGAGTTTTAATATGGATTAATTTATGTTATAATTTTTTTGATTATATAGTATTGGATGTGATTATTAATGTATTTTAAAATTGCACAATCTTTTTCTGAGACTCCTGGTGGTCGTTATAAAAAAGAAGGACCTTATTCAGCTGAAGAATTTAGAGATAATTTTTTAGTACCTTTATATTTAAAGTGCTTAGCGCTATCAGAAAAATTAATGTTAGATTTTGATGGTGGTTATGGTTATGCTCCTGGTTTTTTAGAGGAAACTTTTGGGGGAATGATTAGACTTGGTTATTCTGCAACAGAAATGGCTACAGTTATAGAGTTTGTTTCAAATGAAGAACCTAATTTAATATCTAATATTGCAAGTTATATTAGTGATGCTGAATGGGTTTTAAATGATAGGAATTTAAATTAAGAGGTGTGTTATGGGGTATTCATTAAAAGTTAGAAACATTGTAAAAGATGTTAAAGTTAAAGGGAAAACTAAAAGGTTATTAGATAATGTATCTTTTGATATTAGTGAGCATGAATTTGTAGCATTAGTTGGTGTATCAGGGGCTGGTAAAACAACACTTTTGAATGTTTTAAGTGGTTATGATTCATATTCTAATGGCGAGGTTTATATTAATGATTTAGCAATTTCATCTAATATGGACTATTATATGAATAAAATGAGTTATGTACCGCAAAGAGAAGTGTTGCATAATCATTTAACTTTAGAAAGAGCTTTGTATTATAGTGCTAGTCTTAGAATTGCTAATGCTAGTAGCGAAGAAATAAAGAGAAAAGTAAAAAAAGTAATTAGAGAATTAGACTTGCAAGGAAAAGAAAATACTTTTATAAAAAATTTGAGTGGAGGAGAGAGAAAAAGAGCTTCTATAGCTACAGAACTTTTAACTAAGCCAGATATTATGTTTTTAGATGAGCCTACTAGTGGTCTTGATTCTAATATTGAGAAGAAATTGATGATTACTTTAAGAGAGTTAGCTAATCAAGGTAAAACGGTTGTGATAACAGCACATACTTTAGCTAATTTATATTTGTGCGATAAAATAATATTTATGAGTGAAGGGGGAAAAATTTGTTTCATTGGTACTTATGAAGAAAGTTTAAAATATTTTCAAGTTAAAGAGTTTGTTGATATTTATGAAAAGCTAAAAGATCCTTCTCAAATAGAAAAGTATCAAAAAAAATATAATGAAAAAGAATTGTTAAATATAGAAAAAAGAAGAAAAATTAATCATAAGAAGCAAAAAAAAATATCTAGATTAAAAGAAATTTATTTTTTGACAAAAAGATACTCGGAAATAATAATGAATAATAAAGTATTTTGTTTTTTGCTCTTTTTTCAAGCAATAATTATGGGATTTGCCATTATCATTGTAGCTAAAGATGATTGGTTGAAAGTTTATGATACTGCTAAAATTTTATTGTTTGCATTTTCATGTGCAGCAATGTGGCTGGGACTTTTTAATTCTGTTCAAGAAATTGTAAAGGAAAAAGATATTATTAAATTGGAATATTTTAATAATATGCGATTGTCTTCTTATGTTGTTTCAAAATTGTTGGTATTTGCATTTTTATCTTTAGTACAAGCTTTGTTGTTTTTAGGTATAATTAGTTTAAAAGTTGGAATGCCAGTTTCAGGAATAATATTTTCATCAGCTTTTGTAGAATATATTTTTTGTTTCTTTTTAGTCTCTTTTTCTTCTTCAATGCTTGGTATGTTAATATCAGCAGTAGTTAAAACAACAGAAATCACTCTTATAATTACGCCTATATATATGATGTTTCAATTATTATTTTCAGGAATATTAGTATCTTTACATGGTATCGGCGATACTATTTCTCATTTTATAATTGGAAGATATGCGATAGAATCGTTTGGTATTACAACTAACTTGATAGAAGTGCTTAAAAATACTAGTTTGGGTGGAATTATTGATCCTATAACAACAACGGGAATGTTTATTGATGAGGCGGAACAATACTACTTGTATACACTTAGTCATATGAATCAAATTATTTTAATATTAGTATTTACAATTTGTTTATTTATGGTTCTATCTATTTTGGCAATTAAGTATAATATAAAAAAATCATATTAGAAATTTAATATGAAATTTAATTAGATGATTGTGGTGATTAAATGATATTTGCTTCTATATTATTATTTTTATTATTTGTTTTATGGTCTTTTAATATGGTTAAAGGGAACTTAGAACATTTAGATAATAAAGTTTACAGTTATTTACATATAAATAAAGTGTATACGAAGATATTTAAAATTATAACTATTTTAGGAAGTACAAAGTTTTTTGTGCTGCTTTCTTTTTTGTTGTTAATATTTATGAAGAATAAGATATTGGCAAGTGTAATAGTAGTCTTATTAATTATAAGTAGTGGACTAATAGAAGGATTTAAACGGATGTTTAAAAGAGAAAGACCTAATATAAAAAGATTAGTTAAAGAAAAAGGTTATAGTTTCCCATCGGGACATACTACTAGTTCCACTTCTTTTTTTGGTTTTCTTATTTTTTTAGTTAGTATTAGTTATTTAATTATTAGTGTTAAAATTATTTTAATTATGCTTATTTTGGTAATAATTCTTTTGATTGGTCTTAGTAGAATATATTTAGGAGTGCATTATTTTAGTGATGTAATAGGGGCTTATTTGCTAGCTTCTAGCTATGTACTTTTGTATGTCTACTTTGTGCATGCTCTTTTAAAATTTGTTTGATGTTTAAAATAGTAGTGTTATAATTATAGTATTAAGTAGGTGAAATAGTTTGATTAAAAAAAAGAATAAGGAAAATAAAGGAAAGATTGTACCTTTTTTTAAATATTTAGCAGCGGCAATGCTTATTATAACTTTTATTACTTTAGGATTATTTCTTTTTATAGATGTTCTGCCTGGAGAATATTATTTTGTTTTAACAGCTTTACTTTTGTTAATAACAGGAGGTTTATCAACTTTAATTTTAACAAGGAGAGGACCTAAAAGAAGAATTTTAGGGACATTTTTATCAATTTTTTATATTATTTTATTAATTTTAATTATTATATATGAACTTAATACAATTGACTTTTTAAAAAAGATGGGACTTAAAAATTATAAAACTGAGAATTATAGTGTTTTAGTTTTAAAAGATACTAAATTTCAAGATATTGGTGATTTAAATAAAAAAAGCATTGGAAGTTTAGAGTTTAATTCTGATGGTATAAATGGTGCTAAAGAAAAATTAGAGAAAAAAATTAGTGTTTCTTTTAAAACTTTTAAAGATATTACAGAACTTAAAAATAATTTTGTTAATAAAAAAATAGATGCAATGTTAATTGAAAATTCTATATTGGCTATTTTATCAGAAGATAATGAAGAATTTACAAATAGTTATAAAGTCATATATGATTTTTCATTAGATGTAGAAACTGATAATATTGCTAAGAGTGTAGATATAAGAAAAGATTCATTTAACATCTATATTTCAGGAATTGATACTTATGGTAAAGTTAGTAGCGTTTCTAGAAGTGATGTAAATATGGTTTTGTCAATAAATCCTAAAACGCATAAGATTCTTATTACTTCAATTCCTAGAGATTACTATGTTAATTTGGCGGGTAAGAATGCTAAGGATAAGCTTACTCATGCTGGTATTTATGGTGTTGATACAAGTGTAAAAACTTTAGAAGAATTATTAGATATTAAAATTAATTATTATATAAAAGTTAATTTTACTTCTTTAATTAAAGTAGTGGATGCTCTTGGTGGAGTTAATGTTTATTCTAATTATCAATTTACTTCAATTGATGGATATAATTATAAGAAAGGTTATAATACAGTTAATGGAGAAAAAGCTTTATCATTTGTAAGAGAAAGAAAGGCATTTAATGGAGGAGATAGAGTTAGAATTGAAAATCAGGCTAATATGATTAAAGCGATGATTGATAAGGCAATAAGTCCAGCAATTATTACAAAGTATAATAGTTTATTGAAAACTTTGAGTAATTCATTTGTTACTAATTTAGAAATGGAAGAAATAACAGAATTTATTAAAATGCAAGTTGATGAAATGCCAAATTGGGATATAGAAAATTATAGTTTAAATGGGCATGATGATTATCAGTATACATATTCTTTTGGAGGCGCTAAGTTATATGTAATGACACCAGATAATGAGACTGTTATTAATGCTCAAAATAAAATAAAAGAGACACTTAATTAGTGGCTCAATTTTTATATAATCTATATAAACTTATAGAGGGAGTATTAAATAAACGTATACTAATTTTTTCAGTCCCTATACCATTAGAAATATAGAGTTTTTGATTATCAATTTGATAGTATTCTTCAAAATAAGTTTCAGCTCCAGGAGTTTTTCTAATTCCTCCCATAAAAGGTATTCTTATCTGCCCACCAAGAGAATGACCTGCAAAGGCTAGTGTAGGTTTAGATATTTCTTTTATTAAGTCTGGTTTATGAAATAAACTTATGTTGTAATAAGGATTATTAAATAGTTCATTGATCTTATCTTTATTGGTAAGTCCAATGAAGTTAATTGGGGTGCTATTATTATAATAAATTAATTTAGAACTGTTATCTAAAATAGTAAATTCACTTTTAGTTAAAATATCAGAATAACTATTTATATATTTTTCATCATAGTCACCAATAATAGCAAATTTAGCAAATTTAGCATTAATTTTTTTGAGCTGTTTTATTAAGATATCTTTAGTTTTTTCATTAATGTCTTGGTCTAGTAAGTCGCCTGTAAAAATTACAATATCAGGATTAAGTTTGTTTAATTCATTTACGACTTTTTTTAATTGTTCTTCTTTCGTAGTGCGCATAAAGTGAAGGTCGCTAAAATGGGCTATTTTTAGTCCATTAAAATTTTCAGGAAGAAGTTCATCATATATAGCTCGTTCTTTTACTGTAAAATTATAGGGATTTATATATCTGCCATATAAATATATTCCAATAACAATAATTATAAAAACAAATAGAATTTTAATTCCAGTATGTTTTTTTTCTTTTTTCATAGAACCCCCATTAATAAAATTAAGGCTACACACATAAAGTTGTGAATTACGTGAGCTATATAAGAAGTATATATATTATTAGTTTCGTACATTGCTTTAGCAAAGAAGAAACCTAATGCTCCATAAGGAATAATGAATAAGTATTCAGTTATACTTTTTAAATCTGCAATGTGAAAAAAGCCAAATAATAACCCTGTAAATATACTAAATGGGAGCCAGTTGCTAAATGCTTTTTGAAAAGATGCTCTAAATGTTATTTCTTCGATTAAAGGGGCTATTAGAACCATTATGAAAAAATTACTTATAGGAAAATTTGTTAATAGTTCTCGGTTAGCGCTTTCATTAACAGCAATGTTATTTAATATTTGAGTTAAAATAATATTACTAATTATCATAACGCCTAAACCTATAATCCAGTTTTTAAGAGCAATATTTACGTTTTCTTTTTTGAAATTTTTAAAATCTGATATAAGCTTTTTACGATAAAATATTGCAAGTCCGATTAACATGAAAATGTAAATACATAACATACCAATAGAATTTTTTAGATGATTGTTGCTTTTGATAAAATCATAAAATATTGATATGGCTGCTGTTTGTAAAAGTATGTATAAGCCTATAGTAGCAATTCCTTTATAAAAAGCATAAATTTTTTCTTTCATTATATCATCTCTATTCTTTATTAATATTAACATATTTTGTGTATAATAGACAATGATTTTTAAGAAGTTTTAGAAAATTATAAAGCTGATGGTTGATATTTTTTTAAAAATTAGTTATAATAAATAATATAAATAAAAAATAAAGGAGGAAGTTTATTTATGAAGGAAGCGACTGGAGAATTAAATATGACAGTTGTTACAGTAGTAGCTATAGCAGCCGTTGCAGCATTCTTTTATGCGTTTGTATGGCCTGGAATAAGAAATTCAATTATTGCTAGTACTAACTGTGCTTCTGCACAATGCGAGGCTGATAGTTGTAAAATTACTGGTGGAACAAGAAAATGTGACAAATGTTACTATGGTGATGATTTTAAAGAAGGACCTATAACATGTACATTCCAAGACAAAACTGGTGAGGAATAATAGCAATAAATAGGAGGTAGAGAAATGAAAGAGGCGACTAGTGATCTTAATTTGACTGTAGTAGTAGTTATTATAGTGGCAATGTTGTCTCTTTTTTTCTTTAGCGTTATTTGGCCTAAAATTCATGGTAATTTTTCAGATAATACAAAATGCAGTGAGGCTATTTGCCCAAAACCTGGGACTACTCCTCAAGATGGACTCGCGGAGTGTTATTATCGTGATAGTAAAGGTGTAGCTCATGATATTACATGCACTTGGAAGGGTTAATTGAGGTGGTTAGATGAAAGAGTCAATTGGTGGTATTTCGTTATTTAACATTGTAATCGTTTTTGTAATGGTATTTACAGGTTACATAAGCTTAACAATTAATTATTCTAAGGCATATAATATAAAAAATGAAATCTTAAATATTATTAGAAATCAAGGAGGAGTTTGCACTTCTTCTGTTGCTAGTTCTGGTAATAATTGTTATAATTTTAAAGATCAAATTGTAGATTATTTTAAAGAAACTAATTATACAAGTGTTGGTAGATGTGATGATGATTGGTATGGATATTCAAGAAGTGGAGAACTGTTAGGTTTAGGTTCTAAAAAGGCAGCCTTTTGTGTTAAAGCAATTGAGGCTCATGCAACATCAGAACTGCCTGATGCAGTATATTATAAAGTAAAAATGTTTTATCATTTAGATTTGCCTGTTATAAATAGATTTTGGAATTTTACAGTAGAAGGTGAAACTACAAGAGTTTATGCACCAAATGAATGTGATTTTGGTGGATTATATTATTGGTGCGATTAGAGGTGATTAAATGAGACAAACTATAGGTGGAACTTGGATTATGCAACTTATGATTTTATTTATTTTGCTATTTGTAGGGTTTATTATTTTAACTCTTAATTACTCAAAAACAGTAAAGGTAAAAAATGAAGTTGTAAGTATGTTTGAAAAGTATGAAGGGTTAAATGAGGAATCAATAAAGTTAGTTAATGAATTTCTTTTAGCTTCTGGTTATGCTGGTATGGGTGAATGTAATAAGAATAATGATCCAGGAGTATATGGAAGTATAGATTTACATAGTAATCATTTAGAAAAAGCTCAAAATGGTACTAGATATCATTATTGTGTGAAAAAATATAAAGGTGCTAATATTTCTTATTATTTTCAAGTTACAGTTTTTTATAAATTTAATTTGCCGATATTTGGAAATACAGGAAGTTATGTAGTTAAAGGTACAACAGGTAATTTTCAGTCAAAGGATTCTGCTAATTACTCTCAAAGTGTAGATGGCAGTTATAGTTCTTCTCCAGCACCAGGGGGGGGGGTATATTAAGCCTACTGCAGATTATATAGTAAATTTTAATACTAATGGTGGAAGTAATGTACCGTCTCAAACTGTTAGTACTGGTTCAAAAGTATCTAAGCCGAGTGATCCTACAAAAGCTGGTTATATTTTTAAAGGATGGCAATTAAGTGGTAGAGATTATAATTTTAATTCAATTGTTAATAGTAATATTACTTTAACAGCAAAATGGGAAAAAGATATAAATGGTTCTGGAGGAGCAGGAAATACTTATTTTACAGTAAATTTTGATTTGAGTGGGGGAACTTCTGCTAAAAAGAATGGTGGTTCAACAGTAATGAAAGGAATTTCTTCTCAAAAAGTTCTTTCAGGCAAAACAGCGGTAAGACCTACTGATCCATATAAATATAGTCCTAATTCGTCATTTATAGAATGGCAATTAAATGGAAGTAGTTATGATTTTAGTAAACCTGTTACTTCTAATATTACTTTGGTAGCTAAATGGCAAGAAAAAGTTAAGGTTAGTATAGTATCTGATGCTTCATGTGGTTCAAAAGCTTATAGATTAGATGGTAAAAGCAGTTATAGTTTAAATGGAACACTTATATGGAATTTTGATGTTAATGATAGATTAAAATTAGGAAATTTCAAGTTATATACAGGACCAAATTATGGTGATAATGATGGAAATAATACTTATGATTGGGTTTATGAATATGGTATTTCAAAATCAATTAAAAGATGGGAAACTTTAGATGGGTCTACTTTTGATATTAGTAAGCCTTTAATTAATAATATGGTTTTAAGAGCAAAATGTGAATAAAAGATAGGAGGAATAATATGAATGTAATTGTATCTAATAAGTATCAAAATATGTTAGCAACTTTAGATGTTGATGTAATTAAAAGTATTAATGGGGAATTTGAAGTAGAAGAGTTAGTTAAAGTTTTTACTAATTTCTATTTTAATAAAATGATTATTGATGTTACAGCAATTAAAGGCTATCAAAATATTAAGAATATTCAAAAGTTATCTGTTAATTTTGATACAAGTAAGATTATTTTGTTACTAGATGATTCTGCTATGGTTAACAGTGGTGGTTATTTGTCTCAACTTGTTTCCATGGGAATTTATAATTTTACCAGAAATATAAATGCAATAAAGTTTTTAATTGATAATCCTAATTCTTATAAAGATGTGGCACAATATCATAATTTGAATGGATCTGATACTTCTAATAATGAACCTATTGATTTTGATTCTTTTTCAGGTACTGGTAGTGGCGGACTTAGAATAATTGGGTTTAAAAATGTTACTGCACACGCAGGGGCAACAACACTTATTTATATGTTGAAAAAACATTTGGAAGTGGCATATAATGTAGTTGCTATGGAAGTTGATACAGATGATTTTAGATATTTTAATGATAAGAGTTTAAAGTCTACTACTTCTTTAGATTTATCTTTTAATATTTCGAATAATCCAGATGCAGAAGTAATATTAATAGATCTTAATGATTGTAAACAAAGTAGTCTTTGTAATGAAGTTATTTATCTTATTGAGCCGGGTTTAATAAAGTTAAATAAACTTATTAGAAATGATAGAGAGGCTTTTGAAAGATTAAAAGATAAAAAGATAGTTTTAAATAAAAGTGTTCTTACTGGTAGAGATATAACAGATTTTGAAAATGAATCTAATAGTAAAGTATTTTTTAGTATTCCTTATGTTGATGATAAAAAAGAACATGAGCAAATATTAGATGATTTTTTAGTAGCTTTAGGGTTTTCAAGATTAAATAGTAGTGGTTCAGGTAAAGCAAAGCTTTTTAATATTTTTAAGTAGTTACTAGAAATAGTAACTTTTTGTTTTAAATTTTATTTAAAATTGATATAATATAGCAAAGAGGTTAATTTAATGAAAAGATTTGTTGGATTGTTTAGTTTAATTATTTTTGTTGCGGCTGTTTCAGGAATTTCTTGGATTACTGTATATACTTTAAATCATCGTGATATAAAAGAAGAAGTTGAGACTAAAAAAAATAAGACTATTGAAAAAGTTACTACTAATATGGGTAATGATAGTTTAGCAGAAATATATAATGTATATTTGAATAAGAATAGACATAAAATAAAATTTGAATATAGTTTAAAAACATTGTGGAATGGTTTAGCAGAAGTAGAATTATTAGTTTATTTTGATGGTAGATCAGTACTTAATGAGAAAGTAGTTAGTGATATTAATTTTACAGATATAAAAAGTGTTTTTGAAAATGAAACTGTTGATAAATATGTAAGAATTAGTGAAAAAAATATTAAGATTATTAAAGATAATGGTATCGATTATTTATTGTTTGATGTTGGTTATTATAATGGAAGTATAATCGAGAAGTATTTTGCTTTTAATGAAGATACAGAAAGTATTTTGGAAAATCCTATAGTTGTTAGAGATAGCTTAAATACTTATGTTAATGAAGATGATAGTATATTAGATATTTTTTATAATAGTGAAGAACAAGTAATGGCAAAGTTAGAAGAGAATGTTATATTTGCTTTAGTTCCTTCTGTTAATAAAAAGAAGTATATAATTAATGAGTATAGGTTTGCTATTAAAGATGGAAAATTTCAAAAAGAATTAATTAAAACTTATGAAAATATTAAGTTAAAAGAAAGTACTACAGAAAAGAAGTAGTCTTTTTTTGTAAAATATAATTAGGAAAAATTTAGGTTTTGTGGTAAAATAACGGTAGGTGAAGAACTATGTTTGTTGATGAATTAACGATAAAAGTAATTGCAGGAAAAGGTGGCGATGGTTGTACTTCTTTTAGAAGAGAAAAGTGTGAACCAATGGGAGGCCCTAATGGTGGTAATGGAGGTAAAGGAGCTAGTATCATTTTTAGAGTTGATAAAGGTCTTAAAACTTTAATTGATCTTAGATATATGAAGATTATTAAAGCTAATAAAGGTGAAAATGGTAAGGGCTCTAATCGCAATGGAGCAGATGCAGAAGATATAATTATTAAAGTACCAGAAGGAACGACTGTAATGGATGCTGATACTAATTTGGTTATTGCAGATTTAGTTGGGGAAAATAGCGAAGTTGTTGTAGCTCATGGTGGACGTGGTGGACGTGGTAATGTTGCTTTTAAAACTCATACTGATACAGCGCCCAAATTTAGTGAATTAGGAGAGCCTGGTGAAGTACGTATTTTAAAAATAGAGCTTAAAATGATTGCTGATGTTGGTTTGGTTGGTCTTCCTAGTGTTGGTAAATCTACTATTCTTTCAATGATTAGTAATGCTAAACCTAAAATTGCAGGATATCATTTTACAACTTTATCACCGAATTTGGGAGTGGTTAGATTAAAAGATTCTAGAAGTTTTGTTATTGCAGATTTGCCAGGATTGATCGAAGGAGCTCATGCAGGTGTGGGTCTTGGTCATAAATTTTTGAGACACGCAATGCGGACTAAAATTTTGGCACATGTAATTGATATTGGTGCTGAAGAAGGAAGAAATCCAGTTGATGATTATGCAACTATTAGAACTGAAATTGATAAATATAATGAGAAATTAGCTAATAAAAAGGAAATTATTATTGCTAATAAAATGGATTTAGAGGCGTCAGAAACAAATTTAGAAGAATTTAAAAAAGCTTATCCATCAAAAGATATTGTTTTGTTTAGTGCTTTTGATGAGAGCTATTATGATAAATTGATGGTTTTTCTAGCTAATGTTTTAGATAATGTAAAAGAAGATCCATTATATGATAATGAAGAATTAGAAAGTCATGTTATTTATAAATTTAAAAATGAAAGGCCTTTTACAATAACTAAGGTTGATGATGTTTGGGTGCTTGAAGGACGAGAATTAGAGAAGTTATTTATGATGACAAGATTTAATGAGGATGAAGCAGTACTTAGATTTGCTCGTAAATTAAAAGGTATGGGTGTCGAGGAAGAATTAGAAAGGCTTGGAGCGCAAAGAGGAGATACTGTCCAAATTTGTGATTATATGTTTGAATTTAAGGAGTAGCAATACTTCTTTTTATATTATTTTAATATTTTAGGATTGTCAGTTATTCCGATTAGATAATCAGCAGAAATATTGTATTTTCTGCAAATATCATAAAGAAAAGGAGTAGCAATTGTATTAATACCTTTTTCATATTTTGCAATGACAGGTTGAACAGTGTTTAATATATTAGCAAGTTCTTTTTGGGTTATATGTTTACTTTTACGAAATTCTTTGATTCGAATTCCAGACTTTATTTTATCTATTTCTAATCTATTAATTTTAGTGTAATTGTTAGTTTTAGAAAATTCGAATAAATAATCTAAAGAAACATTTAAATATTTACAAATTATATATAAATGCTTAATAGGCATAATATCTATTTCAGTTTCATATTGGCTATACCTTCCTCGTGATATTCCAATTTTTTTTGCAATTATTGTTTGTGTAATTTCTTGTTCTAATCGGATATTTTTTAAGATATTTTTATACATTTTATCACCATAATAATTTTCTCATATATATATTTTTAAAAAAATAAATGCACGGAATAGGTATATTTTTCTTGACAAATAGTATAGGCAATATTATAATTTTAGTATAAATGATAAATTTCTAATATAATTGAGCGCTCATTATTTAGAATCAGAAAAGAGGATAATAATGAAAATAGAAAAGTTAGGTAAAAATCATAGAAAAGAAGTAATAGGAGGTTTGATAGTAATAAGTGTAATAGGAATATTAGCATTTAATTTAACAAAAGCCAAATATCAAAATATAGAAGATATCAAACTAGTAGAAGGAAATATAAATTATAAACCATATGATTTTAAAATGATGGCTATGTATCAGAGCGATGATGGAACAAATTATACAGAAATAAATAAGATGCCAGAATCAGGATATGTAATCAATGAAGAGAAAAGTTATTGTACAATAAATAATGTAGATAAAGATGGTAGTGCCAAACTTTACACAAATAATGGAGAACATATAATTAAAAACTTACAAAAGAATGAAAAATGTTACTTATATTTTGATAATGCATATAGAGTAACAAGTATAAATGATTTAGCTAATAATTTAGCCAAAGTATCCCATTTAGAGCCACCAACATTCAGTAATGCAGCGAAAACAGATGAGGGAGTATATAGAGTAAGTGATGGAATGTATGGAGGTTATTCATACTACTGGCGAGGAGCAGCAACAACAAACTATGTAAAATTTGCAGGAAAATGCTGGAGAATCATCAGAATCAATGGCGATAAAACAATGAGATTGATATACGATGGAGCAACATGCCACGCCAATGGAACAAGTACTGCAGATAGTATAGCAGTAGCAAGTACAGCATATAATTCAAGTTATAATAAGTCAGAATATGTAGGGTGGAAGTATACATCAGGAAGCCAAAGACCAAGTAGTATAACAAGTGGAACAAATGCACCAATAAAAACAACATTAGAAAACTGGTATAATAGCAACATAGGAAATAATACAACATATGCAAGTAAAATAGCAGATGGAAAATACTGTAATGATCGAAATGTTCAAAGTGGACAAAGTTGGGCAAGTGCACCAAGTAGTAAATTCTATTATGCAGGATATAATAGAATATATACAGATTGCGCTCCATCACTAAGTTGTGCAGCACTCGATACATACTCACTCAAAGTAGGACTCATAACAGCAGACGAAGTAATGTATGCAGGAGGAAAAAACGCATATAATGAGCAATATTACCTATATAATGGTCAGGACTACTGGACCATGTCTCCGTGCAATTGGGGTAGCCTCGGTGACGCTTGGTTGTTCTATGTGACTTCGGATGGCGCCATCACCAACACCCGCGTGAACTGGGCTGGAGCAGATGTGCGCCCAGTAATCAATCTGAAAGCTGATACACTGTTTGCATCAGGAGGAACGGGTACTCAAAGTAATCCATATGTTGTCAAGTAAATGTGAAGTCTGTTTTAGTAAACAAATGATGGTAATGTGAAGGAGATAAAGCAAGTAAAAATATAAGAATAATGGAAATCAGTGCTAAAGTTCACTCGAAAGGGTGAACGGCGTTTTAGAGAATAATGAGTTTAAGAGAAAGATATAAGAAATTAAAGAAAATGTATCCAAATAGTGTAGTGTTTATTAAGAGTGGAAGTTTTTATAATACTTATTATGAAGATGCAGTATTTATGCATGAATTGTTTGGATATAAATTGATTGATAAGAAAGTGGGATTTCCTAAATATATAATTAATAAAATGGCTATTTTAGATAGTTATGTAGTAGTAGATAACTATAGTCTTAGAGTAATAAGCAATTATTTTTGATAAATAGTTGTTTTTTAGATATATTTATTTTGTTGACAATTATTTTTAGTTTTAATTTTAAGAAAATTAGATATTAAAAAAGACTGTATTTGCTTCATGCACTTAGACATAAAATATCAGTCTTTATATTTTTAAAGAATAATTCTTTAGGAAATATTTTGTATCCTAGTTCTACTATATTTTGCCATAACTTAACATATGGGTTATAAAAGGACCCAAGCTTGTTGTCCACGTTCCAGCTGCCTAGAGAGCCATTCGAATCCACACGGAACATGTTAGCGTTAATGCCGTTCCAATGGATTTGAAGTAAATATCATATGTTAGATATTCCTTTAGTTAATTATACCATAGTTATGTTGATTTAATCTTCATTAAAAATTAAAATTGTACCCATTTTTATTTTTTTGCTTGAATTTGCTGGTAGTTCTAAAATACTAGTTTTTTTAATGTCATAATTTATTTTGATGATGCGATTTTTGTCTAAGTTTTCGTATTTATAGATAACTTCATTGTTTTCATCAAGTCCAATAATATCAATATTTTCTTTCATGAAATAGGTGTGAATAGAATTACATTTAGGAAATAACATACCATAATCAATATTAGTTTTGCCCATAAGACCCATTAGCCGTTTAGAAAAATTAGTGGCTATTATAATGTCATATTTATTTTTGTTAGTTTTTAAGTACATGTTAATCACCTTAATATAATTTTAGCATAAATTTTTATTTTTATGACTATTTTGTGTTAATTTTAACTTGGAAAATACTTGGGAAAAAATTGACTTTTTGAGAAATTTATTATATGATTAATTATGATAGGGTGAGGCTTAATGAATAGACAAGGTCAGGCTTTAGTAGAATATATTTTGATAATTGCTTTAATAAGTGTAATTGCTATAACTTTAGTAAATTATTTGGGTGGTTATTTGAAAGATTCTATGACTAAAAGTTCATGTAGTTTGGTTGGTGAAGAATATATTAAGGGTAAAAAACCTGGCGAAGGATATTGTAGTGGAGATGAAGACAAAAGAGATTAAATTATGAGGGGAAGACGTAATTTGAATAGACAAGGACAAGCTTTAGTAGAGTTTATTATAATATTACCTGTGTTTATAATGCTTGTTCTAGGTATTATGGATGTAGGAAGAATAATGTATTCTAAAATTGTTTTAGAGGAACAAATTGGAGAAGTAGCTAGTTTGTATAAAAATGGAAAGTCGATTGAAGAAATATATACAAAATTAGATTTAGATGAAGAAAAAATGATTTTAGAAATAAAAAAAGAGACGGAATTTATTAATTTTATTTTAAAAACGGAAGTTCCTATTTTGACACCAGGATTAAATTTTGTTTTTGGTGATCCTTATAATTTAGAGATATCACGGAGTGTTTCTTATGATACTTAATAGAAAAGGTCAAACTTTGATTATGTTTGTCCTCTTGTTACCATTAATTTTAGCTTTTGTCGCATTTATTGTTGATTTTGGACTAGTGATGACTGAGAAAACTCACCAAACAGAAGTGATTAAAACAGCGGTAAAAGATAATAAAACATTAGATAATGAAGAAATAAAAAAAGTGCTAAAGAAAAATAAAGTAGATATAAATAATATAAAAATTGAGAATAATAATGAGCAAATTAGAATTGTCAATGAAACTAAAATTGATAGTATTTTTGGGGCTATAATTGGTTTAAAGGAATATAGAATAAAAGTAGACGTTAGTGCTAAATTATTAAATGGTAAAATAATTTTTGAAAACTAAAGTGGGTGATTTTATGAAGAATAAAGGGATTTCAATTTGTGTATCGTCAGCTAAGGGTGGTGTTGGTAAAACATTTATGACTCTTAATTTGGCTGGTATTTATAGAATATTAGAGAAAAAAGTTTTGATTATTGACTTTGATCTTGCAAGCGGAGGGATAGCAACTTATTTAAATGTTGAAACATCAAAAAGTGTTTATAATTTAGTTGATGATGTAAATAATAATCGTTATAAAGATTTTAAAAATTATGTAGCTAGTTTTGACCAATATATTGATATTTTAGCAAGTCCTAAGGATCCTAGACAGGCTGGTAAAATTGATCCTAAATATGTAGAATTAATTCTTGATAAAGCAATATTTAATTATGATGTAGTTTTAATTGATACTAGTCATATTTTAAGTGATTTTAATATTTTAACTATGGATTTGGTAGATAATTTATTGTTTTTAGTTACTAATGATTCTTTAGATCTTAAAAATATGAGAAGCTTAATTTCAATACTAAAAGATGTTCAGTATAATAGTTTTAAAGTGATTTTAAATGAAAGTGTTTTACCATTTAGAAAGTATTTTAGTTTATATGATATTAAAAATATAATAAAAGCTAATATTGATTATGTAATTAGTAAAGATTTTTATATTAAAAATATTGATAATTTTGTGATGGATGGAAAAATTATTACTTTAGAAGAAAATGCCCCAGTAGTTTTTGCTAAAGATTATACAACTATGATGCAATTAGCAACAGATATGTATGGGGTGGAGGAAGAATAATGAAACAAACTTTAAGAGATGCCTTTGATATAAAAATTAAACAGAAAAAACAAAATACTTTGAGTGATTATGAAATATTTCAAGATAAGAAATTATTGGATAAATTAAGAACAGAGATTGTAGAAAATTTAATTGATAATGAAATGCCTGATGATACTTCTTTAAATGAATGGATAAATGGTGAAATAGATAAGACTATAGAAGGTTATGATTTAACCAATTTAGAAAGAAGTCATTTATTTAATTTAATTGATAATGAAATAAATGGGTATGGTCCTATTTCAGAGTTACTTAATAGTGATAATATTACAGAGATTATGGTTAATTCGCCTAATGAGATTTATATTGAGATTGATGGAGTAATTTCTAAAGATGAAAGTGTTTCTTTTATTAATGATGAACATATTATTAGAACTGTACAAAGATTGATTCAACCTCTTGGAAGAACAATTGATGCTACAAATCCAATGGTAGATTCAAGATTACTTGATGGTTCAAGAATTAATGCTGTAATACCACCTTTATCTACTAGAGGACCTGTGGTAACTATTAGAAAATTTAAAGAATCTATGTCTAATATAGATGAGTTAATAAGAATAGGAACTCTTACTCCTTATATGGCAAGATTTTTAGATGCGGCTGTAAGAGGTAAGTGTAATATGATTGTATGTGGCGGAACTGGTTCAGGTAAAACAACTTTATTAAACATTTTAAGTGGTTTTATTGGGGATAATGAACGTATTATTACTATTGAAGATGCAGCAGAATTAAAATTAAATCAGAATCATGTTATATCATTAGAAACAAGAATGATGAATTATGATGAAAATAGTGAGATTACAATTAGAGATTTAGTTATTAATTCTCTTAGAATGAGACCTGATCGAATAATTGTTGGTGAAGTAAGAGGGAAAGAAGCTTTTGATATGTTGCAAGCTATGAATACAGGACATGATGGTTCTCTCACTACAATGCATGCAAACGGACCAATAGATGCCTTAAATAGATTAGAGACTATGGTTTTAATGGGAGGATTAGATATTCCTATAAAAGCGGTAAGAGAATACATTGTAAGTGCAATAGATTTAGTTGTAAATATTGAAAGAATGAGTGATGGCCGAAGAAAAGTTACAAGTATTTCTGAGTTAGGAGAGTTTAATGGCGAAGAAATAGTTTTAAGAGAAATATTTTCATTTAAACAAAAAGGTTTAACTAATACAGGTGAAGTTGATGGAGAATTTATTTTGTATGATGGAGTTCCAAGAGTGTATAATAAAATAAAAGCTCGGGGAGTAGGAGACATTGATGATATTTTCTTTCCAATTAAAAAAGAAAAAAGCGATGTAAAACCTGTAAAAAAGCAGAATAAAAATGATAATAATAAGCAAGTTTTATATTATGAAGGAAAGTATGAAGGTTATAAACTTAAAAATAAGAAATAAAAAGGAGTTATAAATGGACGGAGTTAAGTTATTACAAATAATAATTTTATTAATTATATTTGGAAGTATTTTATATTTACTTCGTCTTTATCGTGCTTTAAAATTGGAAAAAAGAATTGCTAAGTTTGCTATAGTTTCAAAAGATGATAATGAAATATCTTTATTTGATAAAATGGGCAAATTTAGCTGGATTCTAGTGAATAAATTTTCGCAAGTTTTAGTAAAGTCTGATGTGTTTAGTAAATATGGTCAAACTTATAATAAGTTTATAGCTTTTGATGAAAAAGATAAGAAGATGGGAATAGATTTTGTATCTGCAAAAATATTGCTTTCTTTAGGAGTGTTTATATTAAGTTTGATTACTATGTTATTTCATTATATTCATTTTAATTTGATGTTTATTATGATTGTTTTTATAATTAGTTTCTTTATACCAGATATATTTTTAAATATAGAGTTTTATAAAAAACGAAAAAAAGTGGAAGAAGATTTGTTAAAAGCAATAATTATTATGAATAATGCTTTTCAAAGTGGAAGAAATATTATGCAAGCAATAGAGATTGTTAAAGCAGAACTAGATGGTCCTATTCAAGATGAGTTTAAAAAGATATATTTAGATATTACTTATGGGCTTAGTTTAGATGTAGTTTTTAGTAGATTTTATGATAGAGTGAAATTAGAAGATGCTAAATATATTACTACTTCTTTAACTCTTTTAAATAAAACAGGAGGAGATATAATAAAAGTGTTTTCTCTTATTGAAAAATCTATTTTTGATAAAAAGAATTTGAAAAATGAGCTTAAAAGTTTAACAGCTTCTAGTGAATTTGTATTTAAGCTTTTAATTTCTTTACCTTTTATATTTATTTTAATTATATTCTTATTAAATACAAGTTATTTTATGCCACTTTTTACAACAACTTTAGGAATTATAATTTTGATATTAACTATTCTTATTTATGTTTTATATATTTTATTAGTTAAGAAAGTTTTAGAGGTGGAATTATGAAAAATAATATAGCTTTTAAAATTTATAGAAAAAAATCTATTGAAAAAATAGATAGTAAAGTGAAATTGCTTGGTATTTATAATAATTTACAAACTTTAAAGTTTCTTAATATAAGATTAATATTAACTATTATAATTTTTGTTTTAGTATTAGTTATTTCGCAGTATGGATATATATTAGCACCACTTGTTGCAGCGCTCTTTTATATTTTTAGCGAATATTATGTAATAGATTATAAAATAAAAATACGACGAAAGAAATTAGAAAAAGAAGCTTTGTTTTTCTTTGAAGTTTTAACTTTAACTTTAGAGGGTGGGCGTAATTTGAAACATGCTTTAGAGTTAACAGCAGAAAATATTGATTCAGAAATTTCAGCAGAATTTAAAAAGACTTTAGCAGAAGTAAAGTTAGGTAAAAGCTTAAATGAAAGCTTGGAAGCTATGAAAAAAAGAATTCCTAGTGATACTATTAATAATTCAATTTTGAATATGATTCAATCTAATACTTTTGGAAATAGTATAATTGATTCAATGTATAATCAAATAGATTTTTTAAGAGAAAAACAACTTTTAGATGTTAAAGCAGAAATTGCAAAATTGCCTACTAAAATTAGTATAATTAGTGTTATATTCTTTATTCCAATTATGATGTTAATAATACTTGGACCAGTTTTAATTCAGTATATTATGAAATAAAATACCAATAAATCTTGGTGTTTTTTTAAAGTTTTGATATAATAGAGGCTCAGGTGGTATTTATGGGTTTTAAAGAGGTAGATGAACGCTTAAATTCAGAATTTATAGCCGCAGTAATGATGATTAATGATGGTAAAGATTATTTGTTAAGAGAGATAAATGATGCATCTGAAGGAAAAGCAAAAACTCAATATTTAGAAGAAGTTTACAATTTTTTAAAAAGTGCAGTAATTAATAATTATATTGTAAAAGGATACATAAAACAAATTGTTTGTTATAATATGATTTACATGCTTATTAATAGCGGCCAAAGTACTCTAGAGATTGATTTTACTTCTATATTAAAAAAATTTTTAGAAGATAAAGATTTTGGAATAGAGCTTCTTAGAATATATTATTTAGTTTCAAGTAATGCTCAGTTTTATCAAAATCAAGTTAATAATTTTAGTGCAGAGGATAAGAGTAAAATTGAACAATTTTTAAGAGATGATGATGAACATATAGTAGATATTATGACATGTTTTAGAAATTTGATTTATAGTTTATATTATTCTTATATAAATGAAGGCTATAGCGAAGATGAAGCTATAGAACTTGTTTATATTTATTTTTTTCAAAATGGAATTTCTCCAATAATAATAGATGAATATATGCCTTATCAAAGTTTTCTTTTATTTAAAGATAAGTTTTTAAATATTATTAAGAGTGATGCTCGCAGTTATTTAGAAGGTAAAATTAATAGGTCTGAGTTTCAGGATTATGTATTAAATGCTTTAATTTTAGATGTTGATTTTGAGCAGTTTGAATGTTATAAAGAAGAAATTTTTAGAATATTTATTGAGAATTTAAAAAGGATTTTTGGGAAACCTAGATTTTAGGAAGTAAATTTTTAATGTTAGTTAATGTTAAAGGGTCTATGAAGTGTTCTATTTTTTCAACTTGATTTAAAGAGTAATTTTGAGAATTTAGTTTTTTTAAGAAAATGCTAATAATTAGATGACGTTTAAAAAGATATATTCCTAAAATAATTCCAGATTTAGTTAAAGAAATGCTCTTTTTGGCATATACAAGATTTAGATTTTTTAATTTAGAAATCATCTTACTGCAAGATGATTTTTTGACATTTAGTAAATTACTTAGAGAAGTAATGGTTATTTTATGATTTAAATGGTATTCTCGGTAAATCATTTCTAAATAATCTTCCATAGCATAAGTTATATATTTATTGTTGTGAAGATAATTAGTTAAAGTATAAAAATTTTCATTCATTTAACATATTCCTTTTTTTCTCATATATTAAAATAGTTGTTAGTTTAAGGAAACTAATAAAATATATGAAGGAGTTTTTAATTTATGATTAGTACTTTAGATAAACTTGATTTAGAAAAAGAAGCTATAATAGATAAAATTAATGGTGAAGATGTTTTGAAAAGAAGATTTTTAGATTTAGGTTTTATTCCTGGAGAAGTAACAAAATGTGTGTTAGTAAGTTTAGGTAATGACCCAAAAGCTTATAAAATCAATGGTAATATTATTGCAATTAGAAATATAGATGCTAAAAATATTGAGGTGCATTATGAAAGAAATTAAAGTAGCTTTAATTGGGACACCAAATGTTGGAAAATCAACAATTTATAATGCGTTAACTAAAAATAGAGAACATACCGGTAATTGGGCAGGAAAGACAGTTGCTACTTCAAATGGAGAATGTATATATAATAATATAAAATATTTAATTTATGATTTACCAGGAACATATTCGCTCATTTCTAAATCTAAAGAGGAAGTAGTTGCTACAGATTTTATTTGTTTTGAGAATTTTGATGTGGCAGTGGTTGTGTGTGATGCTACTAGTTTAGAAAAAGGAATTAATTTAGTGCTGCAGACACGTGAAATTGCTAAAAAAGTAGTGGTGTGTGTTAATTTAGTGGATGAAGCTAAGAAAAAAGGAATTACAATAGATTTTCAGTTATTAGAACATAATTTAGGTTGTCCTGTGGTGAGCACTAGTGCTAGAGAAAAGCAAGGTTTAGATAATTTATTAGAAAAAATAAGAGATGTTAGAGAACAAGAATTAGAAGTTATTAATTATGGAGTTTTAGAAAGTGAAATTAATCGAGTTTGTGGTGATATTAAAGATAATTTTTTAAATAAAAGATGGGTAGCTTTAAGAATTTTAGAAAATAATAAACATTATAATGAAAAGTTTAATGAATTGGATTTAATTATTAATGATAAAAAGATAAGACAAGCAAGGGTTAATTTAAATAATGTAGATGTAAGTTTAGAGATAGTTATTAATATAATGAAAGAAGTTAAAAGAAAACTTAAGAATGTCGTTACTTTTAATATAGTTAATTATGATAAAAAAGAAAGAAAAATTGATAAAATTTTAACTAGTAAAATATGGGGTATTCCGATTATGCTTTTGATGTTATTTGTAATTTTTTATATAACTATTAGTGGAGCTAATTATCCTTCTAGTTTAATGTTTAATTTTTTTGCAAGTTTGGAAAATAAAATATTTAATTTTTTAGAATTTATTCATTTACCTAATGTAATTTGTGAATTAGTTGTAAATGGAGTTTATAAAACTCTTTATTGGGTAGTTTCAGTCATGTTGCCTCCAATGTTAATATTTTTTCCTTTATTTACTTTTTTGGAAGATTTAGGAGTTTTACCTCGTATAGCCTTTAATATGGATAGAAGTTTTCAAAGGTGTCAAGCTTGTGGTAAACAGGCTCTTACAATGTGTATGGGAATTGGATGTAATGCTGTTGGAGTTACAGGAGCAAGAATAATTGATTCTAAAAGAGAGAGAATACTTGCGATACTTACAAATGTATTTATGCCTTGTAATGGTAAATTTCCATCTTTAATTGCTATTATTACAATGTTTTTTGTAGGTTTTAATAAAAGTGTTGATACTTTAATTTGTGCTCTTATTTTGACAGGTTTTATAACTTTAGGCATTGGAGTTACTTTTATAGTTAGTTATATTTTGTCAAAAACAATTTTAAAAGGGATGCCTGCTAGTTTTACTTTAGAATTACCACCTTATAGAATGCCTAAAATTTGGGATACTATATGGTATAGTGTGAAAAATAGAGCAATATTTGTACTTGGAAGGGCAATAAAAGTTGCGATACCTGCAGGGATAGTTATTTGGATAGTTGCTAATCTTATAATAAATGATTTGCCACTTCTTACGTATTTAACACAATTTTTAAATCCTTTAGGATTAATATTAGGTGTTGATGGAGTTGTAATTTTAGCTTTAATTTTAGGGTTTCCAGCTAATGAAATAGTTATTCCAATAATGCTCATGAGTTATTTACAAACTAGCACTTTAATAGATTTCGAAAATTTAGTGGAACTTAAAATGATTTTAGTGGCTAATGGTTGGACTATTAAAACTGCGATATGTTTTTTAGTCTTAATGTTGTACCGGTTTCCATGTTCGACAACTTTATTAACGATAAAAAAGGAAACTAATAGTAATTTTTATACTTTTTTAGCATTTTTAATTCCAACTTTAATAGGAATAGCAATGTGTCTCATAATTAATTTATTTACTTGAGAAATGTTCTCAAGTATTTTTAATGTAAATAAATGTAATTAATGGTGTAAAATAAAGATAAATGTATTATAATATTATTAGTGATTAATTATGTTTGAAATGATAGATACTTTTATAGATACAACGTTACAAGGAATGGGAATTTGGGGACCTATAGTGGGTTGTTTTTTAATTACGATTGAGTCTATGGTTCCAATTTTGCCTTTGTTTGTTTTTATAACTTTAAATTTTTTAGCATTTGGTAATATTTTAGGTTTTATAATTTCATGGTTTTTTACTTGTATTGGATGTTCTATTTCTTTTTTCTTATTTAGGTCTAAAGTTCAGACTTGGTTATATAAAAGACTTAAGAAAAAAGGTTTAATTAGTCAAGATACCATGAAAAAAATTACTAGTTTAAAGTTTGAACAATTAACTACTATTATTGCAATTCCTTTTACTCCAGCTTTTTTAGTTAATATAGCTTGTGGTTTATCAGAGATGAGTTTTAAAAAATATATTGGTTCGTTAATGATAGGTAAGTTTTTTTTAGTTTATTTCTGGGGTTTTGTGGGAGTTAGTTTAGTAGAAAGTGTTAAAAATCCTATATATTTAGTTAAGGTTGGATTAATGCTCATAGTAGCTTATATTGTTAGTAAAGTTGTAAATAAGAGATTAAATTTGAATTAATGTTTTAGAAAGAGGTTAGTTATGGAATATGTTATTGTTGGTATGCTTGGAGTGTTAATAATATTACAAGTTGGAAATTTGTTTAAAAAGAAAAATGATACTGAAACAATAGAAAGACTTGGAAAACTGGAATTAGGAATGGTTAAAGAAATAGGAGAATTTAAGGTTAGTTTTGCAAATGATATAAGAAAAGATTTTGATACATTAGTTGAGAAAATTGATCGTAAATTGACAGAGATTAATATGCGTGTTACAGAAAGATTAGATCAAAGTTTAGAGAAAACTAATAAAACTTTTGCAAATGTATTAGAGAGGTTATCAAAGATTGATGAGGCACAAAAAAGAATTGATGGTTTAGGAGAAGATATTGTTTCTTTACAAAGTATTTTAACGGATAAAAAGACTAGAGGTATTTATGGTGAAATGAATCTTAATATGCTTTTAGAAAATGCTTTTGGTACAAATAGTGGGGTTTTTGATATACAACATAAAATGAGTAATGGTTTTATAGCAGATGCGCTTTTATATGCGCCAGCACCTCTTGGAACAATTGCTATAGATTCTAAGTTTCCATTGGAAAATTATGAGAGAATGACTAATAAGAAACTTACTCATGAGGAGAGAGTTGCAGCAGAAAAACAATTTAAAGTTGATTTTCGTAAACATATTGATGCTATAAGTAGTAAATATATAATTCCAGGCGAGACAGCAGGGGAAGCTATTATGTTTTTACCAGCTGAGGCAATATTTGCAGAAGTAAATGCTTATCATACTGATATTTTAAATTATGCTTATGCTAAAAAAGTTTGGATTACAAGTCCTACTACTTTAATGAGTACTTTAACTGTAATAGAGATGATTTTAAAGAATATGGAACGTGATAAGTATGCTAAAATTATTCATGATGAATTAAATAAGTTGGCGGTAGAATTTGATAGATATAAAGAGCGTTGGGATAAGTTAGCTCGTAATATAAATACTGTATCAAAAAGTGTGGAAGAGTTAAATACGACAAGCGAAAAGATTAGTAGAAGATTTGATTCTATTAATAAAGTAGAAGTTGATAAATTAATGCATGATGAAGAAAAAGTTCTAGTTCACAACTAGAGCTTTTTTGGTTTCTAAATGTTTTATTTCATTAGTTTTACCTAATAAATAATCACTGGATATTCTAAATTCTTTACTTAAAGCATAAAGAGTAGCAGTAGATATTAAATGATGCCCGCGTTCATATTCACAAATTATTGTGTTAGCAACATTTAATTTTCTTGCAAGTTTGTCTTGGGTTAATTTAAACTCTTTACGTAAACTTTTAATTCTTTTACCTGATATTTCTGTGCTAATTTCTTTTATTTCATCACTGTATTTCTTTTTTATTGTAAAGTTAAACATATAATCAAATGAGACATTAAAGTAATTACAAAAGTTGTTTAAGTGCTTAATGGGGATAATATCATATTGCATTTCGTATTGTTTATAAGTGCTTCTAGCGATATGAAGAATATTTGCGACATCTTGTTGAGTTAATTCATATAAATCTCGTATATTACGCATATTTTGTCCATAATTCATAAGTTTTTCACCGTTAAGATTATCTCATGGAAATATATGCCAAAAAGTAGCTTGGCTGAAATGTTGAAAATTATCTTGAAATATACTCAATAATATTGTATATTATAAGTATATAACATAGAGCATTGCCTTTTTATTTGCTTAGTTGTGTGAATATATCCGACATAAAGAAGTTTTGACAACATTTGTCGAAGATAATGAAAATAAATAAAAATAGTATTAGAATGGAAAAGAAGGATGGTAAGGATGAAAAAAAGTATTATTACAATGGGAATAATAGTAACAATAGGAAGTATAGCATTATTATATGATAGTAATAAAAAGGAAGTATTACTAAATAAAGAAGAAATAACAAATAATAAAAGTATAGCAATATATGTAAAACAAGAAGATGGAAACTATGAGAAAACTAATACAATACCAGAAAGTGGTTATATTTTAAATGAAGAAAAAAGTGTTTGTTCTAATAATTCAAAACCTAGTTGGAATATAAATACTAAAAGTTTAAAGATAAATAATTTAAATAGTAATAATACAAGTTGTTATTTATACTTTGATTCATATTGCAAGCCAGAAGATACAGCATGCCAAACAATTTTAGCTAATAAAGAAGTAAAAGTAAGAGATAAAATAACAGGGCCACTAACCGATAATACTACAGGGAAAATGTATGCAGCAGAAGATGATGATGGAATGAGCTATTATTTTGCAGGTCAAGTAGATAATAATTTTATAAAATTTGCAGGGTATTATTGGCGAATAGTGCGAATCAATGGTGATGGCACAATAAGAATAATATATAATGGACCAACAACAGATCAAACAGGTGAAACTACACAAATAGGAGTAAGTGCATTTAATAATCTTGCAAATGACAATGCTTATGTAGGATATATGTATGGAACACCAGGAAGTAGTACATATGAAGAAACGCATGCTAATATAAATGACAGTACAATAAAAACAGTAGTAGACAACTGGTATGAAACTAATATTGCGAATAATTCTAACTTTGTAAATAAAATAGATGTGAATGCAGGATTTTGTAATGATAGGTCAATTAAAAATAATGAGGATAATTTATCTTGGAGTATGGATACCAAGAAAGGCTATGGTTTAAATTATACTGCATATAATGGGTTTTCTAAATTTGGTTTTGAAGATTCTTATAAAAATATTTTTGAACCAGCTTTAGATTGTCCAAATATAAATCATGATTTATTTACTAGTAAAACATCGATTAAAGGAAATAAGAAATTAATTTATCCAATAGGGCTTATAACAGCAGATGAAATAGTTTATGCAGGAGCTTTTGGTAGCCAGGAAAGTAATTATTATTTGAATAATAACTTAGTGTTTTGGACTATGACAGCTGATCGCTTTTATAAAAACGATATGGTAAGGGTATTTATAGAACATTTTGAAACTACATTAGGGAATTATGAAACTAAAGTGGCGGCAGGTGTTCGTCCTGTAATCAATTTAAAAGCAAATGTAACTTTAACAGGAACTGGAACAAAAGATAATCCATATATAGTAGAGGGAGCAGAATAATGGAAAAGAAGAATCAGAAATTAACAATAATTGTAGGATGCCTACTTTTGGTAATAAGTGTGTCTTTGGCATACTTTGTAGGAAGTGTTTTAATAAATGGAACAGGTTCAAGAGGAAATGTAACAACAGCCAGAATAAATGGTTCAGTACTATCTGTAGAAGGAATATTAGAGTTTAATGATACAAATATCTTACCTGGTCATAAATCAGTATCAAGTATAAAAGTAACAGCAACAGGCGAACCAGTATTAATACCATATAATCTAATCTGGAAAGGAACAAATAATTTAGGAACAAAACTAAATTATACAGTATATAAAACAACAGAAAATATAAATGTAAGTGCCACATGTGAAGAAAAAAGAGGAAATCTAAATGGATATACAGTATTAAGTGAAGAATGTACAATAACAAATCTAAATAATTTAGGAAATATAATATCAAGTGGAAGTATAAATACAAGTACAAGTGAGACCAAAGTAACAATATCTTCAGATGAATTTATAACATCATCAAAGAGTGGCGAGATAGTATATTATTATGTAATACTAGAATATCCAAACTTAAATGAAGATCAAAGTTCAGATATGGGAGGAACATTTGAAGGAGAAGTAACAGTAGAAGAGAGTCATGCAAGTGCAGATATAAATATATTAGGAGTATACTTAGAACAAAGTGATGGAACATATAAACAAGTAGATAATGTACCAAATAAAGAATCAAACTATACATTAAATGAGAGTAAGAGCACATGTACAAATAATGCCAAGCCAAGATGGAATAGAGAAGAGTGGGCATTAGAAGTAGGAAGTTTAAGTCAAAGTGGAACAGAATGTAATATCTATTTTGATAATAGTCGAACCATAACAGAAATAATACCAACTTTAAATGCTAAAACAGAGAGCCCAGACTTTAGCCAGATAGCAACAACAGATGAAGGAGTATATAGAGTAAGTGATGGCATGTATGGAGGAACCTCATACTATTGGAGGGGAGCAGCGACTACAAACTATCTACAATTTGGAGGATATTGTTGGCGAATAGTGCGAATCAATGGTGATGGAACAATAAGATTAATCTATGATGGAACAACATGCCACAATAACGGTGAAGTAACAACCGATAGTATAGCAGTCGCAAATACAGTATATAATCCAAACTATAACAGGAGCGAATATATAGGATGGAAGTATACAGAAGGACTTCAAAGGCCAAACAGTACAACAGAGGGAACAGATGCGCCAATAAAAACAGCATTAGAAAATTGGTACAATACAAATTTAAAGAGCCAAGAAACAAAAATAGCAGATGGCAAATATTGTAATGATAGAGATGTTCAAAGTGGCTCAACATGGTCTAGTACACCAAGCAGTAGTTTTAATTATGTAGGCTATAAGAGATTATATACAGATTATGCACCAACACTCGGTTGTGCAGCATTAGATACATACATGTTAAAAGTGGGACTTATTACTGCGGACGAGGTAGAATTTGCAGGAAGTAAAAATGTAGAAAATAAGCAATTTTACTTGTATAATGGTCAGACTTATTGGACAATGACACCAGGTTATTGGAGTGCTGATTATAATTATGCTGGTGTGTTTGCTGTTTATTCAGATGGTAATCTTACTGATTGGTTTGTAGATGATCTTTATAATTTGCGCCCTGTAATCAATCTAAATGCTAATATTAAATTATCAGGAAACGGAACTATAAATGATCCATATGAAGTAATTTAAAAAAACTTGCTTGTATTGCTAAATTATATATAGGCAGGAAAATTAATTTTTCTTTTCCATTTAAGTAAGACTATGTCTTGCTTTTTTTGTTATTTTAAAAGTTATACTTTAGTTGTCTTTTAATAGTGATTGTTTTATAATGTTAGTAGTTTTGTGGTGATTTAGATGAAGAAAGAATTATTAGCTCCAGCTGGGAATATGGAATGCTTAAAGCAAGCTGTACATAATGGAGCAGATGCAGTATATTTAGCTGGTAAGCTATATGGAGCAAGAAAGTTTGCTAATAATTTTACCAATGAAGAATTAGTGGATGCTGTTAAGTATGCTCATTTATATGATGTAAAAGTTTATGTGACAGTTAATACTATAATTTATGAAGAAGAAATGAATTTGTGTTTAGAATATGTAGCTTTTCTTTATAATATCGGAGTAGATGCAGTAATTGTTCAAGATATGGGGTTAATTAAAATAATTAGAGAATTATTGCCAGAAATGGAGATACATGCATCAACTCAAGCTCATACACATAATTTAGAACAAATAAAATTATTGGAAACATTGGGGGTAAAAAGAGTAGTTTTAGCAAGAGAAATGAGTATTACAGAAATAAATAATTTAGATACAAATGTGGAATTAGAAATATTTATTCATGGGGCTTTATGTATAAGTTTTTCTGGCCAATGTTTATTTTCATCAGGAGTTCTTAATCGTAGTGGTAATAGAGGAGAATGTGCAGGTCTTTGTCGTACTCCATTTAATGTATTAGATAAGGAAAAGTGTGTTGTTAAAAATAAATATGTTTTAAGTCCTAAAGAATTTTGTTCTGTAGATTATGTAGAAGAACTTAAAAACTGTAAAGCCTATAGTTTAAAAATTGAGGGTAGAATGAAAAGTCCAGAATATGTGGGATATGTAACTTCAATTTATCGAAAAATATTAGATAATGAAAATTGTAAATTGAGTGAAGAAGAAATATTTAATTTAAAAAGTTTATATAATAGAGGCTTTACAAAAGGTTATTTGTTTCTTAATAGTGATAAAGAATTTATTAGTTTTAATTCTTCTAATCATCAAGGAGTCGAAATTGGCGAAGTTGTAGAGGTTAATGATAAAAAAATTAAGATAAAATTAAGTCATGATTTGCATCAAGAAGATGCGATAAGATTACCTAATAATGAGGGAATGTTTGTTAATTTTTTGTATAATGCTAAAATGAATTTAATTAATAAAGCTTTAAAAAATGATATTGTTTATGTTGATAATAAAGTTGGATTAAAAAGTTTAGGGCCTGTAAAGCTGACTGTAAATAAAACTTTAGCTAAGACTATGGCAAATTTAGAATATAAAAAGATAAAGATTAGAGGTTATGTTAAAGCAGTAGTAAATGAACCATTAATGGTTAAATATAGTGATGGTAAAAACGAAGTTTCATTTGTTGGCGATAAAGTACTAAATGCTAATAGCGCGCCTATTACAGAAGAAAGAATTAAGGAAGTTATGGCAAAGCTTGGAAATACTCCGTTTGTATTAGATGAATGGGATTCTTTGATAAGTGAAAACATTTTTATATCTATAGGAGTTTTAAATAATATTAGAAGACTTCTTATTGAAGATTTGATTAATAAAAGAACTACTGTAAATAGAAGTGTAAAAGTTAATTTAGTTAAAGGTCAGTTTAGTAAAAATAATGTAAATAAATTAAAAATAAGTGCTTTAGCACGAACAGAGGAACAAATAAAAGCTTTAATTTTAAATGAAGTAGATTATATTTATGTTACTAGTGAGAATTTATATAAGAAGTATAAAAGTGATAATGTTTATTTGAGATTAGATCGGGTTTTAAGCGAACATGAAGAAAGAAAAAATGATAATTTATTAATTGGTGAAACAGGAAGTTTATGTTATGTAAAAAATAATGCCATAGTAACAGATTATTATTTAAATGTTGTTAATAATAATTATATTGAATTTTTAAAAAATAGAGGAGTTAAGAGAGTAACTATAAGTCCTGAATGTAGTATCGAAAAACTTAAAAGTTTGACTGTTTCGGATATAGATTTAGAGATTATTATTTATGGGACTATAGAATATATGATTTTAAAATATAATTTGTTAGATAATATGCAACTTAATAACTGTTCTTTAGAAGATAAGTCTAAGAGGAGATTTGCAGTTATTAAAGATAAGTTTACTCATATTATGAGTGATAAACCAATTGATTTGATTAATGAGATAGAAAAGATAAAAAATACAGGAGTAACTGTTTTAAGATTGGAACTTTTAAATGAAAATGCTTCAGAAATTGAGAAAATAATTAATCTTATAAAGAAAAAAATATAAATAAAAAAGGATGGTTAGTCATCCTTTTTAAAATTTACGATATAAACCAATTGCCTTACCAAGAATTGTGACATTATTAAAGATAAATGGAGCCATAGTATCATTTTCTGGTTGCAAACGGATATGATCTTTTTCTTTATAATATGTTTTTAGTGTCACTTCATTAGCATCAGTCATAGCAACTACAATGTCGCCGTTACGAGCAGTACTTTGCTTTTGAACAATTACAACGTCACCATCAAAGATGCCAGCATTAATCATTGATTCACCACTTACATTTAAAGTGAAAATTGTTTCTTTAGCAGGTATTAAATTTGCTGGTAAGGAAAAAAATTCATTTGGTCTTTCAATAGCTTCGATTGGTGATCCAGCAGTTACTTTACCAAGAAGAGGAACTTTTATAAGTTCTTCATTTTTTTCTTCATATTCATTATCAACTAAGATTTCCATGGCACGGAATTTATTATTATCAACTTTTAAATATCCTGCATTACATAATTTCTTGACATGAGTGTGAACAGTGGCAGGACTAGATAAACCTAAAGCTTTACCAATTTCTCTGATTGATGGGGGATAACCATGGGTAGCAGTAAATTTTTTAATAAAATCTAAAACGTTATTTTGCTTATCAGTAATTTGTTTTAAATTATTTTTCATAAAGTATATTACCTCCATTACCATGATAGCACATATACGTATGATTGTCAAACAATTGTATTTTTTTGTTAAATAGCATTTTTAATGTTGCACGAACAATTGTTTATGCGATATAATGTTCGTGTAAGGAGTTGAAGTTTATGAAAAAAGTTTTAGTAAATTATGGGGGAGCTATTTTATTATATGCTGTTATATTTTTTGGAGTTATTGCTATTAGTACAAGAATGAATTATTTAGATTATAAGGATAGTACAATAATGATTAATAAATAGTAAAGTATTTTAATAAAAAAGTTAAATTGTGTTATAATAAATGTTAGGAGGCAAACAACATGGAATATAAAAAGTATGAGTATCCGTCATTTAATATATATACAGTAAAAACTAATAGATTTAAAACTGTACAAATGGAAATTATTTTTAAAGATGATGTTAAAAAAGATGAATTATTATTAAAAACTTTTTTGGCAGATATAATGACTGATTGTTCAGAAGAATATAAATCTCGAAAAGAAGTAGTTAAGAAATTAGAAGAACTTTATCAAGCTAATTTTTATGGAGTAACTAATAAATTAGGTAGTATGATGATGACTTCTTTTGTTTTAAGTTTTTTAAATCCTAGTTATGTTAAAGAAGAAAATTTTTTGGAAGAAGTATTAAAATTACCTTTTAGTATGATTTTAAAACCTTTTATTAAAGCTCAGGAATTTGATATCAAAAATTTTAATATTGTAAAAAATAGACTTAATGATGAAATTTTAGGAGTAAATGAAGATATAGGACGAGTTGCAGTTAAAAAAGCAATTAGTAATTTAGATGAGCATTCTCCAAGTAGTTTTAGTGTTTTGGGTTCAATTGAAGAATTAGAAGAAATTACTCCTAAAAGACTTGCTGAAGCTTATGATAAATTAATAAATAATAATAGTTGTGATATTTTTATTGTTGGTAATTTAGATATGGATAAAGTCGCAAATATTATTTTTAAGTATTTTAAAAATCCAGTTGTTAATACTAGAAAATATTCTTTGTATGTTAATAATGAACCTGTTAAGAAAGTAAAAAATATTAGAGAAACTTCAAAGTTTTTAGAAACTAGCTTAGTTAATATTTATAATGTTTGTGATTTGACTTTAAAAGAGAAAATGACAACATTTCATTTTTATAATTATCTTTTAGGTGGTGGGGGACTTAATACTAAATTGTATCAACTACTTAGAGAGCAGAATTCATTATGTTATGGTGTAAAAAGTATGTATTTAAAATATGATGGTTTGTTATTAATTCAAACTTCTATAAGTAAAAAAGATGTAGGAAAGGCTACAAAGTTGATTAATCAAGCTTTTAAAGAAATGCGATTAGGTAAATTTAGTGAAGAAGAAATAAATTCTGCTAAAGAAAATTTTATTTTTTCGCTTAATTTAGCTATGGATAGTCCAGCAGGTATACTTAATAATTATGTATTTAATATATATGATAATTTGCCTTTGTTAGAAGAAAGAATTAAGTTAATTAAAGATATAACTAAGGATGAAATTGTTCTTCTTTCAAATAAAATAAAACCAAATATTTCATTTGTTTTAGAAGGGGATGAGACACATGGAGAAAATTAAAATAAAGGGTATAGATGAAGAAATATATTATTCTAATAGTAAGTGTGGATTACCTGTTTATATATGGAAGAATGAACATGCAAAAAGTTTTTATATGTCGTTAAATGTTAATTATGGCTCAATTCATACTGAATTTTTAATTAAAAATAAGAAATATAGGGTTCCCGCAGGTATAGCCCATTTTATGGAACATATTAAATTTAATGTGGATAAAGATACAACAGCAAATGATTTGTTTGATCCACTTGGAAGTGATATAAATGCTTTTACAACCTTTAAATATACAAGTTATTTAGTTTATGGAACAAATAAAATAAAAGAAAACTTAAATAATTTATTAGATTATGTTTATACTCCTTATTTTACAAAGGAAATGATAAAAAAGGAAAAAGGAATTATAATATCAGAAATAAATATGGGGAAAGATCAGCCTTATAATAATTTATACTTTGAATTTAATAAATGTTTGTATCAAAAAGATAAGTTTCGAAATTTAATAACGGGGGATGTTTCAGATGTTCAAGATATTCAGTTGGATGATATTAAATTAATATATGATACTTTTTATCATCCTAAAAATATGTTTTTAATTATAACTGGTAATGTAAATCCTTATGAAATAGAAAAGATTGTTAATGATAATTTAAGTTGTAAAGAATTTAAAGAATATGTGGAACCAGAAATAGTTAAAGTTAAAGAGCCTAAAGGAGTTAATAAAAAAGAGAAAATTCTTTATAGTAATGTAGAAGTGGAAAAAGCTAAAATTGGTGTTAAGATTGAAAAGAAAAATTTTAAAGATATTGATAAAGTTAGATTAAATATTATTTTAAGTTTAATTTTAGCTAGTAATTTTGGTGATACTTCAGATTTGAAGGAAGAATTATTGCAGGAAGGCTTAATAACTTATATGCAGTATCAAAGATATGTTCAGGATGACCATGTTGTTTTAGATATTACGTTAGAAAGTAGATATGTTGATGAAGCAGTAAATAGAGTTAAAAAAGCTTTAAATAATTTAGATATGTCATTAGAAGATTTAAAAAGAAAAGTAAATTCATCTATTGCTAATATGGTAATAAATTATGAGGATGTAGAAAATGTTAATAACATGATTCAAAATTATATTATTTATTATGGTGAAATAATTCAAAATTTAAAAGAGCTTTATGAGAGTATAACATTAGATGAAGTAAAAGAAGTTATAAGTAAAATAAATACAAAAGAAATAACTGTTGTTAAGATGATTAAAGATACTAGTAAATAGTATTTTTTTAATTTTAGTGCTTGAATTAAAATTTATAATAAGTTACAATTTTTGTAGTGATTGTTATGGATACTTATAAAAATTTAAATGATATGATAGAATTTATTGAAGATGATTTAAAAGATAATATTGATTATAAAAAAATTGCTAAAATTGTTGGAGTTAATGAATATACGATAGGTAGAATATTTCCAGTTTTATTTGGTATTACTTTAAGTGATTATGTTAGAAAAAGAAGACTTACTTTAGCTGGCCGAGATTTAGCTCAATATAATTTAAAAGTTATGGATGTAGCAATATCTTATGGTTGGTCAAGTGCTACAGCTTTTTCTAGAGCTTTCTTTAATTTTCATGGAATTAAACCAAGTGAAGTAAAAGGTAATGCTAGTAAATTGAAATTTTATCCTAAAATAAAGTTAGAAGTTCCTAAAGTATCATCAGAAATAACTTATGAAATAATAGAAATGAATGAATTAAAACTTTATGGCTTAGGTGTTAAAACAGATGATTCACATATTAAAAAAGATGCTCCTAAATTTTTTAAGGAAATGATAGATAAATATAATACTTTAAGACATCCTGATTATGGGATGGTCGTTTATGAACAGCGATTTTATTCTGATAATTATGAATATTGGGTATTATGGAATGAAAAAAAACAGGGATTTAAAGAATGGGTTATTCCTAAATCTAAATGGTTAAAGTTTCATATCCCTAGTTGTAAAGCTAAGGACATTCAAGATATGAGTGATTTATTTTATTATCAATTTATTACAACTTGTAATTATAATTTGAGAGAAATACCCGAACTTGAATATTATCATGATGGAGTAACCGAGTTTCTAGTTGCTATTAACTGACTTTTTTTGCAAAATATAAGTCAGTTTTTTTATGATAAGTTGTGTTATATTATTGAGCATTAAAGAGTGTTTATTATGAAGAATATTTATATTTACGAACTATTTTTAAAAGATTCTAATGTAGATATAGAAACTTGGGATAATTATTTAAAAAATATTGGAAAGTTTTTAGGCTTTTTTAGTCATTTTAAAATAGTTATAAAACTAGATTATAATAAGGTTAGATATTTCTTAATTGTTAAAAGTAAATTATCTAATAGCTTTAATATTGATAGTTTTTTACTTAAATTAAGTAATGAAAGTTTTAATATGGAAGCAAATTATCAAGGATTTAAATTTTGTTTAGATAATAATACTCTCTTAAGGTGGAATAATTATTTTTATAAACATAATAAAAATGTTAAATTATATTTGTTTAATGTAAGATATTTTCAAGAAAAAATAAAAGCTAAAGTATATGTTTTTTATGAATACGATAATAAACTTTATTATAAAAGAATATATTTAATTATGCTTGCTAAATTTTTAAGTATTGATTTTTCTAAGAATAAAAGTTTATTTTATACTAAGTGTCCTAAATATTTAAAAATTGATAAAATATTATATTTACTTACTACTAAAGCTAAAGCTAATTTTTTAGTAGATACTTTTCCTTATTTTAATGATGATTTTTATCTTAAATATGATTGTTATGATTTTTATAAGCATTCACTTGTAATTGGTTCTAGTGGAAGTGGTAAATCAAAATTTTTAGCTAAGTTAATATCAGATATTTGTTTAGAAAAGCCTCTTTATTATAAAATTGTTCTTATTGATCCACATGACTCTTTAAAAAAAGAATTATGGCAAATAGATAATTCAAAAGTAATAGATTTTAAGCAAGAAAGTAATAGTATTGAACTTTTTAAAAGCAATTTTAATGAAATAAATGCAACTGTAGAACTTACTTTATCTTTATTTAGCACTTTAATTGATAACTATAATAGTAAACTGGAAAGAGTTTTAAGATTCTCTACTTATATACTTATTTCAGATAATTCATTTTCTTTTTTAAATCTTAGAAAGTTATTGTTAGATTTAGATTATCGAAATATGTTGGTTTCAAAATTAAAAAAGCATGTAGTTCCATCTGTTTTAACTTTTTTCTTAAATGATTTTAATGAAATTAAAAATCAGTATTATGGTGATGCAATAGCACCTATAATAGCTTTTATTGATGAAATGCAAATGGTACCAGTTTTTAATTTAGAAAAAGTTGGAAATGATGTTCTTAATATTTTGCAAAATAATGTTTTAACAATTTTTTCTTTAAATAGATTAAATTTAGGCGATAAAGTTATAAAAGTAATTTCTGGTTTTATTTTACAACAAATATTTTTAATTGCACAAACTGGTAATATTAAAGAGCATTTAATTGTTGTTATAGATGAAGTATCTATTTTGGAAAATCCTATTTTAGCAAGATTTTTGTCAGAAATGCGTAAATTTAATGTTTCAGTAATCTTGGCTTGTCAGTATTTTCATCAGATTAGTGATAATTTAAGAGAAGCTATACTTGCTAATACCAGTAATTATTATTTGTTTAAAACTTCTAAAACAGATGCCTTAATTCTTAATGATAATTTAGATATAAAGTTAGAAAATAGTAATAGTGTTGATGATAAAATTAATTTTTTAACTAATTTAAAAGCCCGAGAATGTTTGATACAAATTAATAAAAATGGAACTAATTATCCAATGTTTAAGGCTAAAACTATGGATTTTTTTGTTCCAGATTATAAAGAAGTAAAAAATAAAAATGTTAAAGAAAAAATATCAGAAGAAAAATTTGAATTTGATTTTAAAGTAGAAGATGTTGATATCCATGATGTAATGAAAAATGTTAGTACTAGTAGAAAGAGTGATTTAAAATGAAAGAAAAAGATTTAAAAGAAATTGCTAATAAAATATTTCAAGCAGTTTTTAATGTTGATAATGTTTTGAAAATTAAAGAAATAAAAGATAAGTTTGCTTTTGATATAAAACTGCCTTTAGAAGTAACGGATTCTTTAACTGGTGAAGTTACTTATGCTTCAAGTATTAATTCTAAAAAGTTTATTACTAATCAAAATATGATGAAAAAGGATGAAGAAGAAGGGTGGATGCTTCCTAAAAAAGAAGTTCATACCTTAAAAGAATTACTTGAGATATGGGATGGTATAAATTATACTACTACAGAAAGAGTTTATAATTCTTCAAATGTTTTAATGAGTGATCCAATTTATAATTCCTCTAATGTTTATAATTCTACTGATTGTAGTAAAGTAGATAGAGTAATGTTTTGTGATGGTATTCATAATTCAAGTTATGTGATGGCTTCTCAAAGAAGTAACACGGTTAATTATTCAATTAGAGTAGATGATTCTAATACTGTAACTAATTCTTATAATGTTATTTGTTCTGCTCGTATTAGCAATTCATTTTTTATTCAAGATTGTAGTGATTTGTTTGAATGTATATTTTGTAGTCATATCTCTAATAAAGAATATTGTATTAGTAATATGCAATTTACAAAAGAAGAATATTATTTTTTAAAGGATAAAATTATTGAGTGGATTTTTTCTTAAAAAAATCGTTTTATAAAAAGTTAAGTTAAATAAGTATTTTTAATTTATTTTATATGATATAATTATCTTAAGTTAGGAGAAAAATTATGAGAAATAAAAGTAGTAAGTTTTGGGGATTGGTTTTAGTTGTTGTAGGAATTATGTTTTTAGGTAATAATTTAGACTGGTGGAATGTAAATTTATTTTTTAGAGGGTGGTGGACTTTATTTATTATTATACCTTCTATTTATGGATTATTTGATAATACAGATAAAACGGGCTCTTCTATTAGTTTGATAGTAGGAATATTATTGTTGTTAGCGGCACAAGATATTATTAGTTATGGAATGATTTGGAAAATTTTATTTCCAATAATTATTATAATTGTAGGTTTATCTTTGATATGTAAAACTAATTTGAAGCGAAAAATGAGAGAGAATTCTAAAGAATATGTTGCAGTTTTTTCAGGTGTTGATGAAAAAATTAAAGAAGTAGTTAGTGATTTTAAAGCAATTTCTATTTTTGGAAGTGTAGAATTAGATTTGAGAAAAGCTAAAATAGAGAAAGATTTATATATAGAAGCTGTGACAGTGTTTGGAGGAATAGATTTAAAGTTGCCTGAAAATGTTAAAGTTCAAACTTCAGGAGTGCCTATTTTTGGTGGAGTTGAAAATAAATGTTTAGATAATAAGGAAGGCGTTGTTGTAACTATACATTATACTTGTGTATTTGGAGGAATAGATATTTTTTAAAATGAAGAATTTAGTTATTTCTGCTAGTTTGTCTTTAGATGAACGAATAAGTTATTGGGTGAAGTATTTTAATAATTTAAATTATAATGTTTTAAATTACCCTAAAAAGATTAATGAAAATAATTTCTTGGAGATATATCCAAGTATTTATAGAGACTTTTTAGAATCTATTATTAAGGCAGATACTTTATTTATAATGAATGAAGATAGAAATGGAGTAAAAGGTTATATAGGGTCTGCTGTATATGCGGAACTTTGTTTTGCAATTGCTCAAAATTTGATTTATGATAAAAATATAGAAATTTATTTGTATCAAATGCCTAGTGTAGAAGTATCTTGCTATAATGAAATAAAGTTATGGTTAGAATTAGATAAAATAAAAATTTGGAATAATTAAAAAAACTACCTTTATGGTAGTTTTTATTATCTGTTGTAGAATTCAACGATTAATGATTCGTTTATTTCAGCGTTAAGTTCGCTTCTTTCAGGATATCTTACATAAGTTCCTGTTAGTTTATTCTTATCAAATGAAACAAATGCAGGTATAGTAACTTGATTTTCTAAACTAGCTTTGATTGCTGGATGAGATTCAGAAGTTTCTTTAACTGCAATAATATCACCAGGCTTACAAGAGTAAGAAGGGATATTAACTTTAATACCATTAACAGTTATATGTCCATGATTTACGATTTGTCTTGCTCCACGTCTTGTGTTTGAAAGACCCATGCGGTATACAACATTGTCTAAACGAGATTCAAGAAGTTTTAACATGTTTTCACCAGCAACACCTTTCATTTTAGATGCACGGTCAAATAGTTTATGGAATTGTTTTTCATTTAATCCATACATGATTCTTACTTTTTGTTTTTCTTGTAATTGGATACCGTATTCACTTAATTTTTTACGTCTGTCATTTCCATGTTGTCCTGGAGCATATGGGCGACGAGCTAAATCTTTACCATTTTCTAAAGTGGAAAAATTTAATCTACGTGATTTTTTATAAGCTGGACCTGTATATCTTGCCATTGTTATTTCTCCTTTCTATTATTCTAAATACAAAGGGTTTCAATTATTTAGTTTATAGGGAGTTTATTTAGGTAATTTCTTTAGGGCAGTCCTAAATACTTTTACACCAACTTTGGTAATAAACACATTATAAATAAATAGTTGCACTGCCATGTACTTGCACTAATAATTATACACAATTTTTATCAGATGTCAAATAATTATATGCAAAGAAAATCTTTTTTTGCTTAAATTGTGAAAATTGGGTGAAAATATAAAAAGAAGCCTAAAATAAAGGGAAAATTCTTTTGTAAACAATTGTTCGAAAACGTGTTGACAAAAATATTTTTATATAATAAAATGGATATGTACTTAAGAAAGGAATTAACAATGAAACAAGTCAAGGACGAAAAGAATAAAGATAAAGCGTTAGAACAAGTTTTAGCAGATATTGAAAAACAATTTGGCGCTGGGGCAATTATGAAATTAGGTAGTGAAGAACATAGCAAAATAGATGTAACATCAAGTGGTTCTTTAGCTCTTGATATAGCTTTAGGGGTAGGTGGTTTTCCTAAAGGAAGAATTATTGAGATATATGGACCAGAATCTTCTGGAAAGACTACTATAGCTTTGCAAGCGATTGCAGAAGTGCAAAAGAAAGGTGGTAGAGCAGCTTTTATAGATGCAGAACATGCATTGGACCCTGTTTATGCTAAAGCTTTAGGAGTAGATATTAATGAGCTTTTGTTATCACAACCAGATACTGGAGAACAAGCTTTGGAAATATGTGAAGCGTTGGTTAGAAGTGAGGCTGTTAACATAGTTGTAATAGATTCTGTAGCAGCATTAGTTCCTCAAGCTGAAATTGATGGTGAAATGGGAGATTCACATGTAGGCTTACAGGCTAGATTGATGAGTCAAGCTTTAAGAAAATTATCTGGAACTATTAATAAAACCAAAACAACAGCAATATTTATTAATCAATTAAGAGAAAAAGTAGGTGTTATGTTTGGTAATCCTGAAACTACTCCAGGTGGTAGAGCGTTAAAATTTTATGCAACAATAAGACTAGATATTAGAAGAAGTGAACAGATTAAACAAGGAGAATCAATAATAGGAAATAAAACTAACATTAAAGTTGTTAAAAATAAAGTTGCACCACCATTTAAAAGTGCTTGTGTGGACATAATGTATGGTGAAGGTATATCAAGAGAAGGAGAGTTAATTGATATTGCATCTTCTTTAGATATAATGGATAAAAGTGGGGCTTGGTATTCTTATAATGGCGAAAAAATTGGTCAAGGGAAAGAAAATGTTAAACTTTATTTAAAAGAAAATGTAGATCTTAAAAATGAGATTGAATTAAAAATAAGAGAACATTATGGTTGGACAGATGGAGTGAAAACTAAAAAAGAAAATTAGTATTTTGCTACTTAAGAGGTGTGTGTATGTCTAATACTTTTAGAATAATTATAATTAGTTTATGTGTGATATTATTAGGAGAGATTTTTTGGGCTACTACTTTTGCAAGTAGTAGTTTAGTGATGGCTGAAGAAAGTTATACTAATATAAAAAAAGATGTTTCTAATAGTGTACCTAGTTTACCACCAAATGATATAACTATGGATTTAGATATTAACTTAATGATTGTTGCTCATCCAGATGATGAAACTCTTTGGGGTGGTGCTCATTTAATTGAAGATGTTTATTATGTGGTTTGTGTAACTTGTGGCAATTCTGATGTTAGAAATAGAGAATTTATAGAGATTATGAGACTTACAAATAATAAATATGAATTCCTTGGTTATCCAGATGTTGTTAATGGTTATATTAGTAATTGGAAAAATGATTTTAATAATATAGAAGCAGATATTGATCGTATTATTAAAAGTAGAAAATGGAAAAGTATTGTAACACACAATCCTCTTGGTGAATATGGTCATTTTCATCATAAAAGTGTTAGTAAGATTGTAACGAAGCTATCAGATAAAAGTAAATTATTTTATTTTGGAAGATATTATGAAGAAGGTAATGTTCCTGTAATGGATAGAATAAAGCAAGAATCTTATGATAAAAAAGTGAACGATTTATTAACTGTTTACAAATCACAGCCTAAAGCGATTAAAAGACATATGCATATGGCTCCTTATGAAAATTTTATTCCATATAGTGAATGGTAAAATGAACAAAATAAGAAATGTTCATTTTTTTCTTGCTTAATAAGTAAATTACCATTATAATTAATTTATAGATACTTAATAATCTATAAGTTAGGAGATTTTAAAATGGAATTTAATTTAATGTCCATTTTAACTCTTGTTATTGGATTTTTTGTTGGGTTTTTGATTGTAGTTATATTTATGGCTATTAGAAATAATCAAAATGAGAGTAAAGCTAATAAATTAATTGAGGATGCTAAAAAAGAAGCAGATAAACACAAAAGAGATACTTTAATGGAAATTAAAGAAGAATCTTATCGTTTAAAACAAGAAGTAGAAAAAGAATTAAAAGAAAAGAAAGCAGAAGCTAAAGAGAGTGAAAATAGACTTATGCAAAGAGAATCTTCTTTGGATAAAAGAGAAGAAATATTGCAAAAAAGAGATTTAACTCTTGATGAGAAAGAAAATAATTTATTAGTTAAACAAAAAGAAATGCAAGAAAAAGAGCTAAAGATGGATGAACTGTTGAAACAAGAATTAGAGGAGTTAGAGAAAATTGCTAAATTCTCAAAAGAACAAGCTCATGATTTAATAATGAAAAGGGTTGAGTCTGATATGGCAATTGAGATTGCTCAATATATTAAAGAGCAAGAGCGAACTGCTAAGTTAGAAGCTCATGAGAAAGCTAAACAAATAATTGTTTCTAGTATGGAACGTTATAGTGAAGATGTCGCTAATGAGCAGACTGTTAGTACTATTGATTTGCCAAATGATGAAATGAAAGGTAGATTGATAGGCCGTGAAGGTAGAAATATTAGAACAATTGAATCTGTTACAGGAGTTGATTTAATAATTGATGATACACCTGAGGCTATTGTTATATCATCTTTTGACCCACTTCGAAGAGAAATCGCTAAAGTAACTATTGAGACTTTAATAAAAGATGGTAGAATACATCCAGCTCGTATTGAAGAGGTTTATGATAAAGTATCAAAAGATATAAATACTAAAATTATGGAAATAGGAACACAGACTTTATATGATTTAGGTATTGCAAAAATGGAACCAGAACTTATAAATCTAGTTGGAAAATTGAAATATCGTTCTAGTTATGGTCAAAATGCTTTGCAACATTCTATAGAAGTAGCTAATTTAACTGGACTTATGGCAAGTGAATTAGGTGAAAATATAAATTTGGCTAAAAGAGCGGGATTATTACATGATATTGGAAAAGCTATTGATTTTGAAATTGAAGGAAGTCATGTAGAGATAGGCTCAGATTTGGCTCATAAATATCATGAAGATGAAGTAGTAATAAATGCTATTGAATCTCATCATGGGGATAAAGATGCAAACAATATAATTTCTGTGTTAGTAGAAGTAGCAGATACACTTAGTGCTGCACGTCCTGGTGCACGTAATGATACTATGGATAATTATATGAAAAGATTAGCACAACTTGAAGAAATAGGTAATTCATTTCCAGGTGTTGATAAAACTTTTGCAGTGCAGGCAGGTAGAGAAATTAGAGTTATGGTTAAGCCAGATGAAGTTGATGATGCTAAAAGTTATAAAATGGCTCGTGATATAAAAGAACGTATTGAATCAGAGATGCAGTATCCTGGAACAATAAAAATTAATGTAATACGTGAAACTAGAGCAGTTGAAGAAGCAAGATAAGCTTCTTTTTTTGTATAATTAAAGCTATTTTAGGTACTTTAATAATGGTGAAGAAAAAATGAAGAAAACTTCGATATCTTTTGGATTAGTTAATATACCTGTAGCGATTAATCCTATTATTAAAAATAATGATATTTCTTTTAATCAGTTACATAAGAAATGTAATTCACGAATTAAATATGTTAAATATTGTCCACATTGCAAAAAGGAAGTTAAACAAGCAGATATTATTAGAGGTTATGAATATCAAAGTGATAAATATATTACTTTAACTGATGAAGAATTTGACCGGTTAAAAAGTGAAGATGAAAAAACTATTGAAGTGGTTGGTTTTATAAATTTAAATGAAGTAGACCCTGTTTATTATGAAAAAAGTTATGTAGTTACTGTAAATAATAAAAATAAAGCGTATAGTTTGTTTAAAGAAGCTTTATTAAAAACAAAAAAGGTAGCTTTAGCTAAGACTGTAATTGGAACTAAGTTTTATTATGTAATATTAAGATTAACTGAAGAAGCTTTGGTAATGAATACTCTTTATTTCTATGAAGAAGTAATGATACCAGAGGCAGTTGTAAATGTAAAATATACTAAAAAAGAGTTAGATTTGGCAATTGAATTAATTAACTCTTTAAGCATGAAGTTTAAGCCAGAAGAATTGATAGATGAATACCAAGATAAAGTGAAAAAAGCAATTGATACTAAAGTAAATGGTAAAGAAATTAAGAAAACTAAAAGAAAATCTGAGAAAAGTATTAAAGATTTAATGACTGCTTTGGAGCTTAGCTTAAAAAATGTTTGAGAATAAAAATTTAAAACCAATGCTTTTAAAAGAAATATCGGTTCCTTTTAATGATGATAATTATTTGTATGAAATTAAATTTGATGGAATAAGAGCCTTATTGTTTATTAGTAAAAATAATTTTGTTCTTAAGAGTAGAAATGGAAAAATATTAAATTTAGATTATCCTGAATTAAAAGATATTCAACAATTAGTTGGAGATAAAAAGGTAATATTTGATGGAGAAATTATAGCTCTTGATAAGAATGGGAAACCATCTTTTGATAAACTTATGACTGATAATAGAGATGATGTTATTTTTGTAGCTTTTGATATATTATTTCAGGATAAAAATCTTCTTAATTTACCTTTGATAGATAGGAAAAAAATTTTAAATGAATATCAAGATAGTAAGTTCTTTATTAAATCAAAAGTTTTTGATGATGGTATAAAACTGTTTAAAAGTATAAAAAAAATGGGTTTAGAAGGAATAGTTGCAAAGCTTAAAGATAGTATATATTTGCCTGGAAAAAGGGTTGATACTTGGCTTAAAATAAAGAATATTAAAGAAGATTATTTTTATATTCATGGGGTTATTTTTAATACTTGTAAATATAGTCTTTTATTAGGAGAATATAGAAATGGTAATTTATATTATGTAGGTAAAGTAAGTGTTACTAAAGATAATGTTTTATTAGATAAATTGTTTAAGTTAAGAAAATCAAAGAATTTTTTTGTTAATTATAATGAGGATGCTGATTATATAAAACCATCAATTAAAATTTTAGTAAAATATATGGAGAAAACTGATAAAAATATGTTGAGACAACCTAGAATAGCAAAATGATATTGCTAGGATATAATTCAATATTCTAGCCAAAATCTTTTTATTGTTGAAAAACACTCAATAATATTGTATATATAAATATATAGCATAGAGTAATGCATTTTGTGATAATACAATTTTGTTCTGGTGATAAGAAATAAAAGGATGGTATGTATGAAATTTGAATTATTAAAAGAGAAAAATAACAAGTCAAAATGGATAATTGGAGGTTTTGCAACATTAAGTATAATATCAATAGGAGCTTTAGCTTTTAGTTATGCTAAATATCGAAATGTTGAAAGTGTAAAATT
>CAJUCD010000004.1 GCA_910585045.1 uncultured Bacilli bacterium
AGGTTACAATCCTTAAATAATTAAACTGTCCAACTTTTGGGGTTCAGTTCAAAATCAAGATAAAGATAGTGCTTTTAACAAGTTACATAAATATTTAATTCAAATCCATAAAGAAAAATATGAATTTCTTTTAATTAAATTAATTGAAATAAGTTTAGCTGAAAAAGATCTAGGATATAGTAATTTCTTTTTCGCTATTATTAGTATTGAAAATGGCACATTTAATTTTAATATAGATAATTACATTAGTTATTTTGAAGAAGAATTAGCAGCTAATAATATAAGTATAGCTAAGCTATATTTAGAACTAATTTTAAAAGCAAAAGAAACTTTAGATTTAGATATTGATACTACATCTTTAGAAATAAGTTATAAAAAAGCTAGTTTAGATTTTAATTTATCTAGTTTATTAGACAGTATTTGTTTAGAGCTTCAAACTAATAAAGGTTTAGTTCTATTAAATAATATTGATGAAAATCTTTATGCTAAAATATGTGAATCTCTTAATAATTATCCTTTTGTTATGATAACTAAATATGATAGAGAAGTTGAATTAAGATATTTTAATCGAAATAATATTAATTTAAAAGCTATAAATATAGCAGCTAATACAGCTTTTAAAGAAGGAAACTATGAACAATGTATAAAACTTTGTTTAATGATATTAAGCGATGTTTTTTCTCCGAAGTTTTATAATTATGAATTATTAGGTTTTGCTTACCGAGCTATAGGTAAAAATGCAGAAGCCATTAAATATTTTACTATAGCTTCTAAATTAAATAAAAATGCTCATTATGATTATTTATTAAATTCTAATATAAATGAACCTAAAAAAAGAGCTAATCCTACAATTTGTGATTTTTATGCTGCTAGCTTTAACAAGATTCCTAATATTGATACTATTTTACAACTTATTTTAGTTGAAGGGTTAAATATTGATGAAACTTGCAAACAATTTAATTTAAGTGATAGCCATACTAATATGATTAAACTAACTTTAGTTCAAGAATATTATATTCGAGGCAATAACGATTTAGCTGAAGATATTTTAGCCCAAGTAAGAAGAAGTCCTCACAAAACAGCTTTTATTATAGAGCTTCTAGCTCAGTTTAGCCAGGGTCAAGTAGCGGCTTATACCAGCATTCAAAAAAGAATATTAGAACAAAAAAGCTAAATATTTAACTAGAAAATATGATTCCAAAAATCATATTTTTTGCTATAATATAGTTGGTGTTTTTATGATTTTAAATGTAAGTGGTCGAACTGACATTATAGCTTTTTATTCTAAATGGTTTATAAAACGCTATCAAGAAGGTTTTATAGATGTAAGAAATCCTATTGTCCCAAAACTTGTAAGTCGCATTAATTTTAAAGATGTAGATTTAATAGTATTTTGTACTAAAAATCCTCATCCTATTATTGACTTTATCCCAAGTATTAATAAACCAATTATATTTCAAGTTACAGTTACTCCTTACAAATCAGATATTGAACCATTTGTTCCAGATAAACATCAAGTTTTAGATGATATCAAAAATATATCACAAATTATCGGAAAAGATAATGTGTATGTCAGATATGATCCTATATTCTTAAATGATTACTATAATTTAGAATATCATTATAAAGCTTTTAAAAAGTTATGTAGTTCATTAGACGGTTATATAACAAAAATAATTATCTCGTTTATTGATGATTATAAAAATGTTCGCAAAAATATGAATATCTTAAAAATTAGAAATTTAACCTTTAATGATTTTAAAAATATTGGTCTTAATTTTAGTCGTATTGCTAAAATGCATGGAATGACTATTCAAACTTGTAGTGAATATAATAATTTAGCTGAATATGGTTTTTTAGTAGATGATTGTGTATCTAAAGAATTAGCTTTAAAACTTACAGGCAAGAAATATCCTAAATGGCATAGTCGCAACAATAAATATTGTCATTGCGTATCTATGGTTGATATAGGCTCCTATAATACTTGTCGTCATTTTTGTAAATATTGTTATGCTAATTATCAAGAAGAAACTATTTTAACAAATAATTCTTGGCATAATCCTAATTCTTCTTTATTAATTGGAGAATTAAAGGAAGATGACGTAATAAAAGAAAGGGTGAAGTAAATGGACAAAATAGCTATTATTGCCGATATACATGGTAATTTAGAAGCTTTAAATACAGTTTTAGAAGATATTAAAAAAAGGGGAATTAGAAGGATCTTTTGCCTAGGCGATATTATAGGCAAAGGCTCTAACTCTCATGAATGTATTAAACTAGTGAAAGAAAATTGTGAAGTTGTTATTCAAGGCAATAATGATATTGTTTTTTTAGAAGACAATTATTCTAGTCAAAATATAGATTATTTAAAACGCCGTAAGTGGAATCAAAGCTTACTTACAAACGAAGACAAAGAATATTTAAAAAGTTTACCATTTTGCTTTGAATTTTATATGAGTGGAAGTTTAATTAGAATTTTTCATGCTACTCCTGATTCCATGTGTGGTTTTTGTGCTCCTTATGATAATTTAAATGTCAAATATAATATGTTTTTACCAACTAATAATACAATAACTTCAAAAAAAGCTGATGTTGTCATATTTGGTCATACTCATACAAATTATGTAGAAAGAAAATATAATCGTACTTTAATTAACGTTGGCAGTTTAGGAAATTCTTTAGATTTATTTCGTAATGACCAAAAAGATGCCAATCTAATGGAAACTACTAGAGCAGAATATTTAATATTAGAAGGAGAATATAATTCTCAAGAATACATCAGTAGTTTTAGCTATCAATTTATTAACATACCATACAATATTGATAAAGAATTACAAAATCAAAAAGACAATGTTGAACTTGAAAATTATATTTTAGAATTAAAAGAAGGGCGCTATCGCGATTTAACTAGAGCTTACAATGATTTTAAAAATAAAGGTATTGATATTGATAATATCTAGTATTAAGTTTCCTTAAATAGATATTTTTGCATCAAGCATTATGTATTTAAAAAATAAGAGAACAAATAAATAAAAACCAAAAAAGAGAAATAGAGAACAATACGAATAACAAAAGTAATATTTTTATAATTTTATTTTTAGGATAGTTTATAAAGCCTAATACAATAGATATAAGTGCTATTGTGTAAGGTATCTTTATTTCCCAATTTAAAATCATATAAACAAAACTTATTAAAAATACTATTATATAAACTATACTCATACCTTTATAATCATTTAATTCTTGTTTATTCTCTATATTTTCGTTGCCAACATTTTTATCTTCTAAAATAGAGCAACACATTGGACAAGCCTTCCAATTTTCATTCAATTCATATCCACACTTTTTACACTTCATAAAATACTCCTCTATTAATACTACAAGTATTTTATCATATCAGCATGAACTAATCTATACTATTTTCTGTACTTTTTAGATTTTTCCTAAAATTTTTATTTAATAAAGATAATCATTAATAATTCCAACAATAAATTTTTAGTTTCTTTATCTAACCCACTAAAACTTTTAATTAATTGTAAAAGTTTTTTTAATTTGATATCCTTAGTATCTTTAATAGCGTTATTTTTAAAAACATCAAATATATTTTTTACCAAATCTAATCTTTTTTCTGTAGGCATTTCTTCTAATTTTTTAGTAATTCTTATTTCTAAATTTTTACTTCTTTTATTTAACTTTGACTTAACAAAACTATCTGTATCACAAAGCCAATTAAAAGCATCATGTTGCAATATACTAAAACCTTTAGCTTTAACTACTGTATATTCTTCTTGATGATATAAAATCATCCCAATAATACTTTGTTCTGGCACAAACATTTTAATCTTATGATTAATTTTTTTATATTTTTTAGAGTTTACTTGTTCTTTTAAAAAACCAGGTCCATCATTATTATAAATAGCTATTACTTTTTTTCTAATATAAAAATTAGAATTCATAGTGGCACAAATAGCCAAATTTCCACCTTTAGAATGACCACCAACTCTTACTTTAGTATCAAACAGGCGAATAGCTTTATTAAGATAAATAGCTGCATATTTTTGTGATGCTCCTGGATAAAGGTAAGCCATTTTAAAATCTTCTTCCCAACCAATAATTGAAGTGTCAGTTCCTGCAAAAGCTACAAAAATACTATTATCATTTAATTTTATCGAAATAGCTCCAAATTGCATTTCATCATTAACTATATTCATATAATTATATAAAAGAGCATCACCATATCTCTTAGAATCTGCCATAATTTGCAACATTTTATAGGTATTACCTAAAAATCCACCTCGCTGGCTATGATCTTTAAGGGCTTTAGCAACATCTTTTAAAAGTATTTTTTTACCTGTAAAAGCTGGAACTATATCAGTAAAATCAATATAAGGCAAAGTTGAGAATATTAAATTATCTACTTCTGTAAATTTAAACTGCTTAAAATCTTCATTTTTATGTTTTTTTATATAATCAATAATATTCATAATAACCTCTTTAAACACTATAATTATATCATATTTAATTAAAAATTATTTTATTATCCTTCAAATTATAATTAACTCCATAAAAACTTTTAAAAGCTTGATATAAATAGTAAGTATCTTTATAACCAATTATTTCATAACCTGAATGCATAGCTAGCATAGGAAGTCCTACATCTAATGAATTAATGCTTAAATGTTTTAAACTAGCCCCAGCTTGAGTACTTCCTGTTGCAAAGTCATTACGTGAAGTATAATATAAGCAAGGCAATTTAGCTTCTTCACATATATGTTTAAATACTGCTGCTGTTACACTATTAGTAGTGCCATTAATTTCCTTAGTAATTAAAATACCATCATTTAAAATAGGGGTATTAGTATGGTCTGATAATTCATCATGATTAGGATGTCTAGCATGGGTATTATCAGCACTAATAATTAAAGAATTAGCTAGAGTAGTAGTTAAGTCTATCTCTAATAAACCACTTAACTTTTTTAAAGTATCAATTAAAAAATTAGAATCTGCTCCTTCATAAGTATTTGAGCCAATTTCTTCACTATTAAAAATTGCCAAAACATTTATACTATCATTAAAATTATTTAAAAAAGCTTTCAGCGCTGCATATGTGCAAGTTAAATTATCAATTCTAGGACTTACAATAAATTCTTTATTTATAATATTCGGTTTTTGATTATTATATAAAAATAAATCATAGTCAAATATTCGATCTTTAATATTAAGTTTACTTTTTAAAAATTCTTCTAAGTTAAAATTTTTATCTAATGATACAATTGGCATTAAATCAATTTCTGTATTTAAATCTAAATTAGAATTAGCTTTATCATTTTGATGTATAGCAATACTAGGAACTATTGCAACAGTTTCTTCAATATTTATAATTTCTTTTCTAAACGTTTTATTTTTTTCTAAAATAATTCTTCCAGCCATACCAAGTGGTCTATCCATAAAACCATAATTTAATATTCCTCCATATGGCGCTACATTAAGTTTACTATATCCATATTCATAATAATCAGGATTTGGTTTAATAAATAAAGAAGGTGTATCATTATGGGTACAAATAATATTAAATTGCTTTTTTATGTTTGAAGAAATATTAAAAGCAATTATGGAAGCATCATTTCTAATTACAAAATATTTACTATTTTTTAAATTCCATTCTTTATCTTCTTTTAATTCTTGATATCCTTCTTTTAATAATATTTCTTGAATTATTTTTGTTGCTACAAATGAACAAACACCATTATTCATAAAATCTAGTAATTCTTCATTAAATTCTTCCATTTTATCACCATAATATTAGTATGGTTCAATATTTTATAATGATGTAATAAAATAGATGTTTCCAATTATTATTCTTTACTTTATAATAAAATAAATATATAATAACTTTAGGAGATGATAAAGTGAATAACAATTTTGTTTTTCGAAGAATAGGGGCTTATCTTATTGATATTTTAGTAATAGCTATAATTAGTGCTGGCATAGTTGAACTTAGTTTTTTAAATCCTAAATTTGAAGCTTATAAAGAAGTTTCAAACCAATATAATGAAACTTTATCAGATTATTACAATAAAGAGATAGACATTGATAAATTTTCTGAAAAATCTAAAGAACTAGGATATGAAATGAATAAAAATGGTCAAGTATATATTATTAGTGGAATCATTTTAAGTCTTATATATTATGGAGGATTTGTTTATTGGACTAAAGGCCAAACTTTAGGTAAGAAATTATTTAAGCTTAAAATAGTCCATAAAGATTCTACAAAAAATTTAAAATTCTATAATTATCTTATAAGAACTATAATTTTAAATGGCTTAATTCTAAATATCTTAACTTTAATAGCACTCCAATTTAGCAAGAATACCTATTTTGAAATATATAATATTATTTCTAATTTAGATACTATTATAATAATGATTATATTTTTAATGGTAATGTTTTCTAAAGATGGACGTGGTTTACATGACATTTTAGCTATGACTAAAGTAATAGATTTAAAAGCCAAACCTGCTCTAGAATCAAAGATAATAAAACCCAAAAAAGAGGAACATAATGATGAATGATATAAAACAAGTAGTAGGCATAGCTTTTATTGAAAATAATAAATTATTAATAGTACAATCTCATAAAAGTTCTAAGACTAATTCTTATACTTTTATTGGTGGTGGAGTAGAAGAAGGAGAAACTTTAATAGAAGCAGCTATTCGTGAAGTAGGGGAAGAAATTCATAATGGTTTTTCTATTAATGAAGAAGATTTAGAATTAGTATTATCAAAAGAGGAAAAAGCAGCAAGTGACCCTACTAAAAGAATATCTATGCATATCTTTTTAGCTCATAAAAAAATAGATGTTCCACTAACACCTAATGAAGAAATTCTTATTTATCATTGGTATCAATTAGGAGATAATCTAAATATTTCTAATTCTATTAAAGACTTTTTAGAGTATGCGATTAATAATAACATTTTAAAAAAATAGATTCTAAAGATAAAAATAAATTTTTTATCTTTTTTTCTTGACACTAACCTAAGGGTATACTCTATAATTAAACATGTAAGGAGAAAGTTTATATGCAAATTCATGAAATTGAATCGAAAACTAGATTAACTAAAAAAAGCATTAGATATTATGAAGAAGAAGGTTTAATAAGTCCTAAAAGAAATGCCTTAAATGATTACCGTGAATATGATGAAAATGATTTAAATACTTTAAAGTTAATCAAATTTTTACGAGAACTTAATATTCCTATTAATGACATAAAAAAATTACATAACAATACACTTACATTAGAAGAATGTATGAATGATCGAATTAAAAAAATTGATGAGGAACAAAAAAATTATGATACGATTAAGAATATGTGTTTAGAAATATCTAAAAATAAAGATACTTATCAAAACATAAATATATCTAAATATTCTTTAACTATGAATATTTTAAATAAGAAAGGATTTACTATGAAAGATACAAGTAAAAAGCATACTAAAAAAATAATGGGCGCTATTATATCTAGTTTAAGTTTTAGTTTCATATTTATATTTATTATTAGTTTAATTAGTTATTTTCAATTTACTGAAAGTGATAAAATACCTTGGTTTATTTATTGGGCAATTATGATTTTATTAGCTTTTCCTATCTTAAGTATTATCGTTAATTTAATTAAGAGAATCATTGAAATCAAAGGAGGCGAAGAAGATGAAGCTAGTAAATATTGATTATGTTCCTGGTTATGAAATAACTGAGGCTTTAGGTTTAGTTAAAGGAACAGTAGTACAATCAAAAAATATTGGTCGTGATTTTATGGCTGGTATGAAAACAATAGTAGGTGGCGAAATAGCAGGATATACAGAAATGTTAACTACTGCTAGACAAATAGCTACTAAAAGAATGGTCGATGATGCTGAGAGTTTAGGCGCTGATGCTATAATTAATGTTAGATATGGTTCCTCATCAGTGATGAGTGGAGCGGCCGAAGTTATTGCTTATGGTACAGCCGTTAAACTTGAAAAAAAATAAAAATATTAGATTCATTTCTAATATTAATAATCATTTTATTAATAGTCTCTTTAATGATTCTATTTATAAAGAAATAGCACTCAATCTAGCATAGATTAAGTGCTTAACCGTTCATAGGTAAGTACTCAACTCGCCAAAGTTAAGTATTTCCCTTATTTTATGCAAGCTTCCTTGACATATTCATAATAACATAAAAACGCGTTTTTATCAAGTCGCTTCAGACTGTTTTAAAAATCTTATGACTTTGTCAACAGTCTGAAAATATTAGATTCATTTCTAATATTTTTTTAAAGTAATTAATTTTAATTATTTTCTAAAACACTTTCATCTAAGTCTATAAATCCATTTCTACTCCATAACCATAAAGCTGTATGAATATCAATAGGTTTATATTTTGTTCCCTTAAATAACTTATTCCATTTATCTATAACAATTAATTGAACATCAGCTTTTTCTAATTCTTTATCATTAATAAGGCCTAGTCTATGAGTTGCTTTAATAACATGTGTATCAGGAGCTACTGTCAAATCTTCTAAATTTTTATATTTTCTATCTGTATATTGCCAAATAACATATAACCAATAATTACATATTTTTGTACCAGATAAATAGGGAAATCTTTTTTTATTTTCTTTTTGTATAAAATCTTTTATCTTATTTACATCATTACCAAAAATATTAAATAAGTTTCTTACATCTCCATTAAATAGTTCAACTAAAGTTTTACAAAGTGTTAGCCATATTTCTGTTTGCTTTTGTTTTTGTAAAGCTACTTTATACTTAGTTAGGGCATATTGCACTTCTGTAAAACTTTTTTCTAAACAGATTTGTGGATTAAATACAAAATTTGTTTCTTCATCAAGATATGTTTTATTAGCGCTCTCCCACAATGTATAAGAATTTCTTTGATAATTTAAAGCCATAGGCAGTGTAAAATATAGATAATTCTCCCTTGAACTTTTCTCTAAATGAGGATTTGCATCTTCTGGCATAAATTCACCACCAAGCTTTCCTCTTTTCCACATTAAATATAAAATATCTACTTTTTTTAATATTTCTTCTTGCATATTTACCTCTTACAAAATATCTTAATCTTTAAGAAATATATCATAACTTTTAATAAATTGGAATAGTACTTAACAATTTTATTATTCTAAAAAGATGTCAAAAAAGATTTTTTGATTTTCTCTTTAATTATCGTTTATACTTTTACTTATAGTATTACTATTTGTAAAATAAAAAAATCACCTAACTAAGCAATAAAATTTATCAATAAAAAAGACACGACAGGAAAAAACTGAAGTGATAAAGTAAAAGTAGACTTTTCTTTAAAAGATATATCAGTAGATAATTTTGTGTGGTATAATTTATTTAAAAGAGGAGAAAAACTAAATGAAAAAGATATTAATTATTTTATTAGGGGTAATAATAGTTTTTGCAATAACTGGTTGCAGTGTTAAAAAAAGTAGTGATAAATTAAATGATAATATTAAAATAGGGAAAGAATCAAATATTAATATTACCGATAAAAACATAACCTTAAAAATTAAAGAAGGGACTTTAACTAACACTGGAGCTGTAATTGTTTTAGATAACAATAGTGATATTACAATTAGTTTTGGTGAAGATTATTGGTTAGAAATAGAACAAAATGGAAAATGGTACAGTCTGAAAACTATAAATGATTTTGTTGTAAATACTCCACTTTACCATTTAAAACCTAGTGAATCAAAAGAAAAGTCAGTTGACTGGGGATTTGCTTTTGGAAAATTCCCTAGAGGAAAATATAGAATAACTAAAGGTATTACTTTAGAATTTGAAAATGATAAAAAAGAAGATAATTTTGTGGTGGGTGAATTTGCTATTAATTAAACTAATTAAAATAGCACATTATTAATAAAGAATAAAATTATATAATTTAGTTTATTAATATTCAGAATTTTAAGAGGCAAAAAAATTATAATTTAGGTTTAACACTAATTAATTTTATTGCCTTAAACAAAATTATTTGGTAAATTTTATTTAGGAATACTTTAACAGTTGAGTGCTTGTCTCCGAAAGGAGGTGATGAGAATGACTAAGAAAGATTTTCTAATCTTTGCTTTAATCGTTATCATCATTCTACTTATTCTTCTATTATTTAAATGATAATGAATTATAAAAAGAAAATGCACTCAATCTAACAAGATTAAGTGCGAGCCAATTTAGCGAGTACTCAACTTTGCGATGTTAAGTATTCTCTTTTTTATTTTATGCAAGTTTCCTTGACATATTCATATTACCATAAAAAAAGACTTTTGACAAGTCTAGTATCTAAAGTTAGAATACTTCTAACAGCTTTTTAAGTAGTGCCATAAGAGAGGGAGTACAATAACTATTTTTAATCATTCATCCCTCCAGACATTATTCTAAATTTATCTTGACTATTCCATATATTTAATAGTTGATGAAAATTCTTATCAGGATCTAACATTAGTTTTGCCAACTCATCTAATTCTATATATTCTTCTTCTGTTAATTTAAATTTTTTATCAATTATGTATTTGGGTAAATGCAAGAATATAATTTCATCGTTCATTAAAGAATGAAAATCATAAAATAAGCCATGTATTGATGCTTCTATTCCTATAGTTAACGGATTTGAAGCATAGTATATTTCTTCTTTTTTTAATTCACCTGTTCTCGATTTTAAGTACGCTTCAGCACCAAAAATAAACTTATCACGTGGAATATCTAATAAATTAAAATCTATATGATATTCATCTAATACATCTTCATAAAAATACATGTCTGCATCTACTAATGTCCATTTCTCTTTTTCTATATCATAGTATTCTGTAATCCAATGGTCACCAGCTGTTTTCCCACAAGTATTAACATATTTCGCAAAGCCACTTCTAACTCTAGTAGAAATTCCTTTTGATTTTAATATACTAGCTAATAAAATAGCCTGCTCTCTACAGCAAACATGAATTTTATCTTCTATTTTTCTATCTAAACAATAGTTTTTATCTCTTCTTAAAAGTTCTGCTAACATTGATTGCGCTGTTGGAAATAAATCATTCTCATAACATAATGCTGTTTTTGGTAATTTTGTCATATCACCATAACATGAATTACTATCTTTTCTCATTTTCTCATCAGACATATCAAAAGGATGAATAATCTGATTCCTTTGTAATAAGCATAAATCATCTATATCATCAGGTAAATTTCTAGCAAAATCATTATATAATCCTAAGTCAGTATAAGGGCTTGTTCTTTTATAAAAATCTAATATATCATTTTTAAGCAATTGAAATACCTCCTTGTACGTATATTGCTTTGCCAATATACAAGTGCATTTTACTAAATTGTCATAATTTATTAAAAAAATAATTGTATTAAGAACGAACGTTTGCTATAATTGCTTTTAGGAACATTTAACAAGTTGGGTGGAGCCAATCTTCTTAATAGAAGGGAGGCGAGAATATGAACAAGAAGGATTTTCTAATTCTATCTTTAGTAATAATTATCTTCCTTTTACTATTCTTACTATTTATAGTTTTAATATAAAAGAAATCCACCTAACTCTAGCATAGATTTAGGTGGAAACCAATTTAATTTGGCAACACTCAACACTGCAATATTGAATGTTCCTTTTTATTTTATGCAAGTTCCCTTGACATATTCATAATAACATAAAAACGACTTTTTGACAAGTCGCTTATCTATAATTACTCGAAAGTTCGAGTTATCCTTAAATCTGGTGCTGAATGACTGGATTGAACAGTCCTCTGATGCTTACCATGCATCTGTTTTACCACTAAACTAAATCAGCATAATAAAATTATAACAAGAAAGTAGTATTCGTGCAACAATTATGTTATAATTTTACTTGAGAGTAGGTGTATTAATGATTGTTCCTAATCATGTTGCAATTATAATGGATGGAAATGGCAGATGGGCAACTAACAGAGGATTGTCTAGAAGTGCAGGCCATTTAGAAGGAAGTAAAACACTTGAAAAAATTGCTTTTCACGCTTTAAATATGGGAGTAAAATATTTAAGTGTTTATGCATTTTCCACAGATAATTTTAAAAGGTCTAAAGAAGAAGTCGATTATCTTATGAATTTAGTAGTTAAGTATTTTAAAACTAAAGCTGATAAATATCATAAGAAGGGTATTAGAATATTAATAAGCGGTCGCAAAAATAATTTATCAGATATAGTTTTGGATTCTATTACCAAAATAGAGAAATTAACTGAAAATAATACCAATGGAACACTTAATATATGTTTGAATTATGGTGGCCAAGAAGAAATAATTGATGCCGCTAAAAAATTAGCAGAGGATATAAATAATGGTTTAAATATTAAAGATTTTAATAGAAATGATTTTTATAAATATTTATATCACGAATTACCACCTATAGATTTATTGATTAGAACTGGCGGTGAACAAAGAATAAGTAATTTTATGCTTTATCAATTAAGCTACAGTGAGTTTTATTTTACAAATACTTTTTTTCCTGATTTTGATAAGTCTGAATTTAATAAAGCTATATTTATTTATGAAAATAGAGACCGAAGATTTGGTGGAATTAATAAATGTTAAAATATTTAGATAACCACCGCTTTATATTAATACTTCTAATTTTATTAAGTATAGTTATTATTTTTTTAGGTACAAAATCTTATTTATTTCTTAATCATCATTTTATTTCATTAAAATGTACAGCTAATATAGATGAAAATTATTGTTGGCATAAAGATTTAAAAATATTAAATAACAATTCTTACAAAGATGAATTTTTTTTAGAACATAAAGATGAAATAGAAAAATTAATCGCCAATTATAACTTACCAAAATTTAGTAATTATACATCTTACTATTATGAAGTAGTATCTAATATTGACTATAAAATAACTAGCCAAAATGAAGATATTTATCTGTTTTTTAAAGCATATAACAATACTTATGATATAACAAATTTTTTTCGACAAAATACATTATTTTTTGAAATATTTTATCCTTATAAAATAGATTAAAAAACTTTCACTTTCAGGGGATTTGTAGTATAATGATTTTAGTTATGAAAACGGAGGACATTTTATGAAATTTAAAATATCGCCAAAAGACTTTGCTATTTTTTGTGTATATTGTTTATTATTACTTTACTTATGCGCAATAGCAGTTTTAAATTTTTCATCATTTATTAATGAAGGAGAATTTTATGGATTGTTACCATTTAAAGCTTTCACTGGTGATTATATTATTCTTACCTTATTTATGTTTTTTGTTTCCTTAATTATGATATTTACAAGTGTATCATCATACATATTTAATAAAGAAAAAGGAAAAGGGATTGGCTTAAAGCTAGGAGAAAAACAAGAATCTGGTTATGCTAGATGGAGTACAGAAAAAGAGATAAAAAGTGATAGTGGAGTAGAAAAAGTTGACCCACAAGAAAATGTTGTTACTGCTGCTGGTGTACCTTTAATTAATAATGGTAAAGAAATATGGGTTGATAATGGTGAATATCACAACTTAGTTATTGGTTCTACAGGTTCTGGTAAGACTCAGACTGTTGTAAAACCTATGGTAAATCTTTTAGCCAAAAAGGGTGAGTCTATGATTATCACCGACCCTAAAGGTGAAATATATAAATATGCTGCTACAGCTCTAAAAGAGCGAGGATATAAAATAATAGTTTTAAATTTTAGAGAGCCAAATCATGGTAATGCTTGGAATCCTTTAACTCTACCATATGTTTATTATAAAAATGGTAATATAGACAAATCAACAGAACTATTAGATGACGTTGCTTTAAATATTTTATATGACCAAACTAAAAAAGGTGGAGATTCTGATTTCTGGGAAAAAAGTGCTGCTGATTATTTTTCAGGTTTAGCTTTAGGCTTATTTTATGATGCTCAAGAAAAGGAAGTTAATCTAAATAGTATCAATTATATGAGTAGTGTAGGCGAAGAAAGATATGCTACTAGTACTTATATTAAAGAGTATTTTAATTTAAAAGGTCAGGAGTCAAGTCCTTATATTTTTGCCTCAAATACTATTAATGCTCCTAATGAAACCAAAGGTGGTATTTTATCTACATTTAGACAAAAAATTCGTTTATTCTCATCTCGTGAAACATTAAGTGAAATGCTTGCATATAGTGATTTCAAAATGGAAGATATTGGTAAAGAAAAAACCGCTGTCTTTATGATAATTCATGATGAGAAAAAGACATATCACTCATTAATGACAATTTTTATTAAACAATGTTATGAAACTTTAATTGATGTTGCGCAAGAAAGTGGCGGGAAATTACCTTATCGTACTAACTTTATCTTAGATGAGTTTGCAAATATGCCTCCATTAAAAGATGTTGATTCAATGGTATCTGCTGCGCGTTCCAGAGATATAAGATTTACTTTTATTATTCAAAACTTTGCCCAATTAAATGATGTTTATGGTAAAGAAGTAGGGGAAATAATCAAAGGTAACTGTGGTAATTTAATTTATTTAATTAGTACTGAATTAGCAGCTTTAGAAGAAATATCTAAAATGTGTGGTGAAGTAAAATCTAAGGAAAAAGATAAAACAGCCTCAACGCCTTTAGTTACTGTTTCTGATCTTCAAAAATTAAAATTATTTGAAGCAATTATTATTCGGTTAAGAAAAAATCCTTTTAAAACTAAATTAGAACCAGACTTTAAAATGAACTGGGGGATGAATCGAACAGAAGCAAAATATCCTGACCGAGAAGTTAAAAAGATTGAATTATTTGATATTAAAAAGTATGTTACAGAAGAAAAACGTAAACAAATGATGAGCAACTTAGAAAATAAAGATAATCAAAACAATTCTTTCAGTAACAATTTTGGTAACCCATTTAGTCCAAATGGTGCTAGTACATCTCCGTTTGGAAATGGCTTTAATTCAGGATTACCTAAACCTCCAACTCCAGCTACTAATTTCCCTAATCCTTTTAGTACTGGTTTAAACAATAATCCATCTAATCCTTTTAATCCAGGATTTAATAGCTCACCACCTACTAATACTGCAAATCCTTTTAATAATACAAATAATCCTAATTCATTTGGAATGCCTAATAATATGAATACTCCAATGAATAATAACAATAACTTATTGAATAATAATCTATCTAATCCTGTTAATGCCTTTGGTGGCAATTTAAATCCAGGTATGCCAAACAACAATATGATGAATCAAAATTTACCTGGAAGTGTACCTAATAGTCCAATAAATAATAATGTTAATGGGTTTGGAACTCCTCCTAACTTTGGTGGAACACCTCCAAATAACAATAATCAATTTAGTACCAATCCAATGTTTAATAAACCAATGAATAGTTTATCTGACATGGATATTGATGCAATGATGAAAGATATTGATCGCCGTTTAAAAGAATTGGATGAAGAAGAAGCACGTCAAAAAGCAGAATTAGAAAAAGCTAAGCAACAAACGTTGCCTCCAGTTACTAATAATAATGAACTACCAAAAAATGAAACAATTATACCTCCAACAAAAGAGGAAGTAGTAAACATTGAACCATTAAATATTAGTGAGGAACCAAAGCTTGAGAGTGCTAATTCAAGTGCTACAAAACAATCTAACGTTGATATGCCAAAGCCAAAAATTAATGTTGATGCTGATAGCATTATTGTAAATGAAAATATCATTACTGATGACGAATTTTTTGATGATTTCTTTAGTGAATAAGAGCGTTTTGCTCTTTTTTATTTGGTTTGACAAAAATATTAGGCAATGTTATAATAGCATCGCTTTTAAAGGAGAAAAAATAAGATGAAAATATTAGAATACAAACTACCATCAACTAAATCATCTAAAAAAAGAATTCTTACAATTTCTGATTTACATGTTGATAATGAAAATGATTTACTTAAACTAAGTAGAATAGTAAATAGTATCGCTAGTTCAGAAGTTCAATATGATGCAATTATAATAGCAGGAGATATTATAGATTCAACTAATGTTTTGAGAAGAAATAAAAATGTTACTGAAAATCTTATAAGATTTATGGAGTATCTAGGAAGTATAGCTCCTGTTTATATTGCATATGCTAGTCATGATTTAGCTTTTTATAGTGAAAAAATGAAAGTTGCAACTGGCCAACCATGGTGTTCAGATGAAAGTGTTTTTAAAATGTATTTCTTAGAACGTATCGCTGGTTATCATAATATAAATTTACTATCAAATGGCACTGATGATTTAGGCGATGGTTATACTTTAAGCATTTTTAATCCATCATTAGAATATGCCATGTTAAAACCAGATGGTGATGATGAAGTTTTATTTAGAGAAAGTGAAAAGTTTAAATTTTTAGAGAGCTTAAGTCCAAATAATATGAATATCATAGCATGCCATTATCCTAATGCTTTAATAAGCTTATATCAAAAAGGTTATTTAACTAATATTGACTTAGGAATAGCAGGGCATAATCATTCTTGTGTTACTCAGTTTGTTCCATTAGAATTAGCTCTTAAAATAATTAATAGACCTAATCAAGGCTTAATCACACCTGGTAAAAGTATAGATATAGACAATACAAAATATTCTCGTGATTTAATTCCACTTGATGATAGAACAAATTTAATTATTAATCCTTCAATAACCACTTTTGCTAAGTGTTCAGGAGTACTTAATAATTTAGATGGTTTATTTTATGAAGGAGCTAGCGATATTGAATTTGTTCCTAATAGCGAATATCAAAGAGTAAGAAAAAAATAGGGCTTTTATTATAAGACCTATTTTTTATATTTCATATTATAAAGTGTGATGAATATGAAAAGGTTGAATATAAATAATTATAATAAAAATATGGGAACTCTAATTGATGTTCAAAATCCAATAGATTATAAAGCTTATCATCATCCCGATAGTATAAACATCCCTTATGAAAAATTAATGTTAAACTATAAGACGTTACTAGAAATTAATAAACCTTATTTTATAGTTTGCAATAAAGGAACAAAATCAAGAAAAGCTGTAAGTATTCTTGAATTCTATGGTTATGATGTTACTCAAATGAGTTATGAATAAATATTTTTATTTAATTTTATCTCTATCTAAAAATGGTTTTAATTTTTTTATAATTAAAGCCATTTTTCATCTAAACAATTTTACTTAAAATATTTAGGATCATCAATTTTCCCTAGCAAATAATCTGCACTAATATTATATTTTTTGCAAATGTCATAAAGAAAAGGTGTAGAAATTAAATTTTTTCCATTTTCATAATTGGTTATAACTGTATGAACTGTATTAAGAATTTCTGCTAGTTTTACTTGAGTAAGTTTATTATCTTTACGAAATTCTTTTAATCTAATACCTGCTAATTTTTTATTTATTTCCTTTTGAGAATTTTCATAATTAGGAATATTATTAAAATTAAAAATGTAATCCAAAGAAACATTAAAATAATTACATAAAGTATTTAAGTGTTTTAAGGGCATAGTAGTATACTCCCGTTCATATTTTCCATAAGTGTCTTTTTCAAAATTAAGTAATTTAGAAATATCTTGCAAAGTCAAACTATTATTTTCTCGCAAAGTTTTTAATTTTTCTTTATACATATTAATCACCAAGGATATTTTCTCATATTTTAAAGTCCAAAAAATTCATACGGACAAATAAACACATTTTTCTTGACAAATAGTATATGCAATATTATAATTTTAGTATAAATGATAAATTTCTAATATAATTGAGCGCTCATTATTTAGAATCAGAAAAGAGGATAATAATGAAAATAGAAAAGTTAGGTAAAAATCATAGAAAAGAAGTAATAGGAGGTTTGATAGTAATCAGTATAATAGGAGTATTAGGATTTAATTTAACAAAAGCTAAGTATCAGAAAATTGAAGATATAGAATTAGTAAAAGGAGAGATTAATTATAAACTACCAGACTTTAAAATGATGGCCATGTATAAAAGTGATGATGGCAGTTATGAAGAAGTAAATGAATTACCAGGAAAGAACTATAAGATAAATGAAAGTAAAAGTTATTGTACAATAAATAATGTAGATAAAGATAATAAAGCAAAACTATATACAGATAAATATGGCCAACATGTAATAGGAAATATAAGTAAGAATGATAAATGTTATTTATATTTTGATAAGAATACAGAAGTAGTAAGTACAGTCTTAGGAAATATTGAAGTGAATAACTATACGCCAGACTTTAGTGAAACAGCAACAACAGATGAAGGAATCTTTAAAGCCGAAGATAATGATGGAGTAAGTTATTACTGGAGGGGAGCAGCGACTACAAACTATTTAAAGTTTGGCGGATATTGTTGGCGCATAATACGTATTAACGGCGATGGAACCATAAGATTAATCTATGATGGAACAACATGTCATAATAATGGCGAGGCAACAACCGATAGTATAGCAATAGAAAATGTAGCATACAATACAAAATATGATCGAAGTGAATATGTCGGATGGACATACACCGAAGGATTACAAAGACCAATAAACAATAATGAAGGCACACCGTCAAATGCGAAAATAAAGTTAGAAGAATGGTATAACAATAACTTAAAGAATTATGAAGAAAAAATAGCAGATGGCAAATACTGCAATGATCGAAATTTAAAAAGTGGTTACTTATGGTCAAGTGCGCAAAATGGCGTATTACATTATGCGCCATTAATTAGAAGAGATAAAAACTTACCGATATTGACTTGTTCAGCACTAGATACTTATATGCTAAAAATAGGACTTATCACATCTGATGAGGTGATGTATGCAGGTGGTATTAATAGCGATAATTTTTTATATTACTTGTACAATGGACAGAATTATTGGACTATGTCCCCATATTATTGGGCAGGGAATCATTCTATTTTGTTTTTTGTCGATATATATGGTTATCTTGGCAATGAATTTGCTAATGTAAATTGGACTGGATCTAGTTTACGTCCTGTTATAAATCTTATTTCAAATATTTCTATTTTCGGTGGTAAGGGGACTAAAGATAATCCTTACATTATTGATTAATGATAAAGATAAAACTTTATCTTTTTTATTGCAATTATTATTTTTCTATGGTATATTTTAATTGTGCTAGTGCATATAATACAATATAGGAGGAAATATGATTGAAATTAGAAATTTAACCAAAAGTTTTAATCCTGATTCTTTTGTTTTAGAAAATTTAAACTGTACTATAAAAGACAATGCTATTTATGGTCTTGTAGGAGCTAATGGTGCTGGAAAATCTACTTTATTAAGATTAATAAACAGTATTTACAAGCCAAACTCTGGTTCTATCTCCATAGATGGTATTAATACTTATGACAATGAAGAACTTAAACAAGAGATGGTTTTTGTACCTGACGATTTATTTTTTTATTCTGGTTATACTTTAATGGATATGGCAAGTTATTATGAAGCTTTATATAACAAATTTGATATGAATTACGTTATTGAAAAAGCCAATAAATTAAAACTAAATCTAAATACTAAAATAAGTTCATATTCTAAGGGAATGAAACGACAATGCGCTCTAATTTGCGCTCTTGCTACAAATGCTAAATATATGTTTTTTGATGAAACTTTTGATGGCTTAGATCCTGTAGTTAGAAAATATTTTAAAACTTTATTAGCAGACCAAATGAGTAAAAACAACACTACTATTATTATGACTAGTCACAATCTTCGTGAATTAGAAGATATATGTGATAATTTAGGACTGTTATATAAAGGGAATATTTTGTTTGAAAGTGATATTGATACTTTAAAAACGCATATGTTTAAAGTCCAAATATCTTTAAAACAAGATTTTAATAAAAAAACTTTTAAAGGATTAAAAATTCTTTCTTATAAGAAAATAGGAAGTGTAGCAACACTAATAATCGATGAAAAAGATAGTGATAGTAGAAAAATTCTAGAGGATCTTAATCCTATCATATTAGATTACTTACCCCTTACTTTAGAAGAGGTATTTATTTATCAAATGGAGGCTTTAGGTTATGAGTTTAATGAAATTGTTTAACTTTAAATATTTAAAAGAAAATATAAAAAAATCTCGAGGTTTATTAGCATTCTTCTTTGGGGTTATTCCTCTTATAAATATTATTGTTTTAATAACTATAATTTCCAACGATAAAATTAACATCATGGATTTCTACTCTCTAAGTTCTATAACAATTTTAGGTATGTTTATATTACCTTTAGTTCTTGCAGTGTCACTATTTGGATTTTTATTTCAAAAGAAAAGCGTTGATTTTGTTATGTCAAAACCATTAAGTCGGAAAAGCATTTATGTAACCAATATTCTAGGTGGTATTGGCATTATTATTATATTTATTCTTCTTAATGCTTTAATTTTTAGTTTTTTTGGAGTATTATTTCAAAATTTAATTATCACTGGAGCTTTAATATTAGACTATATTATTTGTTTTATAATATCATATATATTTATTTTTATAGTTTCTAGTTTAGCTATAACAGTAGCTGGTAATATACTTACAAGTTTAGTTCTAGTTCTAATTATTATTTGTTTATTTCCATTTATATCTTTATCAAAGACTTACTTTAACTATAACCGGAATTTTAACTATTTAAAATGTTCAGACTGTCAAATTACATCATATTCTTGTGGAGGCAATGAAACTTGCACAAATAAATTAAGAGAGCAATCATATAAACTAGTTTATCATGAGCTTCCAAGCCAGAATTTATCTACTCCAGCTGTAATTGCTATGGGACTAAATTCCAATTTATCCAATAATATAAGTTTTATAAGAACTATAATTTTAAGTATAGCATATATCTTTATAGGATATTTTACTTTCAAAAACCGCAAAATGGAAAATAATGAAATTAGCTTTAAAAGTGAATTTGCACACTATTTTGTTAAGAGTATTACATACATACCTATAATGTTTATTGCTTACTTTCTAATAGAAAGTTCAGATTTTATTGGTATATTAATATCTCTTGCGGCAATCTTAATATATTCAGTAGTCTATGATTTACTAACTAGGAAAGCCATTTATAAATTTCTTAAATCTTCATTACTAACTATAGGATGTTTTATATTTCTACTAGCCATTTACAATTTCTATGATTATTATGCTCGTAATAACACAACCACAATTGATATTAATAAAATTGAAAGTTTAACACTAGATAATGAAATAGAAATAAAAAATAAAGAATTAATCAAAGAGATTTTAGTAAGTTCTTTTGGCTATAATAATTCTATATCTACAAGTGGAACATTTAAAGTAAAAAATAAAAATTATTCTACAAGTGTAATTTATATTAATGAAAATCTCAAAGACAAAATTGCGACATATAGTAAATCTATTCTAGAGGAAAAAATAAAAACTTTTGATTATGATAATATAGTTTATATTAATTATAATAATATTTATGGTGAAAATTATGCTGTTACACCTAAACTTATAAAATTAATTAAAGAAACTATGAAACAAGCCACATCAAATGATATTTACAAAAGCAAAAATAGTATCTTAATATATAATTATCGGAATTATAACTATGAATCTATTCAGGTTCCCATAACTATTAATGAAGAATTAAACAAATATATTATGAATTACAATAATGAAAAGTTTTTAAAACTAATAGAAGAACAAGAACATTTAAGCATTTATTTAAACTCGTACTATAATTCTATTTTCTCGCCAGAAGACATTTATTTATCAGAGTATGTATTATCCAAAAATATAAATAATCTTATAAAATATATTAAAAATAACAATACCAAAATTACTAGTAATTATAATACATACCTTATGGTATATGGTAAAACTGATATGCGTTTATTAATAGGAGACCAAGCCTCTTTCCAAAAAGAATTTGAAAAATATAAGGAGCTATTAAAAGATGATCCAGAATTTATTAGAATGAAAGAATCTTATAATAGAAGTATGACTAATGAATATTAATATTGATTATGGAAAACGAGTTCCAATTTATGAACAAATAGTTGAAGAAATAGAAAGAATGGTTACTTTAGGAATTCTCCTTCCCAATACTCAAATGCCTAGTATTAGAGATTTAGCTTGCGCTCTAAGTATTAATCCTAATACTGTAAAAAAAGCTTATGATATCTTAGATAGCAAAGGAATTATTACTTCTAAATCTACAAAAGGAACTTTTATAAATAATAATATTACTTTTTTAAAAGAAAGCAAAGTCCAAAACTTATTTGATGAGGCTGAAGAAAAAATAAAAGAAATAGAAAGCTATGGTTTAAAAAGAGCAGAAATTTTAAAAAGGCTTCAAAAGTAACTCTTAAAATACCACAAAATTTTTCCTATTTATAAGCTTGACTAAAAGTATATTTTTGGTATAATTAATTTAGAAGGTGAATGGTATGGAAAAATTAAATAAAAAAGGATTTACATTAGTAGAGTTATTAAGTGTTATTGTTATATTATCAGTAGTAGTTTTAATTGCCACTAACGCAGTTATTCCTATGATGTCAAATGCCAAAAAGCAAGTTTTAGCAACAGAAGCTAACACTATTCTTGGTACAGCTAAATCAATGTATGCTAATGATGGTGCATCTGGCTCAAAATGTTATTCTTATAATGATGTTATTAAATCAGGTCTTATAACTAAAAGTGATGAAGGTTATAATGGCAGCTTTCTAATTGAAAGCAACGGCAATGGTGGATATAACATTAAAGTTTGGCTATCAAATGGCACTAATTTAATTGATGGTAAATCTCCAGATATTACTAGTGATGATGTAATTGAGTCTAGTGAAGAAGCATCTACAACATGTGGTAAAAACTAAGAACCTTTGGTTCTTTTTTAATTGTGCTTGTTAAAATTTTATTATTCCTTTATAATAAAAGAAGGTGATAAAAATGATTTTAGGTTCTCATGTTTCATTTGGGAAAGAACAAATACTTGGAAGTGTTAAGGAAGCTCTTAGTTATGGAGCTAACACTTTTATGTTTTACACAGGAGCTCCACAAAATACAGTACGTAAAAGTATTGATATGAATCTTGTTAAGGAAGCTCTATCTTTAATGCAAGAGCACAATATTGATGTTAATAATGTTATTTGTCATGCGCCATACATTGTTAATTTAGCTAATGATTTAGATGATACAAAGTATAATTTTAGCATTAACTTTTTAAAAAATGAGTTACAACGTTGTGAAGAAATAGGTATTAAGTATATAGTTCTTCATCCTGGGTCGAGTGTTGGAATACCAAAAGAAAAAGCATTAGATAATATTATTTTTGCTTTAAATAAAATTATAACTCCTGCCTCTAAAACTAGCGTATTATTAGAAACTATGGCAGGTAAAGGCACTGAATTAGGTTCTACTTTAGAAGAAATAAAATATATTATTGATGGCATTGAAAATCAAGATAAGATTGGCGTTTGTCTAGATACTTGTCACTTAAATGATGCAGGGTATAATATTGCAGATTTTGATACTTTCTTAAATGATTTTGATAATTTAATTGGGCTAAAATACTTAAAATGTATTCATGTTAATGATAGTAAAAATGTTTATAATTCTCATAAAGACCGTCATGCTAATATTGGCTATGGTACAATAGGCTTTGAAACACTTTTAAAGATTATCAATCATGAAAAATTAAAATCTATTCCTAAAATTTTAGAAACACCATTTATTGGCGAACATGATGATGATAAAGATAGAATATACCCGCCTTATAAATTTGAAATTATCATGATTAAAGAAGGAAAGTTTAATAATAATTTAATGAATGATATCAGAAGTTTTTATAAAAAGGATTGATTCCTAATAATTGTGTTGTATAATATACATTTTAGAAAAGAGGAATATGTATGCCATTAGAATTTTTAAAAAATTTATCAGAAGAACAAATTTTAGCATTAATTAATTATGTTAATAAAAAAAGAGATCCCGAATATTTTAGGGAAGCTACAGATGCTCAGATTTTAAAAGAGCCAGATAGATTTGATAGTGATGGCAATCAAGAATTTTATGTAAATGCTTGGAATGGTGCATTTCATATCGGCAGTTATTTTATTCAAGATTTTCAAATGCGTGAAGTTATTGGTAATGGTTTTAATTCTCTTGATGCTGAACTAAGAGAATATCTTTATACTATTTATGATGAAGCCTATTTAATAGCTTTAAAAGATTATTATGACAGTTTAGGCGTTAAAGAATGTAATCGTATTCGTGGAGCTCTTGAAATAAATCGTTAAGTCTAATCTTATGATTAGATTTTTAATTGTATAAAAAAACTTTCTATTTTAAGAAAGCTTGATATTTAGCACTATATTCATTAAATAATTTAACTATTTTATTAAAATTTTCAGGACTATAATGGTCTTTATAGCGTTCTAAATTTAATAACTTAGGATTTTTAATTACTTGCTCCCAATTTTTTTTAATAAAATCATAAGTAAAATCCAATTCTTCTGGACTTAAATTAGCATTTTTCTTTAATGCAAAATTATTAATATCTTCTTTAGTTAAACGTGCCATATATCTACTAATTAAATTATACATTCTAGTCACCCTAATATATTGTATGAAATTAATATAATTTTGAATACTAATAATGGTGAAGTATTATGAACAAAAAATTTTATGGCATAATTAGTGCTTTAATTATTATTTTTAGTGTTTTTATGTATCGAACAGTATCTTTAGCTTTTCCACTTCATGACTATTATTTAGAAAAATATTATGACATAAGTGAGGTCTATGTAAAAGGGGATAGTGCTCCTAGAGGCAGAATATTAGACATTAACGGCGAAGTTTTAGTAGATAATATAGGTATAAATACTATTTTATATCACAAAAGTAGTTCTATATCTTTAAAAGATGAAATAGATATTGCTAAAAAATTAGCAGTTATCACTAATTATTCCTTTAACTATCACGAAAAAGATTTAATTAATTATTATTTAATTCTTTACCCTGAAATTTCTGAATCTTTAATAACTTCTGAAGAAAGAAAATTATATAGTGAACGAAAACTAAGCAAGGAAGATTTAATTACTAAGCAAAAAGAGCGTATTACAAAAGAAATGCTTGATAAATTAAGTTTAGAAGAAAAATATAGTTCTTATTTTTACTATTTAATGAATGATGGTTATACTTATGATAATAAAGCTATTTTAACTGAAATAGATGAATCTTTATATGCTAAAATTTTAGAAGCCAATATTCCAGGAATATTTGGTGAAATATCATGGACGCGACAATATCTTTATGGTGACACATTAAAAAGTATTTTAGGCCATGTTAGTAGTAACCTTCCTAAAGAAAAAAGTTATTTATTAGAAGATGGTTATTCTTATAATGATAAAGTAGGAATTAGTGGTTTAGAAGAATATTATGAAGAATACTTAAAAGGTAATAAAGCTATATATAAAGTTGAAGATGGTTTATTAAAACTTGAAAAAGCTCCAGAAAAAGGCAATGATTTAGTTCTTGAAATAGATATTAATATTCAAGTTAAAGTTGATGAAATAATTAAAGAGCAAATTCTAAAAGCTAAGAAAGAACCTAATACAGAATTTTATCGAGAAAGTTATGCTTTAATAAGTGAACCTAAAACAGGGGCTATAAAAGCTATCGGCGGCATAAGATTATTAGATAATGGTGAATTTCAAGATGTCAGTATCAATGTTATTAAAAATTCTTATACAGTTGGTAGTGCTGTTAAAGCTGCTTCTCTAACAGTAGGATATCAAAATCAAGCAATAGATATAGGAACTACAATGACTGATGGCTGTGTAAAATTAGCTAATATTCCTGCTAAATGTTCTTATCGGCGTTTAGGTTCGCTAAATGATATTCGGGCTCTAGCATTAAGTTCCAATTATTATCAGTTTATTATAGCTCTTAAAGTAGCGGGCTATGATTATCGGTATAATATGGAAGCTCCTGTTACCATAGAAGATTTTAATAAATATCGTACAACATTTGCTAGTTATGGATTAGGAACAACAACTGGAATTGATTTGCCTGGCGAATCTCCTGGGCTTTTAGGGTCTAAAATTGCTCCTGATTTACTTATGAATCTTGCCATTGGTCAATATGATTTATATACTCCAACTAGTCTTTTACAATATATTAATACTTTAGCTAATAATGGTTCTAGATTAAAACTAAATTTAATGCATAGTATTACTAATAAAGATAATGTAATATTAAATAATACTCCAGAAGAATTAAACAAAGTCGAATTAGATGAAAAATATATGAATAGAATTAAAACAGGATTAAGAGAAGTAGTTAAAAGTGGTACAGGTTATTGGTATGTTAAAGAAAGTGCAGAAGCCGCTGGAAAAACAGGTACTAGTGAATCATATATTGATAGTGATTATGATGGCAATTTAGATTCATTTGTACTAAGTAATACTTTCTTAATGTATGCTCCTGCTAAAGCCCCTAAGTATTCTCTAGTAGTTATAAGCCCCAATACAAGTAATTTATCTAGTAAAAGTAAGTATCGTAGTCCTGTAAATAGGCTAATTGCACGTAATATTAACGATTTCCTCTTTTCAAGTCCCTAAAATAATGTTATAATACATCTAGACTTTTTATAAAAGGAGGTGCTTTTAATGGCAAAAAATGAAAATAGAAATTATGTAACTTTAAAGTGTACTGTATGTGGAAGTGAACTTAGATGTACAAGCAAAAATAAAAAGAACACTCCTGATCGTTTAGAGATTAAGAAATATTGTAAAAAATGTCATAAACATCAAGCAACAAAAGAAAAGAAATAGAGGTATATAGATGTCAAAATGTACTTATCACTTAATACCAATAAGGTTAGATATTCCAATATATGGCGAAATGGGAAGGTTACCAGGAACTAAAAGAGTAACCGATACAAAAGGACATCCACGTATTCGCAAAAAACATGCAAGATTTACTAAGTATGGCAAAAAGAGAGGCTAAAATATGAACATTAATATAAATGATATCAAAAATGGTATGACAATTATTATGGATAATAATTTATATCAAATTGTCGAATTTCAACATGTTAAACCTGGTAAAGGATCAGCCTTTGTTCGTATGAAATTAAAAAATTTAAGAACAGGTTCTATTACAGAAGATACATATAACACTAATATTAAAATAACTAAAGCCCATGTTGATAAAACACCAATGCAATATTTATATGCTGCTGGTGAAAATTATGTATTTATGAATAATGAAACATATGAACAAGTTGAGATAAATACTAAAAGTTTAGGAGATCAAGTAAAATTTATTAAAGAAGGTCTTGATATAACTGTTGATTATTATGAGGGTGAAATATTAGGTATTACTTTACCTGAAAAAGTTGAATATGAAATTATTGAAACTGAACCAGCTGTTAAAGGAAATACAACTAATAATGCTCAAAAAGATGCTAAAATAGAGACTGGATATGTTGTAAAAGTTCCATTATTTATTAACGAAGGCGAAAGAATTATTATTTCTACTCGCGATGGAAAATATTCATCTCGTGCATAAATCAGATAACTCTGATTTTTTTATTTGTTTTAATACAGAAAAATGTTAAAAATAATCACAAAACTATTGAATTATACTCAATAATATTGTATATTAGATATAGCATAAGGTATTGCTTTTTATATAAGTTTATATGAGTCTATTTATGTTAACGAAGGAAGTTTTGACAACATTTGTCGAAGATAATGAAAATAAATAAAAATAGTATTAGAATGGAAAAGAAGGATGGTTAATATGAAGAAAAGTATTATTACAATAGGAATAATAGTAACAATAGGAAGTATAGCATTATTATATGATAGTAATAAAAAGGAAGTATTACTAAATAAAGAAGAAATAACAAATAATAAAAGTATAGCAATATATGTAAAACAAGAAGATGGAAACTATGAAAAAACAAATACTATTCCAGAAAATGGATATATGTTAAATGAAGATAGAAGTGTCTGTAGTAATAATGCCAAACCAAATTGGAACTTTAAAACAAACATTTTAAAGATAAATAATTTAAGTAGTAATAATACCAGTTGTTATTTATATTTTGAACCAACAACAGAAGAAGTAAATACAATACTAGGAAATATAACTGTAAATAAATATACACCAGACTTTAGTAAGATAGCCACCACTGATGAAGGAATTTTTAAAACAAATGATAATGATGGAGTAAGTTATTATTGGCGAGGAGCAGCGACAACAAACTATCTAAAATTTGGAGGATATTGTTGGCGCATAATACGTATTAACGGCGATGGAACTATAAGATTAATCTATGATGGAACAACATGTCATAATAATGGTGAAGTAACAACAGATAGTATAGCAGTAGAAAATGTAGCATACAATACAAAAAATGATCGAAGTGAATATGTCGGATGGACATATACAGAAGGATTACAAAGACCAACAAACAATAATGAAGGCACACCATCAAATGCTAAAACAAAGTTAGAAGAATGGTATAATACAAATTTAGCAAACTATAATGATAAAATAGCAGATGGCAAATACTGTAATGATAGAGATTTTGAAATAAATGAATTTGTCCAAGAATGGAGCTCAACAGGATTAACTTTCAATTATTTAGCACGAGTAAGGCGAGGAACAAGCTCTCCAAAAGTTTTATGTAATAGTTATGACAATTATATATTAAAAGTTGGTTTGATTTCAGCTGATGAAATAATTTATGCTGGTGGAAGAACAGAAATGAACAAGAGTTATTATTTATATAATGGACAAAACTATTGGACAATTACTCCATCTGATTGGGCAAGTGCTAGTGTATATTCTTATAATTTCATTGTAAGAGATGATGGTTTTTTAAACGGTAGAGGAGTTCATGGCTTACGAGGTTTACGCCCAGTAATAAATCTAAAATCCAATGTAAACATAACGGGAACAGGAACTATAAATGACCCTTATGAAGTAGTTTAAAACCTTGCTTATACAGCTAAAAATATATAGTATACCCACACATCGTATGTATGAGCAAGAAGGGACGCCTTTACATCCCCAAATTAGAGTAATGATATAATTACTCTTTTTGCATTATTTTATATCTTTTAGTGATATAATAATAAAAAGAAGTGATTATATGAAAAAAATATTAATAATAGAAGACGACTCTAGCATCAGAATAGAACTAAAAGAATTACTAAATAATTCTGGATATGAAACTATAATTTTAACAGATTTCCAAAATGCTTTAGATAATATCTTAAATATAAAAGCTGATTTAATTCTTTTAGACATTAATATTCCTTATTTAAACGGCGAGATATTATTACAGAATATTCGTAAATTCTCTAATATTCCTGTGATTATGGTAACTAGTCGCAATACAGAAATAGATGAAGTTATATCTATGAGTTATGGAGCAGATGATTACATAACTAAACCTTATAATCCTAATATTTTACTTTTAAGAATTTCTGCTGTTTTAAAAAGAGCAGTAAAAAAAGAAGATACTTATTCCTATAGAGATTTAGAAATAAACATGAATAAAGGAATAATAAAAGGTAATAATATCGAAATAATTTTAACTAAAAATGAAATGATAATTTTTAACTATCTTTTAAATAATCGAAATAAAATAGTTACTCGAGATGAATTGATGACAGATTTATGGAATAATGATGAATACATAAATGATAATGCTTTATCAGTAAATATAAGTCGTCTAAGAGCTAAACTAAAAGAAGCTGGTTATGAAGATGCCATTATAACAAGAAAGGGTATAGGGTATATTTTATCATGAAATTTACTTATTACATAAAAGATAAAATATTAAACATTATTATGTATTTTATAATGATATTATTAATTATGATGATGCTTATTGCTTTTAAAACTCCTATTTCTTTAATTATTTGGATTTTAATAACTATATTTGTTTTTGATATAGCTATTATTCTTACTGATTTTTATCGTAAAAAAGCATTTTATAACTCATTATTAAGCAATATTTCTTTATTAGATAAAGCTTATTTAGTTTTAGAAACTATTAAGAAACCAGACTTTTATGAAGGAGAAATCTTATACCAAGCTTTATATGAAATAAATAAGTCTATATGTGAGAATATCAAAGATTATGAAATGCAATTAAATGCTTTTAAAGAATATATTGAAATGTGGATTCATGAAGTAAAAATCCCTTTATCTTCTCTAGTTTTAATATCACATAATCATAAAGAGAAATCTATTTTAGAACAAATAAAAAGAATAGAAGCTTATGTAGAACAAGTCCTTTATTATGTTCGAGGAGAAAATGCCGAAAAAGATTATTTAATAAATGAAGTATCTTTAAAAAAAGTTATAAATAATGTTGCTATTAAAAATAAAGATGAAATATTAGCTAATAAAATTGATTTTTTAGTAGATAATATAAATACTAAAGTATATACTGATTCAAAATGGTTAGAGTTTATAATTAATCAAATAATTAGTAATAGTATTAAGTATCAAAATAAGAAGACTAAGTCAATTATTAAAATAAGTACATATGAAAAAGATGCTAAAATAATATTAGAAATATATGATAATGGTATAGGAATATCCGCTTCTGATTTGCCTCAAGTATTTGATAAAACTTTTACAGGACTAAACGGTCGAAGTAATGCTAAATCAACAGGCATGGGTTTATTTATTGCTAAAAAACTATGTGAAAAACTTGGGCATAAAATAGAAATAGAGTCTAAAAAAAATCAATTTACCAAAGTTATAATTACTTTTTCCAAAAATAAATTTTATGAAGTTGTTAAATAAAAAATACTTTGGTTTCTAAAAATTCTCTCTTAATAAAGATTTTTAAATATTACAAAAAAGTAAGACAAATGTAATAAAAAAGAAACGACAAATAAAAAAATTTAGGTTATTATAATTCATGAAAAGGAGAAAAAATATGGAACCAGTTTTAAAAATTAAAAATATAGAAAAATATTATGGCAATAAATCAAGTTTAACTAAAGCGCTAGATAATATTAGCTTTGAAGTAAAAAAAGGAGAATTTGTTGCTATAATGGGAGCAAGTGGCAGTGGAAAAACAACTCTTTTAAATTGTATATCCACTATTGATAAAGTAACTAGTGGTAATATCATAATAGGGGATTTAGACATAACTAAATTAAAGGGAAATAATTTAAATAAATTTCGTCGTGAAGAATTAGGGTTTATCTTTCAAGATTTTAGCTTACTTGATACACTAACTGCTTATGAAAATATAGCTTTAGCTCTTTCTATTCAAAACATTAAAGCTAAAGAAATTCATGAGAGAGTAACCAAAGTAGCTAAAGATTTAGACATAGAAAGTATTTTAAAGAAATATCCTTATCAAATGAGTGGTGGTCAAAAAGGAAGGGTTGCTAGTGCTAGAGCTATAATTACTAATCCAAGCCTTATTCTAGCTGATGAACCTACTGGCGCGCTAGACTCTAAATCTGCTAAAATGCTTTTAGAACGATTTGAATATTTAAATGATGAATTGTGCGCAACTATTTTAATGGTAACTCATGATGCTTTTACAGCTTCTTATGCTTCTCGTGTCATATTCATTAAAGATGGCAAAATATTTAGTGAAATACACCGAGGCAATGATAATCGAAAAGTTTTCTTTGATAAAATTATTGATGTTGTAACTTTACTTGGAGGGGATTTGAATGATGCTCTTTAAGTTATCTTTAAAAAATATTAAAAGAAGTATCAAAGACTATGCTATTTATTTTTTTACTCTTGTTTTAGGAGTTGCAATATTTTATGTATTTAATGCTATAGATAGTCAAACTGTTATGTTAGATATTACATCATCTACTTATGAAATAATTAAACTTATGACTAATATTTTATCAGGTGTAAGTGTCTTTGTATCTTTTATATTAGGATTTCTAATTATATATGCTAGTCGATTTTTAATCAAAAGGCGTAATAAAGAATTTGGTATTTATTTAACATTAGGTATGGGTAAAAGAAAAATCTCATCCATTCTCTTATTAGAAACGTTATTTATTGGTCTTATTTCTTTATTTATCGGTTTAGGTTTAGGAATTATATTATCTCAACTTATGAGTATGCTTGTTGCTAATATGTTTGATGCTGATATGACTCGCTTTACATTTATCTTTTCTTCCAGTGCTTGCTTTAAAACTTTATTTTATTTTGGTATAATCTACATCTTTGTAATGATTTTTAATACTTATAATATTAGTAGATGTAAATTAATTGATTTACTTCAGGCTAGTAAAAAAAGTGAACAAATAAAATTAAAAAATCCATTGCTTTGCACTATAATATTCCTAATATCTTGTTGTATATTAGGCTATGCTTATTATTTAGTAACAGGCGGCATATATAAATTAACTAATTTTAATTTCATATTTATTCCTATTGCCTTAGGATGTATCTCAACATTTTTCCTATTTTGGTCTTTATCAGGTCTTATATTAAGAATAGTTATGAGCATTAAAAGTTTTTATTATAAAGGTTTAAATAGTTTTATTCTTAGAGAGTTTAGCAGTCGTATTAATACAACAGTATTTTCTATAACTATAATTTGTTTAATGTTATTTGTAACTATTTGTGTTTTATCTAGTTCTTTATCTTTAAAACATTCAGTTATGGCTAGTATTGATGAATTAGCTCCTGCCGATATTATGCTCTCAAGTAAAATAGACCCTTCTAACAAAGAAACGGTAGCAGAAATTCTTTCTAATCTAGATTTTGATACTAATAAATATTTTAAAGAAAGCGTTAACATTAATTTTTATCGTACTCCTAATTTAACTTTAGAAGACACTTTAAAAAGTAATATCGAATCTATAAAGAAAGATTATCCTTTTCTAATATATAGTAGTGAAGAAAATATTATTAAATTAAGCGAATATAATAAAATAGCAACTCTTTATGGTAATGACACTTATAAATTAAATGCTGATGAATATCTCATTATTGCCGATTTTGAGTCTCTTGTTAAAACACGAAATAGTGCTTTAAAAAACAATCCTATTCTAACAATATTTAATCACGACTTAAAACCTAAATATAGTGAGTGTCAACCAGGTTTTGTTGAACTTTCTTCTAATCATATCAATTCTGGTTTAATTATTGTTCCAGACCAAATAGTTGATGAAAGCTATTTAAAAGAAAACTTCTTAATTGGCAACTATCTTGCTAATAATAAAGAAGAACGTAAAAAAATAGAAGAAAAAATAACTAGTTTAACTAAACACCCAGATTTTTCAAAATATCAAATTGATGGCACGTCTAAACTAAGTATCATTGAAGCAAGTACAGGACTAGGGGCTTTAGTAACATTTATTGGTATTTATCTAGGCATAATTTTCCTTATATCAAGCGCTGCCATTTTAGCTTTAAAGGAGTTAAGCGAAAGTAGCGACAATAAAAATCGTTTTAAAATTCTTCGCAGCCTTGGTACAGATGAGAAAATTATTAATAAAGCTTTATTTAATGAAATTGCTATATTCTTTATAACACCATTATTACTTGCTATTATTCATGCTATATTTGGTATAAAATTTTGTACGTTTATTTTAGAATCTTTTGGTACTAATGGTTTATTACCATCTATTATTATGACTACTATATTTTTAATCATTATTTATGGAGGGTATTTCTTAATAACTTATTTTAGTAGTAAAAATATAATTAAAGAACGTATATAAATTTGAATGCTTATAAATAAGCGACATAAAAAAATTAAAAAAATATTCAAAAACCACTTGCAACATTAAAATATTTATGGTATTATATAGATACTTAATAGAGATAGTATTTTTCAAAAAATGGTTTGAGGTTTAAGAAATGCCAATGACTATTTTGTTTACTTAACAGATTGAAATATATCTGTTAACGATTAGACTGATATGAGAATGTCAAAAAACATTTGATTGTTAGTCATTAACTATCATTTATCAAGCTATTAGGTTTCGTGCGTACGAGTGGGTTCTTGATAAAAATCATGAAATATATCTGTCAATATAATTTTGTGATTAGAAATTGTAAATCCCACAAGAAACAGGTTGTTTTGACAGGCAACTTGTTTTTTTGTTTAATTTTATAATTAAATAGTCGTAATATGAGGTTGACAATAAAGAATGACAAGCATATAATTATGTTAGTTGCCTAACAATCGGCGAGGATGTGATAATATGCATGTATTATTTGCGATAAAAAATTTTCAAAATACAATTGCCAGAAACATTTTTAATAATGTTAAACTTGCTAATTGTAGTTCACCACCCTCAATGATTCAAGCTGAGATAATATTTTATTTATTACAAAATAAAAATCAAGATGTTTATCAAAAAGATCTCGAAAATGTTTTTAAAATCAGAAGATCGACTATTTCTGGGGTATTAAAGACTCTTGAGAAAAAAGGAGTAATAAAAAGACTTGATTCTTCAAATGATGCTCGGGTAAAAAAGATTGTTTTAACAAAAGAAGCAGAAGATTTATATGTTTTAGGGTTAGAGTGGTTTAATAAGTTAGAAGAAAAAGCAACTAAAGATATAGATGCTTACCAAATTACTATATTTTTAGAAGTATTACAAAAAATGCAAAATAATCTTGAAAATTAAATGGTTGGGGAACACTAAAAGAAGGAAGGAATTAAAATACAATGTGGAAATTATTAAAAAGTTTTAACAAAAAAGATTGGCTAGTTGTTTTAATATGCTTTATTTTAATTATATCTCAAGTATGGATAGAACTTAAAATGCCTGATTATATGTCTGAGATTACAATATTAGTTCAAAGTGAAGGCAGTCAAATGAAAGACATTTTAATCAATGGTGGTTATATGCTTTTATGTGCTTTTGGTTCATTAGCTATATCTATAATTGTTGGCTATTTAATAGCTAATCTTTCAGCTATATTTTCTAAAATAACTCGTAAAAAACTTTTTACCAAAGTGGAAAATCTAGCAATGCATGAAGTAAAGCAATTCTCAACTAGTAGTTTAATTACTAGAACAACTAATGACATTACACAAGTTGAGATGCTAATAGGTATGGGTTTGCAATTATTAATAAAAGCTCCAATAACAGCTATATTTGCTGTAACTAAAATTCTAAATAAAAGTTGGGAGTGGAGTAGTCTAACAGCTATTGCTGTACTAGTTTTACTATCTGTTATTATAACTCTTATAATTATTGTCATGCCAAAATTTAAAATAGTTCAAAAACTAACTGATAAGATTAATGGTGTTACAAGAGAAAATTTAATGGGTATTAGAGTAGTTAGAGCTTTTAACGCTGAAAGATACCAAGAAGATAAATTTAATGAAGTAAACAATAAACTTACCAATCAACAATTATTTAATCAAAAAGCTTTTGCAATAATGTCGCCTATCATGTTTTTAGTAATGTATTTTCTTACACTTGGCATTTATTTTGTAGGTGCCAGTCTAATTCGTGATGCTCTAATGGCTGATAAATTAATACTTTTTGGTGATATGGTAGTATTCTCATCATATGCAATGCAAGTTATTATGGCGTTCTTAATGCTTGCTATGATTTTTATGATGGTTCCAAGAGCTTACGTATCTGTAAAAAGAATTAATGAAGTTTTAGATACAGATATTAGTATTAAAGATGGTACTTTAACTACTAGTGATTCTAAAGAAGTGGGGACAGTTGAATTTAAAAATGTCAGCTTTAAATATCCAGATGCGGAAGAATATATTTTAAAAGATATTTCATTTAAAGCTAATAAAGGCGAGACTGTTGCATTCATTGGTTCTACAGGCTCTGGTAAATCTACACTTATCAATTTGGTGCCTAGATTTTATGATGCTACTCTTGGTTCAGTTTTAGTTGATGGTATAGATGTTAAAGAATATAGCGAAGAATATCTTCATAATAAATTAGGTTATGTTCCTCAAAAAGCGGTTATGTTTAACGGAACTATAAAAGAAAATATAACTTATGGTGAATGTGGTAAAGATATTAGTGAAGATGATATTATAACTGCTGCTGATGTTGCTCAAGCTAGTGAGTTTATTACCAAAATGGATGATGGATATGAAACCCATATTGCTAGTGGTGGTACTAATGTAAGTGGTGGTCAAAAACAACGTTTAAGTATTGCTAGAGCTATTGCTCGTAATCCCGAAATATACATATTTGATGATTCATTCTCAGCTCTAGACTATAAGACTGATGCAGTTTTACGTCATGAATTAAAAAAGCATACTAAAGATGCTACTTGTTTAATAGTAGCCCAAAGAATAGGCACAATTATGAATGCTGATAAAATATTAGTTTTAGATAAAGGTAAATGTGTAGGAATGGGAACTCATAAAGAATTATTAAAAACCTGTGAAGTTTACAAAGAAATAGCCTTATCACAACTAGGGGAGGAGGAATTAAATAATGCCTAGACCAATGCATGCACCATCTACAGAATCTGCCAAAGATTTTAAAAGTGCTATTAAAAGATTACTAAAAGAATTAAAAAGTTTTCGTGTTATCACAATTTTTGCTCTAATCTTAGCTGCCCTAAGTTCTATTTTATCTATTTTTGCTCCTAATATTTTATCTGATTTAACAGATGAAATATCTAAAGGTTTAGTTGTTAATTCTAAAAATTTAGAGCTAATTAGCACTAATATTTTGGGGAATTTAGACGAGACTAATTTAAATAATAAGGTAAATAATATTTTATCTATTGATTTAAGTGAGAAGACAATTACAGATATTTTAAACAATCCTAATATAAATTATGAAGATAAAACAAAATTTCAAGAGTTTCTCCAAGCTGATTCTTCAAATGTTTTAAATAATTTAAGCTCTTTACCTTCAAGTATTTTAAATAATCTTTTAAAACCGACAACTTACGAAGGAATAAATATAACTACTGATGATAAAATAGCTTTTCTAAATGCTATGTCTAAAAAAGATATGGGAAACATTCCTACTTCTTTAGCACCAATTATTTTTCCAGAGTTTAAAGTTGATAATATAATTATAAAAAGTGAAGATTCATTAGAATTTGTTAACATCATGAGTACTATTGATAAAGATAATATAACAACCGAAGAATTTTATTCTAAAATTGATAAAATGCCTTCAAGTATTAGAAAATCAGTTGAACCATTTATGGATTTAGATACTATTAAGAGTATTGTTTATTTCCTAATTATTTTATATTTAACTAGTGCTCTATTTATGTATTTAGAATCAATTTCTATGACTCATGTAGCTAATAAATTTGCTTATAAATTGCGTGATAAAATCTCTCGTAAAATAAATAAGCTTCCTCTTAAATATTTTGATAGTCATCAAACAGGGGATGTCTTATCTAGAGTAACCAATGATGTTGATACCATAGCCCAATCTATGAACCAATCTTTATCTACTTTAGTAAGTGCTATTACATTATTTATTGGTACAATAATTATGATGTTTTATACGAATTGGATTATGGCTATAACAGCAATTTTATCTAGTTTAATAGGCTTTGTTTTTATGTTTGGTGTTTTAGCTAAAAGTCAAAAATACTTTACTGCTCGCCAAGTAGAACTTGGAAATTTAAACGGTCATATTGAAGAAGTTTATTCTGGTCTAAATGTTGTTAAAGCTTATAATGGTAAATATGCTGCAGATAAAAAATTTGATGAGTTTAATAATCGTGTTTACGAAGCTAACCGTAAAAGCCGTTTTCTATCAGGTCTTATGATGCCTATGATGAATTTTATTGGAGACTTTGGATATGTCGCTGTATGTATAGTTGGAGCTCTTTTAACTCTAAATGGCAAAATTAGTTTTGGTGTAATTGTAGCTTTTATTACTTATGTTAGATTATTTACTTCGCCATTATCTCAAATAGCTCAAGCTATGACTTCAATGCAAACAACTGCTGCTGCCAGTGAACGTGTATTTGAATTTGTTGATGAGCCAGAAATGGATAATGAAAAAAATATTAAGAAGTATTTAAAGAAAGAGGAAGTTGAAGGTAATATTGAATTTGAAAATGTTGTCTTTAAATATGAAGGAAATGAACAACCAACTATTAAAAATTTCAGTGCTAAAGCAAGCAAAGGTGAAAAAATTGCTATTGTTGGACCTACTGGTGCTGGTAAAACTACAATGGTTAACCTTTTAATGAAGTTTTATGAAATTAATGGTGGTGATATTAAAATTGATGGAGTATCTATCCACGACTTAAAAAGAGAAAATATCCATGAACTATTCACTATGGTTTTACAAGATACTTGGGTTTTTGATGGTACTATTAAAGAAAATATTATTTACAATCGCAAAAATGTTTCTGATAGTGAAGTAAAAAGAGTATGTAAAACAGTAGGCTTAGACCATTTTATCAAAACATTACCAAATGGCTATGATTATGTATTAGGCGATAATGATACAGTCTCAGCTGGTCAAAAACAGTTGTTAACTATTGCTAGAGGTATGATTGAAGATGCGCCATTCCTAATCTTGGATGAAGCAACAAGTAATGTTGATACCAGAACTGAAGAACTAGTTCAAAAAGCTATGGATAAATTAACAGTAGGTAAAACTTCATTTATTATTGCTCATAGATTATCTACTATCAAAAATGCCGATTTAATTCTTGTTATGAAAGATGGTAATATAATTGAAACTGGTAATCATGAAACGTTAATGAAACAAAAAGGTTTTTATGCTGATTTATATAATTCACAATTTGAATTATAAAATAATATTAGACTACTAACAAAGTAAATTTGTTAATAGTCTTTTTTATATAACAAAACTGTAATGTTTATAATTTTAATTTTTTGCTATAATTTTATTAAGTTGAGGTGATTAAATGTATCAATTATTATTTAAAATTATCTTCATAATAATAGTAGTATTCTTATCAATTTTTATAATACCTATTTTTATATTTATAAGTTTATTTAGTATCGCTTCAATTATTAAAAAATATTTTATATTTAAGAGAAAGGAAAATTTATAATGACAGTCTTAAGTTTAGAAAATGTAAAAAAATATTATGGTTCTAACAGTAGTATTATTACTAAAGCTATAGATGGTCTTAGTTTTAATATTAATGAAGGTGAATTTGTTGCTATAATGGGAGCAAGTGGCAGTGGTAAAACAACTCTTTTAAATTGTATATCAACAATTGATAATGTAACAAGTGGTCATATTAAAATAGGAGGCACTGATATAACAACTTTAGAGGAAGATGAGTTAGCAGATTTTAGGAAAGAAAAATTAGGTTTTATCTTTCAAGATTTTAATTTGTTAGATACTTTAACTATTAGAGAAAACATTTCTTTATCTCTAATTATAAATAATGAAAATCCTAAAGAAATAGAAGCGAATGTTGATAAATTAGCCAATACTTTAAATATCAATCATATCTTATCCAAGTTCCCATATGAAGTATCAGGAGGTGAGAGGCAAAGATGTGCTTGCGCCAGAGCATTAATAACAAATCCTAGTATTATTTTAGCAGATGAACCAACTGGTGCTCTTGATTCTAAGTCGGCTCGTATGCTTCTTGAAACTATGACTAATATGAATGAAAATCTTAATTCTACCATTTTAATGGTAACTCATGATTCTTTTTCAGCAAGTTTTTGTTCTCGCGTTATTTTTATTAAAGATGGTCACATATTTAATGAAATATTAAAAGGTGATAAAAGTCAAAAAGCTTTTTATGATGAAATATTAGATGTTTTAACCCTTCTTGGAGGCGATATACCTTATGCTAAGTAAACTAGCTTATCGCAATGCTAAAAGAAGTATCAAAGATTATACTATATATTTAATAACAGTTACTTTAGCATTCTCTTTTATTTTTGCTTTTAACTTAATAAGTGATTCTACAGATATTAAAAATTTATCCAGTATTATGGAAAACTTTAAATATGCTATGTATTTTGTTAATATATTTATTATTTTAGTAATTTGCTTTCTTATTAATTACACTACAAAATTCATGTTTAGTAAAAGAAGTAAAGAATTTGGCACTTATATGATTTTAGGAATTAAGAAAAAATCTATTACTAAAATGTTCACTTTAGAAAATATTATTTTAGGCTTTTTTGCTTTTCTTATTTCTGTACCAATTGGCTATTTATTTAGTTTATTAATGAGTTTAATTATTACTAGCATTTTTGAATTACCATATGCTGTAACTCCCAAATTTTCATTTATTTCTTTAGTTTTATCTTTATTATATTTTACTATTATATATATAATTGTTTTATTTTTAGCCCGTAAAAGATTTAAAAAATTGAAAATATGTAATCTTTTAACTTATGAGCGTCAAAACGAGAAAATAACTTCTCATAAAAAGATTCGTAACATAAGTTTTATAATTTCCTTAATATTAGGAATAACAGCCCTTTACTTATTTAATAACCAATTTAAGAGTAGTGGTATAGAGCCATCATTTCTAATCATATTATTAAGTATTATTCTTCTTATTTTTAGTGTTTATGGTCTTACTTTTTCCATTTCTGATTTTTTATTAAACTTTATTTTAAAAAGACCTAAATTAAAATACCATAAAGATAACTTATTTGTTGCCAGAACTTATTATTCAAAAGCTAAGACTATGAGCTTTACTCTAGGAACTATTACTATTTTAATAGCATTCAGTTTAGTAGCACTAAATATTTCGAGTATTTTTAAAGGAATGTTTGACTATCAAACAGAAATTTACTCACCATATGATATAACTATTAATGGTACTAGAGAAGAATTTACTAAATATTTAGATTTTATCACTGATAATTATACTATCAAAGACAAATTTATTTATGATATTTATCAAGATTCCAATAAAAGTATATCTAATCATCTAAAAAATAATTATGATTGGGCAAGTTTTGATGCTGTAATTAAACTTAGTGATTACAATAAACTTTTAGAACTAAAAGGTGATAAGCCTGTAACTTTAAATCAAAATGAATATCTTTTACACACTTTAAGGGAATATGCTAATTTTCTAAATCTAAAAAAATTAGATACTATTACTTTATCAAATAATCAATCTTTAAAATTAAAAGAGTATCATAATGAAGGCTACACAACAAGTTGGAATGTAAATTATAATAGCTTAATTATTGTTGTTCCTGACTCTATTACTAATGATTTAGAATTAGCAACTTCTAAAATGATAATTAATACAAATGAAGAAACAACTGAACAATTTGCTAAAGATTTTACTTCCAAATATGAAGCAGATCTTTGTGATAAAACTGAAGATGGAACAACTATTTGTTATAGTGGAAAAGTTGATGTTCGTGGTGAAACTCTAGCTCAAAATAAAAGTTTTACAACTATTACCGCTTTCATATGTTTTTATATAGCTTTTATTTTCACAGCAGTTGTAGGTACGATACTTGCAATAGAAGCTCTTAAAGATTCTAATAAATATAAATATCGCTACCAAGTTCTCTATAAGCTTGGTGTTCAAAAAAGAAAACTTTATAAAACTATTTTTAAACAATTAAGTATCTTCTTTATATTCCCACTAATTTATCCTTTAATTATTAGTACTTGTACTATAGCTTCTATGAATAAAGTATTTAAAGTGGCTTTAAGTACAGATACTATATATTTAAATTACTTATTTTTAAATCTCTTTATATTCCTAATTATTTATTTAATTTATTTTATAGCAACATATATAGGATTTAAAAAAAATATTAATGAATAATTAAAATATGATATAATATCATAGGTGATTACATGAAGAAAATTTTAATATTTATTATTTTCTTATTTCCTTTAAATGTTTATGCTTCTCCTGATATTATAAGTAGAAATGCCATAATATATGATTTAACAGATGATTATATTGTTTATGAAAAAGATATTAATACTAAAACTAGTATTGCCAGTCTAACTAAAATTTTAACAACTATAACTGCTATAGAAAATATTCCTGATTTAAGTGCCTTAGTAACTATTACCAGTGATATGCTAAAAGGAATACATTGGAATGCCTCTGTTGCTGGTTTAAAAGTAGGGGACATAGTTACCTTTAATGATTTGTTATATGCATCTATGCTACCATCTGGGGCAGATGCTACTCAGGCTCTAGCAGTCTCTTTATGTGGTTCTATTAATGCTTTTGTTACTAAAATGAATGAATTAGCAAGTAATATTGGAATGAATAGTTCTCATTTTGTAAACGTAACAGGTTTAGATGCTCCTAATCACTATTCAACTGTAAATGACGTATTAAAACTATTAAAATATGCATTAGCTAATACCACTTTTAAAAAAGTTTATACTACTAAAGAATATTATTTAAGTACAGGAACACTATTAGAAACAACAATTAAAAAATACAACAAAACTCTAAACCTAGATACAAGTCGTATTATTGGCAGTAAAACAGGTTATACTGATAATGCAGGTACATGTCTTAGCTCTTTATTTAATTTTCAAAATCATGACATGTTAATTATTACTATTGGAGCTCCTTATAACCGTGATACAGCCTATAATCTTTTAGATAATCTTGCTCTTATTGATTATGTCGATCATAATTATGTTATTAAAATTGATTTCCCTGAACTAACAGATTTTCTTAATATTGCAATTCCTATTAATAATAAAGTAACAATCAATTATAAATTAGTAATATTTATTGGAGCTACCATTGTCTTATTTTATATTTTAGTCTTACCTAAAAAAAGAAAAAGGTGATAATATGCATATAATGATTATTGAAGATGACGCTAAAATTCGCGCTGAATTAGCCAAACTATTAAATAAACATGGTTATCAAACTAGTGCTTATGAAACTTACTATGAAGATATTTTAAGAAATAAACCTGATTTAATTTTATTAGATATTAACTTACCAAACACTAATGGTTTTAAAATATGCCAAAAAATCAAACAAAAATATTCTATTCCTATTATATTTGTAACTAGTCGCAATACAGATGAAGACGAATTGCTAAGCATTAAAGCAGGGGGAATAGATTTTATTACTAAACCTTATAATAAGAGTATATTATTAGAAAAAATTAAACGTGCTCTAAATAATACTAATCCTAAAAATTATAAAGAAATAACTAAAAAGGGTTATACTCTAGATTTACATTTAGCTATTTTAAAGTTTCAGGATCAAGAAGTAGAATTAACTCGTAATGAGTTTCGTATTCTTTATTATTTTTTTCTTAATAGTGAGCGCATTATTTCTAAAGATGAATTATTAGAGTATTTATGGAATGATAAATATTATTTAGATGAAACTATTCTTCTAGTAAATATTAATCGTGTACGTAAAAAAGCCTCTGATATTGGTATTAAAAATCTTCTTACCACAATTAGAGGTCAAGGCTATAAATTATAAGAGGTATCTATGAAAAAAATATTATCAGCTTTTTTAGAATATTTAGAAGAACAAATATGGTTTATTACCTTTAATATGGGCTTTATTTTATTTATAGCTCTTTTTTTAGTAACTATTAATATCAAATTTATATATATGCTTTTATTTATTTTAATAATTTTTTTATATATTATAATCTTTTTATTTTTGGAATTTTTTAAAATATATAAAAACAATCAAAAAATAATTAAAGAAGTTAATTCTCTCCAAGAAAAGTATCTTATATCTGAAATTTTACCTATTCCTAAAAATTTAGAAAATAAAGCTTACTACTATGCTTTAAAAAAAGCTTGTGCTGCTATGAATGACAAAATATCTAATATAGAATCCCTTCATAATGAATATGAGGAATTTATCGAAATATTTGCTCATGAAATTAAAACCCCTATAAGTGCTTTATCTTTAGTTTATGACAATGAAAAGAATTTTGAATTACAAGCTGAAATAAAAAAGATTGATAATCTTGTTGAACAAATGCTTTATTATGCCAGAAGTGATAACACCGCTAAAGATTATTTTATTAAAGAATTAAAACTTGATGATGCTATTCATAATGTAATTTTAACTTATAAAGAATATTTATTAAAAAGAAAAGTTTCTTTAAATATTCATGACCTGGAATTTACTATTTATACAGACGAGAAATGGTTTAACTTCATTCTCTCTCAAATTATCCAAAACTCTCTTAAATATTTAGATAAACAACATAAAGAAATCGAAATATATAGTATAAATAATGAACATAATTTGATTTTATATATTATTGATAATGGCTGTGGCATCAGTGAAAGTGATTTGCCCAGAGTTTTTGATAAATGCTTTACAGGTAGTAATAGACATAAAGAACATGCTAGTGGTATAGGTTTATATATTACTAAGAAAATATGTCTCTCTCTTGGTTTAGATATTAAAATATCTTCCATTGAAGGCGAATCTACCACAGTTGCTATTACATTTCCTAAAAGTAAAATATCTTTTAAAAATTGACAAGTATTTACAAAAAACTTGTTTTTTTAAGTTACAAATAATATCTTCCTTGTTATAATATGAAATGGAGATTATACATGAACAAACTAAAACTATCTATAATTAGTTATATTATAGCAATTATTTTATTTATTATATATTTATATTATTTATTTATGCCTAAGTTAAGCATGGATCCATCAGAAAAAGCAATTTTCTTACTTTTTGTTTGTATATTTAATTATTTTGGTAGTCTTTTTTTAACGAAATACTTAAATAATAATAAACCTTTAAAAATAAATTTAAAAGTATCATTAATACTATATATATTTTTACTAATAGACCTTGTTATATTTGATTTTGAAAGAGGAGAGATAACCTTAATTTTTAATAACGAATCATGGCAAAGCTACATAGATATTTTTGTTAATTTAGTTCCATTTAAAACAATTAAACGTTTTTTTAATGCTTTTGGTCGCATAAACTCAAGATATTTAATTTATAACTTACTTGGAAATCTTATTTGTTTAATGCCACTATCTTTATTATTACCTAAAATATATAAGGTGCAAAATAAATTTTTTATTTTTACTATTACTATATTGTTAACCACATTAGCTATTGAAGTAACCCAATTAATAACTTGTACTGGTTTCTTTGACATTGATGATATTATTTTAAATGCCTCAGGAGCTTTAATCGCATATCTTATTCTAAAAATAAAACCTCTGGCACGTTCTACTTCAAAAATATTTTTATTAGAAAGGTCTAATTATGAAAAAAATTAATATCTTTGCTTTAATTAATAGTATTCTACTATCCTTATTTGTTATTATTGGTGTTTGTTATGATAAATATGCTACTATCACTAAAATATTTTCTAAGCCTCAATTATTAATATTATTTCCGATATTAATTATAGTATTTTATTATTTTCTAAAATTTATCTATTTCTTTTTTCATAATTATAAACCTAGAGAAAAAGCAAACTATCCTAAAATAATCACTTTTATTTTTTATCGTCATCCTTTTTTATCCATGAGTATATTTACTATTTTAATAAGCTCTCTTTATTTAGTTTTCTTTTATCCAGGCACAATGTCTTTTGATGGCAATTGGCAATTAAACAGTTATTTTCACTACTGGACATGGAACGATCATCACCCTGCTTTATTAAGCATTATTATGGCTAACATTTTAAAATTTGGCAATAGTATTTTAGATGCTAATTTTGGTATATTTCTTTTTATTTTAATAGAACTTATAATTAACGGTCTAGTTTATGGTTATGTTTTAAACATCATGAATAAATTAAATAGTCCCTTAATATTACGAATTATAACATTTATCTTTTTGTCTTTATTTCCTCTATGGAGTATTAATTCTATAACTTACATAAAAGACACTATTTACTATTTAGTTTTCTTATTTATCTTTACTTTTACTTATTATCATTTCTATATTTTAAAAGAATATAAATTAAAAAACTTTCTTATTTTAGGTATATTATATTTAATTTTATATATATTTCGTAACACAGGTTTTTATATAGGCATTCTAAGTACTTTATCTTTAGCTTTCTTAAACTTTAAAAATAAAAAAATTTTTATATCATTCTTTTGTATATTCTTTTTAATTCTTAGTTTTCATTTCTTTTACCAAAAAGTCTTTTTAAAAATAGTTGCCGCCGAACCAGCTTTAGTACGAGAAAAACTATCTATTCCGCTTCAGCAAACTGCTCGTTATATTAAATATTATAAGGAAGATATTTCAGCAAAAGAAAGAGAAGGCTTAGAACAATTATTTATTACAGATTTAAAAGAAGTAGGGTCATCTTACGATCCTAACCGCAGTGATAATGTTAAAGAAAAAATCAAAGATTATCCCACTAGTAGAGAGTTATCATCTTATTTTTCTAGTTGGATTTCAATGTTTTTAAAGCATCCAGTTGTTTATTTTGATGCTACTTTAAATAATATATATGGTTACTTTTACTCTGAGCATAAAAACTTTATGGGTGAAGAACTGGGCTTTTATGGCATCACTAATTTTAATGAAAATTTTGATTTTCACTTTATGGAAAGTACTGCTCCAGTTCGCACTAAGTTGGAATCTATTTCCCGTTTTTTATGTGATATGCCTTTAATTGGCTTATTATATGGGTGCTTTATTTATGTTTGGATAATTATTACAGTTTTATTTTATCTTTTAAAAGAGCATGATTTTAAAACTATTATTTACTTTTTACCTATCTATTTAACATTTCTAACATGTCTTATATCACCAGTAAATGGTCACATGCGTTATTTAGCACCTGTTGCAGTGTCAACTCCTTTAATAATAGCTATTATCTTTAATAAAAATATGCTAAAATAAAAGAAAATAGGAGGGCATTATATGGATGAACAGTTTATTAAAGATTTTCTACAAGAGCATCCTGAATTTAAAAATCTAGCAGCTCAAACTTTAATCATAAGTCCTGAAAAGAAACAAGAATATGATTTAGATGCTAAATTACTTCTAATTGAAGATAATCCTTTGGGAAAAGAAGTTAGCTATAAACTATTACATGATTTATTTGCTATGCCAAGATATTTTAGTTATGTAAAAAAACTATATGCTGGTGAATTATCTTTTTTAAGAATAGACGCTTATGAGAATGGTGATACTAAGTGCCTAAATATTCTAAAACGTAAAGAAATAATTAGTAGTATTAATTATTTATTAACTAATAATTTAATTCGTTTTACAGAAAGTGAATTATCCTCTTATGAAAGTATAAAATCATCTATGAGTTATGAAACCTTTTTAGAAAATAATTCTAAAAAAACATATTCATTTCAAGCGAATAACCAAGAATATGCTTTACCTGTTATATCCTTTCTTAATTTCTTAACTTTACCAACTGATGAATACTGCAAAATAGTTGAAGATTCTAGTATTTCTACTATATTTGGCTTTGATAAAAGGATTTTTGCTTATGCTTGTACTTCTTATTTTAATAAAGACCTATTAGATGAATATTTTTTTCCTAAGACTTTCTTATCCAGATTAGATGCTTTAAGAAAATATGAATATATAGATTATGAATCTTTAGAAAAATTAGGCGAGAGCAAGAATGATATAACATCTAAAGTAAATATAAATTCTGCTTTAAAAGAAGCTGTTTTAGAATCTTTACCTGAGCATTTTAGTGCTTTGGAAAAAGCATTATATATATATTTTAAACTTTGTGAAATATTAACTTATGATGAAGAATATTATGCTGCCAAAGAAGATAAGAGAGTAAAATATAAACATGAAAGCATAAAAAATGTTGTTAATATATCACCACTTAAAAACTCTGCTGTTTGTTATGAAATAAATGCTATATTCGCTAAGTTTTTAAAAGATTTAGGCCTAAATGTTCATATTAAAAGAGGGGAACAAGTTTTTTATGGCGATGGTCATGAGAATCTTGAGTTTAGCTGTGATGAATATTATGTTCGAGCAGATACTGTAACTTCTATTTTTAAAGGTGATTTATCCAATGTCAAAATGGGTAAGGAATATGAAGGATTAAAATGTTTAAATAAAAATGCTAATACTTTTAACCGTTTTCATAATATTGCCAAAAAAGTATATGACTATATCTTAAATATGCCTAAAAATAAACAGCGTGAGTCTTTTATAGCTGTCACCAGTTATTATCAAATGGTTCAAAATAAAGATACACCAGTTCCAAGTTTTGAGGAAAGATTTGAAATGTTTTTAAGTAAAATTACTTCTTTAACATTAATTGGTATTGATCGTTTAAGTTATATTTTAGATATCTATAATAGAATTTTTTCTCTTGCCGAGAGAAGAAATAATTTTAAAGTTACTATTGTTGGTAATAATAAGCCTCTAATACCGAATAAAGTTGCTACTCCAGAGGTTATATTATCCTTTAATGAACAAGCTTTTTTTCTGGCACCAGAATTAACAAAACATTTTATTTTAACTAAAGAAAACACCTTAATTCCTATTGCCAAAGAAGAATTAGAAGAAAAATTTCAAGTTAAAGATTATGTAAAAATTAATGATCCAGCAATACCTGATATTAACACAAGGAGGTAATATGTTTAATAAGTTAAAAAATATTAATGAGCAATTATTAAATATTTATCAAGATAATGAACCTGAAAGAGTGAAACAAAATCTTATCAAGTTGGTGTTTCAAAATCCTAACTGTTTTTTTGAAATAGATATTAATATAGCTTATTCCATTTTAAGAGATTTAAAAATTCCTGAAACAGAATTAAAAACTGTATATTTAGAATTAATAGATTCCAAAAATTATAGAAATAACTAAGAAAGGTGATAATAATGCAAGAAAAATTAATTAAATTATTAAATAACTCTTATAGCCCATATTCTAAATTTCGTGTGGCCTCTATAGTTGTTATGAAAGATGGTACAGAATTTAGTGGAGTAAATGTTGAGAATGCTTCATATGGTGCCAGTATTTGTGCTGAACGTAGTGCCATTTTAAGTGCTATTAGTAATGGTTATAAAAGATATGATTTTGAAAAATTGTATGTAATGTGTGACAATGACAAAATTGGTATGCCATGCTTTGTTTGTCGCATGGTTATTAGTGAAATGTTAGAACCTAACAAAGAAATAATAGCTATGAATCCACACGGCGAAGTAGAAGTACACACTGTTGCAGAACTTTGTCCACATCCTTTTAGTGATGAAGATTTAAAATAATTTGCCAAAAGTAAACGATTATGATATAATACAAAACTAGCAAAGAGGGGATTATATGGAAAACTTTAAGAAAAAAAGTTTATTAGAACTACGCCAAATGCGCCTTGCAGAATTAGAACAATATCACAAAGATTTAAGAAAATATGAATATGAGAATGGTATTCCTTTAACAGGTATTCAATTTCGTCAAGCAATTCATAAGCCATTATTAGAATTAATAAAACTTGATCGTCTAATTAGTGGTGAAGAATTATATATAATTGGTGATAAAAGGGAAAAAACTAATAAACCTGTAATTTATGCTGCGACCCATATTGGTGGTAATGATATTCAAAGAATATTTGAAGCAATTAATGACCATGCTTATCTTTTCTTAGGCGACCCTAAAGAAACTTATATTGATGCTACAGGCATACTACTAGATTTAAATGGGGTAATTCGTCTTGAGACCGATGATAAAGTTGATCGTGCGATTGGATATAATCGGGCTGTTGAATTAATTAAAAAAGGTGGTAGTCTTCTAATATTTCCAGAAGGAGCATGGAATATAATTGAAAACTTATTAGTATTAAAACTATACAATGGAACAGTTCGTATGGCTAATGAAACAGAAGTAGATATAATTCCAATAGCCATAGAGCAATATGCTAATAGATTTTTTGTTAATGTTGGTAAAAATATTCCTTATGATCCAAAGAAAAGTGGGGATATTATTGCCATGAATGATTTATTACGTGATACACTAGCTACTTTAAAATGGGATATTTGGGAGCGAATTGGCGATTCTACAAGAGCTAGTATAACTAAAGATGAAATTACTAAGTTCCGCGAAAGTATTGTAGCTCGTTGTGGTTATGGTTATACTATTGAAGATGTATATAAAACTATGTATCATGATAAAAAAGTAACTTCACCTGAGGTTGCATATCCAATTGCCCCCGAAGTTTCATTTCATTTATTAGAAGGGGATTTTGAAGAAGCTAAAAGACTCTTTAATGAAATTGAAGCTAGAAAAAGAGCAATTGCAAGTATTAATGTAAAAAACACTGAAACTAGTAACCAACTAATTACTAGTGATGTACCTCTTAGTAGAGTTAGAAAATTATAATAGTTTATTATAGATTTTCTACTCTTTTTTTTGTATAATATATATGGTGATAATATGAATGCTATCGTTTTACCTATTGCATCTTTATTAATAGCAATATTTTTAATTGTAATATTTTTTGCTAAAAAAAATATTCATAATAAAGAAACTAATACATATTCTGTAATGTTAATATTTAACTTAATTTATTCTATATTATGTATTCTAATTTATATATTAGCTAAAACCAATGGTAATGAATTACTAATAGGATTTCTTCAGAAAATATATTTAATAATAATGTTAATAATTATTATCTGTGTTATTATTTATAATGTTAATCTTTTAAATATAAAAGAGTCTACCAAACTAACTTTATTAAAAACAACTCTTTTATCATTAGTTATATTTTCTGTTTTAATATTATTTACTCCCATAAATGTTATTAATTATGCTGATGTTTTAGATGGTAATGGTCTAAGTTATGATATCGCTATTTTAGCAACCATCTTGTATTTCATGGTAGGACTTATTACATCTATATTTATTGTTTTAAATAAAAACTTTAAAAGCATTCCATTTTTAACCCTTATAATATTTTATATTATTGGTTTATTAGTTAGAAATTATTTTCCTTCCATTTTATTTGAAACTTTCTTTTTTACGTTTATGCTTTTAATTATGTATCATACCATTGAAAATCCTGATTTAAAAATGCTTAATAAAGTTAATCTTGCTGCTTATCAAGCCGAAAAATCTAATAAAGCTAAATCTGAATTTTTATCTAGTATGTCTCATGAGATAAGAACACCTCTTAATGCTATAGTAGGTTTTAGTCAATTAATAGATTCAGCTAATACTTTAAGTGAAGTCAAAGAAAATGCACATGATATTATTGAATCATCAAATACTTTACTAAATATGATTACTAATATTCTAGATATTTCTAAAGTTGAAATAGGGGAATTAGAAGTAGAAGAAGTGCCTTATAATTTACGAGAAGCTATTTGTTCTGTAAGTGATTTATATAAATATAAATTAGAAGAAAAACATTTAGAATTAGACTTAGATATTGAAAGTGTTCCTCATACTTTAATTGGAGACGTTGCTAAAATTAAAAGAATTGTTGCTAATATTTTAGATAATGCTATAAAATATACGGAAATAGGATTTATAACTATTCATGTAACTGGTAATATTAAAGGTGATACTTGTGAAATAACTTTAACTATTAGTGATACAGGAATAGGTATGAGTAAAAAATTTCAAGCTAACTTATTTAATAACTTTACTAGAGCAGAAAGTAATATAAATACTAATAAATCAGGCATGGGTTTAGGCTTATCAATAACTAAAAGTCTTGTGGAAATCATGGGTGGCAGTATTTCCTTAACTTCTAAAGAAAATGAAGGCACAAAATTTATTATTAAATTAAGTCAAAAATTAGGTGAGTGAGTATTATGCATGCTATTGTAGTAGATGATTCTAAAATAAATTTAAAAGTAGCTATAAAAATGTTAGAACATATTGGCTTAAGTGTTGATGAAGCTGAAAGTGGCTTTGAATGTTTAGAAAAAGTAAAAAATAAAGAGTACGATTTAATATTTATGGATATTATGATGCCTGAAATGAATGGCATTACAACATTTAACCATTTAAAAGAAATAGAAGGATTTAATATTCCTGTTATAGCTCTAACCGCTGATGCTGTAGTGGGAGCTAGGGAAAAGTACTTAAAATTAGGGTTTAATGATTATATTGCCAAACCAATTAATATTAATGAATTAAAAAATGCTATTACTAAACTAAAAGACGGAGGAAAAAATGATTGAAGTAAAAAATGTTCAAAAGAAGTTTAAAAAACAAATTAGTAAAAAAGAAGAAATAGAGTTTTATGCTGTAAATGATATTAGCTTTAAAGCTGATTCTGGCAAAATAATTGGTATTTTAGGACCTAATGGAGCAGGAAAAACCACTTTACTACGAATGACCGCAGGTATAATGGTTCCAACTGAGGGAAGTATTTCTTATGATAACTTAAATTTTAAAAATAATGAAATAGAAATTAAAAAGAATTTAGCTTATCTTTCTGGTAATACTAAGATATACGAATCAATTTCAGCTTATGAACTATTAAAAATGTGTTGCGAATACTATGATTATCCTGGAGAAAAAATTGAAGGTCGCATAAAAGAAATAGCTAAATCTTTGGAATTAGAATCTTTCTTACATAATAAAATAGCTAATCTCTCTACTGGACAAACCCAACGAGTTAATATTGCTAGATGTCTAATTCATGACCCTAAATATTATATTTTAGATGAATCTACAAGTGGTTTAGATATTATTTCTAGTCAAATAATTTTAGACTTTATTAAAAATGAACGAGACAAAGGAAAAACTATATTATATTCAACTCATTATATGGAAGAAGCTGAAAATATATGTGATTATGTAATTATGATAAATAAAGGCACTATTATTAAAGAAGGAACACCAAAAGAAATTAAAGATTTTACTAAAACAACTAATTTAAGAGATGCTTTCTTTAAATTAATAGGAGGTTTAAAAAATGAAAAATAAAATAATAAATATTTTAAAAAAAGAATTAAGAGAAGTTTTTCGTGATAAAAAATCTTTAGCAATGATGTTTATTATTCCTATTATGATCCCTTTAATTGTTTTAGGAATGTCCGCATTATTTGAATCACAGATGAACTCTGATAATACTGTTTATAATAAAATAGGTTTTGCTTATAATTTATCTTCTAAAGAAGAAGAACTTATTAAAAGTTTAGAAATAGATAAAACTCTTGGTACAAAAGAAGAATTAGAAGATTCTTTAAAAAAAGGTGATATATATTTATACATAACAAAAGAGAATAATAAATATACTCTAAACTATAATATGAGTAGTGAAACAGGAGGATATGCTTCTAATATCGCTAATAGTTTTTTAGAAAGTTATAAAAGACTTTTACAAAATGAATATTTATTAAATAACAATCTTAATCCTGATGAAGTTTTAAATATATTTGAAATCTCAGAAAATGATATTGCTAGTGAAAGTTTTTTTGCAAACTATATCATAACTTATGCTTTTCTCTTTATTATTATGGCTATAACAGTATCAGCAACTTATCCTGCAACAGATTCTACCGCTGGTGAAAAAGAAAGAGGAACTTTAGAAACTCTATTAACTTTTCCTATTAAAAGTCGCGATATTATTGTTGGCAAATTATTAAGCGTCACAATATCTTCTATTATAACTGGAATTTTAAGTTTAATATTAGCTCTAATATCCTTTAAAATAGCTAATAATATGTTTACAATTTATGAAACATTACCTATAACTATTTCTATTTCCAGTATTATTTTTAGTATATTTGTTATTATAGTTTATTCTTTCTTTATTAGTGGTTTATGTATAGCTATAGCAAGCCTATCTAAAACTTTTAAGGAAGCTCAAAGTGCCTTAACACCTTTAACATTTATCTCATTATTTCCAGGCATGATAGCTTTTATGGTAGGGATTAAATCTTCAATATTAATGTCTATAATTCCTTTCTTAAACTTTACTCTAGTTTTAAATGATGTGTGTGTCGGCATATTTAATTATAATCAAATATTCTTAATGTTTATCTCAACTATTATTTATATATCCCTAATAATATGGTATATAATTAAGCAATATAAATCTGAAAAAGTTTTATTCTCAATATAGTAAAGAATTAATCTTTACTTTTTATTTGGTAAAAATTGGCTGAAATATTGAAAAATATCTTGAAATATATTCAATAATATTGTATATTATTTATATAACATAGAGTAATGCAAATGATATTTATTTTTATTAAAATATGTTACAAATGACGTACAAAAAAGAAAGGAATGGAAAAGAATGCGTTTTGAATTAATGAAAAAAAATAACAAGAAAAAATGGATAATAGGTAGTATAGCAGCCTTAGGTTTAATATCGGTGGGAATATATGCTAGTAGTTATGCTAAGTATCAGAAAATAGAAGACCTAAAACTTGCCGAAGGAAAAATAAACTATAAACCTTATGATTTTAAAATAGTAGCAATGTATAAAAGTGATGATGGAACAAATTATACTGAGATAGATACTATGCCTGAGTCTGGATATGTCATTAATGAGAGTAAGAGTTATTGTATGGCTGATAATAATACTCAAGTAAAGGGTAAATTAAAAACTATCAATGGAATTCACTCTGTAACTGGCTTAAAGAAAAATGAAAAGTGTTATATCTGGTTCGATTTAAAGAACCTTACTATTGATGATATAATAGCAACTTTAAATCCAAAAACAACAACTCCAACATTTAGTAATATTGCCACAACAGATGAGGGAGTATATTCTGTAAGTGATGGTATGTATGGAGGTAACTCATACTATTGGAGAGGAGCAGCAACAACAAACTATGTGAAATTTGCAGGAAAGTGTTGGCGCATCATCAGAATCAATGGCGATAAGACGATGAGATTAATATATGATGGCGCAACTTGTCATGCAAATGGAACAAGTACTGCAGATAGTATAGCAGTATCAAAGACAGCATATAATTCAATCTCCAATAAGAGTGAATATGTAGGATGGAAGTATACATCAGGAAGCCAAAGGCCAAGTAGTATAACAAGTGGAACAAATGCGCCAATAAAAACAGCATTAGAAAACTGGTACAATAGCAATATAGGAAATAATGCAATATATGCAAATAAAGTGGCAGATGGTAAATATTGTAATGATAGAAATGTTCAAAGTGGACAAAGTTGGGCAACTTCAGGTAGTACATTTTTTTATACAGGCTATAAGAGATTATATACAGATTATGCACCAACACTCAGTTGTACAGCTCTAGACACATACACATTAAAAGCAGGACTCATAACAGCAGATGAAGTAATGTATGCAGGGGGAAAAGGGCATAATACCTCATATTACTTATATAATGGTCAGTATTATTGGACCATGTCTCCGTGTTATTGGAATGGTGAAGGCAGTAGCCCTTTTGTGTTCTTTGTTCATTCGAATGGGTATTTTGACGGTACTTATGTAAGCAACACTTCACCTGGTGTGCGTCCAGTAATAAACTTGAAATCTGATACATTGTTTACTGCAAGAGGAAATGGAACTTTAGAAAATCCATATATAGTTGCTGATTAACTATAAAATAAATCTTGCCCATAATGCATTACTTTAACTTTATTTGTGGGCAAGTAATTTAATATGTTTAGACTATATTTTATTAAAAAATAAGTTATGATAGAAATAATATTAGAAGCTTTTAATCTGAAATTAAGAGAAGTTTTGATAAGTTTTGTTGAAGATTATGAAGATTTGTAAAATAGTAATTATAATATAGTAAAGGATGGAAAACTATGAAATTTGAGGATATAGAAAAAGGCAAAAAAAAATGGTTGATAGTAGGTAGTATTGTAATAATATTTTTAGTATCAATGGGGATATTTGCAAACAATTATGCTAAATATCAGAATATAAAAGATATAAAATTAGTAGAGGAAAATATAAATTATAAATCAGATTATAAAATGATGGCCATGTATAAAAGTGATGATGGAACAAATTATACAGAGATAGATACTATGCCAGAATCGGGATATGCCATAAATGAAGAGAAAAGCTATTGTACAGTTGATAGCAATACTCAAGTAAAGGGTAAATTAAAAACTATCAATGGAATTCACTCTGTAACTGGCTTAAAGAAAAATGAAAAGTGTTATATCTGGTTCGATTTAAAGAACCTTACTATTGATGATATAATAGCAACTTTAAATCCAAAAACAACAACTCCAACATTTAGTAATATTGCCACAACAGATGAGGGAGTATATTCTGTAAGTGATGGTATGTATGGAGGTAACTCATACTATTGGAGGGGAGCAGCTACAACAAACTATGTGAAATTTGCAGGAAAGTGTTGGAGAATCATCAGAATCAATGGCGATAAGACAATGAGGTTAATATATGATGGCGCAACATGCCATAATAACGGTGAGACAACAACAGATAGTATAGCAGTAGCAAGTACAGCATATAGCTCAAGTTATAATAAGTCAGAATATGTAGGCTGGAAATATACAGAAGGGTTACAAAGACCAAGTAGTATAACAAGTGGAACAAACGCACTAATTAAAACAACATTAGAAAATTGGTACAATAGTAATATAGGAAATAATACAACATATTCAAGTAAAATAGCAGATGGCAAATATTGTAATGATCGAAATGTTCAAAGCGGACAAAGCTGGGCAAGTGCACCAAGTAATATATTCTACTATGCAGGTTACAAGAGATTATATACAGATTATGCACCAACACTCAGCTGTGCAGCGCTAGACACATACACATTAAAAGTTGGGCTCATAACAGCAGATGAGGTAATGTATGCAGGAGGCAAAAACGCTAATAATACTTCATATTATTTATATAATGGACAGGATTACTGGACTATGTCTCCATATATGTGGAATGGCAGCGCTGGTTCTTATGTGTTTTATGTATATTCAGGTGGCCACCTTAATTGGAATGGTGCTAGCAGCGCAATAGGTGTACGTCCAGTAATTAATTTAAAGGCTGATACGTTGTTTGCGTCAGAAGGAAATGGAACGCAAAATAATCCATATGTTGTAAAATAATTACCTTGCCTATGCAGCTTATTAAAATGTATTTTTTGAGTACTATCCTTTAAACTCTCATGTATAGGCAAGAAAAAAATTTAAAATTATATTTATAGAGTGATTAATGCACTCTTTTTTAATATTACTTAATTGTAAGAAATAATAAGTTCATAATATGCTATAATATATTTGATAGCGAGGTTATAATATGAGTTATTTAATATCTATTAAAACAGCAATAATTCTTTTTCCTTTTATTGCTTTTATTTTTACTATTCCCTTTATTTTATCTCAGTATCATAAATATGGTGCTATTCATTGGTTTAGAGTTTTAATAATTTATACTTTTATTTTATATTTAATATCAATATATTTTTTAGTAATTTTACCACTGCCTACATTTGAAGAAGCTCTAAAAAATACAGGGCCATATTATAACTTTATTCCTTTTAATTTTATAAAAGATTTTTTACGTGAAACATCTCTTGTAATAACTAATCCTAGCACTTATCTTGATGCTTTAATGGATCCTTGTTTTTATGTTGTCATCTTTAATATTTTTATGACTATTCCATTTGGCATGTATTTGCGTTATTACTTTAAATGTAGTTTTCGTAAAACTGTTTTCTATACTTTTCTTTTAAGCTTATTCTTTGAACTAACTCAAGGCTCTAGTTTATATTCTATTTATCCTAATCCTTATCGTTTATGTGATATTGATGACTTAATATTAAATACTTTAGGTGGAGCTTTAGGGTATCCTATAATGGGTTTATTTATGAAAATATTACCTACACGAGAAACTATTGATGAAGAATCATTAATAAAAGGGCAAGTAGTATCAGGACTTCGCAGGTTAACAATATTCTTTTTAGATTTATTTATCTATTTTATTTTAATGGGATTTATATCTATCTTTACTAAATCTAGTTTTTTAATAGCTTTCATCATTTATTATATTATTATTCCAATTATATTTAATAATCAAACTCTTGGAATGAAATTTTTAAATGTTAAAATGTCTTTTAATAAAAATAATATACTTAAAATAATATTTCGTAATACTTTTATTTTTCTATACTATTTTTTTCTTCCTTTCTGGTTTCTAATTGGTATTGCTATTGGTGTAAATAGTTTAATTCATCTAAACCTAAAAGCTTTATTTATGATTATAAGTATTTTTAGTGTTTTAGTATTTTATTTAACTAATATTTTAATAATTTTAATTAAAGGTAAAATTTATTATGATAAGCTTTTTAAATTTGAATTTATTAGTACCATCAAATTAACTAAAGAAGACTAGTAAAAAAGCTTTTTAAGATATATAATAATAGTGAGGTAATTATGAAAAAATTAGATATAATATATGAAGATAAGAACATACTAGTTATAAATAAACCTGCTAAAATCTTAACTATTAGTGATGGCAAAACTGAACATACTTTATATAGTGCAGCTCGTGAATATGTAAAAAAACAACATAAGTCTAACAAAATATTTATTGTTCATCGTCTTGATAAAGATACATCAGGTATTATTTTATTTGCTAAAAATGAATCTTTAAAAAAAGAACTCCAAACTAATTGGAACAAAATAGCTACTAGATATTATTTAGCAATAGTAGAAGGTAAACTTCCTACCAAAAAAGGTGTTATTAAAGAGTATTTAAAAGAGAGTAAAACTCATCAAGTTTACAGCACTAAAAACAAATCAGGTGAATATGCTGAAACCTGTTATGAAGTTTTAAATGAAACTAAGCATAATTCTTTAGTTCATGTAGAAATAAAAACAGGTAAGAAAAACCAAATTCGTGTTGCTTTTAGTAATTTAGGCAATCCCTTAATTGGCGATAAAAAATATGGAAGTACTACTAACCCTTTAAAAAGATTAGGACTTCATGCAAGTTATTTAAAAGTAAAAATTAAAGATAAAGAATATGAGTTTAAAAGTAAGACTCCTGAATCTTTTAAATTTTATGAAAAAAAGTGTTGACAATAACCTAAGGTTATAGCTTATATTTAAAAACATGAAAGGGAAATTTATATGTTAAAATTAGAAAATGTTACCAAATATTATGGTACAAACTTAGCTGTAGATAATCTATCATTTACGATAAATAACGGCGAAATTTTTGGTTTATTAGGCGTTAATGGAGCTGGTAAGACAACTACTTTCCGAATGATTATGGGACTTCTAGAACCTACCAAAGGAAAAATAACTATTGATGATAAAATAGTCGATTATAGTTTATGTGAAAATATAGGTTTTTTAACTGAAGAGCGTAGTTTATTAACCAAATTAACTGTAAAAGAGCAAGTAATTTATTATGGTACTTTAAAAGGAATGACTGAATCTGCTATTTTAAAAAAATTAGATTATTGGTTAGAACGTTTTGGTGTATTAGATTATAAAGAACGTAAAATCAAAGAATTAAGTAAAGGTAACCAACAAAAAATTCAGTTTATTACGGCGATAATTCATGAACCTAGTCTTTTAGTATTAGATGAACCATTTACAGGTCTAGATCCTATTAATGTTGAATTATTTATGGCTGTCATAAGAGAATTTAAAGAAAAGGGCAAAATGATTATATTCTCCAGCCACCGCATGGAACATGTCGAATTATTTTGTGAAAAATTAGTTATTTTAAAAAAGGGTAAAACAGTATTAAGTGGTTCTCTAAAAAGTATCAAGAAAAATTATCAAAAGAAAACCATTAAAATAAATGGTGATATTGATATAAAAAGCTTAGAAAAAATAAAAGGTGTTCAATCTGTAAGCAAAGAAAATTTAGATATTATTGTTAAGATAGAAAGTGATGAATATATTAAAGATGTCTTTAAAATCGTTAAGAATTCTGATAATATTACAAAATTCTTAGTTGAAGATGCCTCATTAAATGAAATATTCTTAGATACAGTAGGTGAAGTTTATGAAAAATAAATTTAAATATCTTATTAAATATAGCTTAAAAAAGAAAATTGATACTAAATGGTTTAAAGCTGTAAATATTCTTTTATGTTTATTATTAATTTTTCTTATGAATATGGATTATATTATTAATTTCTTTGGTGGCGATTTTGATTCTCATGATAAAATATATATTGTAGATAATGCTAATAGCTATCAATCTTTTGAAAACTATTTTAATACCTTAAGTGCTAATTTTGATTATGACAATTATGAATTAATTTTAGATAATAGTATTTTAAATAAAACAGCAGATTTAGAAGATGAAATTATTGTAGTAATTGAAAAAGATAATCTTGAATATTTAAAAGGTGAAGTAATATCTTATGATACAGTTTCAAAAACTACTTTTGAACTTATATCTAGTTCTTTAAATGCTTTAAAAAGCGAACTAGTTTTAGCATCTAGTGGACTTAGTGCTGATGAGATTGCTAGATTAACTAGTCCTGTAAATGTTTCTGAACGTATTTTAAATGCTGATGCTAAAGATAATCAAACTAAAGAGACCCTAAGTGCTGTTATAACTACAATATTAATTGTACCATTCTTTATTTTAATAGTTACAATGGTACAAATGTTAGGCGCCGAAATAAATGATGAAAAAACAAGTCGTGGTATGGAAGTTATAATATCATCTGTTCCAGCTAAAATGCACTTCTTATCCAAAGTTATAGCCTCTATTTCTTATGTTTTAATTCAAGGGGCATTAATGTTTAGTTATGGCATACTAGCTATGTTATTACGTAAATTATTTACTAATGCTGATGCTGCAATTGGCGTTGGTGGCATTATAAGTGAGACTATTAAAGCATTAAGTGAAGCTGGAGTCTTTACGCTTTTATTAAAGGGAAGCATTATATTAATTATTCTTTTTGTTGTAAGCTTTATTGCTTATGCTATTGTTTCAGCAACTCTTGCTAGTATGACTACTAATAATGAAGATTTTCAACAACTGCAAACTCCATTAATGATAATCATGATGGTAGGCTATTATGTAGCACTAATGTCTTTTGTTTTTGATGGTTCATTATTTATTAATATTTTAGCTCATATTCCTTTACTATCAGTTATGATTGCTCCTACACTTTATTTAATGGGTGAGATGACTTTATTATCACTTATTGGTAGTACAGCTATTACAGTTATAGCTACTTATTTCTTATATAAATATGGTCTACGTATTTATAAGGTAGGAATTCTAAATTATTCTTCTAGTAAACTATGGCGCAAAATGTTTAAATCTTTAAAAAAGGTTGATTAAAAAGTTCTTTCATGATAAAATAAATGAAATTTTGAAAGGAAAACAACTATGACTAAAGAAGAAAAAATGTCCTTTGTTATGAATGCGCTAAAAGAGGGAACATATATGATATTACCTGATACTCTTACAACAGGAGAGGGCCTTGTTTATAAAATTAGTTTAAGCGGTAATCTTAGTGAAGATGGTATTGAACGTGGTTTTTTATATATACCAGCTGGTTCTGGTATTAAATATCATCCTCATAATAATGATTTAGAAGTTTACCGTTTATTACAAGGTGTTTTAAGTATTGATAATAAAGAAATGGAAATAAATATTTGTGGCCAAAATGGCGAACATGGAATAGATATTGTACCCACAGATACTATTATTGAAACATGCAAAATGAATGAACTATTTTTAGGCGAAAGTATAGATTCCTATAAAGAAAAATATTCTTATTTAAAAGGTAGATAGAATATATAATATGTCATAGTACCGACTTAAACAGTTGGTACTATTTTTATTTATATGAAAAAAGAGACTTTGTAGCCTCTAATTATTACTTTCTAATTTTCTAAGAGTTTGTTTTATGCATTTACTCTCAACATTTTGAACTTTATACCAACCACATTCAGTCATTTTATTATATAAATCATCCTGTAATTTTATAATATCATCAAGTCCATTTTTAATAACATTATGTACTGCTTTAGTAGAACTTTCTAAACTTCCGTGAACAAATACTTCTGTTGTACTTTTAAGAAGTAAAAGCATATTTTCCATTAATACTTTATCACTCATTTGTGCTCTCCTCCAATACTTTCATCAGTTTTTGTTTTAAAGACTCATGTTTTTTTAATTGACCCTTCATAAAAGTTTTTAAACTTTTATCTTGCAAAGAATCAATAGTATATTGACAAATATCTACTAAATTAGTTTCATGTCCAATTGCATCTTCCATATAAAGCAATTCTTTTTGTGTCATAATTTCCTCCTTTAATTTTAGTATGGAGCAATCTCTTAAAAATATAATAATAAAAAAGAAGAATTATTAAAATTCCTCTATTTATTATAAGTATTAACAATATTCGTAAATATTGTTTTTAAATTATTTAAACCTTCTTCAGTTTCAGCTTCACATCTCATAGTAATATTTGGTCCAGTATTACTAGCTCTGACTAAAGCCCATCCTGATGCAAAGTTAACTCTAACTCCATCAATAGCATTTATTACCCAATTTTGAGATTCGCAAAACTCTTTAATTTTTTCTATTACTTGGAACTTTCTATCATCAGGACTAGTAAATTTTATTTCGGGAGTACTAAAGTATTTTGGAATATCAGCGACCATTTGACTTAAAGGGGTAGTAGTCTTACTCATTAATTCTAATAATCTTAGCCCTGCATAAATACCACTGCCAACATCCGCAATTTTATCTCTAAAGTAAAAATGTCCAGAATATTCTCCACCAAAAGGCAAGTCATCTTCTTTAATTTTAGCTTGTGTATAACTAGCGCCAGTTCTAAAGCAAAGAGGGGAACCACCTAGTCTTGTAATTTCAGTTTCTAAAGCTTTAGTACATTTAACATCAAATAAGAAAGTTTTATTTTTAACTTTTGAAATAATATCTCGAATGATTAAAATCATAAAGTGATCGCTAGGAACAACATTACCTTTTTCATCAACTATACCAAGTCTATCTCCATCACCATCAAAAGCAATACCACAATCAGCTTTTCTTTTAATAACTTCTTTTTTTAAAGCTTCTAAATTTTCTTCTACAACAGGGTCTGGATGATGATTAGGGAATCTTCCATCACTTTCTTCAAATAAATATTCAGCATCAATATTTACTTTTTCAAAAACTTTTCTAGCAACAATTGAAGTAGTTCCATTTCCAATATCTATTACTACTTTTCTTTTTCTTCTACCAAATTCTAAGCCATATCTTAAAAATTCTACATACTTTTCTGTAATATTTCCACTAGAAACAGTTCCATTACCAGATAAAAATGTTCCTGCAAAAGTATAATTTTTAAAGTCTTCAATCATTTCTCCTCGAGCATTAGCAAGCATATCGAAGGAAAATTTAAAGCCATTATCATCTTTAGGATTATGACTAGCTGTTATCATAATTCCAAAAATATTATGAATATATCTTGCATAATAATGCATTGGTGTAGTAGTTAAACCATAATTATATACATTAACTCCACTATCATTAATTCCTTTAATTAAATAAGCTGCTAGGGCTGGACTAGATAGGCGATTATCATGTGAAACTATACAAGTTGTTTGATTATATCGCTCTCTAATATAACTACCATAACTTCTACCAATAGTGTAAGCAACAGTCTCATTAATTGTTACAGGGTAAGTACCTCTAATATCATATTCTCTAAATATACTTGGATTCAATTTTCTAACCTCTTTCTATTAACTTAATAATAACATACTTCCTGGAGTTTTAGTAGTTAAATTTTATTATTTTTACACTCTTTTTAATTTGCCAAAAAGGGTATATTATGGTATAATTAAAGAGATTAAATTTTTTTTGGGGTGAAAGTAGGGATTTTATGTCATTAGAATATCTAAGAGAAGAATTACTAGCAATGTTAAATGAAGCTGAAAATTTACCTGAAAGTGAATTATCACCAGTTGAAGGTACTAATATTAAAGTGAAAACAGGACGTGTCTCTGAATTTAAAAGTAAAGCAAGAAATTATTATGAAAGGTACTTTAATCATACCTTGACAGATGCAGAAGAAGCTACTATTCCATATTTAAAAGAAGCTTATGAGACTCTAGTTGCTAATAGAACAACTTCTAGTAATGAATACTTTTTTTCATTAGTTGAGGAAATCACATCAGCTAATAAAGATTTAACTGAAAGATTTGCAATGTTAAATCGTAGTTTAACAACTATTGAAAGTCAATATCAAATGCTTCAAGCTAAATCTGATGTTTTAAGTCGCAGTAATTTATCAGATGCAGAGTTTACTCAAAAATCTGATGAATTAAAAAATGAATTAAGTGAGCTTGCTAGTAATAAGATGCGTGTTGTACGCGATATTTTAAAAACAAAAGAAGAAATTAATAATCGTTTTGTTGAGACTATTAAAGATCAATTAGAATTATTAGAAAATAATTTTACAAATACCCGTAATACTGTTAAACCTGAGTGGGCTACTAATGGCGTTCCTGTTTTACCTAATGAGTTTGAAGAATATGAAGCTTTATTAAAATTATTAAAACTAAATAATACCATAGATACCAGTCAAAAATTAGTTTGTGTAAAAGGTGTTTTCTGTGTACCAGAATCAAGTCTTAAAGAAGTAAATGATTTATTTTCTAAAACTAAATTGTTTAGTATTTTAAATAGCAGCCGTGAAGAGCATTTAAATACAACAATGCTTGCAGAAATAGATAAAGCTATAGCAAATATTAGAGAATCTTTTAATCCAAATAATTTAGTAACAACTGCTCAAGATGGCTATCAAATAAATCAAGATGATGAGCCTGAATACAATAGATTATTAGAATTAAGAAAAATAGTTGAACGTGGCGAAGAAAAGGTGTTTCCAACAGGAGAAAGAAAAGAATTTCCTGTTATTGTAAATGTTTGGAATAAAGCTTATGTTAACAGAGCTGATCGTATAAAGTTTGAAGCTTTAATGCGTGCCTCTAAAACATTTAAAAAAGATGAACCTAACGCTGAATTAATTGCTAAAATAGAGAAACAAATTGATTCCTTAGCGGCTAAAATTACTAATCATAAAGGTTTATATAATTTAAAAATTCGTCAAACTGATACTTTAGAAGAATCAGAAGATAAAAAGCAAGATGCTAAAGTATGGGTAGTATTAGAAGCAGACTTAGCTGAATGTAATCGTTTAATTAATATTATTAAAATTTTAAGAAAACAACATGGCGAATATCTTCATAAAACTTGGGGTGGGGCTTATGTTGATAAGTCTAAACTTGCCGATTTTAAGAAATTTGCAAATGGCACAGAATTTTTTGCAGGTTATATCCCTAAATTAGTAGAAAATGATAATGAGATTACTAAAATAAAAGATAGACTAGCAGAGCTTATTAAAAGAGCAAAAGATAATCCTAATGAGCCAATGGCTAGTAATGGTTTAGTTTTACAAGAAGACGAGGAAGAATACAATTTATTAAATCGTCAATATACTTTATTAGAATCAGCTAAAGCTGCTGCTGAAACTGAAACTGTTAATGGTGTAAAAGTTCCTAAAGGTAAAGGAAATGAATATCAAGCGGCAGCAACAATTCTTGATAATAAAAGAAAAAGACAAACACCTCCTAAAAAAGAGTTAAATGAAGAAAAAATTCAATCTATTTTAGAACGTATGCAAAAGATACTTACAGATGAAAAAGCTGCTGATCCAAGTCTTCCTAGAAAAGAAGTAGCTGGATACACAGTTTTAGAAAGCGATGCGCCAGAGTTCGAATTATTAGCAACTTTAGGTAGTATTTTACAAAATGCTAATGAATCTACTAACTTAGTAGAAATAGATGATGTAAAAGTTGATGCTGCAGTTGAAGATTTATACCGTAAAACAGCAGATGCTTTAGCAGAACTTCAAAAATCTAAAGGTGTTTCTATGTCTTCTTCAATCAAACCTCCAATTTCAAGAGATTTTGAAGAAAATAAAAAAGAAATAGCTCGCCTATACAACATGTTAAGTGCTATTATTACAGCATCTTATGGTGATAAAGTCGAAGAATTAGAATATACTAGTGATAAAAAAGTTGTTAATAAAGATTTATTAAATGAATATGAATTAATCAAAGAATTAATAGATATTTTAAAATCTTCTATGGAAGCTGAAAATCTAAGTGAATATGGTAACTTAAAAATTGCTTCTGATTCTCTTGCTAGATATCAAGAAATAGAGAATTTATTAAAAGAAAGAAAAGAAGAATTAAAATTAATTAAAGAACGTAAAGATATTTTAGATAGAGCTCAAACTAGTAAAGATCTTATTGAAATTAATGGTATAGGTATTGATTCTAAAGACGCTGATAGATATTTAGAAATAATTGATAATTTAAATGATATCAAGAAAGCTCGAAATAAAGCTGAAAAGAAAGAAGAAAAAGCCCAAAAACGTGAAGCTAAAAAAGCTAAACGTCAAAAAGTATCTATAAAAGGTACTCTTGAATCTATGAAAAAAGATGGAATCAAGAAAAATCTTAAAAGAATTGCTGTTGCTGGGTTAATAGGAGCTGTATCTGGTATAGCATTAAGTGGTGGTCTTGCAGCGGCTACAATCGCAGTTTTAGGAAGTTCAGTTCCAAGCTTAGGTTTAGCAGGTTTTGGAACATTAACAGGTGGAAGTATTGCAGGTCTAAAATTATTCCATCGTAAAAAAGAAAAAACTAAAAAAGAGAAAAAAGAAAAACAGCCAAAAGAAAAAATATCAATTTATGAAACTCCAAGAAATATTCATACTGAAACTGAAAGAGTTATGATGCAAAGTAATTTTGATGCTTTTAGAGCCTCTGATCAACTAGCTCAAGAAATGATGGTTGATGCAAGTTTAAATCCTGATAATGAGGAATTACAAGAAGCAATAGTAGAAGCTCAAGAAAATGTATTAACTAGATATAATGAATTAAAAGATTTATTGGATGCTTATAATAGAGAAAATCAACCCATATCTATTAACTCACAAGAACTTATTGAGACGTTAGATACTATGGGTGGTGAAGGAACTAGCTCTGAAACAGCCTCAAATTCTAACGCTACAATTAATGAAGAACAATTAAAGAATTCTTCAACTGAAGAACTAGAAGCAATACTAAAATCATTCCAAGAAGAGTTAAATAACAATCCTGATGATGAGATAGCTAAGATTTTTATAAGCAAAATAACCAAAATTTTAGATGATAGAAAATCTAGTTTAACTCCACCAACTCCTGAACCAATAAAAATTGATGAGGAAAAATTAAAACAATCTTCAACTGAAGAATTAGAACAATTATTAAATTCATTGCAAGAAGAATTAAATAAAAATCCTGATAATGAACTAGCCAAAGTTTTAGAAAGCAAAGTAAATCAAATTTTAAATGATAGAAGATCTAGTTTAACTCCACCAGCTCCTACACCAATAAAAATTGATGAAGAAGGATTAAACAAATTATCAAATGAAGAATTAGGAGAATTATTTGATTCACTAAAAGAAGAATTAAATAAAAATCCAGATGATGAAATGGCTAAAGCTATAGCAAATAAAGTGGTTCAAATTATAAGTGATAGAAAACAAGATATGGGAGACCCATTTGCAGATGATAATCCAACTAAAAAATTAAGTGACGAGGATCATAAAAGAATAGCTGCTGCTATAAAAAAAGCTAAACCAGATTATGGTGAATCTTCTATCCTATCACAAAGTGATTCTGACATTCTTTTAAAAGTTATCAGAAAAGCCGAAGAAATTATTAATAATTCTAGTGCTAGCACTTTAACAGATGAAGAAATTGAAAGAATAGTTGCAGAATCTCTACCAACTAAAACAGAGGAGCAAGAACCTTTAAGAATTGGGAATGCACCATCACTAGCAGATCAACCAGAAGATAAAGAAGAAAGACTAAAATGGTTAAAGAAAAAAGCTGAAGAATATAGAGAATATATTGAAAAATTACAAGAGCAATTAGCATATGCTAGCCCAGAAGCAGAAGCACTATACAAGCCAAAACTTAGAGAATCACAAGCTGCGTATGGTCGCATAAAAGATGAAATTTCGAAGTTAGAAAATGAGTTAGACGCTGCAAAATCAGCAAAAATTCAATTTCCAGCACTACCACTCATATTTTATGCTGATCTAATCCATACAAATATAGAAGAAGATATTAAAGGAATAGAAAAAAATATAACACAGTGGGAAGAATATTTAAGCCAGCTAGAAGCTTTAAAAGGCAACGTTCCTAAAGAACAAGAAGAAGAATATAATTACTTAATTAATATGGCTAAAACATCATTAGCAAGACAAAATGAGGAAAAGAAGAAATTAGCAGAATTAGCTACCAAAAATAAAAGAGAGCCAATTCGATTCCCATTGGAGCCAGAAGAATTTTTTATGATGTCATGGCTAACTTTAGAAACAAATTTGCAAAAAATAAATGAAATCAAAGCAGAGTGGGAAGAATATTTAAGCCAGTTAGAAGCTTTAAAAGACAAAGTCCCTGAAGAACAAGAAGAAGAATATAATAATTTAATCAATAAGGCTAAAGCATCATTAGAAAGCCTAAATGAGGAAAAGAAGAAATTAGAAGAATTAGCAGCTGCTGAAAATAAACAAAAGCCAATTCAATTTCCACCAAATCCAGAAGAATTTATGATTAACCCACTTCAAACTATAGAAGAAAATATTCAAAAAACAAATGAAACTAAAGCAGAGTGGGAAGAGTATTTAAGCCAACTAGAAGCTTTAGAAGGTAACGTCCCTGAAAAACAAAAAGATGAATATAATGGTAGAATTTTACAGGCTAGACAGGTTATAAATGCCTTAAATATCTATACCCCAGAATATATAGCTAGTTTTTTACCAAGTGAGCCAAATAAACCAAATCAAGTAATAAATTGGCCAAATGAACCTATAAAAATTAATAGCTATCGTACAAAATCAATCTCTGATGCTGTGACATCTATAGAAGCTAATTTAGCAGAGTGGGAACAATATAAAGCTGAACTTGAGGCAATGAACGTTCCACAAGATAATATAGTTGACTATTCTAAGAAGCTTGATGAAGCTAATGATGTGATTAATACCTTAAAAGAAATAATGGAACTTTATAATGCTATTAACGAACCGCTTCCAGAATTTCCAAGTCTACCAGATAATTATTTAAATACTAGTTTATATATTGAAGTTCTTAACTTACTATATAGCCATAAAGATGAACTTAATAATTATATGAATACTATTAACAATCACCCAGGGTTAACACCAGAGCAAAAAGAAAGTCATATAATAAAAGCTAATCAAGCCATAGCAGATCTGGATAAGGAAATAGCAAATGCTGAAATAGAAGCTATGCGTGAAGAAAGCTATAGGGGTCTTAGTGTGAATAATCTTGAAATTTTAATTGAGAATAACAGAAAGGCTCCACCAAATGAAGTGGGCTTAAGAAACATTGAAGCAATGCAGAGAGTTAAAGATTATAAAGAAAAGTATGGTGATGGACTTCCAACAATATCAACAACAACATCTTCTGCCGCTGAAGCTTTAGAAACTTTAGTACAGAAAAATAATGATCTAGATAGACAAGTTGCCGATGTTACATCACGCATGGCTAAAATTCAAGAATATACTAGAAAAGCCGAAGAAGCAGCAAGCAAAGGAGATGATGAAGCAGCAGCAAAATATGCTGAATTAGCATCTGAATTGGAGTTTGGCCAAAACTTAGACGGTGAAGATGGAAGTCTCCAACCTCCAAGTGGTAGAAGATAAAGAGGGAAAAATGAAAAAAGAAGATGTTATTGTCTTAGAAGACAATAAAGAATATGTGATATTAGATGTTGCTAATATTAATAATGAAGAATATATATATTGTGTAGGTTTAGATTCTGATGAAATGCCTACAGAAAATTATGCTTTTTTAAAAAGCATTAAGGAAAATGATGAGAATTATTTAGAAGAAATAACCGATGAGAAAATTTTAACATCAGTTATTAGTGTATTTACAGCTCGTCATTTAGAAGAAACAACAGACGATGAACAAGAGGTTTAAAAGTTAAATATTATAGAGAGTTAACATATTGGTGGAAGTTAACATATTGGCTTTTAAAAGATCACTTGGAAGTCTAATATCTGAAACTAAGTAGGATATTACGAGTAACTTGCGTTAAAAGTAAGAGAAAAAATAAAGGTGGTACCGTGCTTTTCTAAGCACCCTTTGGTAACACCTTTTTTATGTGTAAAAGGAGAAATTATGAAAAAATTTGAAAGTTTAGATAAAAGGGATATAAATTTAGTTGAAAGTGATTTTCGTAAATTTTGGGACAACGTAGATATATTACATAAATCTATAACAAGTCGTGATAAAAATGAAAATTATGTTTTCTACGATGGTCCAGCGACTGCAAATGGCATGCCAGGATTACATCATATGGTAGCAAAATTTTTAAAAGATACTATTTGTAAATATCAAACTATGCAAGGCAAAAGAGTATTAAGAAAAATAGGTTGGGATACTCATGGTCTACCAGTTGAAGTACAAGTTGAAAAAAAACTAGGATTCAATGGTAAAGGTGATATTGAGAAATATGGTATAAAGGAATTTAATCAAAAATGTCGTGAAACAGTTTGGGAAAATGAATCAGCTTTTGCGCGTTTAACAAAAGAAATGGGTCAATTTATTGACTTAGACAATCGTTACATAACTTATGATAATGATTATATTGAAACTGAATGGTGGATTTTAAAAAAGTTTTTTGATGAAGGTCTATTCTACGAAGGACATAAAATATTACCATTTTGTACCAGATGTGGAACAGGCTTAGCCAGCCATGAAGTCCAACAAGGCTATAAAGAAATAGAAGTTAATACTGTTATAGTTCCTTTTAAAAGAGTAGATGCTGATGAGTATTTCTTAGTTTGGACTACAACTCCTTGGACTTTAATTAGTAATGTTGCTTTATGTGTTAACCCTAAAGAAAATTATGTTAAGGTTGAATCTTCAGGTTATAAATTTATTTTAGCAGAGTCTTTAGCTTCTAAAGTCTTAGGAGATGAATATACTATAATCGAAACATTTAAAGGTTCTAGTCTTGAAAATATTGGATATGAACAATTAATACCTAGTCTAACTGTTGATAAAAAAGCTTTTTATGTTACATGTGCAGATTATGTTACTATGGAAGATGGAACTGGTATTGTTCATTTAGCTCCAGCTTTTGGCGCTGACGATTATGAAGTTGGTAAAAAATATGGTTTACCATTCTTAAACCCAGTGGGCGAAGATGGTTGCTATACTGAAGGTTTATGGCAAGGAATGAATGTATTTGAAGCTGATAAAGAAGTTATTAAATATCTAAAAGAAAATGATAAACTATTCAAAAAAATTCATATGAAACATAACTACCCACATTGTTGGCGTTGTAATACACCTTTATTATATTATAGTAAACCAAGTTATTATTTAGAGATTACTAAGATAAAGGACAAAATAGTTGAAAATAATAAAAAAGTAAATTGGTATCCAGAATATGTTGGCGAAAAAAGATTTGGAAATTGGTTAGAGAATCTTAATGATTGGGCTATTAGTCGTAATCGTTATTGGGGCACACCACTTCCATTATGGCGATGTTCATGTGGACACTCAGATATGATTGGTTCTCGTAGTGAATTAGTAGATAAAGCTCTTGAAAATATTGATGAATCTATTGATTTACATCGACCATATGTTGATGATGTACACATCAAATGTCCTCATTGTGGTAATACTATGACTAGAACTTCTGAAGTAATTGATTGTTGGTTTGACTCAGGTGCTATGCCATTTGCACAATACCATTATCCATTTGAAAACATGGATACATTTAATGAACAATTCCCAGCTGATTTTATTTGTGAAGGTATTGACCAAACGAGAGGATGGTTCTATTCTCTATTAGTTATTTCTACTTTTGTAAAAGGAGTTAGTCCATATAAAAATGTCTTAGTAAATGAATTACTTTTAGATAAATATGGTAAGAAAATGCATAAAAGTAAAGGTAATGCTGTTGAACCATTTAGTCTAATGGAAAAATACGGCGCTGATACGATTCGTTTTTATCTTCCATATATAAGTCCTGTTTGGACCCCAATTAAATTTGATGAAGAAGGCTTAAAAGAAGTATATTCTAAATTCTTTAATCCTTTAAGAAATACTTATAATTTCTTTGCTTTATATGCCAATACTGATAATATAGATATAAAAGAATGTGAAGTAGCTTATGAAACTAGGGAAGAAATAGATAAATGGTTAATATCTAAATACCATAATTTACTAAAATATGTAACTAATTCTTATAATGAATATGATTTAAATAAAGTAGTAAGAGCTTTAACTAACTTTGTATCAGAAGACTTATCTAATTGGTATATTAGACGCAATCGAAATCGTTTTTGGGGCAGTACTTTAAATGATTCTAAGAAATCAGTTTATATTACTACTTATGAAATATTAGTTGGCTTAGCTAAAATAATGGCTCCAATTACACCATATTTAAGTGAAGAATTATATCAAAAACTAACAGGCGAAGAATCTGTTCATCTAGCTTATTTCCCTAAATATAATGAAGAATATATTGATTTAAATTTAGAAAATAAAATGGATACTGTAAGAACTTTAATAAGTATTGGTAGAAATATTCGTGAAGAAGTAAAAATTAAAGTAAGAGAACCATTAAGTGAATGTTTATTAGATGGTAGATTAGAAAATTTAATAGGTAATTTAAAAGATTTAATTTTAGAAGAATTAAATGTTAAAGAGGTTATTTTTACTAATGATTTAAATAAATATATGGACTTTAATATCAAGCCAAATTATAAAACTGCTGGTCCAATATTTGGGGCTAATATTAAAACTTTTGCAGATATCTTAGCAAAATTATCTTCGGAAGAAATAAATAAATTAAATAATAATGAAAGTATCGAGATTATAATTGATGAAACAACTTATAGTATTGATGAATCATATATTGATATTAGAATTAGTGCCAAAGATGGTTATAATGCAGGCATGGAAAATAACTTATTTGTTATTTTAAATACTAATCGTACTAAAGATTTAATATTAGAAGGTATTGCGAGAGAATTTATCTCTAAAGTTCAAAATATCCGTAAAAATGAAGACTATAATGTAAGTGATCGTATCATAATAAATTATAATGGTGATGCTGATATTATAGAAGCAGTTGATACATTTAAAGATTTTATATCTGGTGAAACTCTAGCTACTGAAATCATTTATAACGAAGATATTGCTAATAAAATAGATTTAAATGGTCATGAGGCTAATATCATAACTAAGAAGGCTTAATAAAGCTTTCTTTTTCACTTAAACCAGTTACTTTTGCTATTTCTTTAGTTTTCATATTTATCTTAATTAAATTTTTAGCTATGGCAATTTTTGTATCTTTTTCTCCTAATTCATAATCACACTGCTTTTTTAATTCTTCTGGATCATAATATAAATCCTGAGCAAAGTCTCCAGTTAATACCCGTATCTTTTCTTGTACACTTGCCATTATCTTATTACCCAAATATAACCTATCTAATTCCCTTTGATTATCACATACAAATATATATAATAACCGCTCTAAACTATTTGGTTCTTCCTCCTTTATTTTATTATAATCAATATCCCTTAAAAAATCTATATTTATATCTGCAATCTAAAAGATGTCAAACCATAGCATTTATCGACATCTTGACTATCCTTATTACATTAATTATAATTAAAAAGAGATGAATAACTATGAATAAATTTTATTACAAATATAATATCCATAATTTTAAATTTACTATTGCTCAAATAGATAACTATATAACTACTATTACTTTAGATGATTTAACACTAGATTATGAATGCCAAGAAACAAAATTAATAAAGAAAACAAAGCAAGAATTAACTGAATATTTTAATAAAGAAAGAGAGCATTTTGATATTAAGATTAAATTAACAGGTTCGGCATTTCAAAATAAAGTCTGGACTAAAATGCTTGAAATACCATATGGTGAAACTATAAGCTATAAAGATTTAGCTGTAAAACTAGGTAATAAAAATTATGCTAGAGCAGTTGGCAATGCTTGTCATAAAAATAAGCTTTTAATTTTAGTACCTTGTCATAGAGTTATTGGAAAAAAAGATATTGGAGGTTTCTATTATGATATAAATATTAAAAAAGAATTCTTAAAAATTGAAGAAATAAACTAAAACTCTAGCACAATTCCAGTGCTTTTTTTCATATCTATAAATATATGCATAATATTAATACACTTAATATCCTTAAAAAATTTTTATGCATATAAAACCATATATAGGAGGTGAATAAAATGAATAATAATATAACTGATAAAGTATTTACAGAAGTAGATGAAAACATAAATTTAGAAGTAAATAATATTACTGCAACTTGTATTAATTCTAAAAATAATAGTTTTAGTTTAGATAGTGAAGGTAATTTAATTGTAAACAGTATAACTTCTAAAAACAATCAAGAATCAAATCTAGATTTTAATAGTATTTATCCTATTGGTTCTATTTATTTAAGCGTAAGTAATACTAATCCAAATAGATATTTTGGTGGGGTATGGGAACAAATAAGTGGCTATTATTTATATGCTGGCTCATCTGTTGGAACAGGTGGTAGTACAGTATCAGGAGCTACAAGTCTAACTATTGATCAAATGCCATCTCATACACACTACATTCCATCATTATCTGGCGCCTCAGATACTAGAGGAGAACACTCTCATCAAATTGGTGCTGATTTTGATGGCGCAGGTGGCGGAGCACGTTACACAGTACACTCAAGAGGTGTTGATGGAGCAGGTTACTTAAAGCCTACTAATATAGCAGGAAGTCATAGTCATAATATTTCAACTGTAGCCACTTATAGTGGTTCTATAGGTGGAAATGCCTCACATACTCATACTATAAATCCTCCATACTTTAACGTATTTGTTTGGAAAAGAATTTCATAGAAGCATCATTTTGATGCTTTTTCTGTGTTTTAGTAAAGCCTCTATTTTTAATAATCCATAAGCTATAAATAAGAAGGGAGGAAATATATGAAAAACTTTAAAAGTTATATTGAAACTAAAAAAGAATTAGAATTAATTAAATTAAATTTAGAGGCTCTAACTAAAAAAGAAAAATATATTTTAAAAGAAAAAGAAGAACTATTAATATTAGAACAAGAATTAGATAATACTTTAACTAAAATTGAAAATAGCTTAAAAAACTTAAAAGGGATTGAAAAAGAACTATTATATGAATTATTAATAAAAGGAAGAAAAGCTACTAGAGCAGTTGAGATAGTAGCATTTAAAAACGATTTAGATTCATCTACTATTTGGAAAGGCTATTATCCTAAGGTAAAAAAAATCATGCAAAATTTAGAATAATTCTAGCGCATTTCCAGTAAATATCGTCATAAGATATAGTGAATTTCGAAATTCAATAATTCTTTTATAAGAAAGGGATGATAAAAAATATGAAAGAATTAAAAAATTTAAGAAAAAGAAATGAAAAACATTTCTTAAATAAAGATGGTACAATTAGTGCTTATCTTTATAATAATGATATTCACTATTTAAAAAATGGCGAGTATGAAGAAATAGATAATACCATCATTGATGGGGGATTATACTATTTAAATAAAAGTAATGCTTTTAAAGCTTATTTTCGTAAAGATTCTAGAAGTAAGATTTTAGTAGATATTGAAAAAGAAAATTATTATTTAAAAGTATTATTAAAAAATAATAAAAATGAATTATTAAAACTAAAAAGAAAGGATAACAAAGTAACATTTAATGAAGTAATAGAAAATATAGATATTGATTATCAAGTATTATCAAACAAGTTAAAAGAATCTATTATTTTAAAGAAATATAATCCAAATCAAAAGTCTTTAGACTTTAAAATAGAAACCAATTTAATATTAAATTTAAATGGTACTAAAATAGAAGCTAAAGACCAAGAAAACACTGTATTTATAATTGAAGCACCATATATGTGGGATGCTACAAACAATTATAATTACAATATATTTTATGACTTAACAAAAATAAATAATACAACCTATAACTTAACATTAAATCTTGATAATTATTGGTTAGAGAAAGCTATATATCCTGTTATTATTGACCCTACTATAGTAAATCCAAGTGAAAATGATTGGAATGTTTATGATACCTATATTAGTAGCGACTATCCAGAAAACAAATTTAATAATAGCGAAAGTTTATTTCTTGGAGTAAGTGAAGAAGGAGTTGACCGAATTTTATTAAAATTTTTACTCCCATCTATTGGTACAGCATCAGAAGTAATAAATGCTAAATTCTATTTATATAATAAAACATCTTCGCCAGAGTATTATTCTCCTTTGGCAGCTATTCATGCTTTAAATGCTCCATTTGATGAAACAACAGCAACATGGAACAATATGCATGATAAATATGAAAGCAGAATAGAATATTTTAGTCATATTGATAGAGGATTATTACCTGGTGATACTTTAAATGAATTTGATATAACAAACTTAGTTAAAAGATGGTATGCTGGAGAACCTAATTATGGCATTATGATTAAACATTATGATGAAACATATAATGGAAAATATGATAAAGATAGATTCTATTCTAAAACATCAGATATGATAATAGATGAAAATGGTAATCCTATTAATGAACAAGCTCGTAGACCAGCTTTAGTTATTACTTATCGTAATTTAAATGGTTTAGAAGATTATATGTCATATAATACTCAAAGTTATACTGATGGTGCCAGTTATATTAATAATCTAACAGGAAACTTAACTACTAGTTTTAATTTAAATGAAACAATTGGTGGTAAATATCCAATTAGTCTAAGTATGATTTATAATACCAATGATGTAGTTTTAAATAAAGATATTGGTTATGGTATAGGATATAAATTAAATTTACATGAAACGTTAGAAGAAGTAGAAATAGATGGACTAGCATATTTAGAATATATAGATGCAGATGGCACTATCCATTATTTTACTGAAAACTTAAATGATGAAGGAAACAAAATAGACAATGAGTATATAGATGAAGATGGTTTAGGACTAACTGCTACAAAAGATAATAATACTTATATTGTAACAGATAAAAATAATAATAAATATAAATATGTCTTAAATAATAATATTTACTATTTAACAGAATTAATAAATACTTCTAATGATAAAGTAACAATTATTTATAACAATGATAATAAAATAAATAAAATAATAGATGCTAATAATTCAGAAATAAATATTACTTATAACAGTAATAATACCATAATTAAGAGTGCGTCTAAAACTACAACTATAACATATAGCAATAATCAAATAACTAGTATTACCACTAGAAATGGTACAACTAATTTTATTTATAATAATAAATTAATAGAAAAAATTATAGATTTAAATGGTTTAAGTACAGTATTTTCTTATTATAATACTAGTCCATATAAAATAGAAAAAATAGTAGAATATGGACTTGATAATGAAATAGGATCTTCCCTTAAGTTTGAATATGGCTTTATGGTTACTAGAGTCATAGATAATAAAGGAAGATATAATGTTTATTCATTTAATGAGCAAGGTAATACAGTAGGAGTTACTAATTTAAATACTGAAGAAAACTTAAATAATGCCTATGGTAAGGGCTTAGTATACAATAGTGGTACTACATATAAAGAAAAAGCTGATGGCACAATTTTTGAAAAAACAAGTAGGGCAGCTAATAGTTTATCTACTGAGATTTTACCAATTAAATATACTAAAAATTTATTTGATAATAGTAGTTTTGAAGAAGAAGGTGGGTTAGGTAGAACCACCCATTATCCTGGACGAACTAATGCTGAGGCCAGAAGTGGAGCATATTCTCTAGATTTAACTAAAGGCAGCAGTATCATAAGTTATGTCGAAGGAAATAAATGGTACACTTTTAGTGGTTATTTTAAAAATGAAGAAGAAATAGAACTTATTGCTACTTCTCAAGCTTACGCCACAGGACCTTGTCATTTATATATAGGAGTTATTCCTAAAAATGAAAAATTCACTCGTTATAATTTTTCCTTCTTTATGCCCGAAAATAAAACTCAATTTGTACTAGATTTTAATACTTCTAAAAATGCTTATTTAGATGATATGCAATTAGAAGTTGGTAAAATAGCAAACTATTATAACTTACTTTATAATGGCGATTTTAGTGATGGTCTTACTGGCTGGAATTTTACAGGAAATGCTAATGATGGTGATGGCCTTATTACTTTAGAAAATGGTATGAAAGCTTTAAAGGTTAATCCTAAACCAGAAACTGAAAAAATGCTATCTAGAGTTATTACTGGTATCAAAGGTGAGAAAACTACTACAGAATCAGGAATTGGCGATATGTATTATTTATCTTTCTGGTATAAAAACACTGGAATTATTAAGCCTAGTAACTATATGATGGGAGAAAATGGTGTCGCAGTTCTTCTTAACTTTGGTTATACTGATGATTATGAATTCCCAGGATGTGCTATTCCAGTCGGAATAAATTCTAATAATAATGAATGGCAATTTTATTCTGTGCCATTTTATGCAGATAGTGCTGGTAATTATGAAAATTTATATTTTAATTTATTCTTTAGTGATAATGTTAATGAATTTTATATTACTAATATATCTTTAACTAAAGACATAGAACAAAACTATAATATTCAAAATTTTGATACAGGAAATTTAGATAGAACTATTAATTCTGATGAAACTGCAACAGAGTTCAAATATGATAAAAATAATCAGCTCACTAGTATGTTTAATCCTAAAGGAAATAACTTTAAATTTGAATACGATAATAAAGTCTCTGACCGAGTATTAAAAGGAATATCTCCAACTGGTATATCCAATGAACTTAAATATGATAACTTTGGTAATCCGATTAAAACCTTAATAAATAATGTTAATCCAGCATCAGAAATATTATCAGGTAAAGATTATCATATTAGACTAAAAGGAACAGAGAAGTATTGGAATTGTGATTTTTTAAATAAAACGCTTAATTTAAAAGAAGATGATTGTAGTCATGATGCTTTTACTGTAACTAAATTAGGCGATAATTACTATTTTCAAATTGCTAATCTATTTATAGATGGTGATGAGTCTAGTGTTAGATTTTTAAATGAAACAAGTGGTACAGAATTATTCGAACTATATAAACAAGATAATGGTAGTTATAAAATAAGATCATATTTATATGAATTATATTTATGTAATAATAATGGCACCATAACCTTAAGTAATGATAATACCAAAGAAGAAGATATGCAATTCTATTTTGAAGACATCAATACTCCTTTATTTATTGAATCAAAAGCAGAATATACAGAAGATGGTAAGTTTTTAACTAAAACAATTGATGCTTTAGGAAAAGAAACAATTTATGATGTTAACCCTGTAAATGGCTTAACTAATAGTGTTACAGATGCCAATGAAGAAATAACTAACTATACATATAATGATAAAGAACAAATAACCAAAGTTGAAAAAAATAATAAAGAAGTAAACTATACTTATAATAATGCTAATCTTTTATCCAATATTAATGTTGGGAATAAAGATTATAGCTTTACTTATGATAACTTCTTAAATACTAAAGAAGTGAGTATTAATAATCAAACATTAATGACTAATGAATTTGAACCTAATAATGGCAACTTATCTAAATCAATTTATGGTAATGGTTCAACTATTATCTATACTTATGATGAATTAGATAGAATCAAAACTATTACTAATGACACTAAAACATATACTAATACTTATGATAATATAGGTAACTTAGCTAGAATTGAAGATAACATTACTAATTATTTATACTATTATGATTTATCTAATAGATTAAGTAAATATGTTGATGAAGCAAATAATTATGAAATAGATTATGACTATGATTCTAATAATAATATAACTAAAAAAGATTATAAATTAAAACTATACCAAAACTTATATAATAAAGAAATAAATTTTGAATATAACAAAGATGATGCTATAACAAAAGTAACATTTGATGATAATAATTTAAATTATACTTACGATTATTTAGGAAGATTAGTATCTAAAGACATAAATAATCATAATAGGATAGAATATCAATATATAAATCAAGGCCATAAAACTTCAACAGTTTTAAAATCCATGAAAATAAATGATGATTTATATGAATATACTTATGATAACTTATATAATATTACCAATATATATCTAAATCACGAATTATTAAATCATTATGAATATGATAGTTTTAATCAATTAATAAGTGAAGATAATTATAAACTAAATAAAACTTATAAATATGAATATGACTTAGAAGGTAATATTCTAAGCAAAAAAGAATACGATATTAATTCAGAAAATCTCCTTAAAACTAATACTTATGAATATAATAATACTTCTTGGGAAGACCAATTAACTAAATTTAATAATGAGAGTATCACTTATGATGCTATAGGTAACCCCATAACTATAGGAACTAAAGAACTAACATGGATAAATGGTAGACAACTAAATACTTACAAAGATAATAACTTAGAAATAACTTATGATTATAACAAAGATGGTATAAGAATAAGAAAAAATATAAATAATCAAATAACTAATTACTTTACAGAAGGTAATAAGATAATATTTGAAACAACTAATAAAAATATGATATACTATATACGAGATGAAGAAGGAAGTTTAATAGGATTAAAGTATAATGATAAAGTATATTATTATATTAAAAATATGCAAGAAGATGTCATAGGCATAACAGATGAAAACTTTAACAAGATAGTAGAATATGAATATGATTCATGGGGAAATATAATCACTATTAAAGATAATAATGGCAACATTATAACAGATGAATCTCACATAGGAATAATAAACCCCTTTAGATATAGAAGTTACTATTATGATAAAGAAACAAAGTTATATTATCTAAATAGTAGATACTATAATCCAGAGTGGGGAAGATTTATTAATGCTGATGGCATTATTGAGGATATAAATAATTATATATCTCTATATGTTTATAGTGTCAACAACCCTATTAAAATTATTGATTATTCAGGTAAATCAAGTTCATCTATTTTAACATCTTTAGGGTTAACCTCTCAAAAACTTGTCGAATCAATAGTTAATGTAATTTACCAAGATAATCATAAAAAAAGTAAGATAAACTCAAATAACAAAAGTGCAGTTGATATAAAGCCTAGCAAATGGGTTTGTGAATATGGAGCAGGTAAAGGTGCAAGTGCTAAATTTAATTTTTTAGGCACTGAGGTAGGAGCAGGAAGCTATATGGATATCACAAAAGGTATTGACAGTACAGGCACATATTCAAAAATATCTGGAGTAGAATATCAATTGAAATTAGGAGAATTGAGCATTGCAAACACATACGAAATGCAATACCCATTTCCAAAAGGTTTTTCATATTATGAATATGATCCATATAATGTTAAAAATATGTTAAGAAGTCCATATGTTGTAAAATCTGTTGAATCTTCGTTTTCAGCACGCAATTTTACAGGTTCTACTAATAGCAATAGCGGTACAGTTTTTCTTGGATTAGATGCTGAACTTCATGTAGGCATTGGAGGCCACATAAAATGTGGCTGGGATTCAGGTATTAAATTTAGAGATGCTTTATTGATATCATAATATTTTAATTGGTTGATTTTGAAGGGAGAAGATATATGCCACAAGTAAATATAGATAAAGAAATTAATATTGAATATTGTGCTACTATAATATTTCAATTAGCCTCAGAATCATATATTTTAACTTTATATAAATATGAAAGAAAATTTATGCTTTATGATAACTTATTTTGGCAGAAACTATTAATAGAACAGCAAAACAGATTAAAAACAAGCAATTATAAGGATAAAAGTCGTGAAAATATTAACAAGTTAACAAATGAATTGTTGGAAAATTATATTTGCCCTGATCGGATTAAAGAATATTTGTATAACTGTTATAAAAAAAATAAAAAGCTAATAAAAAAAATAAATGCTATTGTAAACGAGTTTAATAGTAAATATGAAAATAACATGGAAAACTATATTGAATTTATAAATAATATTGCAGACTCAACTACAATAAGTATAAAAAATATAGTTCCTAAAGGAATAGGAATTCTTGGTGTTCTTTCATATGGTAATATTCTTTTTGGAATGGATATGAATGAAATTAAAAAAGCTAAAAACAGAATAGAACAAGAAAAAAAACTAAAAAAAGATATGGAATTAAAGATAAACAAAGCAAGAGAAGAACTGTGTCAATGTATTATAAATAATTATCAAAGTTTCGCCAATGACATTTTAAATATATTAAGCAACAATTAAGCCTCAGATTAAAATTATCTGAAGCTTTTTCTTTACAATGCAATTAGTATAATATTTGAAACAACTAATAAAAATATGATATACTATATACGAGATGAAGAAGGAAGTTTAATAGGATTAAAGTATAATGATAAAGTATATTATTATATTAAAAATATGCAAGAAGATGTCATAGGCATAACAGATGAAAACTTTAACAAGATAGTAGAATATGAATATGATTCATGGGGAAATATAATCACTATTAAAGATAATAATGGCAACATTATAACAGATGAATCTCACATAGGAATAATAAACCCCTTTAGATATAGAAGTTACTATTATGATAAAGAAACAAAGTTATATTATCTAAATAGTAGATACTATAATCCAGAGTGGGGTAGATTTATTAATGCTGATAGTGTAGTAAATATAGAGAAGCAAATTTTAGGATATAATATTTATATATATACAATGAACAATCCAATAAATAATTATGATAACAGGGGAAGCTTTTTCAAAAAGATTTGGAAGGCCACAAAGAATTTTGTTCGAAAAGTTATGTCTGAAATTATTGGCGTAAATAGACAAACTTCAAAAACAATTAATAAATATGAATTGCTACCTAAAAATAATTTGGCTAATGTTACATACACTACATCACATAAGACAAAACCTAAATCAGATAAGATAATTAATTCCTACTTAAATGAAGAAGATGGAAAGATTGTTGGTAGTGGTATAAGTGTAGGGGCACTATCTGTTGATGCAACCCCTAAATCTATAGCAGTTTCGGCAGCTTTAAATCATACTAGTGCGACGTTAGGATTTGAATTTTATAACGACAATCCAATGATATTTTTTGCGGCATCTTATACAAATGATGAAGGTATTACAGGAGAGATAAAAATAGATATTAATGCATTTCTGATTTTAGGATTTGCTATTAGTTGGAGTGCTGCAGGAGTAGTAGGTGGATTAGGTGCCAGCACGCCTGCTTTAATAGGAGCTATATGATAAAAGGAGACTAAAGATATGTTAAAATTAATTATTATCACAATATGTATTGTATTATTATTTATAATAATATTAAAATATAAGCAAAAAAAGAATTCAAAAATATATATTAGAATCTTATTTATACTTTTATTTATAGTAATAGTTTTTCCTATAGAAAATATAGGGAAGAAGTTTGAATCATTAGAAGAAGCATTTAAGTATTATTTTTCAGACTATATAATAATTGATAAGCAAAAGCTTGGAGAAGAATATTTAGTTTTTTATGGAGATACTAATCATACTTTATCTTATGCAAAATTTAATAAAAAAAATAACAAATGGAAATTATCCAGTTATATTTACGCTAATTTCAAAACTAAAATAGTATATAATAATGAATGTCTTATAACTGAATACTTTCCTAATAAAGAAAAAGTAGCATTGAATATTAAATGTGATATTAAAGATTCTGGTGAAAAAAATTATTATATTCAAAATTCAAAACTAGAAGAACTTAAAAAAGTGTCTTTTGAAAATAACACTTATTATGGTTTATTTAATAGAGGAGAATATATTTTAGTTAATAACGAAAAAATATATTTAGATTAATTTATTAAGCCATTAAAACTTATAGTGTAAATTAAAAAGAAATAAATAATGAAGATGGCACTTTAAAAGAGAAATATAAGTAAAACGAAGTTTCAGAGTAAAATCTGAAGCTTTTTCTTTACAACGCAAGTTAGTATAATATTTGAAACAACTAATAAAAATATGATATACTATATACGAGATGAAGAAGGAAGTTTAATAGGATTAAAGTATAATGATAAAGTATATTATTATATTAAAAATATGCAAGAAGATGTCATAGGCATAACAGATGAAAACTTTAACAAGATAGTAGAATATGAATATGATTCATGGGGAAATATAATCACTATTAAAGATAATAATGGCAACATTATAACAGATGAATCTCACATAGGAATAATAAACCCCTTTAGATATAGAAGTTACTATTATGATAAAGAAACAAAGTTATATTATCTAAATAGTAGATACTATAATCCAGAGTGGGGTAGATTTATTAATGCTGATGGGATAATAGGAAATCCAAATGATATAGTTGATTATAATTTATATGCATATACTAGAAATAATCCCATTAAAAATATAGATAGTAATGGTAAATTTGAGTTAGTATCTGGCAGCGCATTAGCAATTTTTGGATTAGCTACTTTAGTATTAGTAGCAGCTACTGCTATTAGAAAACCTGGAGCAATAAATATTCCAAGTCTCAATTTCCCTGAAATCTCTTTACCACAAATTAAAATAAATGAAAAATCACAAGAAAAAGCTAAAGAAAGTACTTGGGAAAAAGTTGAGAAAATGACCTCGCCAACAACACCATCATCAAAGCCATGTTGGGAAGCGAAATTAAACATTTCTAAAACAGATGTTGAGCTCGGGAATAAAATAACAATCCAAGAGTCTGTAAGCAGAGTAAGAATTGGAAAAGATGTAATGTGTAATAATAGAATTTCCGCACAAATGGTTGCAACGTATTTTCCTAACCATATTGGCCCAGAAATTAATAAAACTCAGAAGCCAGGAAGTACTTATTATCGGCATTATCATAGAGATAGATATTCACACATACATATTTGGTATTACGATTAGGAGGATAACATATGATTGTGATAAATAAAAGTATTAAAAATCATGTTTATGAAGAACTTATTAAATATGCTTTTAATAAATGTAATGTTGTAATGTTTGTTTCAAAAGAAATAGGCTTTAATGATAATGACATAACAATTTTAAGAAAAAATATGGCAGAATTAGAAAACAGGTTTAAAAATGACTTTATATCGCAAGCTAAAAGGCCTAGTTGGGTATTTTCTAAAAATATTAATGATAATAATACTTATTCTAATGAAAAATTTAATAATTTATTTAAAGTATATTTTTATAAATCCAGTGATGCACTAAAAAAATATTTATTATCAAACTGTGATTTATATAATTGGCTCAACCCTAAATATCCCGAGGATATAGCTTTTTTTAAAAATGGTATTTGCTGGTTGTATTCTGTTTCGCATGAAGGTATATGCGATATATATGTAGAAAGTGAAGAAGAATATAATTATTTAAAAAATATTGGTTTAGAATTTCTAGAAGAACATTATAGAGATAAATTTAAAGAAGAAATTTATTTAGAAAAGTTATTAATAGAAAATAATTAAGTTTCAGACTAACATCTGAAGCTTTTTCTTTCTTTAAACAATAATAATATGATATACTGTATATGATAGTTGAAAGAACTTTAGTAAGATTAAGATATATCATATCAAAAAGCAAGCTTTAAAATCTTGAGGTGATAAACTTAATAATGTTGGTGTTTATGAAGGATTAAATAAAGATATAATAGATTACAACATTGGTGGAAGTAAAATTAAAATAGGATTTAATTTTTAGGAGGTATATTAATGAAAATTAAAATTAAAAGACTTGTAGCAATGTATTTAGATTATGTGTTTATATTTACTGCGTGTTATTTTCCATTTTATTATTTAGATCAAATTTTATTTAATATTAAAATATTAAGATATATAATAACTATTATAGTATTAGTATTAATAATGTATTTATTTCCCCATAAAGATTGTCTAATAGGTTATGAAAGTCTTGGCAAGAAAATAATGGGACTAGGAATATATCAAAATGGAGAAAGAGTACAAGATAAAAAAGTTTTAGTAAAAAGATTTATGGAAACAGTTTATTTATTTCCATTATATCCACTTACTGTATTAGTACTAGGAAAAAGCTATGGAGATATAGACTTAAATACAGAAGTAAAAGAAATAAAAAACAAAAAGTCTCGAAGTAAAAAATAATATATACCTCGTTTCTTTTCACAGGAATGAGGTATATATATTAAAATTAAATTATGAAAATAAAATAAATATAATTTTTATTTAGGCATAAAAAAATAGGAGAATTAAAAATGAAAAAAAATCCAAACAATTTAGAATTAAAAAGAGATATAAATATTGTTCAAAAATATTATGACAAAGCATACCCCAAATATGTACATGATACTGATTTATATGATGTTGTGGATTTTTTAAATTTATTATGTTGCATTTTTCTAAAAGGAAATTTAAAAGATTTAGAATTTAAATTAAATATTTTTGCTGGTAGCAATAAAACAGAAATAGAATATAAAATAAAGAAATTAAATTATGATGAATTAACAAACTATTATCAAGAATCTTTAATGATTTGGGAAATTTTAAAAAAATATTATAACGAAGATGGTACATTAAAAGATAAATATAAGCAAAACTAAGTTTCAGAGTAAAGTCTGAAACTTTTTCTTTACAACGCAAGTTAGTATAATATTTGAAACAGCTAATATTAATATGATATACTATACTTAATAAAGAAGGGTTAATATGATTGGAATAAGATTTGAGATTCCTAATAGTTGGGGTAACTTTTTATCTACCATTTTAGATAATATAATCACTAAAGATTATACATGGAAAATATATGATGAAGAAATATTAATAGATTTGAATAATGATGAGGATTTATTTAAAGAAAGAATTTATGATGATAAAAATTTTCGTGCTTTAATATTAAATTCTAAATATTATTTAATTATGGGTAATATCTTGGCATTTAAAACTAATAACTATAAAAGAATCTATAATTATAATGATTTTATAGAAAGTGATTGTGAACTTTTGATGGTTATTGTTGACACTATTTTTGTCGATATATATGCTAAAAATTCTAAGACTATAGAGGAATTAAAGAATAATGCCATAAATAACAAATTTAAAAATATAAATTATATTTATAATGATAACAGCCCAAGAAATATATTTTATATATAGATTACTCTATATTTATTCATTTTGAAATTAAAAGACATGTTGAGGGTTTATAGGATTAAGTTTAAAGATATCCTATAATATTTTAATTAAGGAGAGAACCAATGAAATTAATTTTAGATAAAAAGATATAAAAAAATTAGAAAAAGATTTGTTGCCATTTCAAAAATATATTTTAAAGAAGATAGATAAATCTAATCATAATTTAATATATCAACCTAATATGTATATAATTTTTTATAGACTAAACGCAGATTTACAAGAATATTTGCTTAGTAACAAATCGTTATATAAGTGGGATTTTCCTAATTATCCTACTGATATTAGCTTCTTTAAAGATGGAGTTTGTTGGCTAAATTCCATAACACATGAAGAAATTTGCAATATATGTGTGGAAAGTGAAAAAGAATTTGATTATTTAAGAAGCATTGGAATAGAATTCTTAGAAAAAAGTTTCCGACAAATAAATGAAGAAGAAATAATCACCGAAATAATATAAGTAATTTATTAAGTTTCAAAATAAAATTTGAAGTTTCTTCTTTTACTAGTGGTAGTAATTATTAAGTGTATAAACCTAAAGGAGATGATATAATGATAGGAATAGAATTAGAAATAAATGGTATTTCAACTGATGTTATTCGTAAATTGTTTAATAAAATAAATATTGATTTATATGATTTTATTATATATGAAAATGAAATAATTAAAAAAAATGAAAATGTTGATAATGTAAATGCCAAAAATATATTTTATAATAATATTAACTACTCGATAATATTTTTGAATTTGCAATTATATCGTAAGCAAGATAAAATAAAAACAATAATTACTTATGACGATTTTATAAATAGTAATTGTCGTTTAATTTTACTTATTACAGATAATAGATATTTAGAAATATATTTTAATGATGATTTTATAAAAGAAAAAATTATATCAAACTTAGAAAAAAATGGTTTTAATTACACAGAAAAAACTATTTATAATGATGGAAGAACAATTATGTCTGTTGATTAGTTTTTTTAGAATATTTAATAACGATTAAGTTTCAGAATAATCTGAAATTTTTTCTTTCCTTAAAACAATAATAATATGATATACTATATATGAAAATAGAAAGAAATTTAAAAGAGTTAAAGTATGATGTTTACAAAATCGGCGAAACAAGCGAGGTATTAAAAATGTTGACTAGAACTATGACGGCAATGGAAAAAAATATTTGTTTACTAATTTTCTTTGGTGGCATGCTAATAGCGTATATTATAACGTTAATCATAAATAAAAAAATGAGTAATAGATTTAAAATTATATATTTTAAAACATCACTAGTTTTAGGATGTATATGTATATTTATAAGTCTTATAATTTATTTATATATATGGTTTGCATATAATATAGATTCAGCAAAAGAAAATTTATTGCACTTTATATTTTTTGCAATAGGAGGAGCTATAAGCTCTTTTGGATGTTGTATGTCAATCTTTGGAACTTTTCAAAAAGCAAAACCTCAAAGATTTCAACTAAAACAGGATAACTATGAAGAATATAGTAATTATTTAGCCAAAAGAGTAAAAGAATTTGGTTATGAATTAAATTATGAATTAGAAAAAATAAAATTTTATAAAAAAGAAATAAAAAGAAAAATATATTTTATAATTGATGTAAAAGTAGAAGAACTAACAGAAGATGTATTTAATGAATTATATAATAATAAGATATTTCCAAATATAGAAGAAGAATTTGAAAAGATGAAAAACAAGGGGAATGTACTTAATGTTATAATGATAATAAGTGTAGATAGAATAACGCCATTTTTCTATAAATATATAGAGAGTGAAGATTTAGATAAAAGATTTTATAAATATCCAGTAGGAATATCATTTGGAAGTAATCAAATATATTTAAATGGAGAAGAACCAATAGGATATAATCCTTGTAAAAAACTAAAACAAGAATTGGAAACTATAATGGAAATAAAAGAAAATAGGATATAATTTATATACTTATATTGGTGACATTTTTATAGAAGTTAAAGATGCATACAGGAATACTCTAATGCCTACATAGAATGAAATTAAAAATGGCGCTAAGAAAATAATACAAATAGGAACTACAGCTATTAGCTATATAGGAGGAACCGTTGTAGGTGCAAATACAGCACAAATCTATGAATAATCCAAAAGGAGAAATGAATAGTAAAATTAAAGTTAAATTAACTAATCATATAAAAGAACCTAAAGAAATGAAACAATCTTTGTCAGAGTGCATATCAAGATAATAATTTATTAAGATTTTATCAATGGGATATTACATATAAAGAATATATTTTTTGATAAAAAAAGTGGAGGTTAAATGAAAAAGAAAAAACTATTTATATTAATACCATTTGTGATAATATTACTATTTTGGGGAATGATTTTATTTAATAAAAACACTTTTATTTTATATGATAAATTTAACCAAAAGGAGCATATATTATTTCTTAAAAAAGTAGAAAATATAATCCCGAATGGTGGTATAAGTGATGTGTTATCATTTAGAATTTATCATTTTAAAACTAAGGATATTGCTAAAATAAAAAATAATATTAATTTTAAAAAAGTAGATGATAATTTATTAGACATATATAACACAGTTGTTAAAGATTGTTTCATAATGCATTTAGACAACGAAAAGTTAGAATTATTTAAAAATAATTTTAATGTCAATTTGTTAAAAAGTAATTCCAATTTTTATATGTTTTCTGAAACAGAAGATAATAATAGATATTATTTTGAGTTATTAATATTAGATAATGATAATAATAGCTTATATTCTATTATAAGTAATTATGGAGTTTATAAATATATAAGAGAATAGAAAGAAGTTTAATAGGATTAAAGTATAAGGAGCTGTAGAAGATATAGGAGGTTACCAATGCTTCGTGAAATGACAGAAAAAGAAAGTGGATTTTTATTATTAAGTTGGGGAATTGGATTATTAATAGCTATAATATTAACTAAAGTTTTAGATAAAAAAACTACTAATAACTTTAAAATCATATACTCTAAAATATCTTTAGGAACAGGAATGATTTTAACAGTAGTATTATTAGTATTATATGTATATCTATGGATAAAAAATGGTATTAATTATGCCAAATCAAATTTAGTAGTGATGATAATTTTAATATCAGTTTTAGTAACCAGTTCTTTCGGTATTCTTATGATTATCTTTGGAACTTTTCAAAAAGCAAAACCTCAAAGATTTCAACTAAAACAAAACGATTATGAAGAATATAGTAATTATTTAGCCAAAAGAGTAAAAGAATTTGATTATGAATTAAATTATGAATTAGAAAAAATAAAATTTTATAAAAAAGAAATAAAAAGAAAAATATATTTTATAATTGATGTAAAAGTAGAAGAACTAACAGAAGATGTATTTAATGAATTATATAATAATAAGATATTTCCAAATATAGAAGAAGAATTTGAAAAGATGAAAAACAAGGGGAATGTACTTAATGTTATAATGATAATAAGTGTAGATAGAATAACGCCATTTTTCTATAAATATATAGAGAGTGAAGATTTAGATAAAAGATTTTATAAATATCCAGTAGGAATATCCTTTGGAAGTAATCAAATATATATAAATGGAGAAGAACCAATAGGATATAACCCATGTAAAAGACTAAAACAAGAATTTGAAACTATAACAGAAATAAAAGAAAATAAGTCTTCAGACTAACATCTGAAGCTTTTTCTTTCTTTAAACAATAATAATATGATATACTATATATGAGAGTTGAAGGAAGGTTAATAGATGGAATTAATTAGCAAAAAATAAAATAATCTTATTAATCTCAATTATAGCAATACTTATCCTAGGTATTAATCTACTAATAAATAAGAGGAGCCAAAATGCTAAAATTTATGAAAAATAAATCTTCTAAACAAAATAATTTACCAGAAAAGTATAAAAAAGATATAAATATAGTTAAGGATTATTATGATACGCCTTATCCAAGAAGACTTCATGATGTCGGCCTATATTATAGTGTCGATTATATGGCAGGCCTTTGTAACTCTTTTATTTATAATTTTGGAAAAGATTTAACTGGCCATTTAGATGTTTTTAGAGGAGACAATCTCAAAGGTATAGAACATAAGATAATGCTTTATAATTTAGATGATTTAAATAATTATTATGTAAAAATGAGAACTTCATTGAGAATATTACAAAAATATTATAATGAAGATGGTACATTAAAAGACAAATATAAGTAATTATAAAAAACAAAAGTAAGTATAGAAAAACATAGTAAAAAAGGAGAGTCTAAAAAATGAAAGTAATAAAAGTTTTAATTACTATTGGATTGATATTAATTATATTACTAAATATTTTTAGAACAGATACACATAAAAATTACAATATGACCTGGAAAATAGATATACCAAATCCTAACAAAACAAAAAGGATAATTGATAGTGGGCATATAGACCCAACAATATTAGATATTTTGTATTATGATAGTAATGACATTAAAGTTATAAAAGATAAAGATTATATGAAAAAAATTGATATTGTAGAACTTAATGAAATATTTGACAATGTATTAGAAGAAAAATTTATAGCCTTTTTAAATGAAGAAGATAAAAACATCTTAAAAAAACTTAATATAAATAAACTGATAAACGAAAATAATTATTATACTTTTATTGAAGAAAAACAAGACTTTATATTACTAATACTTGATGTTGAAGAAAATATTATTTATTCGTTTCGAAGCTATAATTGAATCTAACAAAATATAAGTTTCAGAGTAAAATATGAAGCTTTTTATTTCTTTAAACAATAATAATATGATATACTATATTTAAGAATTAAAAGATATATTAGTCATAAATTTAAATATTTTTTAGATTAATTGAGGAGCCGTTTTATGAAAACTTTAGTTCTTAGTATCATAGCTTTAATTTATTTATTATTATATTTATTTGTTGGACTTTCTAACAAAAGTTTAGTTGTAAATATAATAATAGGAATAATCATTATTATATTAATTATTAATAGTTTTATTGTAATGAATAATAATAAACCTAAAGTATGTTTTGGAAATTTTTTAACTAGTTTTATATTAATTATAATTATGTTTAACATAATCATTACTCTTTTTATATTACCTCCCGAGTTATTTGAAAATAAAGAAAGAGAAAAAGTATACAAAATAAATTCAAGGGAATCTATAAAATTAGTTCCATATGGAGATAGTAGATTTAGCGATTATGGAAGACTATATTATGAAAAACAATTGCCTTTAGGATTTAAATGTATGAAATTAATAAAAAGTGATGTAACTATTAATGAGCCAATAAATCAAGAAGAAATATATAATAAATTAAATGAAAAATATTATGGTTTTTGCAAAATAGGTTTTTTAGAACAAAAAGGTGCAAGAAATATTAAAAAATGATACAATGCATTATTATAAGAAAAACATGCAATAAGATATCACTGGCGTATTCATAATTGGTATTATTAATAATTTAACTTAAATAGGAGAAAACATGATAGTAAAATTTTTATTAAAAGATACATATGAAAAATTAATAGAATATTATTCTAAAAAATGTGATGTTATAATGTTTGTAACTAAAACTGATGGTTTTAATGATGAATTAAAAAATCAATTAATGGATAATATTACGGAAGTAGAGAAAAAATTAAAGGCATCATTTATCAAAAAAATAAACAGATCGAACTGGGTATTTCATGAATCTAAAATGGAACTGTTTCATGAGCCTGAAATGACATTAGAAGAATTTCAAAAACAATTTACAATATATTTCTATAAATTTACAGAAGAGGTTAAAGAATATCTTTTATCTAACCTTAAAATATTTACATGGTTAAATCCTAGATATCCAGAAGATGTTTCTTTTTTTAGAAAAGGAGAGTGCCTATTTTATACAATTACTCATGAAGAAATTTGCGATATAGTAGTTGAAAATAAAGAAGAGTTTGAATATTTAAAGAGTATAGGTGTAAAATTTTTAGAAAAAGAGTATGCGTCATTGGATAAAAAAATATATATTATGAAGAAATATAGTTTCAGAGTAAAATCTGAAGCTTTTTCTTTTGCAATCATAATAAACATAAGAAAAAATAAAAACTAAAATTATTGCAATTTCTAATATATATGATATACTTCTAGTATAAAGAGTAGGTGTTATATGAAGTATTTTAGTTGGATAGCATTTTTTGCTGTAGTTATTGGTTTAGCAGTAGGGGGATATTTTCTTGTAAATAATATAAGTAGTAATCCTTTTAAATACAAAGAAGTAGAAGAAATAGTCTATAAAAATGTAGATATTACAGATTTTGTTGAACAAAAAATTACTTGTAATAAAAATGGTTGTAAGTTAAGAAAGAAAGATATTAGCTATACTTTAAGTGAAATAAAAACTTTAGGCGAACAAGAAGTAACACTAGACATTAATTTTGATAATAAAAAATATTCTAAAACGTTTAAAGTTAATGTAATAGATAAAGAAAGTCCTACAATAAATTTAAAAGAAAAAGTAGTAATAATTAACACTAATGAGAAATTTGAAGCTAAGAATTATATTGATTCTGTACATGATAATTATGATAATTTAGAAATTGATAATATAGACATAGATAATCAAGTAGATATTAGCAAAATAGGTGAATATGAAGTAATTTACAAAATATTAGATTCATCTAAGAATGAAGGCATATCTAAACTAAAAGTTATTGTAAAAGATAAAAAAACACCTACTGAGACAGTTAAGCCTCAAATAAATTCTTCTGACAAAAATAATGAATCAAATAGTAACGCGAAAGAATTTAGTGTTGAAATTAATACATCAGGCATTTATGATTTAACTAAAACTTTAAAAGCGTCTAATAATAAAAATGAGATAACCAAAAATATAATTTATACTCTAGATAACGAAATAACCTTTAATTATAAATTAAACGGAAGTGGAAGCTACAATATTAGTTATATTATAGATGATAGTAAAGTTACAACTGAAAATCCTGATTTTAATAATACTATATCTAATGGATATTATAAGTATTTTGATTCTAAAAGTGAAAATACCATTAATAATACTTATGAACATAAATTTAGTTTTGATTATTTTGGAACATACTATATATTTATTAAAATTACTGACAATGTTACTAAAGAGACTTTAATTCAATACATAACCATCAAATTTACTGCTCCAAGTAATCCAAATATGCAAGTAAGTCATACTGATAAAGGAACTTATGAGGAATTCAGTTATAAATACTCAGGCGATACTTCTGATAAAGTTTTTGTTGTATTGCTTGTCGAAACTAATGATCCACGCATCAAAAAAATTCCATATGGTGATGATGAAAATGATACTCTTTTGATAAATGATGGCGAGAATGCCAAATTATATTTCGCTAAGGGATATGAATATGAATTATATTGTGCCGTAGTATCTGCTGAAAAGATAGAAGCCATGGAGATAATTAAAATTAACAAATAAACAGCCAATATTTAAAAAAAAGGCTGTTTTTTCTAGCACAATTCCAGTACTATTTTTCATATATAAATAGTGGAGGTGAGAATAATGACTAAGCTAAAACTTATCATGAATAGTATTGGAGGCATAATATTAAGTTTAATAACCTATTTTTTAGGAGGTCTAGATTCATCATTAAAAATATTATTAATAGTAATAGCAATTGATTATATTACTGGTCTTTGTAAAGCTATATATAATAAAAAAATTAATAGTATTATTGGTATTAAAGGAATCATTAAAAAAGTAGGATATTTACTTATAGTAGCTCTAAGTGTTATTGCCGATAAATTAGTTGGTGATAGTGGTGCTATTAGAATTTTAGTAATTTATTTTTTTATAGCTAATGAGGGCATATCCATACTAGAAAATTGGGGATCCATGGGTCTTCCACTTCCAAAGAAAATACTAGAAGTATTTGAACAATTAAAAGAAAAGGAGATGAATTAAATTGAGCAAATTATTAAATGTCCAAAATAATATTTTAAAAAGTGGTCGTCATTACTTAACTAGTGATTATAAAACCAGAAATGAAAATAGAAGTACTCACAATGGTATGGACTTTGTAGGACCTAATGGTATTGATGATATCGTTGCTCTTGCTAGTGGTACTGTTGCATACATCCGTTATGATAGTCGCAGTGGCCATTGGATAGGTATTAAAAGTGATAATTATGAACATCGCTATTTCCACTTAGATGGTAATAAAATTTATGTTAAAGTTGGCAGCAAAGTTAACAAAGGTGATGTAATTGCAACTATGGGTAAAAGTGGTAATGCTACAAATTATAATGTCCACTTTGCTATATATAAAAATGGATATGTAGATCCACTACCATATCTTATGGCCTCAGATTCTAATGCTTTTGAAACATTTGTTAAAGACTTACAAGCGGCTATAGGAGCAAATGTCGATGGCATTCCAGGTCCTGAAACTCTAGCTAAAACTATCACTATAAATACAAGCACTAACTGGAATCATAAAGCAGTAAAAGTTTTACAAACCTATTTAGCTAGTCTTGGCTATGATTTAGGAAAATATGGCATCGATGGTAAATTTGGCCCTGATATGAAAAAAGTCATAAAAGATTATCAAAAAAATATAGTAGGTCTTACGGGCAATTATGTTGATGGAAGTCTAACTGCTCATATGTACACATGGAAGAAATTATTGAAATTATCATAATTTCTTCTTTTTAAATACAAGAGGTATGTTATGATTTTAATTAGAATAAAACGTTTAGTTGCAAGTTTAATAGATTTTATGGTTATTTCCTTTGTGATATTAATACCAGCTCATTTAATAACAGGACTAAATTATAATATTCGTATTGAATTCCTAGAATTAAATCCCATCCAAAATAGTACTAATATATCTTTACTAATGTGGATTATATTTTTTACTTTAATAATATTTAAAGATGTTTTCTTTTATCAAAGTCTTGGTAAAAAAGTTATGAAAATAGCTATATATAAAAAAGATGCAATACTAAAAAATAGTTTAATTATTATATTTCGTAATTTACTATCAGCTATTTTTATTAGTTTTTATCCCATAACAATTATCTTCTTTGGCAAAAGTATAGGAGATATAGTATTTCGAACTCATGTTAAAAATATAGAAATAGAGAATCCTAAAATAGTCTAAAAAAACTACCAAAGTTGGTAGTTTTAAAATGAATTAATATTGTATTTTCTTAATCTTTGACGTATAATTTAGTAAAGAGGTGGAAATTATGGATATGTGGATATTATGGTTAATAATAGTTATCCTTTTAACATTTTTAGAAGTTATAACTATTAACTTAGTAAGTATTTGGTTTATTGCTAGTGCTTTAGTAAGTTTATTCCTATCATTTATGATTGATTCATTTTATATTGAATTCGCAGTTTTTGTTTTATTAGGCCTTGTTTTAATGCTAATAACTAGACCTATTTTACTTAAAAAAATGCCTCGAAAAGAGGTTAAAACAAATTTGGACCGTGTTATTGGAATGGAAGGAATTGTTACTGAGGAAATAGCTAAACATAAAATTGGTGAAGTAAAAGTTGATGGTAAGCATTGGAGTGCTGTATCTGATACGAAAATTGAGGTTGGAGCTACAATTATTGTAGAATCAATAGATGGCGTTAAGCTTTGTGTTAGAAAGGGTGAGAAGTAATGGAGATTTTTATTGCACTTTTAATATTAGCGGCAATCATTGTTATTCCTAATATTAAAATTGTTCCACAAGCAAAAGCGTATGTTATAGAGAGGTTAGGAAGTTATTATACTACATGGCAAAATGGGTTACATTTTAAGATTCCATTTGTTGATCGTATTGCTAAAACAGTAAGTTTAAAAGAAATTGTTAAAGATTTTGATCCACAACCTGTTATTACAAAAGATAATGTTACAATGCAAATTGACACAGTAGTATATTTTCAAATTACAGATTCAAAATTATACACATATGGTGTAGAAAATCCCGTAAATGCTATTGAAAATTTAACTGCTACTACTTTAAGAAATATTATCGGCGAATTAGAGTTAGACCAAACTTTAACTAGTCGTGATATTATTAATAGTAAAATGCGTTCAATTCTAGATGAGGCAACTGACCCATGGGGAATTAAAGTTAACAGAGTTGAAGTAAAAAATATTATGCCTCCAAAAGATATTCAAGAATCTATGGAAAAACAAATGCGTGCCGAAAGAGAGCGTCGCGAAAAAATATTACAAGCAGAAGGCGAAAAGAAAAGTAGTATTTTAATTGCTGAAGGTGAAAAAGCTAGTGCTATCCTAAGAGCTGAAGCTCAAAAAGAAAGCAAAATTAAAATTGCCGAGGGCGAAGCAGAAGCTATGTTAAAAATTAAAGAAGCAGAAGCTAAAGGAATTGAGCTTTTAAAAGAAGCTAAAGCTGATAGAGCAGTATTAACTCTTAAAAGTTATGAAGCTTTAGGTAAAGTAGCAGATGGACAATCAACTAAATTAATAGTCCCAGCTAACTTACAAGACATAGCAACATTTGGTACTACTCTTGCTGAAAGCATGAAGGATAAGAAATAATCTTATCTTTTTAAATTATGAAACATAATATTGAACCATATTATAATATAGATTCTGAAATATTAATATTAGGTTCATTTCCGAGTGTTAAATCCCGCAATGAAGGATTTTATTATGCCCATCCCCAAAATCGTTTCTGGAAAGTTTTAAGTAGTGTTTTTGAAGAAGAAGTCCCAACTAGTATTCAGCTTAAGAAAGATTTCTTAAAAAGAAATAAAATAGCTTTATTTGATGTTTGCGCTTATTGTGAAATAAAAGGTTCAAGTGATACATCTATTAAAAATGTTATCCCTAATAATATAAATATAATTTTAAATAATAGTCATGTAAAAAGAATATTTACAAATGGCAAAACAGCCTATAATCTTTATAATAAGTTAATAAAAGATAAAGTTTTTATTGATGCCACATATTTACCAAGTACAAGTCCTGCTAATGCCACATTTGATTTTACTAAACTATATGAGGCTTACCAAGTCCTAAAAGAAAAGTGTCAATAAAGTAAACTTTATCTTTTATATTTAAATTCTTTATGATATAATTTATAAGGTGGTAAAATAATGAGGAAGTTAAATCAATTTGGATATTCTAAAATAGAAATATTAGTTATAGTTTTATTATTAGGTGTAGTAGCATTCATTACAATAAATCAAACTTCATATGCTTTTGCAATAGATAATTCTAGTGCTGTAGAAGAAACTAAAGGTTTAATTGAACTACAAGCTGAGAATTATGCGATAGATAATTTAGATTTATTTAAAGAAACAACAACTACATATATATCTGTAAATGATTTAGTTGAAAATAAGTATTTAATTGGTAATGATGAAGGTCTTATTACTAATCCCTCAGATAGTAGTAAAAATTATAATGATAATAAAATAAAACTAGAATATAATGCTGAGAAAAACAAAGTAGTAGCTAGTTTCATAGATTAAGTCAAGTCATAAACTTGATTTTTATTTTAAGTAATAGTATAATATTCTAAGAAAGAAGGAGGAGACAATGGAACAAAAATTAAAGAATTTAACATATATTGTCTTAATAGGTTTTTTAGTTAATATTTTCTTAACTGCAGGTTTATATTTTAAGACCTTTAATACTAGTAATAATGAAGGAACTTCTAATAATGGCTCAACTAAAACTTATGATGTAAGTAAAATGACTAAAGTTAATGTTGATGGAGCTAAAGCTTTATTTGATTCTAAAGAAATTCAAGTATTATATATCGGACGTAGTGATTGTAGTGTTTGTATAGATACAGTACCAGTATTAAATGAAGTTCAAAAAGAATTAAATTATGTAACTAATTATCTTGATTTAAATTCTGTAAGTAATTGGAAGACTGAATTAAAACCTCTAGCAGATTTAATGACAGTTAAAACTAAATTAACTACTACAGTGAGAAATGAAGAAGGCGAAAGTGAAAAAGTAACTTTAGATGATACTATGGGTAATATTTTCATTAAATATGGATTTACACCAACTATAGTAATTATCAAAGATGGCAAAATGGTTGATGGCTTTATTGGTTACAAAGACCATGATACAGTAAAAAAGCTAGTAGAAAAATATATGTAGGACAAAACTAAACAGTTTGTCCTTTTTTCGACATTTTTTTAATATTCTATATGTTATCATAGGCACTATCTTTCAGGAAAGGGATGGTTGTTTATGCACAATGAAGAACTAGAAAATATCAAAAAAGAATTTTTAAGAATAAAGAAAATGGGTTATATATGTAATACTAAAAAAATATCTAATGGGATAGTTAATGTTTTTAATAGTAATATTAATACCAAATTATTAAAAAATGTAGATATTAAGAGTAAAGGCAATTATACAAGAGTTTACAAAAAACTATTTTTGGCTCCACCTGATGGTGATAGTGAATATATTAAAAGGCTATATAAAAATTATAGCTATCAAGACCAAATAGATAAGAGATATCGTATTTTAGGATGTTTTATACAAGCTAATTGTTCTACTTTTATAGGAGCAAGATTTCTATTTCGTCTCAAAATAAAATATGATGAAGAAAAAGTGTTTTTAACTATTTGTGACCGCAATTTTACAATTATTGAAGAAAAAGTATATTGGACCTTTGATTCTCTTAAAAACAATTTAAAAAATAATTTTCCTACTTTAGTACTTATAAAAGCTTGGTCTAAAACCATTAAAGGTTTAGAGTATTATAAATATTATGATATTGAATTTTTAGAATTAAAATCTTTTTCTTCCTTTCTAAAATTATTAGAAGATGGAACTATAAGAATAAGTCTTAAAATAGGAACTTTTCGAAAGGGTTCAAAAAAAGGACAAATTAATAATTTTGGAACTTACTTTGAAATCCAAGAATTAGATTATGAAAAATTATATACTAAACTTAAATTATAGCTTTTCTTCCTTTCTTATGATAAAATGAAAATGGTGATTATATGCAAAATAAAAGAATGTTAATGTCTATCGGAGGTATTATAAGTATTATTTTAATTTTGGGGTTATCCTCTATATTTAATAAGGAACCTAAAAGTGATTTTATGGAAAATATCATTAATCAAATGAAATCTAGTACAAGCTTAGAAATTTATGAATTAGACACTAGTATTAAAGAAGAAAAGTACTCTTTAAAATCTACAATTAAGAAAAAAGAAGAAATAAATAAATTTCGAAATATTATAACCAGTGGATTTATATTAGATGAGGAGACTAAACAAGTTATTACTCCTAGATATAAATTAGTTTTTCTTGATAACAAATCTAAACAAATATTAGAAATAACTTTTTTTCCTAGTTTAAAAGTTAAAATTGATAATACAATTTATGAAATAAGTAACATAGATTTTGAGACACTCGAAGATATTATCAAAAATAGCTAGACAATTAATATGTTCTTGTAAAAAAGTCTTGATTTTTGCATATATTTATACTATAATGAATATGCATTTAAAAAGAAGTGCGTTAATAAAGGATGCGCTCTTAGCTCAATTGGATAGAGCGTTAGACTACGGATCTAAAGGTTAGGGGTTCGACTCCCTTAGGGCGCACCATCTTCGAGAAGTAGCACAATTTGGCAGTGCACTTGGTTTGGGACCAAGGGGTTGCAGGTTCAAATCCTGTCTTCTCGACCATTTCGTAATATATCCCCATAATATGGGGTTTTTATATGCCTTAAATAACACTTGATTATTTGGTAGAAATCTTTTATAATATCTAATACAAAAAGAAGGGGATTTTATGTGTTACTTAGAGCATATGCTTTTAGAAGGTAAAGTAGAAGTTCTTAATTCATTCAGTGAAGAAGAACTAATAGAGCAAGCTAGATTAATTAAAAATAGTAAATATAAATTAGATATAATAAATACCTGTAGAGACTTTTTCTTTATTCATCCAGAATTTTGGCTTTTAGTTTTATGTGATTTAGAGGAGTATTTTGATATTTCAGTAGAATTAAAAGAAACTATTGAAAGAGAGTTTAATTATGAAGAATGTTTAAGTTTAATAAAATTTTCTAAAGGTGAAGAATACATTAAAAATAATATTGTTTCTCTAATAGCTAATAATCCCAATATATTAGAAATTTTAATTTCCCAAATTATTAAAGATTATGCCCCTAAAAAGCAAGATTTAGAAAATCTTTTATATCATGATGATATGCATATTAGAGCCTTAACTATATGCCATTTAATAACAGCGCATCCTAATATTTTAGCACTATATAATGAAGATATTATTAAAATGATGATGAAGTTTAATATTAACGGTCAAATAGAATATATGAATAGTGAAGATGCGAGTGAAATAGCTTATCGTCTTTTCTATACTGAAAATATATCATTATTTAATAAAGTAAAAGAATTTATTTTTAGAAGTTATCAAACTAATACTTTAGGAACAAAAATTTTAGATTATTGTAATGTTTATCACTATTCTCCAACTCCTAAAAGTGAAGCAGAACTTGCATCGGATGCCAATAGATATTTTGCTAGCAATCCTAATATTCGTTTTTATTTAAGTAGTAATTGGAGTTCAAATTTGAACCAAAAGATTTTAGACTATTTTAGTCATTATTTAGCTATTTATAACAAAATTGGTCAAGCTCCTGTTGATAGAATATATTTTAATGGTTTAGGCGAAAAGCTAGAACAGTACATTGATAAGTATTTAAGCCTTAGTACTAAGCATAAAGATGTACATTTTCCAAATTTTAGCGGAACAACTTGTGTAGCTATAAGAATTGGAGATTTTATCTTGAAATTAATAAACAAGAAATATAATTGCGCTCCTATAATATGTCCTGACTTATATTTAATAATCAAAAGTTTAGAAGAAGACTACATCAGAAAAGATAGTGGGGTAGTTATTGCAGGCTTAGAAGTTGCGCCATTTTTAGAAAGAGATGCATCAGGTGTTCCATCTATATATCTTGATAAATTTATGTCTACATTAAAAGATATGGGATATGTATATTTAGATGCTAGTAATCATGACAATTTTAGGTTATTAGATTCTTATCAAGATGCATTTACTGAAAATCCTGAATTCTTACCAGATTGGTTTAAAGAGTATCCTATTGTCATAGTTGACCGTGATGCTATAATTAAAACTGAAGAACATTATTATAGTCGCCATTAAAAAAGATTAAAGTCTAACACTTTAATCTTTATCTTTGCCTAGAATTTTATCAATAGAATAATGATATTTTTTTGCAAGTTCTACTAATACCACAGTTAAAATTAATGACTTACTATTTTCATATCTATTCCAAGTAGGCTGATTAATATTTAAAGCATCAGCAATAGCCACTTGAGTAAGACCTTTTTTAGTTCTAATTTTTTTTAAATTTTCACCTGTGATTTTAATTTTTATATCAGGTTTTGCATTAGAATATTTCTTCTTATTATTAAAACCTACAACATAATCAATAGAAACATCAAAATAATTACAGAACTGATTAAGTCTTCGAAGGGGAATAGTATCTGTACCGCATTCCCACATACTATATGAACCTTTAGTTACATTCATAATCTCTGCGATATCTTTTTGTTTCAAACCTGCTTCTTCTCGAATTTCTTTCATCCTAGGAAATTGCATAATTATCACCAGTAATAATTTTCTCAAAAAAATTGAGTATATTCACTTTTTGGAGTTTATATGCATAATATTTTACAATTTGAGAATTATATGATAAAATTATATTAGGTGATAATAATGGATAAGGGCATTTATATTACAAATTTATTTGATAATATAAAAAATAATATCGAATTTGATAGTGATATAATTGCAATTAACACCATACTAAATACTATGCTAAAAATTGATTTAAATAAAAGCATTAAAAGTTGGAAATATGTTTTAAAAAGGTACAATATTAAATTATTATCTAAAGATATGGATTTTACGCCAATTTTAAAAGATTATCCTACACATTTATTAGAAGAAATAGGTTTGCAAAATTTTTTAGATTTAATAAATTCTTTCAAAAAAGAACATTTAGAATATCTACATAATAATTTATTTAATATATATTTAGAAGAATGTGGACTTTTTACAGCATTAAGTAAAATAATTATTACTGGAGATAAGAAAAGGGAAAGGGAATTCATAGATATAGCTATAAAAGAATATAAAAGCTACCCATTAGGTATATTTGACCCCGCTGACTTTATCCACCGTGTTATTATATTTCATTTACAAAACAATTTAAAAGATATTAGTTTTCTTTTAACACTTGCAGAGATTCCTAGAAGCAAAAAAGACCAAGCTTTACTAAAAACACTCTTAATTGACTACATTTAATGTTGTACATGTAAAAAAATGTCAAATTTTTATAGTTTAACTTCATAAATATGTAAATATTTAGTATTATAATATTGTAAAGGAAGTGGTTATATGTTATATCCTTCAATCGATAAACTACTAAATATTGTTGATTCGAAGTATATTTTAGTTCATGTTTCTTCAAAAAGAAGTAAACAAATGCTTGAAAATCGTCATTTTCAAATGAAAGCAAAAGAATACGTTAATAAGAAGGAACTTGGAAGAGCTTTAGAGGAAATTGAAAAGGGTTTAGTAAAAATTCAATAAATTCACAAAAAACTCTTGATTTTAACTATCCTGTATGTTAAGATAGTTATGTCCTTTGGGGAATTAGCTCAGTTGGCTAGAGCATCTGCCTTGCACGCAGAGGGTCGCGGGTTCGAGTCCCACATTCTCCACCATTGAGGTTAAAAGTCGCACTTTAAGCGATTTTACATATATAAAGTTCATAGTATTTGATATTATGGGCTTTTTTCATTGTTGTAAAGGAGTTGATGAATTTTTATGAAAACGACCATAGAAACATTAGAATTTCCTTGTGAAATTAAGAAAAAACTAAAAATGAAAGTTAGTATGGGAAACTTAGAAGTTGAATTTATAGATGGACATTTGATTAAATTTGATAAAACGAATTTAAGTGTACAAGAGACATATAAGATTATAGTTAATAATAAGCATCATACTTTAATTGCTCTACTTTATAATGATGAAGATAAATAAAATGAGTAAAATAATAAAATATGCTATTGTTCCAGTATGTCTTGTACTTGCACTCTTTATAGGAGCTTCATTAAATGAAGGAAACAATATTTTGGAAGATAATGTTATAGGTGCCATGAAAGTATATGCCTATACTATGTCAGAAGATGAAAAAGTAGAAAAAACAGAATTAAAAGATAACATTAAATTAGGTCTTGCTAGTTATAATTTGGCAATGTCAAGTGTACCAGGTTATCCAATTGTGTTTGAACTAGAAAATGTAGATTATCTAAAGATCGAAGTTAATAATGGAAATATTTTAGATTGGAATGGTGATACAGGCAAAGTAACTAGTTTAGGCACTACATATCAATTATCTAATAATAGTACTTTATATTTTAATGTAAATATAAACACAAATATAAAAATAACAGGAATTAGAAATAAAAATGAAGTGTTTGAAAAGAATATAACCATTTTAAGTGATGATGATTTTAATTACTATGTGATATTAAAATAGTTATATTCAAATAATTATTAAGATGATTTAGAATTATAAATGTTTATAGGCTATGGAAATTTTAATGTTTCCATAGCCTATTTTTTGTGTTTCAACTACTATTAAAATGTCTTAAAAAGATGTATAATTAAATTATCAAAGTGATGCACAAATAGTAAGTTATCGCTGAGATTAAAAATAAAAAGGAGAATTAAAATATGGTACATTTAGTATATTGTGATGATAAATCAAAAGAATTAAATAAGATTTTAGATGGTAGTAAAACAATGATTATAAGAGGTGCAGCAGGAAGAAAAATACCACATAGCAGAGTATTTAAAGATGAGATACTTTATTTTATGGAAAAAGGAACAAAAAAGATAACAGCAAAGGCAGTTGTAAAAGATGTTCAAAACTATGTAAAATTAAGTGATGAAGAAATAACAAAAACTATTGAAGATAATAATAATCAATTACAGTTAACTGATAAGCAAAAAGAAAGATGGCACAAAAAATGCTTATGTCTAGTTGAATTTACAAATGTAGAAGAAATTACAGCATTAGATTTTGACCATCAAGGAAATATGGACGATTGGTTAATTATTGAAAAAATAGAAGATGTAGTTGTAGGTACAAGTATTCCTTACAACTATGAAAAATCAAGATTTTAGGAGTAAAATAATATGGCAATGTGGAATCCGTGGCAAGGGTGTAAAAAATGTAGTGATGGTTGTTTACATTGCTATATTCATAAAGGCGATTCAAAAAGAAATGTCGATACAAATGATATAGTAAAAACAAAAGACTTTGAAAAACCAATAGAAAAATTAAAAAATGGTAATTATAAAATGAAATCTGGAATTGTTTATTTATGTTTTTCTACTGATTTTCTAATAGAAGAAGCAGATAAGTGGAGAAATGAATGTTGGAAAATGATTAAAGAAAGACAGGACTGTACTTTTTTGTTTCTAACAAAAAGAATTGATAGATTTATGAAATGTATTCCAGATGACTGGGAAGATGGATACGATAATGTAGTTGTATGTTGCACTATTGAAAATCAAAAAAATGCAGATTATAAATTATCAATATTTAAAGATTTGCCAATAAAACATAAATGTATAACAGCACAACCATTATTAGAAAAAATATACATTGAAAAATATCTCGATAATATTGAATTAGTAGTTGTTGGTGGAGAATCTGATATAAATGCTAGGATATTTAATTATGACTGGGCATTAGATATTAGAGAACAATGTATAAGAAAGAATGTTAATTTTGAGTTTAGACAATGTGGAACTTATACCATAAAAGATGGAAAACAATATAAAATTCAAACAAAAGATTTGTGTAAACAAGCAAAATTAGCCAATATTGATTATAAAGGCAATTGCTAAATTACAAATTATTTAGGAGATTATAAATGGAATTAGTAAGATTAAGAAAAGAAGATGTAAAAGAATTTAAGCAACTTATGATAGATGCTTTTCAGTGTGGATATGAATCTGTATATGGTAAAAGTGAAGAACAAATTTTACCAGAAAATGATATTGATAATGACCTTAATAATAAGAATAGTTATGCTTATGAAATGATTGAAAATAATCAAATAGTTGGTGGAGTTGTTGTTACAATAAATAAAGAAACAAATTATAATCATTTAGACTTTTTATTTGTAAAAATTGGAGTTCAAAGCAAAGGAATAGGACAATCAATATGGAAAAAGATAGAAGAATTATATCCAAATACTGAAATATGGGAAACTTGTACTCCATATTTTGATAAAAGAAATATACATTTCTATGTAAATAGATTAGGATTTCATATAGTTGAATACTTTAATGAAAAACATCCAGATCCAAATATGCAATTAGATTGTTATAAAGAAGATGATGGAATGTTTAAATTTGAAAAGGTTATGAAAAAGTAATCATAACAAGAAATTACATTTTGAAAGGAGCAGAAATGGAAACAAAAATTATAAACGATATAGCAATAGTAAAAAGCAATGAAATTATAATAAAAGATGTTCAATCAGCAATAGATTTTATTATGACTATCAAATATGAAACAAACTGCAATAAAATAGCATTGAATAAAGATGCAATAATAGAAGATTTTTTTATATTAAGTAAAGGATTAGCAGGAGAAATTTTACAAAAATTTATAAATTATCAGACAAAATTTGCTATATATGGAGATTATTCAAAATATACAAGTAAACCATTAAAAGATTTCATATATGAAAGCAATAATGGTAAAGATATATTTTTTGTGGAAAATGAAGATGAAGCAATAAAAATGTTAAGTAAGTAGAAAGAAAAATTACAATTTTTAGAATGGAGCAAAAATGAAAGAAGTTTTAGAAAAAATTAGAATACCTGATAAGAATCTAAAATTAAGTAGGAAGATTATAAATACAAGTTTAATATTTTTATTAGGAATAATATTGGGGATATTTTCTAAATGGCTAGATAATTTAAGTATTGATGATACAGTATGGTGGCAACACATATTAGGCGTTTTAGATTTAGGAAATGTATTCTCTGAATTGGGAATATGGATATTTATTGCTATTACAATTTCTGTATTTAGTAAGACACCGTTAAGAGCAAGTTTAAATGTATTCTTATTATTTATAGGAATGACAGTAAGTTATCATTTATATACAATATGTGTTAGTGGTTTTAATCCAAAAAGTTATATGATGATTTGGTACACGATAACATCAATATCTCCTATACTTGCATTTATTTGTTGGTATGCAAAAAGTAAAAATAAAATATCACTTATGATTAGTAGTTTGATACTGGCAGTAATGTTTATATTATCTTTTAGTATAGGTATGTGGTATTTTTATTTTAAAAGTATAATTGATACAATTTTATTTATAGGAGCAATATTAGTGCTATATGTAAGTCCTAAAAATAGTGTTTATAATTTACTAATAGCATTATTATTAGCTTTTGTATTTAGAATTTTAGTATAATACAAATTACAAGTTATCTTTATAAAAATATTTGTAAAAAATAAAACTGCCTCATTGCATATATAAAATAATTTTATATAATTTAGGTAGAAGGAGGAATTTTTTTATGGCAAATGAAAGTAAAAAAGATTTTAATGCTATGCTAAAAGATAGCAAAGATATGCCTAAATATGTAAAAATTACAGATGAGGCAAGTATTAAAAAATATGGTGGAGATAATATGTATTTTGCACCACCAATGGCTTATGATGAGGTTATGAAGAAAATACCTTATGGAAAAGTAATAACAGTTGGAGAAATTAGAGATTACTTTGCAAAAAAGAATAATGCAGATTTTACAGATCCAATAACAGCAGGAATATTCACATCTATTGTTGCTTGGGCTAGTTATCAAAGAAAAGAAGATGAAACACCTTATTGGAGAACATTAAAAGCAGATGGCGAACTAAATCCAAAATATCCAGAAGGAATAGAACTTCAAAAGAAGTTGCTAGAAAAAGAAGGACATACTATTATTCAAAAAGGAAGAACTAATATAAGATACTATGTAAAAGATTATGAGAAAAGTATGTTTGAATTATAAACATAAATTACAATTTGAAAGTGAGATGAGAATATGAATAATGAAATTAAAAAAGTTATTGAGAAATTTAAAGAAGTAAAGAATATATTAAAAGATTTTTCTACTAAAGATGAAGCAATAGAATATCTTGTTAATGCAACAAAACTATCAAAAGAAGAATGTTTTGTTGCATACGATATTATTATGAAAATCGAAGATTAAATTACAATTTGAAAGTGAGATGAAATATTGTGAAAAATAAAAAACTAATGAATTGGATAATTGCCATTATAGTTGCAATTTTGTATCTATCAGTAAGTTTTATATTTGATATATGGGCATTCTCTTGGCTTATATGGGTTGCTTATGCAATTTATAGATTTATTGCTAAATAGAAAAATTACAATTTGAAAGTGAGATGAGAATGTGGGATTTGATTTAGGTCATACAATTAGTTCAGTATCAAAATTTGCTTTACGAACTAAAAGAAGAATTGATAAAAATGATGAATCAAATATAAAAGTTTATGAATTATGGTTAGATCATACTTATAGAACTTATGAAACTTTAACAAAAGATGGATACAGAACTTATGAATTTGAAGGTAAGAAAGTAGAAAATCGAAAATTTGATTTAATTTATCCAAGTAAATATAAAGATGAATTAGATAAACCTATTGGAGATGTGTTTAGCATTACTCCTAGTTCATATATTATGAATGAAAAAGCATATAAAATTTTATATCCATATTTGAAAAAACATTCTCAAATATTTAAAATAAATAGTAATGGTACAATATTTTATGTAATAAATGTAACAGATTTAATTGATTGCCTTGATTATGACAATTCAGAAATAAAGCGTTTTCCATCTTCTGGTAGAATTATGAGAGTTATTAAATATGTTTTTAAAAATGAAAAATTAAAGAATGTAACTATTTTTAAATTACCAGAATTTCCAAAGGCAATATCTTATGTTACAGAGGAATTTAAAAATGTTGTAGAAGAAAATAATATAAAAGGTTTTAAGTTTAAAGAACTATAATTTAAATTACAATTTGAAAGTGAGATGAGAAATTATGAATAGTGAAATCCAAACTGTTATTGAAAAGTTTAAAGAAGTAAGAGAAATATTAAAAAAGTTTGATAACAGAGATGAGGCAATAGAATATCTAGTTAATGAAACAAAATTATCAAAAGAAGAGTGTTCTACTGCTTATGATATCATTATGAAAATTGAGGGCTAAATTTGTTGAAATGTTAAAACGCATTGCTTGTAGCAACGGAACACTTATAATATACTTAACTTGATGAAAGGAGAAAATGTAATATGTTAAAAGATAATTTAAAAACATTAAGAAAAAATAAAGGACTTTCACAAGAAGAATTAAGTATTAAATTAAATGTTGTTAGACAAACAATTTCAAAATGGGAATCAGGATTGTCGGTTCCTGATGCCGAAATGTTAATCACTATATCAGAAATTTTTGAAACACCAGTTAGTGAAATTCTTGGTGAAAGTATAGAGGAAAAAGAAAAAAATGATTTAAAAGCAATATCTGAAAAATTAGAAGTTGTTAATGAGCAATTATCTATGAGGAAAAAGCAAAAAAGAAAAAGAATAGTAAACTTCTTAATAATTACAGATGTATGCATTATATTACTTTTTATATTATTAGAAGTATTAGGTAGTCCATATCAATCTTGGGATTATAGTGATCCTGAATGGTCTATTATTGGAACATTATGGCATTCATTTGAGTGGGTATTTTTTAAAGTAGCTCCACTTACAGTTATTGTGATTACTTCAATAATAGGAATAATATATGTAAAAAGAAATAAATAAAAAATTACAATTTCTGCAACAAATGATATTGCTTTAAACTAAGATAAACGATATAATAAATATATCAAATACCAGTGAACTTATTTTTTGCTGATGAGTGCAAAACCCCATCAGTAAACGCACCAAATGGAATATTACCTCGTAAATACGAGGTTTTTTAATGCCTAATTTTTTAAAATGATCTAATATTATTTTAAAAATGTCAAAATTTTAAATTTTGAAAAAGTTACTTAATTAAGTGGCTTTTTTTCTTTACTTTTGCTATAATAAATAATAGGGTAGAGTGATATTATGGAAAGAATATTAAAGACACAAGAATTAGAAAAATTAGATGCATATTTTCGCGCCACCAACTATTTAGCTGCTGGCGAACTATATTTGAAAGACAATCCTTTATTAAAGGAACCTTTAAAAATAGAACACATAAAATCTAAATTAGTAGGACATTGGGGAACCACTCCAGGTCAAAACTTTTGTTATGTTCATTTGAATCGTATTATTAAAAAATATGATTTAAACATGATTTTTATTTCTGGACCAGGTCATGGTGGTGGAGCTGCTTATTCTAATGTTTATTTAGAAGGGACATACAGCGAAACATATCCTGACATTACTTATGATGAAGACGGCTTACAAAAATTATTTAAAAGATTTAGTTTTCCAAGCGGAACTTCTAGTCATGTAGCTCCTGAAATCCCTGGTAGTATTAACGAAGGCGGCGAACTTGGATATAGTCTATCTCATGCTTTTGGCGCGGTTTTAGATAATCCAGATTTATGGGCCTCTTGCATTATAGGCGATGGCGAAGCTGAAACAGGACCTCTAGCAGCCAGTTGGCAATTAAATAAATTTTTAAATCCTATAACTGATGGTGTAGTTCTTCCAATACTTCATTTAAACGGTTATAAAATTGCTAATCCTACTATTTTAGCTCGTATTAGCAAAGAAGAACTTTTATCGTATTTTAAAGGATTAGGTTGGCAGCCAATAATTGTGGAGCATGTTACTGATGCATTAACTCATGAACTTATGGCTAAAGCCTTAGATACTGCTACAGAAAAAATCTTACAAATCAAAAAGAATGCTCTTGAGAATAAAGATACTACTAGACCTATGTGGCCTATGATTATTTTAAAAACACCTAAAGGTTGGACAGGACCAAGAATTGTAGAAGAAAAGATTGTCGAGGGAACATTCCGAGCTCATCAAGTTCCTATTGCAGTTGATAGTGAACATTTAGACAACTTGGACATTTTAGAAATGTGGCTTAAAAGCTACCGTCCATGGGAATTATTTGATGCAAATGGCACTTTAAAAAGGGGTATTAGAGAATTAATACCAGACAAAGAAAAACGTATGGGAGCTAATCCACACGCTAATGGTGGCAAAGTTTTAGTTGAATTAAATGTTCCTGATTTTAAAGAATATATGTTAAATATACCAGCACCTGGTATTATAAAAGAAAGTGATATGCTTACTTTATCATATTTTATACGTGATATTGTCAAATTAAATAAGAATAATTATCGTATTTTCGGTCCTGATGAAGCTTTATCAAATCGTCTTAATCATGTATTTGAAGTTACTAATCGCAAATGGAACGGCGAAACTATCCGCGGTGATGAATATATAAATACAGATGGAGCTATTATTGATACTATTTTATCTGAACATGCCTGTGAGGGAATGCTTGAAGGTTATCTTTTAACAGGACGTCATGGATTTATCCATACTTATGAATCTTTTAGTCGAATAATTGATTCAATGGTTAGTCAGCATGCCAAGTGGTTAAAAATATGCAAAGAACTCCCATGGCGTGAACCGATATCTAGTTTAAATATTATTTTAACTTCTCATGTATGGCAACAAGATCACAATGGTTATACACATCAAGATCCAGGTTTCTTAAATCATATTGTAACTAAAAAGTCGGAAATAGTTCGTATTTACTTACCAATAGATGCTAATACTTTAATTTCTACATTTGACCATATTACTAAAACTAAAAATTATATAAATGTAGTTGTTGCTAGTAAGCATTTATCACTACAATGGTTAAATAAAGAACAAGCTATAAAATTATGTACTAAAGGTATTGGTATTCTTGATTTTGCTAGTAATAGTGATGAAAATGCTGATATCATCTTAGCAGGAGCAGGCGATACTCCAATGCTAGAAATTATTGCTGCTTCAATGCTTTTAAGAACTTATTTACCAAATATTAAAGTACGTGTTATCAGTGTTATTGATTTAATGAAATTAGAAAGTAATGTAGATCATCCTCATGGTTTACCAGATTCAGAATATGATTATTTATTTACTCAAGATAAACCAATTATATTTGCATTCCATGGTTATGCTAATTTAATACATGAGCTAACATATAAAAGACATAACAATAATTTACATGTTCGCGGATATAATGAGGAAGGAGCTATCACTACACCATTTGATATGCGTGTATTAAATAAAATTGACCGTTATAATTTAGTTCTTCTAAGTTTAAAACACTTAAATTTAATGACAAAAGAAGCTAGTGACTTAGAAGCTTATTGCCAATCAATGTTAGATAAACATTATAAATATATTCGAGAATATGGAACAGATATTGAAGAAGTAACTAATTTTACATATAGAATGGAAGGGGAATAAACAAATGATTTATGATTATATAATAGTTGGCGCAGGAATAGGTGGTTTAAGCGCAGGCTTAAATCTTATTGCCAACAATAAAAAAGTTTTAATATTAGAAAAAAATAGTTTACCAGGAGGTTTAGCTAGTACTTTCAAAAAAGGCCGCTTTGAATTTGATACAACTATTTGGGATTTATATGACTTTGGAAATAGTGAACATATTGGAGAAATTCAAAAATTATTCCAAAAATATGGTTTAACAACTAGTACCAAATTAATTCCTTTTAATAATCGTATTAAAGTTTTAGACACTAATGAAGACTACGAAATAAAAGGAGAATTTGAAGAATTTGTTTTATGGTTAGAACAACAAAATCCTGGTTCTATGGAACCTATTCGAGAATTTATCAAAATTACCAAAGAGGTACATGATGCTTTAGAGTGTATAAAAGCAAATAACTATCAAATTGAAGAAAATTTCCCTAATTTTACAAAATATTTAGACTATAATGCTTTGAATGCTTTAATAGATTTAAAAATACCACGTGATACTATTCATAAAATGAGTTATTTGTGGCTTGAAATAGGAAGTCCTTTAAATAAATTAAATTTTATTGATTATGCTAATTTCATGTATAAATTAATATTTAAGAAAACTGTTGTTTTAAATGACAAAAATATTGCTCTAGCATTAGAAATGGCTAAACAATTTCAAACTTTAGGTGGTAAAATTCATTATAATACTAAAGTTATCGAAATAATTGAAGATAGTGATACTGAAACTATAAAAACTAGTGATGGCAAAGAATATAAAGCCAAGCATGTTATTTGTGATTTATCAAAACGTTATGTTTTTAAAGAATTAATTAAAAAAACAGATAAAGACATTAATCGTCTTGAGAATGCTAGAACTCTTTCGCCTAATGGTATTTATGTTTATTTAGGATTAAATCAAGACCATAAAGCTTTAAATTTAACTAATTATCATTATTATCAATTTAATACATTAAATAGTGAACAAAATGTTGCAAAAATGACTTCTTTAAAACATAGTACTTTTGAAGCTATTGTTCCAAACGTTGTATGTGATAATGCAAGTCCAGAGAATACTACAATATTAGTTCTTAGAACTTCATATTTTGGCAATGTATTTGATAAAGTTAATAAAAATAATTATTATAAAGTTAAAGAAGAATTAGCTAAACATTTAATTGATCAATTTGAAGAGGCTTTTAAAGTAGATGTTAAAAATTATATTGAAGAAATATCAATTGCTACTCCTTTTACATTTGAAAGATTAACTAATAATATTAATGGTTCATTTATGGGATATATGCGTCTTGGCTATGATAATAGTATTCATCGTCTAATTTCTGAGGAAGATGAAAAGTTAGCTAATCTAAGTTTTGTTGGTAATAGTGCAATTTTTGGAGGCGGTTTTGATAATGCCTTCTATAGTGGCTACTATGTAACAGAAAAATTATTAAATCAAAAAGGAAGTGAAAACAATGGCGAATAAAATTGAAAGTTTAAGACAAGAGCGGAAAAATATTATTAAAAGCTATTCTGCTAAAAATATTGAAAATACTTATATTGACTCTGAAGTATCTAAAACCAAAGACATTCAGCATGTAATAGTAAGTGAAATCATTGATGAATCAAGTGATACTAAAAGTTTTATCTTAACCTCTGATTCTAGCAAAGGAACTAATGAGTTAGCTATGTTTAAAGCTGGTCAATATATAAGCGTAAAATTAAATATTAATGAAGAATATGCTACTCGTGCTTATTCTCTTGCCTCATCTCCAGCTCATGCTGCCAAAAATATTTATAGGATTACAGTTAAAAGAGTGCGTAATGGTTTGGTAAGCAATTATTTGTTAGATAATATTAAAGTTGGTGATAGCTTAACTATCTCTAAACCAACAGGCAATTTCACTTATAACAGTATTAGAGATGAAAAAAATGTCATAGCTATTGCTGGTGGCAGTGGAATAACTCCATTTATGTCTTTAGCCTTAGCAATTGAAGATGGCTTAGAAGACTGTGATTTGACAATTTTTTATAGCGTTAGAACTTATGATGATATGCTTTTTAAAAAAGAAATCGAATTATTAAACAAAAAAAGTAAAAGAGTTAAAATTCATGTTGTAATTACTAGAGAAGAAAAGGAAGGATTTATTCATGGTTATATAAATAAAGATGTTTTAGCTCCAGCTATTAAAGAGTTTAACACCGTTTTTATGTGTGGACCAAAGTCTTTATATAAAGCTATGAACACTATTTTAAGTGAATTTAATATTCCAAGAAAATCAGTCCATTATGAAAACTTTTATATAGATTATAATCCAAGTAATATTGAAACTTATGAATTAAAAGTTATTTTAAAAAATGATTTTGTACTTGCTACATGCAAAAGTAATGTAACTCTTTTAGAATCTATGGAACAAGCTGGTATTAAAGCTCCATCTAGTTGTCGTGTTGGTATATGTGGATTTTGCCGAAGCGTTTTATTAGAAGGTAAAATAAAAATGATAGGTAGTAATATGAATAAAGCAGTATTAGATAATGATTATATTCATCCATGTGTAACATATCCTGAAAGTGACATTGTATTAAGACTAGATATATAATATCAAAAAATCTTAAAAACAAAATTTCTAAAAAAGAACCACTATTAATATAATTTAATGGTGGTTTTATTATGCTTATAGCACATCGTGGTATTTTTAGTGAGGTAGTTAAAGAAAATACTATTCCTGCTTTTTTAGGAGCTATAAATAATCCTGATTATGCAGGTTTTGAACTTGATATATATACTAGTAGTGACAAAGTTTTTGTTGTCAATCATGATCCTTTAGTAAATGGCAAATTTATTTGGAAACAACCATATAAAGAATTAAAAAAGCATGGTTTAATAAAGCTAGAGGATGTTTTAAAACTTAAAACTAATAAAATTATTCTTATAGAAATTAAAGATATAAATATTGATACTATTCAGTTAACAAAATTATTAAACAAATATAAAACTAAAAATATTTATGTTATGAGCTTTTTTAATAGTGTAATCAAAAAAATAAATAATAATCTTTTTAAAATAGGCATATTAAACTATATTTTAAATAGTACTACAACTTATAATTATGATTTTATGGGAATTCTATATGATGTTGCAAGTCCCCATTTAATAAATAGTTTAAAAAAATTAAATATTACAGTTTTCTTATATGCTATAAATAAAAAGGATAAACTAAGTTATCCAGATATCTACTATATTGTTGATGCTAATTAATAATTATTTTAAGCTTTTTTCTTTACTAAATATAAAAGGGGAAGTCCCACAATTATAGGAACAATAAGTGAAATTATTGGCAGAACATAATACATTCGAAGTTCATTGACATAGTTAAAAGCTAAGAAATTATCTATAATATATATTAAAACTACTAATATAGCAGATGTAGTTAATTTAGCTTTATTTTCTGGCACCAATTCTTTAATAGAAAACATTGCCATAACTGCAGTAATAAATAAATCAAGAACCCAAATTATAGCTAATACATTTTCTACTTTTTCAATAAATTTAAATAATTTAATTTGTTTTAAAACCATATATTCAGGGAATCTAAATATTTCCACTAAAACTTCACCTAAAACACCTTCGACAAATAAAGCAGCTAAAATAAGTGTTATAGCAGAAATAATATACATTCTTTTATAACCTTTAATATCACCTTTAATATGTAAAGTTAATATATTAGGTAAAGCACTAAAACCTGCAAACATTAAAGCAGTTTCTAAGGTATTAAGAGGAGTTTCGGTAAGGATAGGTAAGTAATTAGTTGTTTCAATAAAACCCATTAAACTCAAAAGAATAATAATAGAGAAAATTATACTAATAGGAAAAAGAGATCCTGCTACCCGGCTAATTACTTTATAACCTTTAAAAGCACAATATAACGTTAAAATAATAAAAGGTATAGTAACAAAAATTTCTGGCGAACTAACTAGTAAAAAACTGACTACAAATATTTTATAAATTATTAAAATATAAACTAGAATTAATATACTTGCTAATAATAATAAAATTCTACTAATCATACCCCAGATTTTATCTTTTTTAAAAATATCTTTTAATTCTTGATTCTCTTTCTTCTCTATTATATAACTATAAAAGTAAGTAAAAATTAGACCAATAATTGTACCTAATATTGCACCAATATATGAATCTTTTCCAGCCTTTGAAAAAAGATGAGAAAAACCAAAACCTAAAAATAAACCTCTTGTTAAAAAATATACAATATAAGTATTTGTTTTTTTCATTTATTTCACCGTAAATACTAAGCCTTTCTTATTAATTTTTAAATCAATATCATATTTAAAATCTTGGTCAGTCCATCTATAATAATATTTTTTGCGATATTTATTATAATAATTCTTACCTATACTAAGTACATTAGATTCATAAGCTTTTAATTGATCAATCACTTCATTAACTTTTTCTTCAATAATTTTATTAAAATCTTTTTGTAAAATCTTATAAGAATCATCATCTTTTAAATTATAATCACAATTATCTTCATTAACTCTTGCATTTAATTTTCCACTAATTACCACATTATCATTATTAGGAGCTATATCAACTTTGCTTTCATATAAACTAATTACTGTTTTTTTATCTTTACCACAACTTTTTTCAAAAAAGACAGTTTTAGTATTAAAATTATTTAAAAAATTAATAATAGAAGCTTCCTCAGGCTTAAATACATGCATTAATTCATAATCTTTAAATATTGCCATTCCATCTAAAACAATCTTATCATCTTTAAGTTTAAAAGTAGACATCATAGCATCCTCACCACCAGTTAAAATATTTCTTAAAGTTTTAGTGAAGGGGACATAATATCCTGCACTTCTAGAATCATCATTATATTCTAGCAAGTCTACAATAAATGTTGAAGCAATAGGCTTTTCTTTAGAAGACGATGTAATAATATCTTTGGCGGTATTCTCTGTTGTTAAAGTAAGAAAGAACTCATTTCTTATTTTAGAACCTCTAATTAAGTATTCACATACTTGTTTTAAATGATTTTTAGCAACTTCTTCACTAATAACTACTACTTCAATATGATCAAAATAAGCAACTTTATCTAAGTTATTACCATTATTAGCAAAAGCTTCTGTTACTGTATCTCCTTTAGCAGAAACATTATAAGTACTAGAAGAAGCTGATTGTTCTCCTTCCTTTTTAGTACTTAATATTTCGAATGTTACAATATATTTATCATCTTCATAATCTATTCCAACTCCTGCTACAATAGCTAAGTCATTTAATTCATTATAATCATAGCATCCTCCAAGTAGTAGGGGAATAATTAATAAAATTAAGATTTTTTTCATAAATTTTCTCCTTGTTTTGTATAATTTTTATCTGTAAGCATTGATGTTCTTTTAGTATCTTTTCTAGTTTCAGCTTTAAGCACTGATTTAAGAGCATATATTTTATCAAATGGCATTAAAGGGAAGAAATAAGGTTTGCCAAAAGAATATAAATCATTAATTTTAATTAAAAAGAATAATACTCCAAAAACTATACCCAGTATTCCATAAAAAGATGCCAATATTATAAAAATAAATCTTAGAAATCTAAGTGCGCTAGATAATTCAGTTTCGGTAAACATTAAACTAGCCATAAATGTAAGAGAAATTGTAATAATCATAATAGGACTCACAATACCTGCTGAAACGGCTGCATCACCCAAAACTAAAGCTCCTAGAATTGAAATAGCACTACCATAAGAATTAGGGAAACGTAAGTCACTTTCTCTTAACATTTCGCATATAAAAAGCATAATAAAAGCTTCAATTATAGCAGGAAAAGGCACACCATCATGTTGAATACTAAAACTTACTAATAAATTAGTAGGAATAGTCTCTTGATTATAATTTACAACTGCTATATATATTGATGGAATTATCATTGAAAGAAAAAAACAAAGAAAACGTACTATTTTAATAAAATTTACATTTTTACTTTTATTATATTGGTCCATACCTGGATTTATAAAGTCAATAAAGAAAGCTGGAAGTATTATAGCAAGAGGCGAGGTATCTACCATAATAACAATTTTACCTTCTAAAAGAGCTCTTGAAACATTATCAGGTCTTTCAGTAGTTACATATGTAGGAAAGTGCACTTTAGCTTCATCAGCTATTAATTGCCCAACTGTACTGGAATCAATTATCCCATCTATATCAATGGTCTCAATTTTTTTCTTTATACTATCCACTAATTCAGTTTCGGCTATATCATCAAAATATAGAACACCAATTTTAGTTTTAGTCTTTCTACCAATCGTAAATTCATCAGTTTTTAATGTATTAGATTTAATTCTTCTTTTAACTAAACCCATATTAATTTGATAATTTTCTGTAAAAGCATCTTTTGGTCCATTAACTGCTGGTTCTGTATCTGGAGTAGAGACGCTACGATTAATATCAGCCTTTGTTTCTATTGCTACAATTGTATTATTTCTAATAACTACTGTAAAACCATTTGTTATAAAATACTCTATTTCATCAGGATTATTAATATTAACTAAATTAGGACCTGGTAGAATACTTTCTAAATTAATTACTTTGGAATTTTTTGTACTTCCAATATAACTTAGATTTTTTAAAATATAATCATTAACTTTATCACTAGAACTAACTGTTTCTAAATAAACTATATAAACAGTATCTATTAAAGATAATTTCACTTTTTTAATGATTAAATCTGGTGTTTTACTAAATTCTTTTTGAATTCTTTTAATAAGTTTATTTTCCATATAATTCACCTAACATTATTATTGGTAAATATTAGATAAATATTCTTAAATTAAAAACTATTGCATTAAATATGTCAAATTTTTAAGAAAATGTCAGTAGATAGATAACAACAAAGGATAATCCTTT